>CAXTKH010000115.1:0-2029 GCA_964244815.1 uncultured Aestuariivirga sp. | reverse complement strand
CAGCCGGCACCGGCGGCATGCTCGCACGCTTCCGCGCCATTGCGGATAAGCGCGATAAGCTGATCATTGATGAGCAAACGAAGTCTCAGTTGCCTGCGGCGGCGGCTGAGTGAGTGTTGTGATAGAATAGAAAAAGGCCCAGAGCGATCTGGGCCTATTGTTTTTTTGAGGTTCGGTTAGATTGCGCATTCAATTGGAGAGACAACGATGACCGCGCTTGAACACAAAATTCCGCCGCCGATTGTATTGATCTTTGCTACCATCGTAATGTGGGTTTTGGCGCATTACACACGTGTGTGGCATTTGCCATTCATTTTAAAACTGTTTTTGATCTTGTTCTTTGTCGCCATAGCTTTGTTCTTTGGCCCGCCCGCTATTATGTTGTTTCGCAAAAGTAAAACGACAATTGATCCTGTAAGGATTGAACGCGCTTCAAATCTTGTGACGTCTGGCCCATTCAACTTCTCACGTAATCCGATGTATGTTTCGATGTTAGCGCTGCTGTTTGCTTGGTTGGTCTATCTTGCGGCACCTTGGGCTGTATTGGGGCCGATATTGTTTGAGCTTTATATCTTGCGGTTTCAGATCTGGCCCGAAGAGCGTGCCATGCATTCAAAATTTGGTACGACTTATTTGACATACATTCAAAAAGTACGGCGTTGGATTTAAGCTTACAACGACAATAGTGCTTTTATCAAAATTATGATCGCCAGTAGCGCGAGAATAATCAGCACGATCTTCTTAAATTTGGCTTGATCAACTGATTTAAAACTCCGCGCACCAATCCACACGCCAGCGAGTAGGGCAGGGAGATAAACCGCAGCTTGAGCTACGGTAGCCTGCGTAATCAATCCGTGTACAGATTGGTTGGCTAAGCCGATTACATCCGTTGCCAAGAAGAACGCAACTAATGATGCGCGGCCAGCTAAATTTCCGGCAGGTGAAGCAAAATAGAAAAGGATTACGGGCGGCCCACCAATACCGAATGCCCCGTTAGACAATCCGGAAGCGGCCCCTGCCAATGTTGAAGCAAAAAGCCCCGGCATGGTTTTGAGCGCATAGCCCCTCAACATTAGAAAAGTTGCCGCCAGAACAAAGACGCTTAGCGCAATCTGCATGGGTGCGGCAGGAAAATTGGCCAATGCCCAGACACCGATAGGTGTAGCGATCAAGCACCCAAGTGTGAGAGGTGCTAGTGATTTCCAATGAATGTCCGTCCAAATGCTCGGCAAAAGATTAGCGCTGGCGGCTAATTCCAACATAAATATCGAAGGGATGATTTCCGCTGGTGGATAAAACAAAGACAATGCTGTGATCGTAAGCAACGAAAACCCAAAGCCAGAAAATCCACGCACAATTGCAGCGAAGAATATGATTAGGCATGACAGGACGAGGAGCATGCGCGCACGCTAGAGGGCAGCTAATTCGTTTGCTAGGGCCACATCGATAAAAAACCTCCCCCAGCAAAGCTGGAGGAGGTTGCTCCTTGGGAGAGCATAGGCCCCCGGTTTGTGGCCTAATGGGTGACGGCCAACGCGTGGGCGTGATCAGGCTCAATGAGTCCGATCAATGCCCCTGTGGCATCGGTGACGACAGCAAGCTTGCCGACCCCTGGGATTTTTACGGGTGAGCGCATGACTTCGCCACCGGCATTGGAAGTGTTTTGTTCGGCCTTGATCATGTCAGCCACAGAGAGATAGGTCATCCAGTGAGAAGGAATGCCATCATATTCAGGTGCGGTGAGTTCAAATATTCCGCCCACAGGCTTGCCGTCTTTCTTGGCAATCCAATAAGCTGCACCATCTGGCAATGGCGAAGGTTCAAACTCCCAACCCAAGGTTCGGCCATAGAAAGCAAGGGCTGCCTCTGGCTCCCAGGTGTTTAGTTCGTGCCACCAGTGTCGTTGCGGCATGGTCATCGTTGTTATTCCCCTCTCGTTTGGGTTTATCGATCATCATGTCGCCGTCCGACTCGGAATTTGGGTGAGGGTTGTGGCCGTAGGGTGGCCCAAATGAGGCAAGAAAGGGGA
>CAXTKH010000114.1:0-2516 GCA_964244815.1 uncultured Aestuariivirga sp. | reverse complement strand
CCACACCATCAAGCAATTTCGTTTGCGAAGAAGTCTCCGCCATCTTGCGCCCATTAGCCTCGCGCGCATTGGTGACGGCATAATCCGTCAGTGCTTTTTTCTCGCCACGCTGCGGAATCAGAATTTCAACTTTATGCTCCGCATGAGCTGTGAAGGCTTCTTCCAACAGAGCTTGCTCTTCAACGTCATGCGATAGCATAATCTGCCTTGGTATCGGCTTGTCATCATAAAACTGCGTGATGAAAGCTGAAAGCACTTCGCCCTCACTCATCGATTTATCAGCCTTCGGAAAATAGGCGCGCGTTCCCCAATTTTGTTCAGCACGTATAAAAAATACTTGCACACAAAATTGCCCGCCCTCGAAAGCCAAACCAAACACATCAGCCTCTTCGATGCCTTGTGGGTTTATACCTTGCGTGGCCGTCACAAAACTCATCGCCTGAATCCGGTCGCGAAACCGCGCCGCTGTTTCAAACTCCAAAGCCTCGGCCGCCTCCTCCATGCGCTTGGCGAGTTCGGCCTTCACTGCATTATTTTTACCCGACAGAAAATCCTCCGCCTCGCGCACCAATTCATTGTAATCATCAAGCGAAACCAAGTTCACACAAGGGGCTGAACAGCGTTTGATTTGATGCAACAAACAGGGCCGCGTACGATTAGAATAAACGCTATCATTACAAGTTCTTAGAAGAAACGCTTTCTGCAAAGTATTAATAGCGTGATAGACCGATCCAGCCGATGCAAACGGCCCATAATAACTGCCCTGACGGTTCCGCGCACCACGATGCTTGGACAGCTGCGCAACCTCATGATCCTTCGCAATCAAGATATAGGGAAATGACTTATCATCTCGCAAAATCACATTAAAGCGCGGTTTCAATTTCTTGATGAGATTAGCTTCAAGCAACAGCGCTTCAGCCTCAGAAGCCGTCACTACAAATTCCATGTTACAGGTGATACTGATCATCAGAGCTATACGATTATTATGCCCCTGCCCCCGCGCATAATTTGAAACGCGGTTCTTCAGGTTCTTGGCCTTGCCCACATAAATTGCATCACCATTCGCATCAAACATGCGGTAGACGCCAGGCTTGGTCGGAAGCCTAGTGACAAAATCAGCGATCAGGTCGGTGCCAATAAGTTTAGGTGCGTCAGTCATGTCTCACTCAGTCCAAGGATTATGGACTACCAGATTTGGCAACACAAAGTCGTCAACATTGCGAGTGGCCAATTCCCCTTGGTAACGCAGAGCAACGGCAGCAATCATCCCATCTGCTGTTGAAACAATGCGGCCCTGTCTGCGCGAATGTCCCATCAACACACCATAAAGCAAGGCGCTTTCTTGATCAAAACTATAGAGTTTGCCCGCAAAACGGCGCTGCAATTCAGCAGGAAAGCCTTCGAGCCTCCGCGCCCGCTCATCAGGCCTTATTTTTTCGATGCCGTAGGTAATCTCAGCCAAGACCACCGTCGAAAGCGCCAAAGACAAATCATGCTTGGTCAACCACGCAATTACTTGTGGATTAGGCTGCGGCCTTACAAGCTCCGACACCACATTCGTGTCGAGAAAAATCAAAGATCAATCCCTGAATTCGGTTTTCGCCCCTCGCGGATCGCTGCGTCCAAATCAATATCAGTGCCATATTCACGCGAAATCCGCGCGTAAAAATCAGGCGCAGCCTCGCGCTCCGGCTCCACATGAGCGTAAAGCTCCAACGCCCGCTCCACCACCTGCGAGACTGTGCGCCGCTCTTTCTTGGCAAGTGAATGCGCAAGCTTGAGAGCTTTGGAAGATCGAACGGAAAGTTGAGGTTCTGGCATGTACTGTTGATATCAGAGATGGCAAGTGATGGCAAGTGATGGCAGAAAAATACCGAAACACTATACTTAACTATCTCCGGAATTATCGTGTTTTGCCGGGCCTGAATGCAGCGACGAACCAAAACACAAAACCAGCAAATGCGCCGAGCAAAAACAAATAGCCAACATTTGTCGCAAGATCTAACCAGCCCCAAAAAGTGTAATACTGATGGAGGACAGTCACATGACCACCACTAAAAGCTTCGTTAGGTAGTGGAGTTACCAACCTCAAAATAAACCATGGCGCAATAGCCACAGCTGCCCCAATTAGAGCGCAGTTCACTGCTGTTGGTCGCAATCGTTTACGAAGCAGGAAGTATGCAGGAATGCCAAAGATAATCGTTGGCACATAGCCACCAACAACCAAATAAAGAGGTAATGTTCGGAAAATTCTTTCGGGCAGGCTGTGCAAACCTGCATAGAGAGGCACAAGAGCGGCGAGCAAGAGTGCGGCCACCAAAGGCGCAATAATAAATCCCAGAATCACTCGACCTGCAGAAAGAGCGCTCAATTGATTAACAGTCCGATTATCACTCATTATTAAAATGAAATAGTGCAAGTTTCAATTGACTGCAATATACTAGGTGTTGGAGTTCATGCCCCCTCACCGCCCCCGCTCAATCTCCACACCCACACTTCGCGCATTCGGAATAATG
>CAXTKH010000113.1:0-2695 GCA_964244815.1 uncultured Aestuariivirga sp. | reverse complement strand
GATGCGCTTTGGAAGCAATGTGCGCTGCATAGAGCGGTGGCTTAGAAAACAGCGATGAGTAATATGTGGCAGCCATCCGCCATTGTTTATCTGATCCTTTCAATTTGCATTTCGTCGGTCGTGACTGCCCATATTCTCTTGCACAAGCGCAATGTGCATTCTGCCGTGGGATGGATTGGCTTGGCCTGGCTTGCACCATATTTTGGCACTCTGCTGTATTACGCATTCGGCATCAACCGTATCCAGCGCCGCGCCCGCATCATGCGCCGTCCATCCAAAGGCAAAGGTTTAAAAAGCAAAGATGGCAATTTAACCTCTGATACTTATTCCATGTTAAAAGCAACTGTCGGCGCAGTCACACGTCGACCGTTGGTCGAAGCCAATATCGATCTACCGCTGCATGACGGCGATGATGCTTATCCGCAAATGTTGGCTGCCATCAAAGGCGCACAAAAAACTGTAGCGCTCACATCTTACATCTTTCGCTCCGATAAAATCGGCCAGGAATTCATCGATGCGCTGGGCGATGCGAATAAACGAGGCGTTATTGTTCGCGTTATGATTGACGGTTTTGGTAGCGGCAAAAAAACATTCAAGCGTTTCAAGGAACAGAACATTCCCGTTGTTCGCTTCATGAATTCAATCTGGCCGTGGCAGATGCATTCTATAAATTTGCGCCAGCACAAAAAAGTTTTAATCATTGATGGAATGAAAGCTTTTATCGGCGGACTAAATATTTCAGACGAAAATACCGGTCGCAAAAAGAAAAAAATCAAAGTGCGAGATACCCATTTCCGGCTCAGTGGACCAATCGTTCGGCAAATCACCGATGACTTCATCGATGATTGGCTTTTTGCGTGCGGCGAAAATCTGGATGAGCAATCATGGAATCCTCATCACCATATGGCTGGCAAGGTGAAGGCGCGTATTATCGTATCTGGCCCTGATCAAGAAACTGAACAGCTATCGATCACTTTGTTGTCAGCAATTTCTGCTGCGCAAAAATCTATCAAGATAGCCACACCCTATTTTTTACCAGATGAGTTATTGATGTCAGCACTGCACTTGGCCGTCACGCGCGGTGTTGAAGTTAAAATCGTGATCCCTGAATTCAGTGATCACGCACCGATGGATTGGGCGATGCACGCGCATGTGGCTCCACTGTTACAAGTCGGCTGCCAGGTTTTCAAAGCGCCGCCGCCTTTTGATCATTCTAAACTGACGGTTGTTGATGATACATGGTGCTTGTTTGGCAGTCCCAATTGGGATACGCGCAGCATGCGTCTCAATTTCGAAATGGCGATTGAAGCTTATGACGCGGTACTTGCCACCCAGCTTTCTCTTGAGATTGATGAAAACAGTGTGACCCCACTGACTTTAAGTGAACTTGATGCACGTTCGTTCGTTGTTAAGTGTCGGGATGCCGCCGTCCGGTTGCTGATCCCATATTTATAGAGAGCAACTTTGCCGACATCATGAAAATCGCATCGTACAACATCCACAAATGCCGTGGCGTTGACGGCTTGGTGCAACCTGAACGGATCGTTGCCGTAGTCAAAGAATTGAATGCAGATGTTGTAGCTTTGCAAGAAGTTGATCACCGCATCGGAACGCGCACCGGATTGCTCAACCCCGCTATGATCGAAAGCGAGACGGGCCTCAAACTTCTCGTCCAGTCTGATGTTATCGATGGACATGGCTGGCATGGGAACGCCTTGCTGGTGCGTGGCACACCACTTTATTATCACCGCTCGCGCATTCATCTTCCCGGCATTGAACCCCGCGGCGCTGTGTTTGCAGAACTTGATCTGGGCGAGGGGCGCTTCAGAGTTATTGCAGTTCATCTGGGGCTGCTACGTCGGTCGCGCATCATGCAGGTCAACGCAATCCTGGACCACTTCCTCGCCATGCCTCCCATGCCCACATTGATGCTGGGTGATTTCAACGAATGGCGGCGCGTGCGGCGTTCGGCTTTAGCCGTGCTTGATACCGTATTCGGTTTCCAACCCGCCACGCCCAGCTTCCCTTCCCGAATGCCAATGCTGCCCATGGACCGTGTTCTGGATTGGCCACGTGGCTTGATCACCAACTTTGCAATCCATAGCTCGCCGCTAGCCAGAGTAGCATCGGATCATTTGCCTTTGGTAGCAGAGGTTGATCTGAGTGTGCCGCTGCCGGAGGTAAAGCTGAGTTAGCTTGAGAATTCTATCTCATTGTAATCTGCTTTCTGCCTTCCCATCTCTAAGAGCAGTTGCCGCATTTCAGTCCAACACATTATGAAGAGGTGAGCTGTGCATATTGAAGAACTCACGGAAACCGCCAGCGTAAAATTTTTGAGTGAGCGTCGTCTCGGCAGATTGGCCTGTACCAACAGTTCCCAGCCCTACATCACGCCCTTCAACTATGTGTATCACGAAAATTTCTTGTACAGCTTTGGCACTGTAGGCCAAAAAATAAACTGGATGCGCGAAAATCCGCTCGTCTGTGTTCTCGTCGACGAAATCACCAGCCCCGTTGATTGGACAAGCGTTATCGTCAACGCAAAATATGAGGAACTGACCGACACAAACCGCGAGCTGGCTTTCAAGCTGCTGGAGAAACAAAATCTATGGTGGGAACCTGGCTATCTTCAGACGGTGCAACATGGAGAGCAGAGGCCATTGGAGCCAGTGTATTTTCGGTTGGTGATTGAGGA
>CAXTKH010000112.1:0-2895 GCA_964244815.1 uncultured Aestuariivirga sp. | reverse complement strand
CTTGCCACTGAACAACGAACCCGCTAGCAAGCGCGGAAAATCAAATAAAGCGAGAACCTCATGGCAACTTACAATCTTTTCCTCCTCCCTGGTGACGGCATTGGCCCTGAAGTTATGGCTGAGGTTGAAAAGATTTTAAATTGGCTCACTAAACAGGGCATTGCCACTTTCAATACTGATCGCGGATTAGTAGGCGGCTCAGCTTTTGATGCGCACGGCAAAGCCATTTCAGTGGAAGATATGGCAAAGGCCCAAGTCGCTGATGCCGTTCTCTTCGGCGCAGTGGGCGGCCCGAAATGGGACAAGGTGCCTTACGAAGTGCGCCCTGAAGCAGGCCTCCTGCGTCTCCGCAAAGATTTAGGGTTATTTGCAAATTTGCGGCCCGCCATTTGCTATCCAGCTTTGGCTGACGCATCGTCCTTGAAGCGCAATGTGGTTGAACGCCTCGACATCCTTATCGTGCGCGAGCTTACGGGCGGCGTTTATTTCGGTGAACCCAAAACCATCACTGATCTGGGCAATGGCCAAAAACGCGGCATTGATACGCAAGTCTATGACACCTTCGAAATCGAACGCATCACCCGCGTGGCTTTTGAATTGGCCAAGACTCGCAAAAACAAAGTATCATCAGCTGAAAAGCGCAACGTGATGAAGACAGGCGTTCTTTGGCACGAGATTGTCACCCGCATTCACGCCAATGAATATCCAGAAGCGCAGCTCGAACATGTGCTGGCCGATAATTGCGCCATGCAGCTGGTACGCTGGCCCAAGCAGTATGATGTAATCGTGACCGATAACTTGTTCGGCGACGTTCTATCAGATGTGGCCGCCATGCTCACAGGTTCGCTTGGCATGTTGCCTTCTGCATCATTGGGCGCACCCGATCCAAAGACCAAGCGCCGCAAAGCCTTGTATGAGCCCGTACATGGCTCAGCCCCTGACATTGCAGGAACCGGTGCTGCCAACCCCATCGCCATGATCGCCAGCTTCGGCATGTGCTTGCGCTATTCATTCGGAATGGGCGATTGGGCCGACAAACTCGACCAAGCCATCTCTGCGGTATTGGCCAAAGGCCTGCGCACCAAAGACATCGCTGGAGATGTGCCTGCAAACACCAACACCACGCAAATGGGCGAAGCGATTTTGAAAGAGCTGCAGGCACTCGTATGATTGAAGACAACCGCTTCAGCATAGCCGGCCGCATGCGAGCCTTTGGTTATGCGATTGCGGGACTTATCTATGCGTTTAAAATCGGTCATGCGATCTGGATTCAAAGCGCTGTTGCGGCGGTTGTTGTTTTGATTGGTTTCTATCTGCAGATATCCATGAATGACTGGCGCTGGATCTCACTTGCAATCACACTCGTGTGGACAACCGAAATCATGAATACAGCCGTCGAAACAGTATGCGATGCGCTTCACCCCGAGCACCATAAAATGATCGGTGTGGCCAAAGATGCAGCAGCAGGTGCAGTATTAATGGCTGCCATCGGTGCCGTTGTCATCGGCGCTCTCACCTTCTGGCCCTATCTGTTTTAAGTTTAGCAATGGCTTTCAGCAGCTATGCCAAATGGCTGTACAACTATTGCCGCAACGTGAGCTGATCAGCTTCGACCGCATATCCTTTCAGACGCGAAAGAAACGACATGCCGAGCAAATTCACATCCAACTCATCGGGCTTGGCCACGCTAGCTTTTACATCTTGGAGAATGATGGAACCGATGCGCAATTCGTCAATGCGGATTGGCGCTACCTTGGTTATGCCATTCGCGGTGGAAACTGTTTGGGTGTAGGCGTCTTCGCCTGCCAACAGGCCAAGGCGCTGCGCAGTATCATGCGTCAAAACCACGGCGCTAGCCCCCGTATCAAGCACAAACTCTGTGTTTTGTTTGTTGACAGAGCCAGAAATGCTGAAATGAGCTTCATCAGCGCGTTTGTTGATGACAATCGCGCCACCGCCTTGATCAATTGCCTGGCCGGGCATCATCACGCCTGCAATCCGATCTTTGATCGTTATCAGCTCTGGGCGAAACGCGTAGCCGCCAACCAACACCACAATCAGCCCGAGCCAAATTGCAACATGGCGCAAAGCTTGGCTTGACCTGCCGCTATATTTTCCGACAACAGCGGGAAGATACCAAGCCAGAAGCAGGCAAAGAACCAAAATGGGGATAATCGTTTCACTATCTAAATTTTTCAAATCGACAGCCCCCAATCAAGTTCGAAATCCGTGACTAACTATTCCGCTTCCGCGCCGCCAATGTCCGCAACCGCAGCGCATTTAACCGAATAAACCCAGCCGCATCTTTCTGGTCATAAGCACCGCGATCATCTTCAAACGTCACCAGATCATTCTTGTAGAGCGACTTCACAGATTTGCGGCCCACCACAATCACATTGCCCTTGTAAAGCTTGAGACGGACTGTGCCTTCCACATGTTCCTGGGATTTATCAATCATCGTCTGCAACATCTCGCGCTCTGGCGCAAACCAGAAGCCGTAATAAATCAGCTCGGCATAGCGCGGCATCAAGGAATCTTTGAGATGAGCCGCTTCGCGGTCAAGCGTGAGGGACTCCATGGCCCGGTGCGCCACCAACAAAATCGAACCGCCCGGCGTTTCATAAACCCCGCGCGATTTCATGCCGACATAACGGTTCTCAACGAGATCAAGGCGACCAATACCATTGTTGTGGCCCAAGCGATTAAGCTCGGCCAGCAAAGTGGCTGGAGACATCGCCTTGCCATCAATGGCCACGGGGTCACCATTCTTGAATTCAACTTCAACATAGGTAGGTTTATCTGGTGCATCTTCCGGCGCAATTGTGCGCTGGTAAACATAGGGCGGCGCTTCTTCCCATGGGTCTTCCAGCACTTTGCCTTCTGATGATGAATGCA
>CAXTKH010000111.1:0-2965 GCA_964244815.1 uncultured Aestuariivirga sp. | reverse complement strand
GCTGAAGTTCCCGCACACTACGCCCATCTCGACACCCTCAAATAAACCAAAGCTCGCATGTCGCTTCCCATCTTTTCGGCCACCCAATTTGCCACATTGCTCATGGCGTTAAGAAACCGTTAACCATCACGGCGGGATACCAACATCATGAACACTGTCTACACAATCGGTTACGAAGGCACAGACATTGAACGCTTCGTTCAAACCCTGAAAGCCGTTGGCATTGAAGTTTTGGCCGATGTTCGCGCTGTAGCACTCTCCCGCAAAAAAGGATTTTCAAAAACAGCACTGCAAAACAAACTCGGCGAAGCAGGAATTGACTATGTCCATTTCAACGCACTGGGAGACCCTAAGCTAGGTCGCGAAGCGGCCCGCTCTGGCAAATATGACCTGTTTCGCAAAATCTACGGCAAGCACCTTGCAACACCAGAGGCCCAAGCCGCGCTGAAAGAATTGGAAATCGCGGTGCAAGTCAAAGCCACCTGCTTGCTTTGTTTCGAACGCGACCCTAACGTGTGTCACCGTTCCATCGTGACTGAATCACTGCGAGCAGACGGCAACGACATTTTTGATCTCTACGGTGACAGCCCAGCCCGCTATGTCAATTTCGCCACTCAACGCCCGCGTTATCATTCTCGTCAAGGCGCTGCCGCAGCCTAGCAAGCAATATGGCGAAACCGTTTGTTGCGCTGGCATCACGGCGGAAGGTATTTGGAAGCGGCTTTATCCTGTTCGGTTCCGCCACCTTCAGGGCGAGCAAAGTTTTTCCAGATGGGATTGGGTCGACTTTCAATATCGCAAACCCACGCGCGATTCACGCTACGAAAGCTGTCATGTGCATGAGGAATCCATAAAGGTCGGCAAGGCACTGCCGGACAAAGAGCGGGCCAACGCTTTAAACCGCATCATCGTGGGTTCAGCAATCCAAGCTGCAGAACGTGGCCAATCTCTTGCACTGATCAGGCCACGCAACACACGCTTCATCACCAAGCCCAAAAGCAAAGCAGAACTTGACGAAGAACGCGAAGCCTACAAACAGGCCGCCAGCCAAGACGATTTCTTCGACCAAAAACTCGCCGACCTCGAACCATCACCGTTTGATTTCCGATTTTCATTCGAAGACGACAGCGGCAAACACAACTATCAAAATGGCGACTGGGAAGCCCACGCCATGTTCTTCCGTGAACGCCACCGGACAAGTGAGAAGCAGGCGTTGGAGTGGATGAATACAGTCTTCAATGAAGACTATCCGAAACGCGGTATGGCATTTGCGATAGGCAATATGGCGAAGCGGCCACAGACTTGGCAGTTATTGGGAGTGATTAGATTGGATGAAGGAAGGCAAAACGAACTCGCGCTGTGACCGTCTCATGCAAAAGAAGGTATAATGCACCCCTAAAGTCAGAAACGATGACAAATAGAGTTTAATGAGTTGGCGATTTGACAGAAGGATAAACGACTTATGATTATTGTTATAGTTGAAATCGTATTAGGGCTAATTCCTGCCACAGTAGCTTCGGGAAAGGGACGTTCCTTCGCTGCGTAGTGGATTTATGGAGCTCTGTTGTTTCCAATCGCCCTGATTCACTCAATTTTGATGTCAGCTGAAAATGTGATACCCAGCACTCAAAGTAATACTGAAAATCGCTGGCAAACTTTGATTGAAGTTGATGCTGAAATTCGACAAGCAGCCGCCGCCGCCCGTGAGAGAGGTCAAGTATATGAGGCGAGGCTTGCAGAAAAATATCTCACTTTGAATGATAAACAGTATTTGTCGAAAATTCTTGAAAATGTTCTGAGCGAAGCTGACAAAAACTCTCTCGGTGGTCAGACAAATGATCGTGGAGAATTCAATGGTATCCCATATAGATTTCGCTCGGATGGTAGCTATGTAATTACAAAAGGAAAGCTTGTCGGCACTGTTTTTCGATCAAGAGAAGATATGGAAAACTCACTGTCCCGGCTTAAAAACTAAAGGGTAAAGAGGAAACAAGGACGCTTCCCTTTTCTGTGAAATATTCACGAGTTTTACTGTCCAATAACGGCTCCCCCGGCCATTCTCGTTCTGGCCAATTGCGTTTGGCATGAATGATGCGGACGATGTGTAGAATTTCGTCGGTGGCCTGATATACGATGATCAGCGACGTGCGTGCGACTGGCTTTTCGTAGGTTCCCACAACCCGCCCGGCGCGGCCCATCGGCGGATGAAACGAGGACGCGTCCCTTTGTTGTATGGTGCATTGTTATACCCAAATTTGCATTGATCTGGCCATTCTGCTAACTTGTGCACAATGCGCCAATCGCTGAGTTCGTCCCATGTCTGATGTCACCGTCACAGTCCGTATGCCGAAAGCACTGCGCGATCGTCTGGAAGCTCTCAGCGCTGAAACACGCCGTTCAAAATCCTTTCTCGGCATGGAAGCCATTCAACAATTTGTTGAGACCGAGGAAGAAATTGTGTTTGGCATCAAACAGGCGCAGGCGGAATTGAAGGCGGGGCTTGGTATTTCGCATGAGGATGTTGTGAAACAGTCCAGCGCCTATCTCGACTTAAAGAAATGGCAGAATGCGGACATCGATAGAGCGATTTGATCCATCGACGCCAATGGCGGCGTTGATCATGCCGACGTCAAGGCAAGGTTTACGTCGTAGGAAAATTCTTCAAAGGCCTGAGGTCGTGGCCTGTGTTCCCTCATCCGCCCTGTCGGGCACCTTCTCCCGCTAGAAGAAGCGGAAGAAGGCACTGGTTGCAACCACCTCCCTGATTGACGAACGAGGGAAAACTTCGATGTAATCGCCTTCTCCCGCCCCTTCTGGCGGGAGAAGGTGCCCGACAGGGCGGATGAGGGGCTAGCCGCACCCCCTCAAATTAAATTCCCACCCCACGCAAATAGTTCTTGACAATGTTCTTATTATGTTCCATATCACCTCCACGCCCTCCCAAACGGGGTCCGGTTCATGACGG
>CAXTKH010000110.1:0-3261 GCA_964244815.1 uncultured Aestuariivirga sp. | reverse complement strand
GGCTTTGAGCATGGCGGTTGTGTTCATGCCACGATCGCCCGGCAAAGCACAAACATCAAGCGCGCCCACGCGGCCTGCTGCCGTGTGGAGAATGTTGAAACCATTCCAGCCTTCTTTGATAACGCCCAATGCAGCAGCGGCCTTGTAAGCCAAAGCCAAGATTGCGGCACCATCAGCACGGGCCAGGGCGCCCTGCCCGATGATGAACATCGGTTTGACTTTGTTGGCTGGTGGATGATCAGTAAATACGCTCAGGCTTTCAGGGCCAGCGCCTAGATAGTTGTAGGGATATGTGAGGTCAGCCTGTTCGCCCACAACACCAATCAAGCAACCGCCTTTCAAAGCGCGCTTTCTGATACGGGCATTGAGCACGGGTGCTTCAAGGCGCGGGTTACAGCCGATTAACATAATGGCGTCGGCTTCTTCGATGCCTGCGATGGATGAGTTAAACAGATAGGCAGCACGGCCACCATGTTCGCCCAGCGTTGTTCCATCTTGACGGCAATCAATGTTGTTGATTTTCAAACTCATTGCCAATGTCTTCAGCGAGAACGCCTCTTCAGCTGAAACCAGATCACCCAGCAAAAAGCCGATCTTGTCTGGTGTCGTTGATTTCATTTTGGAGGCGATGCGTGCAAACGCTTCGGCCCATGTTGCTGGACGCAATTTGCCAATGTCGCGCACAAAAGGTTGATCAAGCCGCTGGTTACGCAGGCCATCCCACACAAAGCGGGTTTTATCGGAAATCCATTCTTCGTTCACGTCTTCATGGGTGCGCGGCAGAATGCGCAACACTTCGCGGCCACGCGCATCCACGCGGATGTTGGAGCCCAAGGCATCCATCACGTCGATGGTTTCAGTTTTGCGCAGTTCCCATGGCCGGGCCTTGAATTCATAGGGAAGCGAGGTGAGAGCGCCCACAGGACAAAGATCAATGATGTTGCCTTGTAGTTCTGAGGTGATCGCCTTGTCGAGATAGGTGGTGATTTCCATATCTTCGCCACGGCCTGTGGCACCCATTTCTTCTATGCCTGCCACCTCTGTGGTGAAACGAACGCAGCGCGTGCACTGAATGCAGCGATTCATTTCAGTCTTAATCAAGGGGCCCAGATATTTATTTTCGACCGCGCGTTTGTTTTCAGCAAAGCGGTTATGGTCCATGCCATATGCCATGGCCTGGTCTTGCAAGTCGCACTCGCCGCCCTGATCGCAAATTGGGCAATCCAGCGGGTGGTTGATCAACAGAAATTCCATCACGCCTTCGCGGGCTTTTTTGACCATGGGGCTGGTGGTGAACACTTCTGGTGGCTCACCATTTGGGCCGGGACGCAGATCGTTGACCGACATGGCGCAAGAGGCGGTTGGCTTTGCCGGGCCGCCCTTTACTTCAACCAAGCACATGCGGCAATTGCCAGCGATGGACAAGCGTTCATGGAAACAAAAACGCGGCACTTCGGCCCCTGCCTGCTCGCAAGCCTGCAAGAGGGATAAACCGTTTTCGACTTCAATTTCGACGCCGTCTATTTTGAGTTTAGGCATTATGCGCACCTTAGGGAGCGCATGCGCTCCACGTCCATCACTTCGGCCCAACCAAATGCTTGTTCGGATGCACCATTTTTTTCATAAAATTCCAACTTGTCGATGGCCTCTGATAGTGGCGGAATATAACCCTCCGGAACCCACCAAAAAACCATATGGGGCTTCCCCATCAAATCAAACCATTCGGCCCGCTTTTTATAAATCTGTACATGCGCGGTTTTGAAAACATAGTTTTCAAGCGATTCAGCATCTTTCCAAACAGACATATTCACCGAGTAATCTTCATCGCCAAAACGCAAATCCGTAGCATTGTTGCTGCCGTCACTTCTCAAACGCCAGATGAATCCTTCAGCACGATCGGCGAGCGCATTGATACGGTCCAAATTATCCATAAACCCAGCCATCCGCACATCCGTGGTCGGATATTTAAATTTGCCAATGTTGAGTTCAGCGAGGTGCATAAATCACTCCGCCGCATGCAGCAATGTACCGTCCGGTTCGGAGCGGTAAGTGTAAGAGTCAATGCGAGCTTCAATCACAGGTCTAAAATGCGTGATCAGGCCTTGCACGGGCCAGGCCGCAGCATCACCCAATGCGCAGATGGTGTGGCCTTCGATTTGTTTGGTCACGTCGAGCAACATATCAATCTCGCGCTTTTCGGCACGGCCTTCGACCATGCGGTTGAGAACGCGCATCATCCAGCCTGTACCTTCGCGGCACGGGGTGCATTGGCCGCAGGATTCATGTTTGTAAAAGGCAGCAAGCCTTGCAATGGCGCGAATAAGATCTGTTGATTTATCCATCACGATCACGGCCGCTGTGCCGAGGCCGGAGCGAAGTTTTGAGAGCGAGTCAAAATCCATCGGCGTGTCGATGATTTGTGCAGCAGGCACCATGCGCACGGATGAACCGCCGGGGATGACGGCCAGCAAATTGTCCCAGCCGCCGCGAATGCCGCCTGCGTGTTTGTCGATCAGTTCGCGGAAGGTGATGCCCAGTTCTTCTTCCACATTGCATGGCGTGTTCACATGGCCGGAAATGCAGAACAGTTTTGTGCCCACATTATTAGGGCGACCCATGGAATTAAACCAAGTTGCACCACGGCGCAAAATTGTTCCGGTGACGGCGATTGATTCAACATTGTTTACCGTCGTTGGCGCGCCATACAGACCAACGTTTGCAGGGAATGGCGGCTTCATGCGCGGTTGGCCTTTTTTGCCTTCCAAGCTTTCAAGCATGGCGGTTTCTTCACCGCAAATATATGCGCCTGCGCCATGGGCGATGTAGATATCGCAATCCCAGCCATGAATATTATTTTTGCCGATCAGCTTTGCTTCATAGGCTTGATCAATGGCGGCTTGGAGATGTTCACGCTCACGAATATATTCGCCGCGCACATAAATATAGGCTGTGTTACAGGCCATGCCCATGCACGCAATCAGGCAGCCTTCTACCAGCAAATGCGGATCATGGCGCATGATCTCGCGGTCTTTGCAGGTGCCCGGTTCGGATTCGTCGGCGTTCACCACGAGGTAATGTGGGCGCTCGCCAACAACCTTGGGCATGAAGGACCATTTGAGACCTGTTGGGAAGCCCGCGCCACCACGCCCACGAAGGCCAGAGGCTTTCACTTCATTCACGATCCAGTCGCGACCCTTGTCGATGAAGAACTTGGTATCAAGCCAAGCGCCTCGTTGTTTAGCACCAGCCAAGCCCCAATCA
>CAXTKH010000109.1:0-3293 GCA_964244815.1 uncultured Aestuariivirga sp. | reverse complement strand
CGCTTCTCCTTTGGAGAAGCTGTCACGAAGTGACTGATGAGGTCCCTAGCCACGAATTCCAATATCGCAGATTGAGCTGAAAAATTGACAAACAGGAAACCCTCAACTACCAATAGATAATACCATCAACACCGAGGAAACCTCATGTCGAAAAACACATCCGTCGTTCTTGGTGAAGAGCAAAACCATTTCATTCAAACCCAAATCAAAAAGGGTCGCTTTGGTTCTGCCAGTGAAGCCATGCGGGCTGGCCTGCGTTTGCTGGAGGAGCAAGAGCTAAAGATTGAACATTTGCGTGCAGCAATCATCAAAGGTGAAAAAAGCGGGCCAGCAACGCCATTCAACATGGAAAAATTCATCGCCGCCAAGCGCCGCAAACCCACATGAATTCAATCCGCCTCACGCCGCAAGCCAAAGCCGATCTTGATGACATTTGGGAATACACGGTGAAGCAATGGAACATCGACCAAGCCGAGGCCTATATGCGAGCGCTCGACGCAACCTTCGGCCTCCTCGTCCTCAACCCTCGTCTTGGCCGCAACATCGACGATGTTCGCAAAGGCTATTTCAAATTCCCAACAGCGTCGCACATTCTGATTTACCGCATGAACAAAGCGCAAGTTGAAATCGTTCGCATCTTGCATAAGAGTAGTGATGTTGATGCGCGGTTGCAGGGCGATAGTTGATAATTAGCAATTTAAACGGGTCGGTGGATCAGAAACCCCAGCCGTTTACAGAATGTTTTGAGGGAAGATCATGTCATTCCAATTTGGATAGCCGCTATGTTTGCCTATATGGATTAGTGCTTTTAAAATACCGTCCCGAAGTGATTTCTTTATTGGCTCAATTATGCTCCTGACCTCAGAGACGTTAACGCTTCCACCATGAACAACTTTGCTTCGTAGATTGTAGGCATTCTTGAATAATTCAAAAATCTTTTTGCGTTCCAAATTGTCATCACTGGCCCACATTGCCGCATTAACCGACAACCGAAAGCTCAGTTCATTTTTTTCATCACCTAAATACAATGATTCGGCGGCTATCATGCAGTCGACAATCATGTCCTCCGGATGCCTTCGCGTGTCTGAATAATTGACTCTGCGAGCAGCATTTGCCACGCGTTTTTGATACTTTCTAGTATGATGTGGGCCATGTAGCAGTTTCCAGAGCTCGATTAGACTAGGCGCATTAACCTCAGATATCATGGGATCCTGACTGGCAAAGTGAAAATGAATCGATTGGCTACCTGTTCCATGACCTGCAACACCACTCGCGAATATTCCTCCTAGTTCCAAGTTAGCCGCACTACTCGTTCCTCCGCAGTGATGAAGCATTGCTTTAGTGTAAAGTGGAATCAGAGACATAAAATCTTCAAGCAAAGTTGCTTTTGCATCGAATTTTTGTTGGAAGTTCTCAAATCCATCGCTAGTTGACTGTGCAAATTTGGATACTTCCTCTGTATAGCAAAGGCCCGACCACTGTGCTGAATTGGCATCTATTGTGTTGGACGTTTGAGGCTGGATCATACCAAAATTCAAACAATGACATTTTTCATCTGAAGTCAGTTGTCTGAACTCCGTATTGGCGTCCAGCCTGATTAGGGATTCAGGTCGTGCTCCTGAAACTGGCCATACGGTGATGCTTTTCAGATTTTCGTTATTCAAATCAACTATAAAGTTGCGTACTGTAAGTTGTGCATCTATTTTTGTGTCTATCTTGATGTTTTGTCCGTCTGGCACAGGGCCTGGTAGCAATTTTTTACAGAGTTCCTGACACGAATAGCGTCGTGCCATTGACCCACTGTTGATCATTGAATTCAGGTGTTTTGCAAAACGTGGATGGCGGTTCGCTATAATCTCGAGTTGTTTCCAGTGAACACTTTTCTCAATAACGAGGTTTTCGAGTTCACTGTATCGGTAAGTTATTAAGTATGGAAGGCGGATGAAGGAACCGTTTTCTGCAATATACCATCGTGGATAGTCAGTGACTACTAGCACCAAATCTCTGAAGTTTGACTCTATTCGTGCCAATGAATCGATGAGCCATCCCGATAAGGCGTTCGCCAAGTCTTCGTCGGTTGCAACTTTATCCATTTTTATAAGCTCGATCCCTCTGGCGTTACTAGATTTGTAATTAGACAGATTATGCTAAACTCTCTTGTTGCGTGTCAATTTTGCCACCTGTCTCCAAAATCTACCATCAAATTGAAGTATGGCGTTGCCTCCCCAAAAGCACAACATCACCCGCCCCTCCCAACGTCGTCTTCGTGGGCTTGCAAGACTTGTTGATTGGGCAGTCAATTTTGGGCGTTTGTGTGGAGTGTATGCAGAAATAGCAGGCCCACCGTACGGTGTTAAGTGCTAAATTGATATTTTAGGAATTATATGTATAATTCGTTGTTTAGCAATTTAAAACAATAATTTAGGCGCGAGCAAGGCGCGGCCGGAGTTTTTGGCTCGGCCCCCTCCTGTTCGCTTCGCTCACTGTCCTCCCCTGTCGCAGGGGAGGAATGATTACCGTATTTATTTTAACACCTTAAATATAAGCCTTAATAATACCGATGAAGTCCACGGCCTTCAAGCTCGCTCCGCCCACAAGCGCGCCATTCACATTGGCGATGCCCATCAGCTCCACGGCGTTGGTCGGCTTAACCGAACCACCATATAAAATGCGGGTTTTGGCGCCCTCTTCTCCCATAACGCCGGAAAGTTCCTTGCGGATATGGGCGTGGGCTTCGGCGATTTCGGCTACTGTTGGCGTGAGGCCCGTGCCGATGGCCCAGACGGGCTCGTAAGCAATCACGGTGTTTGCGGCCGTGCAGCCTGCGGGAACCGAGGCTTTGATTTGCGTGGTTAGAACTTCAAGGGTTTTGCCGCCTTTGCGCTCATCCAAGGTTTCGCCGATGCAGATGATGGCGTTAATTCCCGCTTTATGGGCGGCTTGGGCCTTGGCGGCCACCATTGCGTCGGTTTCCTTATGATTGGTGCGGCGTTCGCTGTGGCCCACGATCACGGCGGTTGCACCTGCGTCTTTCAACATGTCGGCCGAAATATCGCCTGTATGTGCGCCTGAAACCGCAGCGTGGCAATCCTGCCCGCCCGCTTTAATCATGCTGCCCTTCATCACGGCTTTGACGCGGCGGATCAGGGTTGCGGGTGGGCAGACCATAACATCGCATTTCAGCTTTACGCCGCGCAACATGCCAGCCAATAGGCGCGGCTCTTTCAAGTTGGCGGTAGTGCCGTTCATTTTCCAGTTGCCAGCGACCATTGGCTTAATTGTTTGCGTTGCCA
>CAXTKH010000108.1:0-3330 GCA_964244815.1 uncultured Aestuariivirga sp. | reverse complement strand
GCTCTGATGAACATGAGCTGCTGCAACGTGGCCCGTGCAAAATTTCCATCAGTGTGTTGTTCTTGCGTCATTCAAATATCATGTTTTCGAGTGAAGCACGAAGGTGACGCCGGTTTTAAAAAATGTCAAATAGAAATATAAACATCATATAATGATATATATATTTGACTTTCGAAACCTGATGTGATTACTCAAACCCTATGGAAATGAACGGTCGGATCATCATCACAGGGGCTGCAAGTGGCATCAGCCGCGCTTTGGCAGAGATGCTGCTCACGCGTCACCCCACAGTGACCATTGGTGCGATTGATCTGTCCGCCCCAGCACTTGCTGAACTGGCCGATAGATATCCCGAACGCGTCAGGATCGAAATTTGTGATGTCAGCGACCAAGCCCAAGTGCATGAAGCTGTGGCGCGCGTTGCCGGATCAGAACCAATTATTGGGCTCGTCTGTGGTGCTGGCATTTTGCGCAATCGCGCCAGCATTGATATGACAGCGGATGAATGGCACACCATGTTGGGTGTTCATTTGGATGGCGCGTTCTTCGCCGCGCAAGCCGCAGCGCGGTTGATCATCGCGCAAGGCGGCAAAGCCAGCATCGTGTTTTTCGCCTCAGTCGCCATGGATTTCGGCTGGCCCGCGCGGCTGCCCTATGCGGTTTCAAAAGCCGGCATCGGCGCGCTTACTAGAACACTCGCCGTTGAATGGGCAGAGCATGGCATACGTGTGAATGCGGTATCGCCGGGCTATGTGAACACGCCGATGGTGCGCGATGCGGTTGCCAATAAATTATTTGATGGCAATGCCAAGGCGGAACTTCACGCGCTCAAACGTTTTGCCGAACCTGATGAAATTGCGGAAGTGTTTGAGTTCCTACTGTCGGATCGCGCCTCCTTTATCACAGGAGAAGTGTTGCGTGCTGATGGCGGATTTTCAATCACGAAATGAGGAAACGATGAGCTACAATATTCAAAACATGGATGCGATGGTTGAAAAAGCATTATCCGCTTTGGCCGCAGGGGGCACAGAAGAATATCCGCTGTTCGAGGGTCGTATAGTGGCCCTGTTTGCATCACCCAGTTCAAAATCATCGGAAGACATGGCGCTCGGTATAAGTGCCTTGCCCGCAAATTATTCAGCCCCGATCCACAGCCACAGGGCCGAAGAATTTGCTCTGGTTCTTCGCGGCAAAGGCAAGATCACCATCAATGGTGATGAGATTATTGTGGGGCCGGGCTCACTCGTGGTCACGCCGCCTAACGCACCACATTTTACAACAGTCGATGCAGGCGAACCCATGGCCATATACTGGGTCTACGGCCCAGCAGGCAGCGAGCAACGTTGGCAAAAACCACAAGCGGAGAAACCCTCGTGATTAAAACCAGCGTTCCATCAAACCGCTTGTGGAGCAAAGCCGCCTATTCGCGCGCATTGCGCATTGATAACCGCATCGAAGTTTCAGGCACCACAGCCACCGACGGAACTGGAAAAGTTCTGCATGTGGGAGACATGTATGGCCAAGCGTCAGCAGTGTTCGACATTATCAAGAAAGCCATCGAAGAACTCGGCGGTTCAATGGATGATGTCATCCGCACTCGCGTCTTCACCACCGACATCAAGCGCTGGGAAGAAATCGGCCGCGCCCATCACGATGCGTTTGGCCACATGGCCATGCCACCGGTAAGCGCGTTTTACGGGGTGAAGGAATTGCTCAATCCAGACATATTGTTAGAAATTGAGGCTTCCGCGATATTGGATATCAATCTTTAGAAATATTGCAAATTATCACTGATTGACGTACCTCATTAACCGGACAGATAAATCGGGCTCGGTATGCGGTGATGGCAAGGCCAACTGTACATGATATTGCGCGCGAAGCGGGCGTAAGTTTGGCGACGGTCGACCGTGTGCTGAATGCGCGTCCGCGCGTGCGCGAGCAGAGTGTAAAAGCTGTTCAAGCTGCTGTCGAAAAACTTGGTTATGTGCGCGATGTCTCCGCGGCAAACTTGGCCAAGCGGCGCGAATATCGCTTTGCCTTTGTCATCCCAGATAACAAGAGCCAGTTCACAGCAACTATTCGGGATGCTTTAACGGATGTGAGCCGGGTGCCTGGCCCCGACCGGATCAATGTCGAAACAATTCTGGCCCCGACTGATGATCCCAATGCGACGGCGCGGATTTTACTTGGTCTGATTCCCGCTCAATTCCATGGCGTTGCTATCATGTGTCCGGAAACACCTCAGGTGCGCGATGCGGTGACGAGACTCAAACAAGCCGGGTTGGCTATTGTGGCCATGATTTCCGATCTTCCCAGCTCGGCACGCGATCACTTTGTTGGTGTTGACAACGTTGCTGCGGGACGCACCGCAGGTTCTCTGATGGGGCGCTTTTTGGACAATAAGCTTGGGAAAGTTTTGGTGATCTCAGGGTCGCTTGCCTCACGTGATAGCATTGAGCGGCGTTTTGGTTTTGACAGTATTATGGCCGAGCAGTTTCCCACTTTGAATGTTTTGCCAACGGTTGAATCGCACAATGACAGTCACCGTCTCATCGCGATTGTGCGGCAAGTTTTAACAGCTCATAATGATGTCATTGGCATCTACGCTTTAGGAAGTGGCAATGCTGCCATCTTGGATGTGCTGCGCGCCACCGACACAATTCGTAACGCCACTGTCATCATGCATGAACTCACACCAGTCACCCGCGCCGCATTGAAGGCGGAAGAGGTGGATGTGGTGATCATGCAGGATGTTGGGCACATTATCAGAAGCTCAATCCGCGTGTTGCGCGCGCAGATAGACAAGATCGAAATCAACGAGTCGCAAGAAACCATTCGCATTGAAATCGTCATGCGAGAGAATCTCATAGCGGTATGAGGCGATATTTATATAATTAATTCAATTGGAAAGCCAAATTTTTAGTTGATCTCAATACTGTGACGTACGTACCTAAAAAAATTACTTGACAAGAGGTACGTACATCATAAATGAATGGGGAAGTATAAAACCGAGCGACCCACGAATGTAAAACAGCGGGCCAGCTTTCCACAGAGGGAGGAGATCCAAGATGAAGACCAAAACATTATTGATGTCAGCAGCAGTGGCATCCGTTTGCGCGATGAGCGCTTCGCAAGCACAGGCTGAGGACTTGACATTGTGCTGGGCCGCATGGGACCCAGCAAACGCACTTGTCGAGCTATCCAAAGACTTTGAAGCAAAGTCCGGCAACAAGATGAAATTCGAATTTGTGCCTTGGCCAAACTTTGCGGACCGTATGCTCAATGAATTGAACTCCGGCGGCAAGCTTTGCGATCTCATGATTGGCGACA
>CAXTKH010000107.1:0-4941 GCA_964244815.1 uncultured Aestuariivirga sp. | reverse complement strand
ATTTCGCCAAGGAATTGCATATGAAAAAGCCACACCGACCTGAAGATGAAAAGTTGCTGCGGTTGAGTTTTGAGGTGGCGAAGCGTGCACGGGAGTCTGGCGATCATCCCTTTGGTTCGGTTCTAGCCGATGCAGACGGCAATGTGCTGATGGAACAGGGCAACGGCTATACTTCTGAGGGAGGAGACCGCACCGCCCATGCCGAGCGGATTTTGGCATCGCGCGCAGCCAAGAAATATGATGTTGAGTTTTTGAGCGCTTGCACGCTTTATACATCAGCTGAACCCTGCGCCATGTGTTCCGGTGCAATCTATTGGGCTGGCATTGGCCGCGTGGTGTTTGGGCAAACCGAGAAAGCGCTAAAGCAACAGACGGGCGACCACGCAGAAAACCCGACCTTGGATTTGCCGTGCCATATTGTTTTTGACGCGGGCCAACGCCCTACCGAAATAGTAGGGCCGATGCTTGAACTTGAGGCCGCAAAATTGCAGGATGATTTTTGGAACGCGCGCAAAAAATAGGATGCAACCATGTTGAACGACACCGACAAGAAATTCCTCCGCATTGCCTATGATGAAGCCAAGGCTGGCTTTGATGAAGGTGGTTGCCCGATTGGTTCGGTGTTGGCGCGTGGCGAGAATTTGGTTTCCCAAGGCCGCAACCAACGTGTGCAAGGCGGCGATCCCATTGCACATGGCGAAATGGATGCGCTTCGCAAAGCCGGCCGCCAAAAGACTTACCGCGACACCACGCTTTATACGAGCCTCAGTCCCTGCATGATGTGCACAGGTACCATCATTCAATTCGGCATCCCGCGCGTGGTCATCGGCGAAAACCAAACTTTCGGCGGCAATGAAGAGTTCTTGCGATCAAAGGGTGTGGAAGTAATAGTTGCGGATGATGCTGAATGCACGGCATTGATGACGAGGTTCATCAAGGAGAAACCGGAATTGTGGGCTGAGGATATTGCTGAGGATTGAGAGGGCGCAAATAGAATTTTTTGTAAAACCAATCTCACCATAAACCGTCATCCCCGCGAAAGCGGGGATCTGAGTTTGCAGCAAAGCAAACAGAGATTCCCGCTTTCGCGGGAATGACGTTTAATTTTGATGGCGTTCAAAACTTTGTGCCTTGAACGTCTTATCACCCCTCACCAACAAATAAATCCTGCATCGGCAACCACAGTCTCACCTGTCATGATGCTCGACGCATCAGATGCCAGAAAATGCACAACCGATGCAATCTCATCGGGCTGGCCCAAGCGACCCATCGGCGTATCGCGGATCCAATCCTTCATCGCTTCCTTGACGAACTCTAATGAATGAACCATCGGCGTTTCGATATAGGTAGGTGCAACGGCATTCACACGAACCCCACGCGCCGCCCACTCGGCACCAAGCGACGCTGTAAGGTGATGCACGGCGGCTTTTGAGGCGTTGTAATAAGACTGGTTCTGCGGGCGGTTGACGATAATTCCGGACATGGAACCGATATTCACAATGCTGCCCTTACCCTTCTCCAGCATCTGTTTGCCGAACGCACGGCAACACCAGAATGTGCCGTTGTAATTAACATTATTCACATCGAGCCAAAGCTCATCAGGCACATCTTCCGCACCCACGCCAGAACGCGCAATGCCAGCGCAATTGACGAGAATATCCATCGCACCATGTTGCTGGAACAGCGCCTCTGCAACGTGGTTGACCTGTTCAGTATTTGTTACATCCATAACAACGCTTTGTGCTGTGTAACCTTTCGATTGCAAATGTGAGAGGCCAGTGGCGGCTATATCCGGGTCACGGTCCGCAATTATGACAAACGCGCCAGCTTCGGCCAGTGCCTCGGAGCAGCAAAGCCCAATGCCGCGACCACCACCTGTTACAACAGCCTTGCGACCGTTCAGCTTGAATTTTTCGAGATACATGTTTCCACCTCTTTTGATCAGCCTATCAAACAACGTTTGACACTTGCAAGTTTTCTTGTGGCGCTTGATAGTTGCACCATGAATGCGACTTATGATTACATTATCGTGGGCGGCGGATCGGCAGCCTGTGTTGCAGCCTGGCGACTGACCCGTGATACCAATGCTTCAGTGTTGTTGCTTGAGCGCGGAGCTGCAAGGCCAGATTTTCTGACATCTAAACTGCTATCCATGCCAGCAGGCTGGATGAAGGGCATTACCGGCAGTGCGGTTGTTGAAATGCACCAGCCTGTTTCGCAAAAACATCTGAACGGCCGCGCCCCTGCTGTTGGCCAAGCCAATATTTTGGGTGGCGGCACATCTGTGAACGCTATGGTTTATACGCGCGGCCAAACGGAAGATTATGATCACTGGGATCAATTTCTAGGCGCGGATTCTGGCTGGGCGTATAAAGATGTTCTGCCGCATTTCAAAGCATTGGAGAATAACCAGCACATAGCCGATGAGTGGCACGGAAGTGACGGCCCACTTTATGTTTCGGGCACTGCAAGGCAATGCCAGATCACCAAGGATTATGTGAAAGCTGTTCAAGCACTTGGTGTTCCTTACAACGCCGATTTCAATGGGGCGACGCAGCGCGGTGTTGGCACCATGCAATACACCACCTTTCAAAAACGTCGTTATGATGGCATTGAAGCGTTTCTGAAACCCGCTTTGGAAACAGGCAAGCTCACAATAAGAACCGGATGCACGGTTTCAAAATTGATGATTCAGAACGGCATTTGCAAAGGCGTTGATTTTGTAAAGGGCACAGAAGATTTTTCAGCCTTTGCGGATGCAGAAGTTCTGCTTGCTGCGGGCTGTTACAACACACCTAAAATTCTCATGCTGTCTGGCGTCGGCTCCGCAAAACATTTGCGCGATATTGGGATCGTTGCAAAACATGAATTGTCGGGCGTTGGCGAAAATTTGCAGGACCATCACGAAGTGCCAGTAGTCGCGGCAACCAATGGACATTATGGATATTATGGCGAAGACAAGGGCCTTCGTGCGACCTGGAACGGTCTGCAATATCTGCTCACCAAAACCGGGCCTGTGACCAGCACGGGTGTGGAGGCAGCTGCTTACATCGATCCAGATGGTGGCGCGCGTCCGACAATTAAAATGTATTGTGTGCCTTCGGTTTATCTTGATGGCGATATCAAAAATGTAGAGGCACAAGATGGCGTAACTTTAAACGCATGTTTGCTGCGCCCCAAATCGCGTGGCACGGTGCGGCTGCGGTCCATAAGCCCGTTTGACAAGCCAGTCATTGATAACAACTATTTGGCTGAGCCCGATGATTTGCGTTTGGAAATTGCAGGATTAAGATTCGCGCGTGATATTTTGAAAGCAAATCCAATTGCTTCGCGCATTGTCCATGAAATCTTGCCTGGTAAAGACCTGACAAGTGATGCTGACTTGGCCGAACATTGCCGACGCACTGTGAAAACCAATTGGCACCCAGTTGGCACCTGCCGCATGGGCATTGATGGCGATCAGATGGCGGTGTTAGACTCTGATTTGCGCGTGCGGGGTATAAAATCATTGCGTGTTATCGATGCTTCGGCAATGCCTTTTATTCCGTCGGGAAATACCAACGCGCCGACCATGATGCTCGCTAATGTTGCGATAACAAAAATGATCAAAAAAATCGGAGTGGCGTGATGCAATCCCTAGAATTGGGAACAGTTCCAACGAGAAAATCATATGATGTAATTATCATAGGTGGGGCAATCATGGGATCATCAACCGCATGGTTTTTGACCGACAATCCAGATTTCAAAGGCTCGGTACTCGTAGTGGAAAAAGATCCAACCTATGAGAAAGCTGCAACCACCCTTACCAATTCCTGCATCAGGCAGCAGTTCTCAACCGAACTCAATGTCCGCATCTCACAGTTTGGTGCAGAATTTTACAAAAACTTGCGCAAGTATATGGGCAATGACCAACGCGTACCTGAGCTTTCAATTCGCAGTTTTGGTTATTTGTATTTAGCTGACACCCAAGCTTTTGCAGACGTTTTACGTGAAAATCAAAAAGTGCAACTGGCCGCAGGTGCCGCAACGGAGTTGAAGACGGCAGAGGAAATCAAACGTACCTATCCATTTTATAATACTGATGATCTGGTTTTGGGCAGCATCAATCGTCGCGACGAAGGCTATTTCGATGGCTCTACCATGTTTGATTGGTGGAAACGGGTGGCGCGCGAACGTGGCGTTGAATATGTGACCAATGAAGTTGTTGCAACGACACAAAATGCCAACAGCACAAAAATCGAAAGCGTTACATTAAAATCAGGCGAAGTGATTGCCTGTGGGCAAGTGGTCAATTCATCAGGCACGCGCGCCGCTCTCACAGCCAAAATGGCAGGCATTGCATTGCCCATTGAACCACGCAAACGCTACACTTGGATTTTCAAGGCTGATAAACCGCTTGAAGTGGATTTACCTCTGACCATTGATCCATCAGGAGTTCATGTGCGCGAGAATGGCGGTGGCACCTATATGGGAGGTGGCCATGCCGATATCGATCCAGCGGTAGATCATGATGATTTTACGATGGATCATTCCATTTGGGAAAATCATATCTGGCCCACCATCGCCATGCGAATTCCTCAGTTTGATGCTGTGAAAGTGACCAGCGAATGGGCCGGACATTATGATTCAAACGTTCTAGATCACAATGCGGTCACGGGACCGCATCCTGTCATTTCCAATTTCATTTTCCTCAATGGTTTTTCAGGCCACGGCCTGCAACAATCCCCTGCCATGGGGCGCGGCACGTCTGAGTGGTTGACTTACGGCAAATACAAAACGCTTGATCTGACAGCTTTCCATTTTGATCGCATCATGAATAATAAACCAATCATCGAAAAAGCTATTATCTAAATCAGCGAGTTGTGTACGTCTCTTCGAGAAAAGTTTCGCTGTTTTCTAAGCCACCGCTCTATGCAGCGCACATTGCTTCCAAAGCGCATC
>CAXTKH010000106.1:0-5013 GCA_964244815.1 uncultured Aestuariivirga sp. | reverse complement strand
TGCAAGATCAAAAACGCGCCACCATGATCGGCACGCGCTCATTCGGCAAAGGCTCGGTTCAAACCATTATCCCGCTGGGCAATGAAGGTGCAATCCGTTTGACCACCCAGCGTTATTTCACGCCGTCAGGCCGTTCCATTCAGGCCAAGGGTATTGATGCCGATATCGTGATTGAACAACCATTGCCACCCGAACTCATGGGCAAAAACGTCTCAACCGAAGGTGAAGCAGGCCTCAACGGCCATTTGGCCAACCCCGGTGGCGGCGATGAAGGCGGCGGTTCGTCGGCTTATGTGCCTGAAGATAAAACCAAGGACGTTCAGCTGAAAGCCGCGATTGATTTCCTGCACGGCGAAAAAGTGGTCACCAACGTGGTTCCACCCGTTGTCAAACCAGCCGACGCGACCAAGCAGTCAAACTGATTTTTCTTTCACCAAAGGGGGCGGAACTCATTGTTTCCGCCCCTTTTTCATTCACGGTTAATGAACCGTTAAGCCTTGCCCCCACACAGTGCCGCGAAGACGAATCGAAGAGCCTCAATGCCCCGTGACGAATTAAAACAGCCGCTGCACCAGCGTCGCTTGTCCCAAAGAATTTGGGAAAGGCGGCCCAGCGCTTTGTTGTCGTCATATGCACTCGTCATTGCAGGCTTTATTGGCGGTGGTTATTGGCTTACAAAACAGCCTATGCCGTTTGCTGGCGAGCCCCAGATTAGCTTGAATGTTCCCCCGGTTGAGGAAATCAAAACCGCCAGCGTTGAACCCCTGCCCGAAGCTGAACCGCAAGCGCCAGTTGAAGAAGTTGCGGCTGAACCAGAGCCAACCAAAGCCTCGGCCAAAATTGTTGAGCCAGTAACCCAACAAAATTATCAGCAAGATGCTACCATTTATGTGAGCGCCAACCAGCCTCTGGCCAAAGCCCCGGCGCTGGGTGCGGTTGAAGCAGCTGTGATGGGCCCACTGCCGCGCATTACGCCGCAAGGCAAAAAGCCATATGAGTTATATGCCCGCTCCGTGCCCATGGGACTGGTGCATTCTGAAGCGCCCAAAATTGTTATCATTCTGGGTGGCATGGGCCTCAATGAAAAGCTCAGCGCCAAAGCCGCCAAGGATTTGCCTGCCGATATAACCCTGGCCTTTGCCCCTTATGGCGATAATTTGCAGGCTCAAGTGAATAAAGCCCGCGCCAATGGCCATGAAGTTTTATTGCAGTTACCGCTGGAACCAGTGGGCTATCCCGCCACAAACCCTGGCCCCAAAACCCTGCTGGCTGATGGCCCGGATGCCGACAATTTGGAATCCCTGCAATGGCATATGAGCCGCTTCACAGGCTATACGGGCGTAATCAACTATATGGGTGGCCGCTTTTTATCGGCAGCGCCTGCCATCAAGCCAATGCTCGTTGAGCTGAAAAAGCGCGGCATTCTGTTTTTGGAAGATGGCTCTCTTCCTCTGTCGGCCACAGACGGCGTGGCAAAATCAATGCAGATGCAGGTACGCCATGCCAATTCTGTGATTGATCTGGACGGCAATCCCACATCCATCATCGCCGCCCTGAATTTGCTCGAAGAAGAGGCTAAAACCAATGGCATTGCCATAGGCACAGGCACTGGCCTGGAAATGACCATCACAACTGTGGGTGAATGGGCCAAGACAGCGGCAGATCGTGGTATTATAATTCTCCCAGCTTCTGCTGCATTTAAAGGCCGTCTAGGATGACCGAACGCGTAAAACCTGAAATTACGGCGTATCGTCCTTGTGTGGGTGTGATGCTGATCAATGCTGAAGGCCTGGTATGGATCGGCCGCCGGTTTGAAAAGCAGAATGACGATGGTGTTGGCAAATGGTGGCAAATGCCTCAAGGCGGCATTGATGAAGGCGAAGACCCAAAATCAGCCGTAATGCGCGAACTTTATGAAGAAACCGCTGTCACCAATGCCCATATCATAGCCGAATCCCCACGCTGGTATAACTACGACCTGCCTGAACATTTGATCGGCAAAAGCTGGGGCGGCAAATACCGCGGCCAGAAACAAAAATGGTTTGCACTCAAATTCACGGGCCAAGACAGCGAAATTAACCTGAAACCACCCGGCCACAAGCAGGAATTTGACGAATGGCGCTGGGCCAAGATGGACGAAATGCTCAAATTAATTATTCCGTTCAAACACGAAGTCTATGTTGACGTGATTGCAGCTTTCCGGCACTTAGGCGCTTAAGGGTCTTACATGAGCATTTCTCACATTATATTCGATTGCGACGGCGTTTTGGTAGACAGCGAACCGCTGTCGATGCGCGCTGATGCTGAAGTGCTGGCACGCGCTGGCATTAAAATCAGCGAAGCTGAGCTTCACAAACGCTTTGTCGGCACCACGTTTCAGGACATGGTTGCAGAAATTGAAAAGCAACACGCCACAAAACTACCCTCAAATCTGAGCGATATCAAAAATGCCCGCATGAACGAAATGTACCGCACGGAACTCAAACTGGTGCGCGGTGTTCGCGATGCATTGGAAGACATTCGCAACATGGGTCTCTCCATGTCAATTGCGTCAAACGGCCCGAAAGAACGCGTAAAACTTGCGCTGCAACTCACTGGCCTCTTGCCCTATTTCAAAAACGCCATCGTCACCTATGAAGATGTGCCACAGGGCAAACCGGCCCCTGACATGTATTTGCTTGCCGCAAAAAACGCAGGGGTGAAAGCTGATGATTGTCTCGTGGTGGAAGACAGCTTGACCGGTGTGACCGCCGCCGTTGACGCTGGCTGCTGGACGCTTGGCTTCACCGGAACCTACGAAGACCAACAAGCCCACGGCGACAAATTAAAAGACATTGGCGCCGAAGCGATCTTCAGCAAAATGGCCGACTTGCCATCGCTGGTTGGAACCTTTGTGCGATAGTTGTTTAGGTTTATTTTCAATATTTTACGATTATTTTAAGTTATATAGGATTTTTAGCTTGACACCGTACGGTGAACCTGTTATATCTGATCATACTCCACAACTGGGTCACCACTTCTGGAGCGCCCCCAATTTACAACAACAGTCTTGAGCCCATCATGAAGACGACGTTGGAGTTGGGAATTTCGCGCACGGCGCAATAATTTGGCAAGACCGATTTAACTTTTGAGGTCGCCGTTGCACTAACAAGCCCAACAACGAAACGACATCCAGACCTTCTAATGATTTGAATGAAATTATTTAACGCAGTCTTTTGAGGGAACCAAATGAGCGCAGCTGAATTTTTCATTATAGCCGTTTTTTTTTAAGTAAAAATCTGATCACTTGAAGTAGGCAAATAATTCATCACTCAAACTACGATAGAGTTTTCATAACGAGGGAGTTGCATATGCCTTGTCCAAAGTTTGCGAGTTTAATCGCCGCCGGATTATTGTCTTGCTTTTTACCTTTAACAGCAATTGCCGAAACGGCCCACACAACTGAAAATGTTAATCTGCGAATTGGGCCTGGCACTGAATATGACCGCGTTGCCACGCTCGCTGCGGGCCTTCGGGTTGAAGTTTTAAAGTGTCAGACAAGCTGGTGCCGTATTGCCGGGCAAGGCATTCGCGGGTGGGTGTCAGCTGGTTATCTTGATCGTGCCGTTGTTGTTAAGCCAATTGTTGTGGTGCGCCCGATAATTGTTGGAGGCCTCGCATAGGATATCGCCCGTTGGTGCGCCCAAAATGCAAAATTGCACCAAGCGTTTCATGCAGGTGATGGGATAATAGATTGAGGATAGGTAATGACTTTAATGAATTTTTTGAAGACAGCCAGTGTTGCATTTATATTTTTATCGCCGTGTTTTGTAGCTATGACGCAAGCGTCTTCACCTGACGCCTGGGCTAAACTTGATGAACAGACAGCCAAGGCTTGCATCGCCGCATCTGGGCTTCAAAACGCGAAGGTTTCTGCCAGCACCCATTTTTCCGACGACGTAGGATATGACGTTCGGATAGTAAGCGGAACCTATGCCCAAAAACATATGAAAGCCGCAACAGGTAAAATGCTGTGCCTCTATTCACGCAAATCTAAAATAGTCGAAGTTCAAGAGCAGGCAAAATAGGACGTTGATCGGAATGGGAAGCAAGTGAACCGAGCTCTCGTTTTAAAGGTTCTTGCGACGTCAACAGCAGCAGTCGCTTGGTGCGCATTGGGAGTGCAACTTATTCTCATCATTCAAAAAATGACGGGCGAAGGTGAAAGCGTAGTACAAGCTGTTTGGAGATTTTTTGGATTTTTCACCATTCTCACAAACTGTGCGGTTGCCGTTGTCGCAACGGCCATGGCAATAAAACCGAATTCTGTTATGGCCAATGCCAGTGCCCGTCATGCAACCGCGACCGCGATTTTTATTGTCGGTCTGGTTTATTCCGTTGCACTTCGGGCCTTCTGGCAACCCACTGGATGGCAAGCTATAGTTGATCACGCATTGCATGATGGAACACCAGTGTTATTCATTCTGGCTTGGTTTTTCTCTGAACACGGGCAACTACAAACGCGACACGCTTTTTTGGCTGTCGTTCCCGCATTGTTTTATTTCGTCTATGCTTTAATCAGAGGTGCTGCGGATGGCTGGTATGCCTATTGGTTTTTAGATCCATCATCCCTGCCGCCAGTGCGAATGGCAGTCAATGTCGTGTTGTTGATGCTGGCGTTTTCAGTGGTGGCACTCGCATTCGTGCGCTTGGATAAGTGGTTGGCGCAGCGTGGTCAGAGACTAGCATGATTTTATTTGAGCGCGCGGAAAGCGCCTTTGTAAGTTATTTTCTGCATCATCGGTTGCTGATATAGTTGATGTTGCGGTGGCAGATGTGAAGCCGACAGCCCTCACGGTTATGAAGCCCGCGGATGAGCTTGGTTGTGCACCTGCCGTTCCATCGGACCCGAACAGTCGCCTGGGCTGCTCGTATAGAAGCCCGCTTCGACCAAGCTGCTCAAACCCCGCGAGGCGAGAGCGTCGACGAATCCGGTATTGGCGGGTGGGGCTGTTGCTACCATTCTTCCCCGTA
>CAXTKH010000105.1:0-5638 GCA_964244815.1 uncultured Aestuariivirga sp. | reverse complement strand
AAGAAACAAGGCAAACCTTCGCCGTCAACGCTTGACAAGTCAGATAGTCGCTCCCGTTAAAGAAACGGGCGAGGACTTTTACCTCAAATGCCTCAACAACCCCACTGTCGAGCTATCCAACCCTTCAACCCCAGCCTTCCCCTCAACAACCGGCTGCAAGCCTGTGGCCAGTTCCTTGCCCAGTTCCACACCCCATTGATCAAAGCTGTTCAAACCCCAAATCACACCTTCCACAAACACGCGGTGTTCATAGAGCGCAATCAGGCGGCCCAAGGTGTAGGGATCGAGTTTCTTATAAGCCAGCGTGATTGAAGGCCGGTTACCTGTAAATACCTTATGCGGTGCTAAAACCTTTGCCTCAGCCTTTGATTTTCCAGCAGCGATGAGTTGCGCCTCGGCCTCACGCAAAGTGCGGCCTTTCATCAAAGCCTGCGACTGTGCCAAGCAGTTTGACACCAGCAGCGTGTGGTGAATTGCCATATCTTTTTCGTGTGGCTCGGCTGCAATCAAAAACTCCACCGGAATCACGTCCGTGCCCTGGTGCAGCAATTGAAAAAACGCATGCTGCCCGTTGGTGCCGGGTTCTCCCCAGACAATCGGCCCTGACGCATTTTTCAATGGCTTGCCATCTTTGCCCACACGCTTGCCATTTGATTCCATATCGAGCTGTTGCAGGTAAGCCGGAAAGCGCGATAGGCGTTGGTCATATGGAATAATCGCGCGGGATGCATGCCCACAAATATTTCGGTGCCACACACCCAGAAGACCCATCAACATGGGCAGATTTTCCGATGATTTAGCCGTGGCAAAATGCGTGTCCATCGCGTGGCCACCCGCCAGGAAACGCATAAAATTATGCGGGCCAATCGCCAGCATCACAGGCAGGCCGATAGCTGACCAAATCGAATAGCGCCCACCCACCCAATCCCAAAAACCAAAAATGCGATTTTCCGCAATGCCGAAGGCTTTCACTTTATCAATGGCCGTTGAAACCGCCGCAAAGTGATTGCTCACCGCCGCCTCGCCCAGTTTCTCCACAATCCACGCCCGCGCCGAACGCGCATTGGTCATGGTTTCAATCGTGGTAAATGTTTTAGACGCGATGATGAAAAGGGTGGTCGCCGGATTTAAGTTTTTCAGTGTGTCAGCAATATGCGCGCCATCAACATTGGAAACATAATGACAGCGCGGGCCATCATGATAAGGCGCCAGCGCCAGTGTGACCATCGCAGGGCCAAGATCAGAACCGCCAATGCCGATGTTCACGACATCGGTAATATTGCCTTTGCGAATGTCCGTTGCAAACCGCGCCATGGCGTTCAGCACATCATGAATATCATGCACGACGTTATGGCCGTCAACAAACACCATCTCCGTGTGCGGACGGCGGAGCGCTGTGTGCAGAACCGCACGGCGTTCAGTCGTGTTGATAATATCGCCGCGCATCATCGCATCACGCGCATGCTCAACCTTGGCTGATTTTGCCAAGGCTTGCAGAAGCGACATGGTTTTAGAGGTCACGGCGCATTTGGAATAATCGAGAAGCAAATCTTCGTGCGATGCCGAGAATAAGTCGAAACGCTTTGCATCTTTTGCAAAAGCTTTACGCATATCGAGTGCAGAGGCCTTGCGATGGGCTTTAAGATTTTTGAGGGCAAGGATTGTTGTCATAGTGTGCTCCATAACGTCCTCGCCCGTTTCTTAAACGGGAGAGGAAAGGGGCCCAAATTGCAGAGCAATTTGGGATAGGTGAGGGACTGCACATTCATCGCTTCAACGCCTCTGAAATTAAAACCAAAATCTCATCCATGCCATCAAGCACTTCAATATTCTGAAACCGTATCACAGCATAGCCCTGTTCGTTCAGAAATGCAGTGCGCTTGCTATCATAGGCTAATTCTTCTGCGGTTGAATGGGTCTCGCCATCAATTTCGATGACCAGCATTTTTTCGCGGCAAACGAAGTCAGCTATGTAAGGGCCAACGGGAAACTGGCTTACGATTTTGTGATTTTCCAGTTGGCGATTGCGCAGTTGGTCCCATAGCTTTTTTTCTGCAACGGTCGAGTTATGGCGCAGGTCTCTAGCGTAAAATGTTTTAGAGCCTTCGCGCATGTTCCCTCACCTATCCCAAATTGTTTTGCAATTTGGGCCCCTTTCCTCTCCCGTTAAAGAAACGGGCGAGGACGTTATGTCCGCAAGGTGGCTCCCACTGCCTTCGCCGCAGTCGCTACAATCTTCGCCGATATTGCCTCAATCTCGGCATCGGTGAAAGTCTTATCCTTGGGTTGCAATGTTACTTCAACGGCAAGAGACGTTTTGCCGCCTTCAAGCTTATAAAGATCAAACACATTCACATCAGCAATCAAAACCTTGTCCACGCCTTTAACAGCTTTAACGAGTTCCGCTGCTTGCACTTTATCATCAACGACAAAGGCAAAGTCACGCGACAGAGGCATAAGATCGGAAATGATCAATGCGGCACGAGCATTGGATTTGGCTTTCGAAGCTGGCAGTGCATTCAAGATAATCTCAAACGCAACTAACGGCCCCTTCACATCCATCGTCTGCAATACACGCGGATGGATTTCGCCAAAATATGCCAGTTTGTTTTGTGGGCCCATTTGAATGGTGCCGGAGCGACCGGGGTGGAACCATGCGGGCGCACCAGGTACCACTTGCAGTGACGCCACAGCCAAACCGCAAGCTTCAAGAACGCCCATCACATCGGCCTTTACATCAAAAACATCAACATCGCGCTTGCCGCCTTGGACGTTGCGCGAAACTCCAGCGCCACGCCTTATGCCAGCGGCACGTAAGGTCTCGTCCGCCATCTTGTCGCCTGCATAGGCATGGCCCACTTCAGCCAGCACCAAATCGGCAAACCCGCGCGCCACATTGCGGCCCGCTGCAGCAATCAGATTAGGCAGCAATGAAGGTCGCATGTCGGTCAGTTCAGATGAAATAGCATTGCTGAGTTTGAGTTCGTTCTGCCCACCGCCAAATAATTTGGCATGGGCTTCGGGCAAAAATGCCCAAGTGACGGCTTCATTAAAACCGCGTGTTGCCAATGTGCGCCGCGCCGCCAACATGCGTTTCTGCAATGGGTTCAGCACCGGCCGCGCAATATCATGCGGGCGTGACATAGCGGCATTTGGAATATTTTCGAGGCCATAAATGCGGCAGATTTCTTCAACCAGATCAGCCTCGCCCTTCACATCAGGCCGCCAGCTTGGCACTTTCGCAACGCCGTCTTCGGAAACTACAAAACCAAGATCACGCAATATGCGCAATTGAACGTCCCAAGGAACATCGACGCCACCTAAAGATTTAACGCGGCTCTTGCGCAATGTGAAAGACCGCGCCGTATTGGGCACTGCACCTGCAATCACCAAATCTGAAGCTTCACCACCACACAGCTCCAAAATCAAACGCGTGGCAATCTCGGCTCCGGTTTGCGTGAAGGCCGGATCAATCCCGCGCTCAAAGCGATACCGTGCATCAGAAATAATACCAAGTTTGCGGCCCGTTGCTGCAGTGGCTTGCGGATCAAAGTAAGCAGCTTCGAGGAACACGTTGGTCGTCGTATCCGAACAGCCAGATGCCTCGCCACCCATGATGCCTGCAATACCTTCAGCGGCTTTGTCGTCGGCAATCACTGTCATCTGATCGGTGAGTTCATAAGTCTTGCCATCCAACGCCACCAAGCTTTCGCCTTCTTTGGCAAGACGTGCACCGACATTGCCATGCACCTTATCAGCATCAAACACATGCAGCGGGCGGCCATAGGTGAAGGTAATGTAATTGGTGATATCAACCAAAGTTGAAATCGGGCGCAGGCCAATAGATTTCAGTCGCGCTTGTAACCACGCAGGCGATGGTCCGTTTTTCACGCCTTTGAAATAACGCCCGACAAAAAGAGCGCAGGAACTTTTCTCATCAACCGATACATTGATTGGTGAGTTAAATGTGCCTTTCACAGGCGCTGCATTAAGTGGCTTTAATGTGCCCAAACCCTTGGCCGCCAAATCACGCGCCAATCCGTGAATGCCCAAAGCATCAGGCCGATTGGCCGTCACCTTGATATAGATCATGGGATCATCAAGGCCCAACGCCTTCACCGCAGGCGTGCCTATTGGCCAATCACCTTGCACATCAATAATGCCGTCATGTTCTTCCGACAGCAGCAACTCGCGCTCCGAACACATCATGCCTTGGCTTTCTTGGCCGCGAATCGAACCTTTCTCCAACACAGCTTTGGTGACTGGAATCACAGCGCCCGGCAGCGCAATTATCGCCTTCATGCCAGCTCGCGCGTTTGGCGCACCGCAAACAACTTGAATGACGCCTGTATCAGTCTCAACTTTGCAGAGCCGCAGCTTGTCCGCATTCGGATGCTTCTCTGCTTCCTGCACATATGCCACTTTGAACGCGGCGAGTTCCTTGGTGCGGTCAGAGACTTCCTCCACTTCCAAGCCAACTCCAATCAAACCCTCGCAGATTTGATCAAGCGTCGCGGTGGTATCGAGATGTTCTTTAAGCCAGGAGAGGGTGAATTTCATTTTGTTTTGTTCTCAATATCAGAGTTAGCGTTCTTCCGATTTGCTCTGAACCATATGTACTTTAGCTTGGGTTCAGGCAGCCCCAATTCTTTGCGCAAACTACTGCGAAGACTGTCTAATAGTTCTGTTGTATCGGAAATTTTAACTGTGTTGATTTCGCGAGCAAACTTATGAATCAAATCAACTTGTTTTTCTGAACCAAAGAGCTGAATGTCTCCTACAATTTCCGACCAACCACTCAGATCAGGTTCGGGAGCTCCTACCATTCCAGTGGCAATCGAATTTTGGGCGTCGATTTTGCGCCAAAGCTCAATCAAATGTTTGGTCACAAGTTCGCGGCGCTTTGTATCTCTGTCTCTGCGTCCAGCCAATATATGCACAAAAGCACCGCCAACAAGCGCTGAGCCAACAGAAACAGCTGCAGTTTGCCACAAACTTATATCAGCCATTTAATCCCCCAAGAACAGTTAAGCTGGATACCTGCCCTCGCACGGATGACGATTTGTGCGAAAAACGTCGGTTTGACTTCCCCTCACCTATCCCATCGCAAGCGATGGGCCCCTTTCCTCTCCCGCAAGCGGTAGAGGACGCATTGCTAATGTCCTCTACCGCACAGCGGGAGAGGAAGGGGACCCGTCCGCCGTAGCCTCTCGGCGAAGGCGCGATGGGGGAGGTGAGGGGGTGTCTCATTTCAAAGCCTCAGCAATCAAAGTCAAAACTTCATCCATGCCGTCTTTGATTTCAGCATTTTGGAAGCGGATGACCTTATAACCTTGAGATTCAAGATAGCTCGCACGGCGCTTATCATTTGAAACTTCCGCCTCAGTTGAATGCGTCCAACCGTCAATTTCAATTATCAATTTTCTTTCGAGGCAAATGAAATCCACGATGTAAGGGCCGATTGGCACTTGTCTGCGAAACTTCTGCTTTTCCAATTGGCGATTGCGCAGTTGTTCCCACAATCGTTTTTCAGCGGGTGTAGAATCGATGCGGAGTTGTTTGGCGGTGTCGAGTTTTTGGCCCTCTCTCATGCCCTCACCTATCCCACATTGCTAAAGCAATGCGGGCCCCTTTCCTC
>CAXTKH010000104.1:0-6082 GCA_964244815.1 uncultured Aestuariivirga sp. | reverse complement strand
TCGACCTTGCCATCACCGGCAAGCAAGACGCCAAGACGACGTTGGATAATGTTGCAAAGTTCCAACAGGATCTGCTGTCGACGGCTGGTTTGATTAAGTAGCTCGGAGTGCGCCATGCCCTTTGGCGCACCCTAACCAAATAGCCGTCACCCCAGCGAAGGCTGGGGTTCAGCTCACTTCAGGCTCAGGCTTGGACAAAAGCTGGATGCCACCCTTCGCTGGCATGACGGATATTTTGGAATTTCAACAATAAAGAATAAAGCAGAGAGCCCCGGACTTCCTTCATGAGTGCCATAACGCCTACCACACCTGTTCCGGCCATATTCGACGTAAAGGCACATAACTGGAAATTCGCCATTCTCGTCGGTTTGATCGTCTCCATATTATCAATGTTTGCATTGCCGCCCGAAACATCATTCTGGATCACTGGCGCAATGGTGGCCATGGTGGCAGCTGCTTTCGCCATCAATGCCTATCGTCGTCACTATTATGGTGGCTTGTTGGTGGCACCCGCTATCGCCGTTCTATTCGTGATGAATATTTTTCCGTTGTTATGGTCGCTTGGCCTTTCGTTTTTCGCTTATCAAAGCAACCAGCAGACCATTCGATTTGTTGGTCTCACCAACTACATCAAAGTGCTGACCGACAGTTTGAAAGCACCCGAGAACTGGGCGAACCTCACGAACACGGCGATGTTCGTGGTCTTGACAGTCACAGCGCAAATGATTGTGGGCTTCTTGCTGGCACTCATGTTTTCCAAACAATTTCCGCTGCGCAAATATTTGCTCATTCTCGTACTCACACCAATGATGCTATCCGTCGTCGCAGCAGGCGTGTTTTTCTCTTACTACTACGATCCCACTTTCGGTCTGCTCAGCTATTTCGTGCGCATCTTCACTGGCGAGCAATATATTTTGATGGATAACAAAGCGGGCGCTGTTGCAGGTATCGTGTTTGCAGATGCGTGGATGTGGTCGCCATTCGTGATGCTGCTGGTGTTGGCCGGCCTCGTCTCCGTGCCCAAATATTTGTATGAAGCCGCAGCAATCGACCGCGTATCAAGCTGGCGGCGTTTCTGGTCAATCACCTTCCCGTATATTCGCGGGCTTCTGATGCTGGCGCTTTTGTTCCGCACCATTGAAGCCTTCAAAATGGCCGATCTCGTCATTTTGCTCACCAAAGGCGGCAACGGCACCATGACGATTTCATATCATCTGATCCGCATCGCGAATGAGCAAAACAAGACCAGCGAAGGTGCTGCCGTTTCTTATGTGATGCTATTCATCGTGATCGTTCTCACCAATCTCTATCTTTATATCGCCAACCGGCGCACAGCGGAGCCTGCCCATGAGTGAAACAACAACATTCTGGGAAAAACTGGGCTTCAGAAAAGCGTCTGGTGTAAGCGAAGCAGGCTGGGGGCAAACACTGTTTGCTGGCATCATAAGCCTCATCTATTTCTTGCCCGTGCTGCTGATCATCATCACCAGTTTCAAATTGCAAACTGAAGCTCTATCCATTCCACCAAAATTCATGCCAACCAATTTGTTCGGCTTGATCCCTGATGCGTATGTGTTCAGTCCAACGCTTGAAAACTATACTTCAGTTTTTTCGCGCTCGATGACCTCTGGCGGTGCTGCCGAAAATACGGGCTTCGACAAATATTTCTTCAACTCCATCATGATCGCCAGCGTTTCCGTGTTGCTGGCCCTTGTCATCGGCACGCTCGCGGCATTTGGCTTCTCGCGTTATCCACTCAAAGGTAATGACACATATCTCTTCGTCATCCTCACAACCCGCATGTTACCTGCGATCGTTGTGATCATTCCAGTCATCTTGATGTTCCGCGTAACGGGCCTTTCAGGTTCTTATCTCGGCATCATTTTACTCTACACCGCATTCAATCTGCCTTTCACGATATGGATGATGAAGAGCTTCTTTGATGAATTGTCGCTCGATGTGGAAGACGCAGCGCGTCTCGATGGATCTTCAGGATTGAGGGTGTTTTTCAAAATCTGCTTGCCACAAGTTTTCGCAGGCCTTGCCGCGACCTTCGTGTTCGGTTTGATATTGACTTGGAACGAGTTCCTTTTCGCGTTGCTGCTAACAGGCATTGATACACGAACCGTTCCAGTCGCCATGAGCCAAGCTGTAGCGGGCGGTGGCATTGGAGTGTTGTGGGGATTGCTGGCGGCGATTGAAACGCTGTTCCTGATCCCAGTTTTCTTCGTCACATTCTTCTTGCAAGATCATCTCTTGCGCGGTGTTACATTCGGAACGGTAAAGCGCTGATGTCTACGATTGAACTGAAAAAAGCGACCAAAAAATATGGCGATTTTGTAGCCGCGCGCGATGTTGATCTTTCTGTAAAGAAGGGCGAGGTTGTTTGTCTTCTAGGCCCATCAGGCTGCGGCAAGACCACGACACTGCGGATGATTGCAGGGCTTGAGCGCATTACGACTGGCGAAGTTATAGTAGCTGGCCAACGCATGAATGAACTGCCACCAGAAAAGCGCGACATCGCCATGGTGTTTCAATTCTATGCGCTTTATCCAGCACTCACCGTTGGCGAAAACATCGCCATGCCACTGCATTATGAAAAAATCAGCGATGCGGAAATTAAAAAGCGCGTAGATAAAGTTGCAGAAATTCTGCACTTAGGTTCAGTGTTAAATCGTCTGCCCGGCCAAGTATCCGAAGGTGAAAAGCAGCGTGTTGCCGTGGCACGTGCAATTGTTCGCGATCCCAATTGTTTCCTGTTTGACGAACCGCTTTCACGTCTTGACGTGGAACTGCGCCATTCCATGCGCGGGCAAATCAAGCAAGTACTTTCAAATCTTTCCAAGGCCACTGTAATTGTAACCCACGATCAGCTCGAAGCCCTGACTATGGCGGACCGTATTGCGATTATGAAAGACGGCATCATCGAACAAGTGGGCACCCCGCATGAAGTGTTTGCGAAGCCTGCCAATGTTTTTGTGGGCAGCTTTATCGGTACACCGCAAATGAATTTGGTGGAAGCGCAGTTGAAGAATTTCAGCAAAGGCAAAGCCTCAATCAACTTCAACGGTCACGACATCGAAATTTCGACGAATGAACTGGTTGGAAAGTTGAACTCTCCAAAAATTACGGTTGGCATCCGCCCGCGGGCATTCGTTGTGGATTCAAAAGCGAGCAAAGAAAATATGCAGGCTGTGGCCGAACTGATTGAACCGATGGGCCCTGAAACCCTTGTTCATGCCCGCACCAAAGGCGGCAATGATATTCGCGTTGTCGTGCCGCGTGAGAAGCGCGTGAAAGTGGGCGAAGCGCTGCATTTGCGCCCTGACCCCGCACAAACCCATGTGTTTGGCGAAGATGGAAAGGCCGTGCGAATATGAGAGCTGATCAAGAAAAAGGTATGACCTCAAATCAAGCCTTCAAAATGGAATATGCGATTATTGCACTCGGGCTGTTTGCGTTGGTCTTGATATTTCAACCGTTCAGCATCGCGCTGTTTTCAATCGGCTGCATGTTGGTGGTGTTGGCTGGCTTGGTGAACAACATCCTGCCAATGGCGCAACCTGGCGTGAAAGTAAGCTCTGTCATCACAACAGCGATGGTTGTGGCAATGATTTTTTGCATCGTTTTGCTTGTGGCGATTTGGGCAGCTTATCTTTACGGCAAGTTTTTTCTGAATGCGCCTGATCCAAATACCACGGCTGGCAAAGTGATGCTGGCTGCAACGCCGTTTTACCTGCATCCATTTGTGTGGAGCATAGCCTCAATCGCCGCTGTCTTAGCACTGCTCATTTGGTGGCGGAGCAAGAAATGAGATTTGCGGGCAGACGTGCAGTTGTAACAGGCGGCCTTTCTGGAATTGGTGAAGCGGTGGTGCGGCGTATTGAATCCGAAGGTGGCAAGGTTGCGATCTGGGATATGAATGGCGGCATCAAAACCAATATTGCTGATTTCAATTCAGTGATGAGTGCGGCTGAGCAAACCGTTAGACAAATTGGCGGCATTGATATTTTGGTGAACAGTGCGGGCATCACCGGCCCCACAGTTCCTGTCACCGAGTTTTCGGTTGAAGGTTGGGAGCAGACCATTGCTATTAATCTGACCGGAACCTTCTTCACCAACAAGGCTGTGGTGCCACATATGATTGCGCAGAATTATGGTCGCATCGTCAACATAGCTTCAATTGCGGGCAAAGAAGGCAATCCGAATGCCTCAGCTTACTCTGCTTCAAAGGCCGGTGTTATAGGCTTCACAAAATCTTTAGCAAAAGAACTAGCGAAAACCAATATAACCGTGAATGCCGTAACGCCCGCTGCCGTGCGCACGCCAATTTTTGATCAAATGCCGCAAGCGCATATTGATTTTATGCTCGCCAAAATTCCAAAGGCCCGCTTTGGCACTGTGGACGAGGTGGCCAACCTTGTGTGCTGGTTGGCTTCTGAGGAATGTTCGTTCTCGACTGGCGCGGTATTTGATGTGTCGGGCGGACGCGCCACCTATTGAGCAGTAAAACCACCGTCAATTAAAATATCTTGCCCCGTCACCAAATCCGATGCTGACGACGAAAGATATAAAATCAAATCCGCCACTTCTGTCGTTGTGCCGAACCTTCCGAGCGGAATCTTGGCCTTCATCGGATCGCCTTTTTCGGGCTTGCCCCAAACCATCTCACCCATCGGCGTCAAGATCACGGTGGGGCATACGGTGTTGGATTGAATATTGTGCTTGGCCCATTCAACCGTCATCACCTTGGTGAGCATGTTCAGCCCGCCTTTGGATGCGCCATAAGACCCATGATCAGCCAGCGCCATCACACCTGATTGCGAAGACACATTGATGATCTTGCCCATGCGCTGTTTGATCATGTTAGGCACCAATGCTTGCGCCAATAAAAATGGCGCGCGGAGATTTACATTGATGGTCGTGTCCCAACTGTCCATCGTGATATCAAGCAAAGCCTGATTGAGTGCTATGCCGGCATTGTTGACCAGAATGTCTATCGTGCCAAATTCCGCAAGCGCAGCCTTAGCTGCATCACGCGGGCCATTGACCGTGCTCATATCTGCGGCAACATCCAGACATTTGCGCCCAGCTTTTTTGACGGCAGCAGAAACATCTTTCAAACCTTGCGCGTCACGGCCTACCACAACCAGATGGGCTCCAGCGTCGGCTAGAACTTTGCACGTCTCAAAGCCAATGCCCTTGGTGGCTCCTGTCACCAATGCGCGTTTGCCTTCAAGGCTAAATCTTTTCAACCATTCCGACATTGCATTCCTCCCTATTTTATTTTCTTAAAAAAATTCTGTTCCAACTCAACAAATGCTCGTTGATAAACATTCATCTCCGTATTCGGCATAAGCGTTAAATCATCTTGCGGGCTCGCGTCCCAATCTCCTGTCCACACAGCAAATGTGGTGTTGTTCGCCGTGACAGGCCATAGCCTCGGACCCGACACATAATTGATCCACGGCAATTCTGATTTCGTGATGCGGTAAGAAAACGAGCGCTCGATGTCATTCATGTGCAGCAGTTCTTCATTCAAATGCCCAGCACCAAAATAAAAATCCCGCACGCCAGATATTTTGTCGGAGCGATGCTTCTTCAACATATGCATCTTGGTGATGTCACTGTGCCACGCGCCCATGCCCGCAAAATCGCGCATGATGTTCCATACGCAGTCTAAAGGTGCCTTTATAGCGCGTGATGTCCAGACTTTGTTCGGCGGCCCGGCCTTCCAGCGAGAGGCATCAACGGCGGCAGGTTTTTTTGTTTTGATGATGCCTGCAAGAGATTTCCAATTCGCAGCAAACACATCGTGTGAAACAATTCGCTCATACTTTCCCTCATCACCGGGCGCTTCATCAAAAGTCGCCATCCACTCAGCAAAGGTTTCGTTGGTGTGGGTGACAGGATAAAGCCGCAGCGTTGCAATGTAATTTTTGACTGGGAAAGCGGGTTTCTCGAATTTATATGTGAAGGTATAGTTCGCATCATCCAGCGCCAGCAAACGTTCACGAATATGTCCGCCATCATGGGTGTGAAACGATCGCACGCAACCCACCACATCAGCGTCCAATCCATC
>CAXTKH010000103.1:0-6345 GCA_964244815.1 uncultured Aestuariivirga sp. | reverse complement strand
CGCCGTCTTCAGCAAGGCCCAAAGCTTGAATGCCAGGCTTGAAGCCGGCATTGCCATTCTTCATGGTATTATAAACTGCAACGTCCACACGCTTCAACATCGACGTCAGCATTTTGCCCGGATAGAGATAGTTCTGATTGGCATCAACGCCGATGGCAAGTCCACCGCCTTCTGTGGCTGCTTTCAAAACGCCAAGACCAGTGGCACCAGCTGCGGCATAAACCACATCTGAACCCTTGCTCATCTGGCCCTTGGTAATTTCCCCACCCTTCACAGGATCGTTCCAGGCAGCACCAGTATCACCCGTCATGTTCTGAATGATCTTGGCGTCAGCCTTGGCAGCCTTAACACCTTGGGCATAGCCGCAAGCAAACTTATGGATCAAAGGAATGTCCATGCCGCCTACGAATGAAACGGTGCCTGATTTTGTGCTCATGCCAGCCATCATGCCAGCAAGGTAAGAGCCTTCATGTTCTTTGAACACGATGGACGAGACGTTCGGCAGATCAACAACCATATCGACGATTGCAAATTTCAGATCTGGATATTCTTTTGCAACTTTTTCAACTGCGGCCGCTTGGGCAAAACCAGCTGCAATGATCGGTGAATAGCCTTGGTCTGCAAAGTTACGGATGGCTTGTTCGCGTTGGGCTTCATTGGCGATTTCAAATTCGCCATAAGCAACGCCTGATTCCGTTTTGAATTTTTCAGCGCCGCCGAACATGGATTCGTTGAATGATTTATCGAATTTGCCGCCAATATCGAAAACGATGGCCGGCTTATCAGCAGCAAATGCCGAAACGGCCATAATGGCGGTCAGCGCAGCTGCGCCAAGCAATCTTTTTAACATCTATGATACTCCCTGAATTTAAGACCAAGCGTTTGATCGGCTGGTCAGGCCTTGGGGGATAATTGACTCTAAATTCAAGCATTTGGCAAGCGGTCTCGCTAAATTTAGGCATCTTGAAATCCTAGCCGGAATTACCATGTATTCTACATGACGTTGGAACGCAGGTTTCAACAAATGGAGATAGAAATGATTGAACAAAAAATAAGCCCCGAGCAGTTAGCCCAAATGGGTAATGGCGTTTTGGCCTATGTTCGTGAAATCGAAGGCCGTAGTGCAGCAGCAATGTTGGGCGGGCAAATTAGCGTCGCCCCAGATGCAAAGCTCTTCTGCCTCTATAACGCCAATGGCCAACCTATTTCGATTTCACCCACCCATGAAGCTGCCTTGGGCAGTGCTTTTGAGCATGAGTTGATCGCAGCAACGTTGCAGTAACAGCTCAAGCCGCTGTTGCCGCAGTTGCGGCAGGCTCAGTCAAAATCGCATAGAGCCCTTCGGCTGTATCAGTCCCCCGCAGCTTAGCCATAGTTCCCGGCGCCCGTAACAGACGGGATATTTTAGCCAAAGCAGTAAGATGGTCGGCACCAGCATGGTTTGGTGAAAGCAACACAAACACCAAATCAACTGGCTGGCCGTCAACGCTGTCATAGGCCACAGGCGTCGCAAGCTTGGCAAAAAGGCCGTAAACGCGTGTGATGTTTGGCAAACGCCCATGAGGGATGGCAATGCCTTGTCCCAAACCTGTTGAACCGAGCTTTTCGCGCGTCAACAACGTTTCAAAAACAATCCGGTGATCAACCGCCACAATGCCGCCAATCGCTTGCGACAGTTCCTGTAACAATTGTTTTTTGTTCTGAGCTTTCACGGCAGGCAGTACCGCGCGCGAATTGATAATTTCAGCCAAGTTTATCACTTCAAACGTCTCGCCGATTATACTTTTGCCGTGCCCGAGCCATGCGGATCGAGCCAGCCAATATTGCCGTCAGGTCTACGATAAACCACATTCAAGCGGCCTTCTTTGCTGTTGTGAAACAATACAAAATTTGTGGTCGAGATATCAAGCTGCATAACTGCTTCACTGACTGAAAGTTCCGGAATTTTCGTTGCGGTTTCAGCAATCACCGGAGCATGCATACCCGAAGGCTCATCGCCTTCATGGTCATCATCATGCGGAATAACGTAAGCTGAAGCATTGCGCTGTGTGCGGTCTGTGCGCGGATTCCGGTGATGATCCTTGAGACGTTGCTTATATTTTTTAAGCTGCTTTTCCAAATGGGCCATAGCAGCATCAGAGCTTGCCATAGCCGTTGCTTCTTCTGCATGCGATTGCAAAACCAGACCAGTGGCTAAATGCAAAGTGCAATCAGTCAAGAAAAACGATCGGCGCTTTTCCAATGTCACATGCCCGTGAACTGAGCCTTCAAAAAAACGATCACGAAATGATTGGAGTTTGGTTTCAATATGAGAACGTAAAGCATCGCCAACGTCGATGTGCTTTCCGGTGATCTGAATTTGCATGGTCTAATACTTCCTTGCCTACCATCCGGTGTACTCTAGACATGGGCCTTAAACACCCATTCGTCAACTAGAACACCAAACCAGTAAAATACTGAAACGCGCTTTTTGTGATGAAATTAAGTTAGCTTCGCTTTGGAAGCGGGCGCACACATATGGCCGACCTAACCAAAAGTCAATGCGCGTTCAGCGTTTTGAGCGGGCTTCTCGCCTACGTTGAACGGATGATAATATATTCAGCGATTCTCGATATTTAGCAACAGTTCGCCGGGCAATATCGACGTTTTCGGCTTTCAACAAATCAACAATATCGTCATCCGAAAGTACTTTTTCGACAGTTTCTTTTTCGATCAGTTCACGGATTCGTTGGCGCACAGACTCTGCCGAATGCGCTTCTCCATGAAGAGTTCCAGATTGAATGGCATTGGTAAAAAAATATTTCAGTTCAAAAGTGCCACGCGGTGTCGCCATGTATTTATTTGATGTGACTCGGCTCACAGTTGATTCGTGCATCTCAATGGCGTCGGCTACAGTTTTGAGCGTGATTGGACGCAAATGCTGCACGCCGAGAACCAAAAACGCATCTTGTTGCTTCACAATCTCGCGCGCCACTTTCAAAATAGTTTTGGCGCGTTGATCCAAGCTTTTAACCAACCAGCTTGCTTGCGCTTGGCATTCGCTCAAAAATAATTTGTCCTCAGTCTTCTGAGCGCCGCGCGAAACTTGTGCGGCATATTGATTGTTGACCAACACGCGCGGCAGGGTTTCTGAGTTCAGCTCCACCATCCAAGAACCATCATTGGAAGCCCGCACCGAAACATCAGGCACCACCGGCATTACAGGTTCCGACCCAAAAGCATGTCCAGGTTTAGGGTTGAGCGCGCGGAGCTCCGAAATCATATCATGAATATCATCAAGCCCAACATGACATAAATTTTTGAGAGCAGGATAATCGCGCTTAGCCACCAGAGGCAGATTATCCAGCAACGCATCCATGGCCGGATCAAAGCGATTGAGATCTAAAAGTTGCAACCGCAGGCAGTCTTTGAGATCGGCGGCAAATACTCCGACGGGATCAAATGTTTTAAGGACGGCGAGTACTCGGTCGATATGCGAAACATCCGTGCCCATGGTTTCGGCAATGCTCGCCGGATTGGACGTCAGATAGCCCGCCTCATTCACTGTGCCAATCAAGTGCTGACCAATCAGAATATCAGATGGATCACGAAAATGCATAAACAGTTGGGCAGTCAAATGATCGGCCAGTGTTTCCTCGCGGGTCACATTGGCCGCAAAATCATAAGCTTCACCATCAAGGGAGACTTGGCCACCGCCGCGAGTGCTCGTCCAGCCAGAATCAGGGCCAGGCCCCGCCATGCTGGGCGAGGGCGTTGCCACACCATCAGAACCCGAAGTCGCACCATCGCCGTCAGAACCGCGCGCATCAGCGGCTGAAAATGGCGCATCGGGAATATCAGATTTTATTTCAGGAGCGGCGGTCTCCCGCAACTCACCACGCTCGAGCAGCGGATTACGCTCGAGCTCAGCTTCAATAAAACTCTGCACCTCAATATTCGACATTTGCAAAAGCTTAATCGCTTGTTGCAGCTGCGGGGTCATGACCAGGGATTGCCCCTGCTTCATGACAAGTCTTTGCATTAACGCCATGGCGGCAAGCTTTATACCAACTGCTTGTTCATTTTGTTAAGAGTGCGTGAATTCGAGCGGTAGAGTTAAGGAAATTTAAATTCCAGCCAGTGCTCACTCACACATCAAAGTGTAAAATGATTCCTCAGATAAAACCGCCGCACCAGCTAGCAAATATCATTGATCGCAATTGGATCAACCCGGGCGAATTTCGGATATGAATCAGTGAAAAACAGATTTATGAAATATGAGTGTTTGAAGAGTTTCGAATACTTTAATGTTTCATAATTTGTGGTTGTTAAGACGAGACGAGAAATTGTGTTAAACTGGTAAGAATTCTTAATCTGGAGAAAGAACTTTGACATCAAACAAAACGGAGGCCGTGGTGCGGCCATCAGCACAAAGCGTCATTGACCAGAAAATTTCTGAAGCCTTAGTTGACGAAGCAAACGGTAAGCATTCTACTTTACAATATAATTATTTCGCAGACGATGTTCCAGAAATCCGACTTCCAGATTCAGTTTTACATCTCAAAAAGCTGCACTGTCTAACAATCCGAAACGTCAAAATTATCAACGTTGAAATTCTCGGCAGATTACAGAGTTTGGAGCGCCTAGAATTCGGAAGCTATCATGCGTCCCTGCCCGATTTGACATTTGTAGGAAATTTGAAAAACCTCAATTTTCTTGAGCTAACAACAAGCGCTGATATTGAACTTTCCCAGATATGCGGCCTCTCTAATCTTGAGCAGCTCAGAATTTCAAATGTCCAGGTAAACAAACCAATAAATATTGGTAGCTTCAAGTCACTGGTGGGGATGCCGAAATTGCAGCATCTCAGCTTCGGCAATATTGTTGCGCTTGACTATGATGCGATAGGACATTGCACTGAGTTGACGTCCGTCAGCTTTTCGAGAACCAATTGCAACTCGCTCAGTTTTGCCGAAGGATTGCAAAAGCTTACATATTTGGTTGCGGCCGAAAGCCCGATCAGAGACATAACGTCTTTGTCAGGGCTGAAGAACCTCGAAGAGCTTGGACTTTGGAAAACAGAAGTGAGAGATATTTCGTGCCTTCCGTCACTGCTGAAACTTCGTGATTTGAATTTGTCGGATACACTTGTGGATGATGTGGATCCCATTGGCCGATGTGTTGCGCTCAAAGAAATCGATTTGTCTGGCACACCGATAACCTCACTTTACGGCATTGCTCGAAGTCCTCAAACCAAGGCGTTGGAACCGAAAGACCTCACTTGGAGGGGATTGAAGAAATTTAGGAGCTTCAACTTCGCCAATACGCGCATATTCGATTTGAGCGCTCTTGTTCCTGAACGAAATTTGGAGGGCCTCGACGTCAGTGGTACCGATTTGAGTGATCTTTCCATCTTTGCAGAGGGGCTAACAGTAAGAAGGCTCAATGTTAGCAATACAAAGGTGTCGAGCTTGGGACCTGAAGGCTGCTTGAGCGAGGTTGGCGCACTTTACGCCGAGAATACAACGATCAAAGATTTAGATGCTTTACGAGGTGCAAAGCTATACGCGCTTAACGTAGACGGCACTCAAGTTTCAGACTTGTCGTCTTTGCAGAATGTCGCGGGACTTCAGACCTTGAGCATTAGCAGAACGCAAGTTGGCGATCTATCCATATTGCGTTCTGCTGCCTCGGGACTATCGGACGAGCGTGCCAGATTGCGTCTGGATTTTGAAGAAACACCTATTGCCAACAAGTCAGAACTACTGACTTATCTGTCGAAGATGTCCAACAAAGACAGATGCTTCATTGAAACCAAATTTTACTTGACGGGTAGCATTCCCAATTTGGCCACTGGAACCTCGGACCTCAAAGTACAGAGCGAAAGAAAAAGGGCTTTGGCTGAAGGGGCAGACCCCAATTATATTTTGTGTAAGCTTGAATCAAGTTCTGCGACCAAGCTAACACCTCGCGAGAAGGTATCCATTTCTCCGCAATCGACCCAAAAAGCCTTAGCACCAAATCTTCGCCATGTTTTGATTGGATTTCTCATCATTCTTGTCCCATTGGGACTGCTGATAGCGCTGGCTGTATTTGTAATTTGGAAGTTTTATTGCGCGGCTGGCATTTCGTGATTTGCAATATGGGCTATCATGCACGTTCGGACTCACAGAAACTGAAGTACTACTGCAATTTTGCCGAAGCAGGGCTTTCTCGAAACACTGTCTTGGGAGACCTGAGCTCAAAGCGTAAAATTATCCCCCAGATAATACCGCCGCACATTAGCATCATTCACAATGTCTTGCGGCGTACCTTCGGTCAGGACATGGCCTTCATGGATGATGAGCGCACGATCGATAAGGTCGA
>CAXTKH010000102.1:0-7239 GCA_964244815.1 uncultured Aestuariivirga sp. | reverse complement strand
CCCTGCGCCCAAGGCAGGTGCGCTACCAGACTGCGCTACGCCCCGACATTTCTATGTTGCAACAAGCGATTTGCCGGTTGCGAAGTGCTGCTTAATCACAAAACTTCAAGAACGCAACTAATCTTCTTTAGTTTTGAAAATACGGTGAAAAACCTTGTCATTCTTACGAATTGCAAGGCGTTTGATGGTTCCAGCAGCTAATTCAATGACTCCGCGTACAGGTTCCTGGACGCTGATGGTATCAAGCGATTTGGGCACAGTGTTTTCAGCCAAGGCGGCAATTGTGCCGTCCTCGCGCACAAACAGCATATCAAGCGACATATATGTGTTCTTCATCCACATTGCAGCTGGTCTGGGAACTTCAAAATCAAACAGCATGGCTTGGCCAGGCGGCAAAATATGTCGGAACATCAGGCCACGTTGGCGCAATTCCTCGTTATCTGCAATTTCTGCAGAAATAAGAGTTGATGCTGTCTGAGTCGATATGGTGATGGGTTCAATGCGTGGCGGTTCTTGTGCATAAACAGCACAGTGGTAATTCGCTAGACAAAGCGCAAATACAACAATGAGATAACGAAGTTTCGCCATACGCCCACACACCCATAGATTTAGACAAAAATGTGGCTAGTTGGTTAAGGGGATACCGTTATCAAGGCTCATGCGAACTTCGGCTGCCATTTTACCACGGTTACTATCGCCATAGCGAACATAGATCCATGTTTCAGGAATGAGCTCGACGATTGCCGTTTTACGCAGCACTTCCATATGTACGAAAATGTCGCCCTGCCCTTCGCCTTCACTAACAAAGCCAAAGCCGCGCGTGCGGTTGAACCATTTGACCTTGGCGCGCACCCAATTCTGAGTGGCGACAACGGGATTGTGTGTGCGTGCTGGGCGCTCAACGGGATGAATTGCTGTTGATTGATCAACTGCAAGAACCCGCAAGCACTGATAGCCCTTCTGACGTGCCACCACTTCGCAGGCAACACGTGTGCCTTCAAGAGGTGCGTCAAAGCCATCACGCTTCAGGCAGCTCAAGTGAATTAAAATATCAGGTAGGCCGTTATCTGGAATGACGAAGCCGTATCCGCGGCCCACATCGAACCATTTTACCAAGCCATCTACACGGATGATTTTTATGCCGTGTTCGTTCTCTCCGCTGTGTGGCACTTGCTGCACCGCTTCAGCCGAAATAATGTCGTTTGCCGCCATTTTACTAACCCAACCCATAACCCCAGCGTGACAAGGGCCTCCTCGTCAACCTCCGGCAATGTGGTAAAAATTTAATGATTTGTACAGACTCTAATGTATCACATTTGCTGATTTGTTGTTGATAAGGTGCGCTTGCGCAAGAAACAGCGACTGTAAATTCAAAATTCATTCTGATTCATACACTTGTCTCGTTGTGCGCTGCAACGTATTTGGTTTCGAGATTTCCAGAGCGACGAATTTGTTCGACGTTATGTTTCTATTTCGGCGAATTCAAAAGAAAAAATGATCAGCAATTTGCCAAAGAGTGATTCGTGTGACAGATTTGAAAGTGGCATTTGAAAGGAAGTTACATGAAATATTTGCACACGATGATCAGAGTATCGGATCTCGACAAGTCACTGGATTTTTTTACGCGGGTGTTGGGTTTCGTTGAACAGCGACGCAACGTATCTGACAAGGGACGATTCACGTTGGTGTTTGTGGCTTGCCCGGAAAGTCCCGACACGCCGGTTGAGCTCACCTATAATTGGGATCCTGAAACATATACAGGTGGGCGCAATTTTGGACATCTGGCGTATCAGGTCGATAATATTTATGAGTATTGCGAAATGCTGATGAAGCATGGCGTGGTCATCAATCGCCCGCCGCGCGAAGGGCGCATGGCGTTTATCAAAACACCTGATGGAATATCAATAGAAGTGCTGCAGAAGGATGATGAGTATTTGCCAGTGGCGGAACCTTGGGCTTCAATGCCAAATATTGGATCCTGGTGATTACCATTTTGCTTTAACGATGTAGGCTTCGTTCGGGCCAGGCCATGGTGGCATTGTGATGCCGATGGCTTTTAAGTTTTCGGTGCCGTCGTTTCTGAATTGGAAGTGAGTGCCGATTGGAATTGAAATAGAGAGGCCGGGGTGGATTTTAACAGTCTCCTCGGCTTCATCATTTTTGCGCCAGAGCTGGCCCTGCCCTTGTGTGAAAAACCATATTTCCTCGACGGTGCGGTGAGCAACGGCAACTGATGTTTTCCCGGGTGGGAGAAGAAACTCTGCCATAGACCCACGCGCTGTATCGGCAAGGATGCGCACTTCGGAACCATCAGGTGCGATTGCATCAGGCTCTTTGCTGCGCATTTGCGTTCTAAATGTCATGGCATCAATTGGCCGCCGTTGACCTCGAGCATTTGACCAACGACGTATGATGAGGCTTGATCACTGGCGAGATAGAGGAATGTTCCCGTGCAATCATCGGCCAAACCCAAGCGTTGCATCGGAATAGTTTTGGCTGTTGCAGCGCGTTTTTCAGCGGTGGAGAAACGGTCGTGGAAGGACGTGTGGATGGTGCCAGGGGACACGCAATTCACGCGGATGTTGTGATCAATCAATTCACGCGCGATGGTTTTGGTGAAGGCTGATACAAAACCCTTGGCGCCTGCATAGACGCTGGCACCAGCGCTGCCACCATTGCGGGCTGCGATTGATGTGACGTTGATGATGTTGCCGCTTTTTTGTTGCTTCATAATTTCAGCGCCGATGCGGCAGCAATGAACGAGTTGGCGGCAGTTGAGGTCAAAAACTTTGTCAATGAAATCATCTGTCAGTGCATCTAAATTCGTGCGCGCCACGAGGCTTCCAGCATTGTTAACGAGAACATCGATGCGGCCGAATTTTTTCATCGCGGCGTCGACTAACGCTTGTGGAGCACCTGCCGTGGTCAGATCGAGTTTTAAAGTGGTGATGCCAGCGGCTTCAATGGCCTTTAGTTCTTCGCCGCCTCCTAGATATTGCGCAAATACTTTCGATCCAGCTTTGGCAAAGCCCAGCGATGCTGCACCGCCTATTCCTGTCACACCGCCCGTTACGACAACGACTTTGTTTTTGAGATCGTCAAACATCAGAATGTGAATCCTTTTGGAATAAATTTGTTATCATAGGCCTGGCGCTGCAAGTCTTCACGGAAATCCGGATGCGCAATACTGATCAAAGCTTCAGCGCGTTCCGGCACAGATTTGCCTTTGAGATTGACGATACCAAACTCTGTAACGACATACATAATATCCGCACGCGTGGTGGTCACGATATTACCCATGGTCAAGTTCATCACAATGCGGCTGCGGCGTTCGCCTTTCTTGTCATAAGTTGACGGCAAGCAGATAAATGATTTGCCGCCTTTTGAAGCATAAGCACCACGCACGAATTGAGCTTGGCCGCCAGTGCCTGTTACATGACGATTGCCGTCTGATTCAGATGCGGCCTGACCGTGGAAGTCAATCTGTGTCGTGCTGTTGATGGAGACCACCTTATCGTTCTGCATAATGAGGTGCGGTGAGTTAGTGTATTCAACCGGATAAGCCAAAATATCTTTGTTGTGATCAAGCAGTTTATATAACTCGGCTGAACCTAACGAAAATGAATAAATGGTTTTCCCGGGGTTCAGTTTTTTGCGCGCGTTGGTGACGCGTCCACCTTTGATCAGTTCGGCAATGCCGTCTGTCATCATTTCGGTGTGAACACCTAAATCTTTCACATTGCTATCAAGCAACGCATTGCACACAGCATTAGGCATTCCGCCAATGCCGATTTGCAAACATGCGCCGTCTTCGATTTCGTGAGCAATAAGTTTGGCCACGGCGCGATCGACGTCGGTTACTGCTGGATTGGGTAGAACAGTTGGCATCGAGTCATCACCGTCGATGATGTAATCGACTTCATTGACGTGAACGCCAGTGCTTTCACCGTGCACATAGATGTTGTTTTTGTTGACCTCGATGATCACCATTTTTGCGCGTTCGACAATGGCGCGGTGCCAGAGATTGGCTGGGCCAAAGTTGAAATAACCATCAGCGTCCATCGGTGCGGTTTTCAAAATGACAATATCGACCGGCGGAATGAAACGACGATAGTAATCAGAAATCTCGCCCAGGTTGACGGGGATGTATTGCGAGCGGCCTGCATCATGTTGTTTGCGGTCGTAGCCCGAAAAATGCAGGCTTAAACCCAGCACATGCTTCCGTTCTGGGTCCGCATCAAGAAAAGCATGTGGTTTGACAGTGAGGCAATGGCGGATTTTGACATTTGAAAGTTCAGTGATGCGGGCCGCCAAGGCACGGTCAAACTCGTTCGGTTGAACCAATGATGTTCCGTAATCGAGCCACATGCCAGATTTGACGAGTGCTGCAGCTTCTTTGGCAGAGATGTGTTTGGCTCCGTGAGCCGCTTTGCGGAGTTGCATTAAGTTTCTTCCCAATTATCGCAGTACTCTGACTGCGTTGGCAAACATACTATGCCAGACGAACCGCTTGCGAAAGCTGGAATTCACAAATTGTTTAAAACCAATTTTCGGAGCGCTGTAGCGATTAGCGACTGCGTTTAGATTAGAGGCTTTTCCGGTTCTATGTTGCCTTGGTTGAGAATGAAACGGAAAGGCTCAGTCAGCAGTGTATCGAAATCGCGGGAAGCGCTACCAGACAGTGTAGGGCTATCCAAGCCAATATGAATTGGTTCGGCGCGTTGAAAAGTACCAAATAATCTGTCCCAGAATGTAAACGTACTGCCATAGTTGCTGTCTGTTTCCACACTGGCAGCAGAATGGTGCACACGGTGCAAGGCTGGAGTAACTAGAACATACTCCAAAATCGAACTTACAGACTTTGGTAGTTGTATTTTGCTGTGTGTAAATAAGTCTATTGCTATGGTCAATCCATACCAAACAAGCGTGGCCTCTGGCGGCGGTGCGAGCACAAATGCAAGAATTCCATAAACGGGTATACTATAAAGAGTTTCTATCGGATGATGTCGGATGCCAGTGGAGGCGTTCAGCAATTCATCACAGTGATGCACCCGGTGAAAAGCCCATAGCCAACGAATTTTATGCGAAGCTACGTGCAAAAGATAAGAAACGAATGAGGTAGCAAAGCCCCATACCACGACACCCGAAACTGGGCCAGTGAGATTCAAATAAGGTTGCAGTCCCGTCAACAAATTCAAACTCAATGCTGCAGCCGCAAAGATGCTGATTGGCAAAGCCAGATGAACCAGCTGTCCCACAACAAAAAGGCCAGTATTGGTTAGCCATTGCACGGGCAGCCGCGCACGCAAAGCAGTATCGCTCAGATAAACATCAATCGCTGCAAAAAATGCGAAAAATACCAGCATCAATTGCAGCGATGAATTCAAAGTTGGGATTCCAAGATTGGACCTAACAAGAGCTTAAGTGCAACCAATTAACGCTTACCGCGGTACAATCTGTAACCAGCATAAGCCAAGCCACTTGCAACAAGTCCCCAAGGGCCGGCTACAGCACCCAGAAGCGGACCTGGCGTTGTAGCAGGTGCCTCTGTAACACCAGCGTAGGCCAAGCACGACATGGCCGCTAAACTCAAAACCGACAATACAAATTTCGACATATAATATTACCCCTGTTTGATCAAAAATAATCCGCGCTCTCCAATGACAGCGCGGCAACTCAATTAGCCACCGATTAAGACAGCCCCCGTTTTAAGGCTAGAAAATGCGAGCAAACTTGTCAATTGATTCCGGCGCTGCCTGAGGCCCAAGCCTTGGACCACTGCGCTTTTCGATACCCTGTGCAATCTTGACGTGAGAGAATGATATAAAGATATGCCGAAGGCCGCTCTATCGAGAGGCCTAATCTGTAAGAAATAAATTTTCGAACGGCTGTTAACTTCAGCCCAATTCTATCGCTCATTTCCAATTCTTCTCCAAGATAGATAACATGTGGATTGAGGTCTTCTGGAAAAGGTTTGGCCGCGTCCAGCACGGGTTCAAGGTCTTCCATCGTCAAAGCCTGAACAGCAAAATAAGGCGCGGTGCAGTCAGGCAGACTGAATTTGAACGTATGCACATCTTTGCGAAGGGGTTGTCTTTTTTCTTCGATGGGCTGGGCCGAAATTTCTGCCAACACTTGTAGTGTGTTCTTGTTGAATTCATCCAAACCAATTTGTTGTGCTGAACCGAACAGGAAAAATTTTGCAACGAGAAGCAGGCCGATAATGCCTCCCCCTAACACACGTAGAAAAAACGGATTCAGCATTGTTTTTTCTGCATCGCCCACCACGCGCCAGCTGTTGCCAGTGTTGCGATTATTATCGTTTGAACTGTTGCAATGACGGGCTCGCCTGCACCATCATGCCAATAGGCAAATAGTGATCGGTTCCAGCCCATAAGAATAAGTCGGCAGGTATTGATCATAACCATTGTTAGCAGCACAACTATTGTTACGATTGCGTCGCGGCGAAAAACAGCAGGGCGAAGAAACTGACTTATTGCGGTAGATGCCAAAAAAGCCACGGAAGCGCTGTTGAAAACTGAACACACACCTACCACCACAATTCCAAAACCGTTGGGTGACAAGAATGTTACGCCTTGAACCTTGATATCCGGTCTCAAGAAAGCATAGGCCCATTTCAGAAGGTTGCTATCAAACGCAATAATCTGGGCTGTGAATGTCTGGAAAATGAGTGGACCCCAGAACGCATTGAGGGCGAGTGCTGAACATACCAACAAGGCTGAAACAAAATTTTTATCTTTCGAACCTGAGACAAGGAACAAGCCAACCCCTATTGTGAGACCCAACCCTGCCAGTTGTTCAACGCCAAAGAAACAAATGATGGCAAACAGCAAAGTACTAAGCACTGCATTGAAAACATCCAGCTTGGATGGTCCTTCGGATTGATCGGCCATCCGAAATCTTTTTATGGCTACAAAAATTGCAAATAGAAAAAACAGATTCTGGGTCGCGATGTGTTCAACTACGCCCAGAAAAGTAGATGCCTTTTGCAATGGTGCTAATGCCGCAACAAAAAACTCGGCCAACAACAAGCAGCCGATGTCGCCGCGGGAAATTTTGCGCGCTGATAAAATTAATTGTTGCGGGATTTCCAGGACGGCCATTGACCAACGATAGTTGCGAGGGCTCCTGAACGTCAATATGTTTGACGGTGCTCGATGAACCGAGACATATTTATCTGCTTATCGAAAAGAAAAATTGGTGCGCCCTACGGGAGTC
>CAXTKH010000101.1:0-7305 GCA_964244815.1 uncultured Aestuariivirga sp. | reverse complement strand
CAGCGTCGCGCAATCCTGCGCCACCACCGTGTTCGGAAAGCTGACGCAGATGCATTGCTGAAACGAGTTCAGTATTTAGCCAAATTATATGCATCATTATTTTGCAAGTTCACGCAATGCATCGCGATTTTCACGCATCACGATTTCGGCTGCTTCCATGATTTCAGCAAATTCGGCTGTATATGGAGTGAGCAGAATACCGTCAGGTGTTTCAGTCAAACAAAGTGTGTCACCTTTGCCCACGCGCAATTTTGCCAACACTTCCTTTGGAAGCGTAATGCCAGTTGAATTTCCAACTGTGGTGACTTTTGCGGTAGCGACATGCTTGTTCATTTGAAACATCCTTATAACATACGTTATAACTCAAAAAACTGGGAAATTCAACCCCCCGTCGCAATTTCCAGCCCACTCGAACCCCATTCCGCCCAGCTGCCGTCATAGAGTTTTAGATCTCGAGCACCCAACTCCGTCAGCGCCAATGTAAGGATCGCCGCTGTCACGCCAGAGCCGCAGCTTGTGACGATGGGTTTATCCAGATTCACTTTTGCTTTGTGAAAAATTTCCGCCAAATCATTAGGATGGCGCAATGTTCCGTTCCCGTGCAAGAGGCTTGCATAGTGCACATTTTTGGAGCCAGGAATGTGGCCAGGCTTTACGCCCGCGCGGACTTCCGGTTCCTCGCCACGAAACCGCGTCTTGGATCTTGCGTCGATCACCTGTGCTTTTGTGTTTGCAACATCATCAATCGAAACAACTTTCGATGCATCAAGCCGCGCCCAGAAACTTCCAACAAAATTCACGGCTTTCGCATCAGAACTTATTTCCCGTTCCTCAGCCAACCATTTCTTCAAGCCGCCATCCAGCACTGCAACATTGACAAGGCCATACGCCTTCAACATCCACCATGCGCGCGGAGCCGAAAAAATCCCAACACTGTCGTAACAAATTATTCTTTTATTCGCGCTCACACCCAGTTTGCCCACATCACGGCCAAATTTTTCGGCACAAGGCATCATATGTGGCAGTTTCGTTTTAGTGTCCGAAATCGCATCCAGATCAAAAAACTGCGCGCCCGGAATATGTTTAAAATCGAATTCAGCTTTGGCATGGCGCTTTGATGCGGGCAAGTGCCACGAGCAGTCGAGAATGCAAATATCAGGATCGCTCAAATGATTGGACAGCCATTCAGTTGAGATCAAATCTCTCACTTTGGAATGTCCTCAAACACCTGCGGCGCTTTCGATTTTGCTTCGAGCCATGCAGGCACGGGCAAATCTTTACTACGCAGAAAATCAGGATTGAAAAGCTTGGAAGCATAACGCGTGCCGTAGTCGCAGAGGATCGTCACAATGGTGTGGCCTGGCCCCATCTGTTTGGCCAGCGCCATTGCACCGGCAACGTTGATACCTGTTGATCCGCCCATGCACAGGCCTTCATGTTCCAACAAATCGAATGCGATCTGAACGGCTTCATTGTCATGGATTTGAAATGCATCATCAACCACTGCGCCTTCCAAGTTTGCCGTAATGCGGCCTTGGCCGATGCCTTCGGTGATGGACGAGCCTTCGGATTTCAATTCGCCATGTTTATAAAAATTATAGAGCGCTGCCCCCATCGGATCTGCCAGCGCAATGCGAATATTTTTGTTATGCTTCTTTAGTGCCATGCTTACGCCAGCCAGCGTACCGCCTGAACCAACAGCGCAGCAAAAGCCATCAACCTTGCCATTGGTCTGCGACCAAATTTCCGGCCCCGTGCCTTCAATATGCGCCACACGATTTGCCACATTATCAAACTGGTTGGCCCACACAGCGCCCATGGCCTTGGCCAAGCGGCCTGAATATTTAACGTAATTGTTTGGGTTCTTGTAAGGCACAGCTGGAACCTCGATCAGTTCCGCACCTAACTGCCGCAGCACATCTTTCTTTTCTTGTGCCTGCGTATCGGGGATCACAATCACTGTTTTAAAGCCCATTGCATTGGCCACCACGCAAAGGCCAATCCCGGTGTTGCCTGCAGTGCCTTCAACGATCGTGCCGCCCGTTTTTAATTCGCCGCGCCTGATTGCATCTTTAATGATAAACAGCGCTGCCCGGTCCTTTACCGATTGTCCGGGATTCATGAATTCGGCTTTGCCGAGAATTGTACAGCCCGTGAGTTCTGACGCTTTGCGCAGCTGGATTAGCGGGGTGTTGCCAATGGCATCAATAACATTGTGGCGAATATCCATGGGCAACTCCTGTTGAAATCATAAATTGCCCTAGATCAGAGCCAAATGCAAAGGGCTGATCATTCGCATGACCAGCCCCTCAAATTTGGCTCCCCGAGCTGGACTCGAACCAGCGACAATTCGATTAACAGTCGAATGCTCTACCAACTGAGCTATCAGGGAATATGTGCAGCGCTATAGCAGATGATATTTAACGCGCAAACCCTAAATTTTACTTTCTTCTAAACGCGTGAAAATTCGGTTATCGACCCTATATACGGGGTTTGGGGAGTGAACATGGCGCGACATATCAAATTTGCAGGCTTTAAAGTACGCGTTCCGACCCATCCCATTGTGCGAACAGTTTTGGGAATAGCTTTGATCTTCGGCGGCATTTTTAGCTTTTTGCCAATCTTAGGTGTCTGGATGCTGCCGCTGGGCCTCATCATGCTTTCGATTGATTCTGCATTAATCAGGAGGTTCAGGCGAAAGTCCGAAATACGCCTTGGCCGATGGCTTTTGCGGCGCTGGCCCAATTTTGCGCGCCGCGTTGGTTTTGGCAGCGGAATCAAAAACGTTTGAGAAAATTTGGAGGCCTCGCCCAGAATCGAACTGGGATGCAAGGATTTGCAATCCTCTGCGTAACCACTCCGCCACGAGGCCTCATTTGGTGGTCGGCGCGTTATAAGCACAGAAGATTAAAGAAACAACACCAGTTTGAAAAAATTGGTAGGGGGCGGTTTGAAGCGGTTTTTCGCGAATGTTGGAGTGTTGCCATAAGCTAGGTCACACTTAAGCCGTGGCCCCACCGTCTTGCACTTGTTGCAAAATGACTTTCTGATCTTTCCCGTCTCTGATTGCACTCAAAGCCTCAGGATCAGAGCCAAAATGCTTATCTTGCACCAACAAAATTCGTTTTCTTCTGCCCCATCCAAAAAATGCTGGCTCAATGCTCGCAGAATAGAAAAGCTCATCACCATAGTGAATGCGAATGGTCTTGCTGGAAATTGGCCAATGGCGGTGGATCAGGAATGATCCATAGGGCACGGCTAAATTGGCGGTTGCAACAACGTTGAAATCCAAATCAAGCAACATGAAATGGTTGGATTCTTCGTAAGGGCAGTCCATCGAAGTGATCAAGAGATAGCCATCATCACATTTATATTGCGCCTCGATGCAAAACCCATGAACCTTTTTTTGAACATTGTGGCCATCGACCAACAGAAAGCTAAGCAGGGGTCGTTGCTCATATGCCCCGTCATAGTTCTCGAATGAAAATCGTGAAATCTGTTGCATGTATTTTTCTCTGAAACCACCTTATTATATTACTATTGACTGAACGCACAACTCCACGTCGTCTGCGCCCCAAATCCCAACGATAGACTCAAACTCATGACTCGGCTATTTGGGCTTCACATCAACTGGAACTAAACGACATGTCTAACTTTGCTCAAGCCCGCACCAATATGGTTGATAGTCAACTTCGGCCTAACGGCATCACTGACGTCCGGATTTTGGACGCGATGCAGTCCGTCATGCGCGAAAATTTCGTCGGCGATGACCAGCAGGGCTTGGCCTATATGGATGGCGATGTGCCGCTTAGAGAAACAGCAGAAGGTCGACGCTCGTTGATATCCCCGATGGTTTTCGCACGCATGTTGCAAGCCGCCGAGATTCGTTCTGTTGACCGCGTCCTCGATATTGGCGCTAACACAGGCTATGGAGTGATGGTTTTGTCGCAAATTGCTTCCGAGATTGTTGCCGTGGAACAAGATTCAGCTTTGGCAGCCATTTTACGTAAAAATCTTGCCGGTGTTGCAAATGTGTCAGTATTAGAAGGTCCACTCAATCTTGGCGCACCCGACACCCAGAAATTTGATCTGATTATCATTGAGGGATGCGTTCACGAGGTGCCTAATGCTCTGTTTTCGCAAGTAAAAGATGGCGGTCGCATTGTTGCGGCGGTTGGACAACCAGAAATGGCAAAATGCTGCGTTTACAAAATATCCGGGCAAACTCACACGTATCGCTCAGCTTTTGATATCTCTATGACTGCTTTATCCAGCTTTGGAAAACCTAAACCTAGGTTTGCCTTTTAAGTTTAGACACTTTATACCAAATTTCGAAAAAGAGGTGCGGGCCTTTCATATCGGTTCATTTTTTTGGTCTATTGGATTAGAAAAATCGAGCTGATGATGGATCGATAAAAACTCTCGGGCTAGTTTGGTAATTGTATTCAGAGGTGGCAATAGTGAAAATTGGTTTTCATTTAAAGGCAGTGTGTTTGGCCAGCATTGCATTTATTGCGGTCCAGAATGTTGCTTTTGCAGAGACATTGGCCGACGCTCTGTCTGGTGCTTATCATAACAATTCGACTTTAGAAGCTGAACGTGCACGGCAGCGTAGTACCGACGAATTGGTTCCCCAAGCGCTTTCCGGCTGGCGGCCTACCATCACCGCGCAAGGTTCGATTGCCCGAGATTTGACGAACGGCACCAACGGTTTTGGAATTACAAGCTATACTGCCACAACGCCGCGCTCGGTCAGTATCCAGCTTTCGCAACCCATATTCAGAGGTTTCAAGACGGTTGAAGGTACTGCGCAAGCCGAGGCCAATGTCAGAGCAGGACGGCAACAATTGCTTTCAGTTGAACAAACCACTCTTTTCAATGCCGTGCAAGCTTACATGGATGTTATTCAAGCGCGTCAAGTTCTGAATTTGCGTCGCCAGAATGTCAAAGTCCTGCAATCACAGCTGGATGCGTCGAATGCTCGTTTCAAAGCAGGCGAACTTACCCGCACTGACGTTGCACAGTCTCGTGCTACGTTGAGCGGAGCTCAAGGCCAAGTCGCATTGGCAGTTGCAAATGTGAAGGCTTCAGAGGCAAATTACAAAACTGTCGTGGGCAGAGCGCCTGGCAATCTGAAAATGCCAAAATTGGCACCGCGTCCTAAATCGTTGGAGGCCGCCTACCGCGTTGCGCAGGAGACTAATCCAAACATTTTGGCGGCTGCTCAAGTGCAACTTGCTGCAGAGCACAACGTAAATGTAATTGGCGGAGATTTGCTGCCATCCATCAACTTGACAGCTTCTGCTTCGGCAAATGCTGAACAGAGCGGGCCAAATTCGAACGCTACAAATGCGCAAGTGCAAGGCGTGATAACTGTTCCAATTTATGAAGCAGGCCGGATTTATTCTGCTGTTCGCCAAGCAAAGGAAGTTGCAAGCCAAAACCGTGTTCAAGTAATATCTGCTGTCCGCAATGTTCGCGAAAGCGTTGTTAATGCTTGGAATGCCATCATTTCCACCGGCCAAAATTTGACTGCGACACGCGCTCAAGTGACTGCCGCCAATCTGGCGCTGGATGGTGTTCGCCAGGAATATCAAGTGGGCTCGCGCTCTACTATTGACGTTTTGAACACTCAGCAAATTCTTGTTAACTCCCAGATTTCCGTCGTCGTCGCTCAGCATGATCAGCTGGTAGCCTCGTACCAACTGCTTGGTGCCATGGGTCGTCTGACATCCCAGTATCTGGGCATTAATGGCCGATACGATGTTAAAGAACATTACAATGATGTGCGCAACAAGTGGATTGGCCTTGACGCTAAAAGCGGCGAATAGCACGAAGCAATATCGACATTGCATTTTGTTTGACGTAAACGCGATCTAGGCGTGTAGAGTAGTGCGAGTGTAGTGGTGGGGCTAAATTCAAGTGACTATTGAACCGCGAGTAGAAGATCTATTGGCGTCGATCCGCAAGGCCATTGATGATGACCTCAGCGGCGTTTCAGCACCGCCATCTGCCAAGACCTCATCCAGTTCTCAAGGTACGTTAATGCGTGGCGCGCTTCGCGAAATGCGTGTGAATTATGATAATACACCAGCTGCTCAAGAAAGTGCCGACGGTGAAATTTCTCTGCTGCGCGAACGCATTGGCCGCAGCCGCAATGAATCCGCTTTTGCCATGCGTCCACCTCCGCCCAAGCCTCACGTTCCGCGTGCCTCCCTCGAAGTCGAACCGAGGCGCAATGGCATAGGTAGTATTTTATCGGGCGAACTTTCGCGTCCACCTGCACCGCCACGCCCAGCTCCAGTGCTTCGCCGTACATATGTTGAAGAGATTCCCCCGCCTGTGGTCCGCTATGTTGAGGAACAAGTTTATGAACCTGAATATCAGGAGCAGGTTTGGGAAGACGCGGCGGCACCTGTGGAAGAATATTACCAACAGCCTTATGCACCACAGCCCACTCAAGCATTAGTATCATCCGATACAGCTTATGCAGCGCAAAACTCGTTTCAGCAATTAACCGAAGCGATATTGGCGCGGGCAACAAGCGACCGTGGCCTTGAAGGCGTTACGCAAGATTTGCTGCGCGGCATGCTCAAAACCTGGCTTGATGATAACCTGCCGCAACTGGTCGAAAAACTGGTGCGCGAAGAGATCGAGCGTGTGGCGCGGCGCGGGCGGTAATTCGCACCTGTTGCGAATGGGGCAAAGGTGGTGTTTAAGCCCCACAACTCCAGCAACAAAGAATCCCCTCAATGACTCTCGACACAAAATTCGTTCCCGCCGAAATGGAAGCCCGTCTGTATAAGCAGTGGGAAGAGGGTGGTTATTTCAAGCCGGGCCGCAAGCCCAACGCCAAGCCGTTCACCATTGTCATTCCGCCACCCAACGTCACGGGCTCGCTCCACATGGGCCATGCGCTCAACAACACTATTCAAGATGTGCTGGTTCGTTTTGAGCGTATGCGGGGCAGGGATGTTCTCTGGCAACCGGGCACAGATCATGCCGGCATCGCCACGCAAATGGTGGTGGAGCGCTTGCTCGCCAAAGAAAATAAGACCGACAGGAAAACCATGGGCCGCGAAGCCTTCCTCGAACGCGTGTGGGAATGGAAAGAAGAATCTGGCGGCATCATCACGCAACAGCTTCGTCGTCTCGGTGCATCGTGCGATTGGTCCAGAGAGCGCTTCACCATGGATGAAGGCCTATCGAAAGCCGTGCGCAAAGTTTTCGTGCAACTCTATAAAGAAAAACTGATTTATAAAGACACACGCCTCGTCAACTGGGATCCGGTATTTGAAACCGCTA
>CAXTKH010000100.1:0-7868 GCA_964244815.1 uncultured Aestuariivirga sp. | reverse complement strand
AACATGGAGAGCAGAGGCCATTGGAGCCAGTGTATTTTCGGTTGGTGATTGAGGAAGTTACGGGGCACCGGGCGGCGAAAGATTAGGTGGCGGCGCTGCAACCCAAATAGAGTCGTAACTGTTCCTATTTGTATAAAGTGGAAAGCACTATGATCGCGAGACGAATTCAACTAGTCTAGATCGGTAAACCCTATAGTCTAGGAATTCTTTGATGTTTGACGATTCGCGGTCTTTTATTAGCCGCTCTTTTTTGCAATCCAATTTGGATTTTGAGTTTCGTGCATATGTGGACGAGGGGTGCGATGTTGCTGTTTTGGCTAAGCTAAAAAGTTGGAGCGAGCGGGTAAAGCAATCTGAAACCCAGGCCGAAGGGGCTTTTGCCCAAACTTTCTTTGAAGAACTTTGGGGCTACGGTCAAACTGGTCGTGCGGCGAATGATGATCACACCATCAATGCCAAGTTCGGCATCGCCAATGCAGCCGCCAGTGGCGGCAAGGGCATTGCCGATCTGGCGTTGGGTTGGTTTCGCGGGCGCGATGATGCTGTGCCCCAAGTTTTGTGTGAGTTCAAAGGTATTAAATCAGACTTGGACACAAAACAGAATCGCAAAGGCGCAAACTTTACGCCTGTCGAGCAATGCCTGAACTATGTCCGCGGTGCACGGCGCAACATGTTTGGCAACGAACCGGTGCAGCCGTGGTGGGCGTTGGTGACAGATATGAACGAGTTTCGCCTTTATTGGTGGGACCGTGTTCCGCAACATTTGAAATTTACAATTAGTATAAAAAACAAAGATTTATTTGTTAAACATGATCTGCTTTCTGAAAGTGACGACGCGCAGTTTGATCGCTTCCTTTTTGAAAAACTTTTCAAGCGTGACATGCTGATTTCAGAATCGGGCCGCCCCGCTTTGTGGCGCATGACCGAACGCCAAGGCAGCCGCGAAAAGAAAATCGAGGACGAGTTTTATGTTCATTACAAAGGCGTGCGCGAGCGCCTGTTCCGCGTGTTAGTCACGCACAATCCAAATTTCACAGGCACCAAAACAGATCTGCTGCGTATCTCGCAGAAGCTTTTAGACCGTTTCATCTTTGCGTTTTACTGTGAAGACATGGGCGAGCGCATGTTGTTTCCGCCACAATTTTTGAAGGAATATCTCAGCAACCGCAGCATCGAAGCTTACTATGAAACGGATGGCGATGAAATCTGGGTTTTCATGCGCAGGCTCTTCACATTCATGAATGATGGCGGAACCTTGGGGCGGCAGCAAGTTCCAAAAATCAATGGCGGTCTTTTTGCGGAAGACCCTTTAATCAACAGCCTTATGATTCCAAATCATGTGTTTGCTGCCCATGGACAGGGAACAAATGCGGCTTCGTTGTCGAAGGATAAAGAAACACTTCTCTTCCTCTCAGCCTATTATGATTATGCCGCCAAAGGCGGAGCTAAGGAAAGCTTGACCCTTTATACCTTGGGCCGCATCTTCGAACAATCGATTACCGAGTTGGAATATCGTGTGGGAGAATTGGAAGGCCGCGAAACGATTGCTAAGCTTTCCAAGCGTAAACGTGATGGTGTCTATTACACGCCCGAATGGGTAGTCAATTACATGGTCGATGAAACCATGGAACCTTGGTTTTCCGCCGCCCGCAATTCATGTAATGTGAATGATGAACCCACGGGCCAACAACTCAATGAATATTTGGCCAAATTGCAGGCCATGAAAATAGTCGATCCAGCCTGCGGCTCTGGTGCGTTTCTCATTTCAGCCTTCCGCAAACTGCTTGATGAACGACTGACCCTGGCCAAGCAGATGCAAACCATGGCTGTGAAAGATGCCAGCGGAGTTGGCTATGATGAATCCGCCCTCGTGGCGGATATTCTCAAACACAATATCTATGGCGTGGATATCAACCCATCATCGGTGGAAATTGCCAAGCTGGCCTTGTGGCTGCATTCGGCGCGGGCCAAATCGCCCTTGTCTACGCTGGATGATAACATCCGCTGCGGCAACAGTTTGGTGGCACATGATTGCTGGGCGATGATCGCCAAATCGCCAGAGGCCGAAGCTCGCATCAATCCGTTTGATTGGGATGAAGCTTTCAAATTTAAATTCGACATCGTGTTGGGCAACCCGCCTTATGTAAAGCTGCAAAACCTGATGAAGGTTGATCCAGACGTGGTGGCCTATTTGCGCAAGAAGCGCGAAGTGGGAACGTATGAAAGCGCGCAAACGGGGAATTTTGACCTCTATCTGCCCTTCATTGAAAAAGGCTTGCGGCTTTTGGCCAAGGGTGGCCGTATGGCTTATATTGCGCCAAGTTTGTGGACGGTGAATGACTATGGCCAGGGTCTGCGTGGCCTTATCCACCGCACTAAACAATTGGAACGCTGGCTGGATTTCAAATCCTTCCAAGTGTTTGATGAAGCGATCACTTACACAGCGCTGCAATTTTTCACGGCGGAGGCGAATGAGGCAGTTAAAGTTGTGATTTCATCTGAGGGAGAAACTGGCGAAATCGAATGGACTGAACCAGCCCTCGCAATTTCTGTCGAACAGCTACCTGCCGAAGCAGCATGGGTAATGTTAGCAGGGAAAGAACGGGATTTGGTATTCCGTCTGCGACGTGACAGTTTAAGATTGGACGACGCCAAGCTAACGTCTGGTATCACTGTCGGGGTACAAACTAGCGCCGATCACTATTATCATCTCATTAAATCTGGTTCAGACAAGTATATCTGCAAGCCTGAAAAGGGTGTTTCATTTGAGGTGGCACTAGAAGACGAAATTATGCGCCCGCTTGTTTCAGGTGCAGAAGCACAACGATACGAAAGTTTTGAAACAAACACGTATATTCTGTTCCCATATTTTCGTGACAACAAAGGAAACATGCAGCTCTTTTCGGAAGGTGAATTGAAAAGTAAATTTCCCAAGTGTTTGAAATATCTAAAGTCCATCGAGAAAGAATTGCGTGCTAGAGAGAGTAAGTCTTTTGATGATGACCAATGGTATAGATTTGGCCGTAGCCAAAACATTGATAAACAAGACCTTCCAAAAATAGTGGTTCCACGCTTAGTTACAGATCTTTGCGCATCTTTTGACTCAAAGGCAGAGTTTTGCCTCGACAATGTTGATGCGGGTGGAGTGTTAAGTGCAACCACAACAAATCCGGAATTTCTGTTAGGAAATTTGAATTCTCCAGTTTGCAATTTTGTTTTCCGCCGCATTTCCAAACCATTCCAAAATGGCTATTGGTCAGCCAACAAGCAATTTATTGCTCCTTTGCCCATTCCCCATGCCGATAAAAAGCAACAGGCCGAAATTGGCAAACGCGCCAAGCAGCTTCAGGAAAAATGGACGGCGCGGCGCGAACTTCTCGCCGAGGCAGAAGCGCGGCTTGGCGTGTTGGCGCGGCGCACATACAAAGCAGATTTTCTCTGGCCTGATTTGCAAGATGTTGCCGCCCTCAAACTCAAAGCCCCCAAGAAAATGTTGGATTCGGAAAAAACCGAATGGGCCAAAACCCAACGCATCGACATGGAAGAAACCCGAATTGAAGCCCTACAGGGTTTTCTTAAATCGGGTGAGTCGCTTGACGTTCAATTCAAAAAGGGTGAACTTCGCCTCACTGCCGAAAATCGACCAATCCTCACACAAATTTACTTGGACGAAGCTGAAGGCCGATTGGCGGAGACTTATTGGCGCTTTCTGATTTTAAAGAAACCAAAACAGGCCAGCAGCTTTGCCAAGCACCTTGCGCAAATTCCTACGTCGCCCGAACTGCCAGCCGCTCGGCAATTTGTTGAACGTGTCGAGAGTTTGATCAAGGAAACCAAGCTAATCGCCAAGCTTGAAAGTGAAATGAACCATGCACTTTACAAGCTCTACAACTTATCCCCAGAGGAACAGGGCTTGATCGAAGATGATTGCAAGCGGCAGGCACTGCTGTAAAATAACATCATGCGCCAGCCCTCGCTTTTTGACCCGCCGCCTAAACCTGTTGAAAATCGTCCGATGAATTTGGACATTTTTCGCAAGATTTTGGGCCGCCATCTCTACTCTTTAAAGTACGCCGAATTCGCTTGGAGCGAAGAACGCAAGGAAAGCGCCGAAATCGATTTCGCCAAGTATCTCCAATATCTTCCAGCCGAAGAACAGGAAGAGATAATGCGGGTTTACAAAACTGAAATGGAACGTTTGCAGGCGTTAGACGCCGCTTAATCCATCACCTGTCAAATTTCCTGTTCCCCCATCCAACGTCGTCTTCGTGAGCTTGCAAGACTTGTTGTTTGGTGGCTTTCGGAGATTTTACCCAATACTGGATTGTGAGGAGGAATAGCAGGCTCACCGTACGGTGTCAAGCGCTTTTTTCAAAAAAATGAATATAAATCATAAAATATTGAAACAATAGGAAAAAAATTGGCTGGGGGACTAGGATTCGAACCTAGACAATCAGAGTCAGAGTCTGAGGGCCTACCGTTAGCCGATCCCCCAAGCTAACGCTTGAGCGTCTTGGTGATAGCCTTCGCGGGGTTTCCGCGCAAGGCTTTAGGTGCGGAATTGCTTGATCAAATTAGCCAGGCTTTGTTGCTGGTCTGATTGAGGTGCCGGCGCTGTCGCTGATGCAGGAGCCATCTTGCCAAAGCCGGCGTTTTGCGGCGCTGGTTGGATTGGCGGGGCTGTCACTTGCGGGGCCATATAACCTTCGCGGCGCAGAGCAGGGCGCGCTGGCGCAGTTGGTGGCGCAGCTTCGGCATCAGTCGTTTGGGCTGCTGCGGTTTCATCAATAGAATAACCTGCGCTATCTGGATTATAGGTTTGCGCGCGCCAACGGCTGACAACTTCTTGCATGAACTTGTCATCAGGCAAATCCTTCGCCCAATTCTTGGTGAATGAGGCGGTATTGCTGCGCGGCAATTCATTTTCGGGAAGAAGATCGAACTTGATGCGCGTGGGAAGGGCCACACCTTCGCCGAAGGTGATGGCTTCGCCAGCACCCATGGTTGACATGAACTCGAGCAAGCTTGCTGCAGCATCGGAAATACCAGCGCGCAGAATTTCCTGATCGCGCTCATTGGTGAGGCGCATTGAGAAGATGGTGTTGCATTGCGACAGGATTGTTGGATCGAGTTCAGCAGGCCGCTGGCTTACGATGCAAAGCGAAACGCCATATTTGCGGCCTTCCTTGGCAATGCGTGAAATGGCGCGCTTGGTTGGTTCAAAGCCCGAGGTTTTGTCGTTGGGCACATAGCGATGGGCCTCTTCGCAAACAAAGGTAATTGGAACTTTGCCTGCGCTCCACACACCGAAATCAAATGCAAGGCGGGCAAGAACTGATACGACCACGTTGATGATTTCTGATGGAAGACCACCGAGTTCGAGAATGGCAATTGGTTTGCCGTTCACCGGAATGCGGAACAAGCGCGCCAGAACAGCGGCCATATTGTCTTGCACGGTCAAGCTACCAAACATGAACGCATAGCGCGGATCGCGCGAGATTGCTTCGATGCGGGCTTTGATGCGCTTGTAAGGGGCCAGTTCACCGCGCAGTTCAAGCTTGCCGATATATTCTTCCAGCACACCTGTCAGATCAGACGTGCGGTAGGGGATTGGTGTATCAACGCCAATGTTGTTTTCAACCAGTGAATCACGCGGCCTGGATTTATCACGGCGCTGATTTCCCATATAGCGGGCTTTGGCAATGGGGATAATTTCGCGCAGCACTTCAACATCGGTTTCGCGATTAGCATGTTGGCCAATCAGAATTTCAACAGCTTCATCAAAGTTCAACAACCAGAATGGCAACGCCATATTATCTGGCGTGATAATTTCTGCGAGGCCTTTGAATGATTGTGCATATTCGCGGTGCACGTCCAAAAGCAAAATATGGGCTTGCGGATTTTTTTCAAGAATGCGACGAAGTATAAGCGCAACCGTGCAGGATTTGCCAGTTCCTGTAGTGCCCAAAATTGCAAAGTGCTTGCCCAGCATTTCATCAACTTTGATCATCGCCGGGATTGTTGGGTCCTGCTGAATGTAACCCACGCGCACAGCCGTATCAGCATCGCAAGCATAAGCCATTGCAAGTTCGTTGCGGTTGGCGCGGTAGACCAGATCGCCCAATGCAGGATAGTTTGAAACACCACGGCGGAATGCTTTTGGGTTGCCATGTTCATCTTTTGGCAGCTCGCCAATGAACTCAACTTCGACAATACGCAATTCCTGTTCTTGCGACCCATGTGACGGGGTGGGCGAGCTCAAAGCCGAAATCAGTGCGAGGGTAATAGACGTTGGTGTCTCGACCTTCATCAAGGATCCAATTTCAGCGCCTTTTCTATTTTCGTCAAAAACATTGTCTGGCACATCAAGCAATATGATCGCATGTGCACCTGTCACAGCAACGATGCGGCCCATGCGCTCTTCAGCCCGCAGATGCGGTTGAACGGCCCTTTGATCTAATGACAGTGCGGTTGCTGAGGTCATGATTGGGTCTGGCCCTTTAATGTTTCAATTGAGTTGAATTTGAGATGTGATGTTCGCTGGCAGCGAGCGGGATGAGCACGGTCACGCGCGTGCCCGTTCCCTTGGTGGAATGGATTTGCAAATCGCCATCATGCAGTCTTGTCAAAGCGTGGGCGATGGGAAGGCCGAGGCCTGTGCCTTCATGGCGTTTATTGAAACCTGATTCGACCTGGCCAAAGGGGCGCATGGCGGTGTCGACCTCTGATGGCGTCATGCCTTGTCCGGTATCAGTTATGCTGATGGTTACAAAACCTTCTGACTTCACAGCTGCATCAACACGAATGCGGCCCCATTCAGGAGTAAATTTTACGGCGTTGCTGAGCAGATTGATCAAAATCTGCTTGAGGCGCAAAGGGTCAGCCAAAAGCAAAGGCAAGCGTTCGCTGATGTTGGTTTCGATCACAATGTTTTTTTCTTTGGCCTTTGCGTCGGTAATCAAAAGGCAAGGTTCGAGCACAAGCTGCAAATCCACAGCCTCAAGATCAACGCTCAGTTTGCCGGCCTGAATTTTAGAAACATCCAGAATGCCGTTGATGAGGGCCAACAAATGTTCAGCTGCTTGCTGAATATAGGCTGCGTACTGCACAACTTTTTCAGGGTTTGTAACGGTCTTGGTGGCCAACATATCGGAAAACCCAATAATCGCGTTCAGCGGTGTACGCAGTTCATGGCTCATATTCGCAATGAATTCAGACTTGGCTTTGGACGCGAGTTCGGCTTCAACCTTCGATGCTTCGAGCGCCATGGCACTTTTATGGGCACGCACACCTTGGCCGAAATGCTCGCCGTAATCCGCGATCAGTGAGCCCTGCTTGAACCATGTTTTACCAAACGTACGCATGTTTACCCCGCCCCGAAGGGACAGATTAGGGCGGGGGTTCTCAATTCTTGGTTAATTTTGGGTGAGAATTGTTAGGAATTTGGGTAGGGGGAGGAGGTGAAAGATATTTGGGGGAGATTGGGTGACTAATCTGATGTATCCGCTTTGACGCTTGAGCGGAAGTGATAGAAGTTTGATTTATCGTGATGGGCCATGAGGAGACATCGCACCAGGCTTTTGCATAGGCTATATTACTCATCTCATTTATGAGGATGTCCCTTCGTGGAACTATCCGGTCTTCAAAGCAGCAGCGACCTTGTATGTGCTGAGGATAACGCCGGACGGCATTGCTTGGGTGCTGACGAGATCGAGTGCGCGTGCTGGCGTTCCTTCAGCAAACAAACGCTTCCCCGTTCCCAACAGGACCGGATAGACGATCAGCTGAATTTCGTCTGCAAGCCCATGTTTGTTCAGCGTCGAAGTCAGCGTGGAGCTTCCCCAGAGAATAAGGTCAGGGCCGTCCTG
>CAXTKH010000099.1:0-8271 GCA_964244815.1 uncultured Aestuariivirga sp. | reverse complement strand
TATTTTCACCCAGACGACGATCAATTTTATACTTGGCGCTTAAACGCTTTGTCATATGCTTATTCCATTTTTACGGTTGCCACGAAAATCTACGGAAAAGTCGAATAACGTTCCCGCATTCAGCAGCATATAAACCCACCCTCCTCATCCAGTTTCCCAGCCGACAGACCACAAAAGTGATCACAGGTAAGCAAAAACAGGGCATTGGCCATGTTGATGAAGGCGGGTGATAGGGGAAGTGAGACTGGATGTCAAATATGACGTCTTCTCCCGCGCGCGGGAGAAGAAAGGGGCCCATCGAACGAAGTAAGATGGGATAGATGAGGGAACTCAAGCTCCGTATCTGCGTCCCCTCACCTATCCCGCTTCGCTACGCGGGCCCCTTTCCTCTCCCGCAAAAGAAGCGGGCGAGGACGTTAAGCAATTTCCCTTGCCGATAGCGGCATTCAACGAGATAATATCGCAATGAAAAAGCAACTTCATAAACCTGATGCCTCTCCAGCATTAAGAAGCATCGTAAATTCATTGCTGAGTTTTGAGACAATTAACAAGACCACCAAGGCTGATCTCTTGCCAATACCTACCCCAGGCGAAATTCTGCTGGAAGATTTTTTGAAACCATCCGGCCAATCCCAAAACGCATTGGCCAGAGCCATCGGTGTATCCCTGCGTCGCATCAATGAAATCGTTCTAGGAAAACGCGCAATTACCGCCGACACAGATTTGCGCCTCGCCCGATATTACAAAGTTTCGGAAGGCATATTCTTAGGGTTACAAGCTGACTATGAACTGCTCGTTGAATGCCGCAAGCTGGGCGACAAGTTAGATTTTATTGTGCCAAGGGCGGCCTAAATCGTCTTTTCCCGCGCGCGGGAGAGGACAGCAGGCAATTTTCTTACTTAGAATTTAAAAAACTTACCTTCCGCTCCGGAATCTTCCTGATCTGCATGCCAATCTTGCTCTCGCCTGAAAATCCGAGTTTCTCATAAAATCCAACTGCGCCAGCATCCGAACCTGTAAGCAACATGATCTTGTAAGCGCCCGCCGCCCACGCAGCGTCGATCAACATGGTCATCACGCCGCGTCCAAGCCCTTGTTTATGAAATGCTCGCAAAGTCACAACATTTTCAACCAACCCATAAGCAAGTCGCGCACCGGCAAGATTTGGCAATATGTGAAGGGTGGCCATTGACGCAACGCGCCCATTAACTTCGGCGCCGAACATCGACGTGCCCTGAAATTCGAGCGTCTTCAGATAAGGGCCGCTATCAAATGAAACGGCCCCACCCGTAAGTTCAGCAAACAACACAGCAACATCATCAAAATCCGGTGCTTCGAGTCTCCGAAATTTCGGGGCTGAACTCAAACCCCCATCTCCAAAACCTCATGCTTCGGAAATCCCATCGCGCCATATGCCGTCAGCGTTTCCGAAGCCTCGCCCCGCGCTGATGTTAAAATCACGGTGCCGTGTGCGGGCACGTCGTCGATGGGTGGCTGCAACTTTGTTTCTTCGGCAACATCGGCCACACGCCGCGCAATCGCTGGCGCCGGGTCAATAAACGTAACGGCCCAAGGTGCCACCTCGTTGATCTCATCCACCAACAGCGGATAATGCGTGCAGCCCAGCACCACTACATCGGTTCGCCCGCCATCGCGTTTGCGGTAAACTGGCATGATCTCGTTGCGCAACTCGTCCATATCAACCTTATGGCCGCGCAATTTCTGCTCAGCAATTTCGGCCAAACGCGGCGCGCCATGTAAAAATACTTTGCAGTGAAATGCATAGGTATGGATCAGCGAGTGCGTATATTCGCGATTCACAGTTCCAGGCGTGGCCAGAACACCGATGATTCCTGATTTCGTCATCGCCGCTGCGGGCTTAATGGCAGGCACAGTGCCCACAAAGGGAACCTCATAAGTTTCGCGCAGTTCCTTCATCGCGATGGTCGATGCCGTGTTGCAAGCAATCACCACCACATCAGGCTTCACCCGCGCAATCAATGCGCCCAGCACTTTCACAATGCGTTTTGAAAGATCTTCTTCTTTCCATGCACCATATGGAAAACCTGCATTGTCGGCAGAATAAACCAGATGCGCATCGGGCATTTGTTTGGCCACTGCGCTGGCCACCGTCAGCCCGCCCATGCCTGAATCAAACAACAGAATGCGTGGCTTATTCATCAGTCTTGCGGCCTCTCAAATGCTTCCTTGTGAGCGATGAGATCATGCCGCGCAAAGTCTTAACTTCTTGTTCCGTCAAAAGCGCACGCGCAAACATATTGCGAAAACTGCGCATCACAAGCGGCCGCTTTTCTTCGGTTTTGAAAAAGCCAGCATCGCTCAGTTCAGTTTCAATATGATCATAAAATCCATAAAGTTGAGCTTTATTGGCAGGCTGCGTGCCAGTCATTTTCAAGCCTGGGCCAGAGTGCGCTTCCAATTCCTGAGTGGCCATGCCCAGCGATGTTGCAGTGGCTTTATACCATTCATACCCTACCAACAAAACGGCCTGCGCAATATTCAACGATGCATAATCAGGGTTCACGGGTGCAGAGATAATCATATCCGCTTTCGACACTTCATCATTCGAAAGCCCCCAACGCTCGCGGCCAAACAGAATGGCCACCTTCTCGCCCCGATCAATGCGCGCATGCATATCGGCCGATGCTTGCTCCGGCGTCATCACTTCCTTGGTCATATCACGCGGCCTGGCCGTAGTGGCATAGACATAATTGAACTCAGCTAAAGCATTTTCCAACGTGTCATGAACCGTTGCCGCCTCGACAGTCTCGACTGCTCCAGCCGAAGCCGTAACCGCCCTGTCCATCTCAATGCCTTCGCGGGGCGAAACCAGCCTCAAATCCGAAAGCGAAAAATTAGCCATTGCCCGCGCTGCCATGCCAATGTTTTCGCCAAGCTGCGGGTTCACCAATACCACGGAGGGTGCAGGTCCAAATTTCATGAGTCTTGTTTTAGGAGAAGCAGTCATGCCCCCAATTAGCGGGAGCATGACCAAACTGCAAAGCCTCTATTGCCCGCCGAATTGCTCCACCAATTCTACGCGACGATTTTTAGCTTGTCCTTCTGGTGTGCGGTTGCTGGCAAGAGGTGCGATTGGGCCCGCAGCTTTGGGCACCATGCGGGTCTTGCTTACACCAGCGGCAACTAATGCCTTCACGACCGAAATCGCCCTTTCGCCTGACAGCTTCATATTATAATCAAGCACGCCTTTATTATCGGTGTGCCCAACGATATAAACTTTCAGATCCGAATTTTTCTGCAAATAGGACACCATCTGATCAAGTTGAGGCTGTGATTCAGGCTTGATCGCGGCCTTGTCAAAATCAAAATAAATTCCATAGATCGCCACCCTGCCCGCGTCAGTCATGGCAGCGCCCAAGTCATCGGCCGAAAGCGTTACAATCTTTTGTTCACGGGCTTTAGGCTCAACCACTTCAACCAATACACCCACATGATTCAATAGCGTTTCCGAAACATTTCCAAATGTACCACCTTGGTTTTGCGCAGCAAACACCGCCACATATGTTTCGCCGCCACCATCACCTTTCTTCATCAACGCATAACGAGGATCAATCACGCTATCAAACATTGCCTCTGATAAGGATGCACGGTGCTGCTCTGCATCTTGTGAAACAACCTGTGAAGCTTTGTTTTGCCATGTGTATTTCAGCATTTTGAAACTGGGGCCACAGGCTTCCTTGGCGCATTCAAAGACCGGTGCAAAACCCTTGGCTTTCAAAGCGTCAACATAATTTCCAAATACCTCGAGTGAAGATCTCCCCTCAGGTGCGCCATAAAGTGTGCGTGTGATGCGGCCTTGCAGGGTTAATGTAGATTTGAATTTCTTTTCTTGGTCAAATTCCTCGCCTTCAGCTGGGCCATTGGGCAGCGTAATTTCGTCAAAAGCTTTTTTGGTTTGCCCAACAATGTTCGAACCTTCGTAACGTCCCGTGAGAACGCTATCAGCTGCTCCAGGTGCATCTTTCTGCAAAACCGCCAACACGTCAGGGTCACTCGCAAATGCAGATGTAACAATGCCAAAACACAGAGCACTCAAAATTAAACTAGCACGAAACATTGAAAAATTCTCCCTCGCGCCCCCGTGCCAGTTCTAGCCATAACCTAAACACCGTCAAGCCCGCCCATCGTCAAAAGGCCGCACTACGCTAAATTTAGTTGACTCCCTTAAGTTCGACCTTTATCCGAGTAAATCTATCGGATATTATTTTGTGGAGTTTCCATGATGTTTTTGCGGTTTATATCGTATTCAATTGTTATCTTGGCTATTGCCAGCCCACTTCGAGCTGAAGATGTGGTGACTTACGAAACCACTCTAAAAGACAAAGCTTTCACAGTTCCAGAAATCAAAGTGCCCGCAGGCAAGCCATTCATAATCAAGCTCAACAATGCCAACGCCGCAGCAGCAGAGCTTGAAGCCAAGGACATGAAAATCGAAAAAGTTGTGGCTGGAAATTCATCCATTGTGGTGCGCGTGAAAGCAATGGAGCCTGGCAAATATTTGTTCGTTGATGAATATCAAGAAGATGTGGCCAAAGGCTACATAATCGTGGAATAATCACCCTTCATGATTGGTGCGTTGATAATCGTCTTCCGCGAAGTGATTGAGGCAGGTCTCATCATCGGCATCGTCATGGCTGCTACGCAATCCGTACTCGGTAGTCGTAAATGGATTATCGGTGGTGTTCTGGCTGGCATTATTGGCAGTTGTATTCTGGCGGCTTTTACAGGCAGCTTGGCTTCACTCTTTGATGGCTTTGGCCAAGAACTTTTCAACGCCACTATCCTTGCCGTTGCAGTGTGTATGCTGACTTGGCACAATATCTGGATGGCCATTAATGGTCGTGCGATGGCAGGTGAATTAAAGCAAGCAGGTATCGCTGTTCGTGAAGGTCAAAAATCTTTGTTGGCACTGGCTATCATCGTAGGCACAGCTGTGCTGCGCGAAGGCTCAGAAGTGGTCTTGTTTCTTTATGGGGTTGCAATCGGCGGACGCGAAACGGCTGGAGGCATGGCGCTGGGCGGTGCACTTGGTTTAGTTATCGGCGGAGTGGTGTCATTTCTGACATTCCGTGGCCTGCTCAAAATCCCGACCCGTTATTTCTTTCGCGTCACCAGTTGGCTGATTACCTTCCTTGCAGCAGGTATGGCCGCGCAATCAGCGTCATATCTTGAAAAGGCAGGTGTGCTTACTGCTTTGCAAAACACCGTTTGGGACAGCTCAAAATATTTGTCAGAATCAGGCATACCAGGCCGCATCTTGCACACTTTGATTGGATACAGTGATCAGCCCACACAATTCCAGCTCGCGATCTACTTAGCGGCGTTAGCGATTGGATTTGGCCTTACAAAATGGATTAGCAGACCGCGCTTAAGTACTGTTTAGACTCAGTCTTTTCCAGTTAGCTTTCTGGCATCTCGAAGCTTGGGGAACATATAGCTCCAGGCACCTGCCACCACTATTGTACCAAAGCCGCCAATCACGACAGCCGGAACAGCGCCAAGAAATGCCGCAACAAATCCAGCGCGTGCTTCGCCAAGCTGGTTTGAGGCGCCGATGAAAACATTGTTTACCGCATTCACCCTGCCCCGCACCGCATCTGGAATCCACAGCTGCATCAGAACTTCACGGACATAAACACTGATCATGTCAAACGCACCATAAAGCATCAGCGCGATAATCGACAGCCAGGGCAGAACTGAAAATCCGAACACCACCACCACCAGACCCGAAAGCGCAACTGACGCAAAAAGGATTTTGCCAGCATGATCCTTGATGCCAAATTTAGACAGCCAAAGGCTAACCGCAATCGCACCAATTCCAGGAGCAGAGCGCAGCAGTCCAAGCCCAACGGAATCCAAATGCAAAATATCAGCAGCATAAATCGGCATCATGGCCACAGCACCACCCAAGAGAACCGCAAATAGATCAAGCGATATGGCACCAAGCACGATGGGTTCGCTTAAGATGAACGAGAAACCGGCAAACAGCGTGGCAAGCCCGCCTTCGCTCTGCTCATTTTTATGCTGATCAACCTTGCCCATCAAAAACAGCGCAAACCCGCCAGCGCCCAGCAATAACACTGCTACTGCATAAGGCACCACTGCGCCAAATCCGTAAAGCAGCCCACCAATCACGGGACCAGTGATCGACGATGTTTGCCATGTCATCGAATTGAGCGATATGCCATGTGGCAGCGCTTCTTTTGACAAGAGATTGGGAACAATCGCCGAAGCCGCCGGATTGCCAAAAGCTGATGCTGCTCCAAGCAAGGACAAATACACAAACACGGGCCAAACGTGAGTCTGTGTTCCCAGAGAAAATACGACCATCCCCAAAACAGCCAAAGCTTCAACTGCAAAACAGCAAGCCGAAACCATGCGCCGATCATAGTGATCTGCCACATAGCCAGATGGCAGTACTAAGAGCAGAACTGGCAAAAATACTGCAAGTCCCACATAAGCCAGATATATGGCTTGATGGGTGATGGCATATACCTGCCAACCGATTGCCGTTGAAACAATTTGTAGGGCAAAGCTGTGTCCTACACGGCTGATAAAGTAATTCACATAAGCTGGATAATGAAACGCGTTGGGAGAAGTGGATATTGTCGCCATTCCCCTTCACTGCCACTGATCGGATGGCCTGTCAAAGCCGCTTCCCCAGCCAAGTTTCCCCTGCTATAGCGCGCTGAAATCAATCCAATCGCAGAGGCACATTCCATGACCAAAATTAAAGTCGCCAACCCCGTTGTTGAACTCGATGGCGATGAGATGACACGCATCATTTGGGATTTGATCAAGAAAAAGCTGATTCTGCCTTATCTCGATATTGATCTGAAATATTATGATCTGGGCATGGAACACCGCGATGCCACGGATGACAAGGTGACTGTTGATGCCGCCAATGCCATCAAGCAATATGGCGTGGGTGTAAAATGCGCCACCATCACGCCAGATGAAGCACGCGTCAAAGAGTTCGGCCTGAAGCAAATGTGGAAATCACCAAACGGTACCATCCGCAATATTCTGGGCGGCGTGATTTTTCGCGAACCCATCATATGCCAAAACGTGCCGCGCCTTGTGCCAGGCTGGACCAAACCCATCATCATCGGCAGGCATGCTTATGGCGATCAATACCGCGCCACCGATTTCCTGTTCCCCGGCAAAGGCACATTGACCATGAAGTTCGTGGGCGATGATGGCGCTGTGATTGAAAAGGAAGTGTTCAAGTCCCCCGGCGCTGGCGTTGCCATGGCCATGTATAATCTCGAAGACTCGATTAAGGAATTTGCGCGCGCCTCTCTCACTTATGGCTTGCAACGCAAATTGCCGGTTTACTTCTCATCCAAGAACACGATTCTGAAAGCCTATGACGGCCGCTTCAAGGATATTTTCCAAGAGGTCTATGACGCTGAATATAAAGCTGACTATGAAAAAGCCGGCATCACTTACGAGCACCGCTTGATCGACGACATGGTGGCCTCTGCCATGAAGTGGACCGGTGGCTATATCTGGGCCTGCAAAAACTATGATGGCGACGTGCAATCAGATCTCGTGGCCCAAGGCTATGGCTCACTCGGATTGATGACATCCGTTCTGCTCACCCCCGATGGCAAAACCGTTGAAGCCGAAGCCGCTCACGGCACGGTGACCCGCCATTATCGCCTGCACCAACAAGGCAAAGCCACATCAACCAACTCCACAGCATCAATCTATGCCTGGACAGGCGGCTTGAAGCACCGCGCGAAATTGGATGACAATGCAGCACTGCTGAAATTCGCTAACACTTTGGAACGCGTAACGGTGGATACCATCGAGCAAGGAAAAATGACCAAGGATTTGGCCGTGCTTGTTGGCCCCGATCAACAATGGCTGACCACAGAAGGCTTTATTGATGCGGTGGACGCGAATTTGAAAACCGCCATGGCTTGAGACGCGGCTAATTAATAGACAAATTCTATTCCGCATAAAATCGTCATGCCCGCGAAAGCGGCATCTGCGTTTTCTGGCTCAGCAACCGGAGATTCCCGCCTGCGCGGGAATGAGGCGTGTTTATTGGATTACTTAAAACTGACCACAATCTAACGCTGAACATGCGCGCGTTAATGACAATTTAATGCACTGTCACCGAAATTCTTGTTTCATTTGATCGATGGCTATTTTGAACTTCTTAAGACGGTGCCTCGCGCAGTGAATCCCAGGCGAGGCCATGACACTCTCGCAGAACAA
>CAXTKH010000098.1:0-9557 GCA_964244815.1 uncultured Aestuariivirga sp. | reverse complement strand
CCATTAAATTGCTCCTCTTTCGAATTGCTATAATCGCAATCAATATCCCCATGGCTATATTGGCACAATATCGGCTAAGTCGCATAAATCAGAAATCTTTGGAAAGCTAATGATCCGTCAACGTTTAGATGAAGCCTTGGTCGCCCGCATGCTCTACCCAAGCAGAGCGCGGTCACGCGATGCTGTGTTGCGCGGCCTCGTGCAAGTCGATGGTGAACCCGCCCGCAAACCTTCCCAAATGGTTTTGAGCGATGCCAAGTTAACGATTACCGATGAGGGCAGCCAATATGTTTCGCGTGCTGCATTGAAACTTGTTCATGCGCTTTATCATTTCAAGATCAAGGTTGAAGGCCGCACATGTCTGGACATCGGTGCATCAACTGGCGGTTTCACCGAAGTGCTCCTTGAACGCGGTGCCAAACATGTCTTCGCCATTGATGTTGGCCACAGCCAAATGATGCTTCGCGATGACCGCATTACCTTGCATGAAGGTTTGAACGCGAGAGATTTGGAAGCCGAATACATTTCCGAAGATGTATCGCTGATCACATGCGACGTCAGCTTCATCCCGCTTCGCATTGCTTTGCCTGCCGCGCTGGGCTTGATGAAACCCGGCGCACACCTTATCGCGCTCATCAAACCCCAATTCGAAGTGGGTAAAGATGGCGTTGGCAAAGGCGGTCTGGTCAAAGATAAAAACGCCTACGAACGCGTGAACCAGGAAGTGTCAGATTTTCTCGGTTCAAGTGGATGGTCCGTACACGGATTAATTCCGTCACCCTTTGAAGGTGGTGACGGGAATGCGGAGTTCTTGATTGCTGCACAGAAGTTATGAATTAGACACCAAGAACTTTCTGAGTAGTCTATTATTTTAAGTCGTCATGCCCGCGAAAGCAAGCATCTGCTTTTTGGCGCAAAGAAAACAGAGATTCCCGCCTTCGCGGGAATGACGATCTATTGGGTATGACATTACTCCATCCGTTTCACACACCAAGCGCCTTCACCTTCAACCGATAAGCATGCAGCAGTGGCTCAGCATAGCCATTCGGCTGAGCCTCACCCTTGAAAATCAAATCGCAAGCGGCTTGAAACGCCAGCGAGTTCTCAAAATTATCTGCCATCGGACAATAAAGCGCATCACCAGCATTCTGCCCATCAACCACTTTCGCCATGCGCTTTAAAGTCTCCAGCACCTGCGACTTGGTGCAAACGCCATGCTTCAACCAATTGGCAATGTGCTGCGATGAAATGCGCAGCGTTGCGCGGTCTTCCATCAATCCCACATTATTGATGTCAGGCACTTTCGAACAGCCAACACCTTGATCAACCCAGCGCACAACATAACCCAGCAAACCCTGCGCATTGTTATCAAGTTCTTTTTGAATATCATCAGCGCTCCAATTTGGCCTTGGCACAATCGGCACCGAAAGAATATCATCCAACTTCGCACGCTGGCGCTTCTTCAAAGTTTCTTGAACTGAAGATACAAGCACTTGGTGATAATGCGTGGCATGCAGCGTGGCAGCAGTAGGCGAGGGCACCCACGCCGTGTTCGCACCTGCATTCGGGTGAGCAATTTTCTGCTCCAGCATCATCGCCATCTTATCTGGCATCGCAAACATGCCCTTGCCGATCTGCGCCTTGCCCGGCAGATGACAGGCAAGGCCAACATCAACATTCCAATTTTCATAAGCCTGAATCCAAGTGGACGATTTCATATCGCCCTTCCGCAACATCGGACCCAAATTCATCGAGGTGTGAATTTCATCGCCGGTGCGATCAAGGAAACCAGTATTGATAAATACAATCCGTTCCTTCGCGGCGCGGATGCACTCCTTCAAATTGATCGTGGTGCGCCGCTCTTCATCCATTATGCCGATCTTCAACGTGTTTGGCCTCAAGCCCAGCGCTTCTTCAACGCGACCGAAAATTTTACAAGCAAATGCAACTTCATCCGGCCCGTGCATTTTAGGTTTCACAACGTAAACTGAACCGTTGCGCGAATTCATGCCCTTGTCGTGCAGCGAGATGAGCCCCGTCAGCATTGCATCCATAATGCCCTCAGGCACTTCCAATCTGTCTCCATAGGTAATCGCAGGATTGGTCATCAAGTGCCCAACATTGCGCACTAACATCAGAGATCGTCCGTGCAGCGCAAATGGCTTGCCATCGCGCCCAATATATTCTCGGTCAGGATTCAGTTTGCGCATGAAGGATTTTCCATTCTTGGAAATCTCTTCGGCCAAATCACCCTTCATCAGCCCGAGCCAATTGCGATAAACCAAAACCTTGTCTTCAGCATCAACCGCCGCAACCGAATCTTCGCAATCCATGATTGTTGTGAGTGCCGATTCCAAAATCACATCGGCAATGCCTTTGTCGTTGAACTTCACTTCAATGTGCAAGCCATTATGCTTTAACAAAACCGACGATGGCTGATCTTGCTTTCCAGTATATCCAACCAACTGCTTATCATCAGCCAACACAATTGAGCGCGCATTTACATTCGCCCAGCTGCCGCTCTTTAAAGCTACAGCCTGATCCAAAAACGCTACAGCCCAAGCAATAACCGCAGCCCCGCGCGCTTCATCATAAGCGCCCTTGTTGCTACCGACGGAAACTGCATCAGTTCCATAAAGCGCATCAAACAGCGAACCCCAGCGCGCATTGGCGGCGTTCAAAGCAAAGCGTGCGTTGTTAACGGGCACCACCAATTGCGGCCCGGCCATCAATGCAATTTCATCATCTACATTCTGTGTCGTAATTTCGAAATCCTGCCCTTCGTCGCGCAAATAACCAATCGACTTCAGGAATGCTTTATAGCTGCCCAATTCAAAATTCGAGGCATGCTCACTGTTCCAGGCATCGATCTTGCTTTGCAAATCATCGCGAATATCAAGCAGTGCTTTATTTTCAGGTGCCAGATCATAAATTATCTTTGCAAACGAAGACCAAAAATGATGCTCGGAAATATGGGTGCCGGGCAGAGCATGCTGGCTAACAAAATCTGCCAGCAAAGTGTCAATCTTCAATCCATGCAATTCGATATTCATTTCTGTGTTCCTGATCTGAGCCAAACATTAGGCAGCTTCACCTAAGGGATCAATACTACCTTTTGCTGTTGACCAATTTCCGATGCGGATTTAGTCTGATTGTGACAAGGGTTCCAAATGAATTATGACTACATCATCGTCGGTGGCGGCTCAGCGGGCTGTGTACTGGCAGGAAGGCTTAGTGAAGAACAAAATGTAACTGTTCTGTTACTTGAGGCTGGAGGCTCTGACCGCAACTTCCTGTTCCACTGGCCGGCGGGCTTTGCCAAGATGACCAAGGGCATCGCCTCTTGGGGGTGGTCGACGGTTCCACAAAAACATCTGCAAAACCGCGTGCTGCGCTTCACCCAAGCCAAAGTCATCGGCGGTGGTTCCTCGATCAATGCCCAGCTTTATAATCGCGGCAATGCGCTAGACTTCAACGAATGGCGGCAACTCGGTTGTGAGGGCTGGAGCTATGACGATGTGCTGCCCTATTTCAAACGCTCTGAAGATTTCGAACGAGACGCTGGTCAATACCATTCCAAAGGCGGCCCGCTAGGCGTTTCCGATCCGCGCTCATCACTCCCAATTTGCGAAGCCTTCTTTAATGCAGCAGGTGAATTAGGCATCCCACGAAACTATGATTTCAACGGCCCATCGCAGGATGGCATTGGCTATTATCAACTCACACAAAAGAATGCCCGCCGTTCGTCCACTGCGACAGGCTATTTAAAGAAGCGCTCCAACTTAAGTGTAAAGCAGAATGCAATCGTCCGTAGACTGATGATCGAAAATCACAACGTAATCGGCGTTGAATTGATGGACGGCCAAATTTACCATGCAAATCGCGAAGTAATCTTGACATCAGGCGCAATCGGTTCTCCAACAATCCTCATGCAATCAGGGATCGGCCCTGCAGATCATCTGCAATCACTTGGTATCAAAACGCTACACGATCTCTCGGGCGTCGGCTCCAACTTGCAAGACCACCTCGATCTTTTTATCATCAGCGAATGCACGGGCGATCACACCTATGATAAATACGGCAAGCCACATTGGGCCGCCCTCGCTGGCGTGCAATACATCCTGACTAGAACTGGCCCGGTTGCATCCAGCCTCTTCAGCCAAGGTGGCTTTTGGTATGCCGATGAAAATGCCAGATCAGCAGACATTCAATTTCATTTTGGCCTTGGATCAGGCATCGAAGCGGGCGTCGCCAAAATGAAAAACGCAGGTGCCACCTTGAACTCCGCCTACATGCGCCCACGTTCGCGCGGCACTGTGCGGCTCGCTTCAAACGATCCCAACGTGGCTCCATTGATTGATCCCAACTATTGGTCTGATCCATATGACAAGGAAATGTCGATCAAGGGTTTGCGTTTGGCACGCGAGATTATGAATCAATCTGCTTTGAAGCCTTTCATCAAATCTGAACATTTGCCCGGCGCAAAATTAAAAACCGACGAAGAGTTGTTTAACTACGCCTGCGCCAACGCCAAGACCGATCACCATCCCGTCGGCACATGCAAAATGGGCCATGATGAGATGGCGGTCGTTACACCAGATTTGAAACTGCGTGGCCTCGCTGGCTTGCGCATTTGCGATGCCTCAATCATGCCAGCCATTGTTACTGGCAACACCAACGCCGCCACAATCATGATCGCGGAAAAAGCCGCAGATATGATCAAGGCCTTAAACTGAAGTCTTGATCCGCTCGGCGATCACGCCCAAAGTTTCATCCATCGTTCTCTTCCACCAATTATTTGCGGAAAAGATTTCGGTTTCAATCAAGCCTTGATAGCCTGCAGTTTCGACCATTTCCCGGATCGCCTTCAAATCAATCACGCCATCGCCCATCATGCCGCGATCATTCAAAACATCACGCGTTGGCACGAGCCAATCACAAATATGAAAATTTAAAACGCGTTTTTGTTTCCCAGCTCTGGTAATCTGCTGCGCCAGATACGGATCCCACCAAACATGATAGGCATCAATGCAAATCCCAAGTTGAGGCAAAGCAACATCACCTTCAATCTCGTCACACATGTCGAGAGCCTCGCTCAGCAAAGTCAAACAGGATCGCTCAGCCGCATAGACTGGGTGCAATGGTTCCAGTGAAATTTTGACGCCAATTTTTTTGCTGTGCTCAAGCAAGATCGAAGTTGCTTCTTTTACCTGGCTCCGCGCTGAAACCAAATCAGCTTTGCTGCCAACAACCATAACAAAACTTTCCGCCCCAAGCGTGGCAGCATCATTAAGTGCTGTGATATTGCTGGCGATGTTTTCTTCAAAACCTTGAACACTGTTGGAGGGAATGTAAGTGCTCCGACAATATCCCGTAACACTCAGCCCCGCATCTCGAATGCGTTTTGCAGTTGCCTTGACATCCTGCCCTTCAATCTCCCTGCGCCACGGCGCAATGCCCGCAAACCCATGTCGTGCGATTGTCTCAATCACTTCGCCAATCGGCGCCTGAAAGCCAAGCGTGGCAGTATTGATAGCGCAATCCTTTGTCTCAAGAATTCTCATCACACACCATAAATCGCCATAAGTTGCTTCATGCGTTGTACCGCCAAATCAGGCTTGCGTAACAAACCGGCAGCATCGGCCAGTTTGAAAACGTCGACGAAATGCAAAAGCGATCTAGCTGATTGCGCGCCGTTGACCATGATGAAATGATCTTGATGCCCATTCAACCAAGCCAAAAACACGATACCAGTCTTGTATGAATGTGTTGGCGCGCTGAAGATCAATCGCGACAACGGAACGGTTGGCGCTAGAATTGAATGAAATTTTGCCACATCGTTTTTCGCCAACGCGCTTAAAGCGATTGATGCCGCAGGCGCAATTGCATCGAATATGCCAAGCAATGCATGCGAACAACCATTGGGATCGCCTGCAATCAAGTCAGCATAATTAAAATCATCACCTGAATACATTTTGACGGACGGTGGAAGCCGCCGCCGCATTATGATTTCTTTGTCCGCATCCAGCAGCGAAATTTTGATACCATCAATTTTCTTGATGTTTTCGTTGATCACAGCAAGGCACGTTTTCATCGTTGTCGTAAAATTGTCGCCGCCCCAGTAGCCGCGCAAGGCAGGATCAAACATGGGTCCAAGCCAATGCAAGATAACGGGATGATCAGCCTCTTTCAAAACAGCTGTGTAAACTTTGATATAGTCATCGGGGGTCTTCGCCGCGCGAACCAGCGCACGGCTGGCCATCATGATGATGCGGCCACCAAGTTTTTGAATGGCATGAAGTTGCATCAAATAGGCTTCAATTACATCATTGAGTGAATATGCCTCTGCCAAATCCAAATGATCCGTTCCGCAACCCGAATAGATCAATTTCGATTTCTCAGATCCAGCATCATCAATCGAACGTGTGATCAGTTCCAAAGCATCCGGCCAAGCCAGCCCCATGCCGCGCTGCGATGTGTCCATCGCCTCGGCAATGCCAAAACCTAAATTCAAAAGATATCGGCGATAAGCAGTCGTACCCTTCCAATCAATGCCACCTCTCAGCGGATCGGCTACAACATGCGCTGCCGCAAAGGCCACGCGGTTGAATGGCTTTGTAGGCTTCTTCGCCACAAGCGGCTCACCCATCAACTTATAGGGTTGGAGTTTGCCCAAACTGTTTGGCAGCGAAATTTTCATGTTCAATACCTCACCGTCAGCAATCCGCCATCAACCTGAATGGCTTGACCAACAGTATATGGCAGCAAGCCTTGCGCCATGGTGGATGCTACGCGTGCAACGTCTTCGGGTTGTCCAAAGCGCTTGATCACCGTCAGGCCCTCTTCGATCATCTTGTCATATTTTATTTTGGCAGGCGCAGTCATATCTGTTTCAATAAAACCAGGCTGAATTTCATAAACGCCAATGCCTTCGTTCGAAAGTCGCGCGGCAAACAGTTTTGATGACATTGAAACGGCAGCTTTTGAAATACAATATTCACCACGTGCAATCGATACTGCACTCACATTTGCCGAAGAAATATTTACGATCGAACGATGCACAGTTTCTTGTGGCTGCGCTAACAAGCGCTTTGCAAAGGCTTGTGATAAAAAGAAAGTGCCGCGCACATTGATGTCCATGCAGCGATTGAAACTCTCCTCTGAAACCTCAAGCAGATCGCCGCGGTTAAGAACTGAAACACCGGCATTGTTGACGAGCGTTGAAAGTTGTCCAAGCGTTTCAGCCAGATCAAGCATCGTGACATGAGTTTCAATGTCTGAGATATCTCCGACAACAGCAATAGCTTGGCGACCCAAACCTTTGATCTGTAGAACCACTGCATCAATTTCTGGCGATGCCTCAACATCATTCACAGCCACATCAAAACCATCCTGTGCCAAAGTCAAAGCAATCGCCTTGCCAATGCCGCGTCTTGCACCCGTAACGAAAGCAGTTCCTCTCATTTCTCAGTTTCCAATTTGCGAAGTGTTTCTGGTGTGCACGCCATGCGCAGCACCGTTTGAATGTTGAATGCCAGTCGCTCTTTCAAAGCTTTGGCCGACATGAGGTCGCGCTCAAATACGATTGAGCCTGTGTAACGATTAGTAAGATAATGGTAGGCAATTGCCGCAACCGAAATATTCATTTGCACAGCATCAATGTGCGTGTGAAACAATCCAGCGGTCGCACCGCGGTCAAGAAGCGTCTGCATCCGGCCTACAAAGTTCCGGCTCATTTCCTGCATGCGTTTTGAATTCTTGATGTGTTTTGCTTTGTGCAAATTTTCGGAATTGACCAGTGTAATAAATTCCGGGTTCTCCAGAAAATAGTTCCAGTTGAAACTAACGAGTTTGCGTAAAGCAGTGATTGGTTCTTCATGGTCAAGTTCCAATGCCTTTTCAGCTTCGCGAAAATCGGCATAGGCATCTTCCAAAACCAGTTTGAATAACGTCTCCTTATTGCCGAAGTAATGATACATCATGCGTTTGTTGGATTTGGCCCGTGCCGCAATGACATCCACACGTGCGCCTCCCAGGCCAGACTTGGCAAACTCCACCTTCGCAGCCGCCATGATGCGCCGTTTGGTTTCCTCGGGGTCTCTTGTCTGCTTTTTGGCGATCACCAATTGCCTCTTGAAATAACTAGATAGTTATTTATGATTAGGCCAAGAAGAATTTTAAGGCAAGAGCATGTATGACTATATCATAATAGGGGGCGGTTCATCAGGTTGCGTGCTTGCCGCGAGACTTTCTGAAATGCCGGATGCCAAAGTGCTTTTGTTGGAAGCGGGCCCGAAGGACACTGATCCATACATCCACATGCCTGTTGGCTTTTTCAAAATGACCAGCGGGCCGCTCACCTGGGGTTTTAAAACTGCACCAATGAAACATGCCAACAACCGCGAGGCGGTTTATCCGCAGGCGCGGGTATTGGGTGGCGGTAGCTCGATCAACGCCGAAGTTTATACACGCGGATGCCCAGAGGACTATGATGGCTGGGCCAATGAAATGGGCTGCAAAGGTTGGAGCGCCAAAGACCTTCAACCTTATTTCATCAAATCTGAAGGCAACACAAAACTAGGTGGCCCCAATCATGGCATTGATGGGCCCTTGGGTGTTTCTGACAATGTGCCAAACCGCGTGTCTGCCGCCTATGTGCAGGGCTGCATGGAATTGGGCATGCCATTTAATCCGGATTTCAATTCCGGCACGCAAGAAGGCACCGGATTTTATCAAACCACAACGCGCGGTGGAAAACGCTGTAGTGCTGCGGTGGGATATTTGCGCCCAGCATTGAAGCGGCCAAATCTTGAATTGCGCACAGGCATTTTTGTTTCGCGCATTGTGATTGAAAAAGGAAGGGCAACTGGCGTTGAAATCATTGAGGGTGGAACCAAAAAAGTTTTAACAGCCTCTAGTGAAGTGATCTTGACGGCCGGTGCCATTGGTTCTCCCCGTTTGATGATGCTTTCTGGCATTGGGCCGTCTGATCATCTGCGCGATGTTGGAATTTCTGTTCAACATGATTTGAAAGGCGTTGGCCAAAATCTGCATGATCATTTTTCAACCGACGTAACATGGGTTTTGAATGGCCCGCATTCATACGACAAATACAAGAAGCTGCATTGGAAAGTGGCGGCTGGCCTTCAATACTACATGTTCAAATCGGGCCCTGTGGCTTCAAACATTGTGGAAGCTGGCGCGTTTTGGTGGGGCAATAAAAACGAAGAAAGGACGCCAGATTTGCAATTCCACTTTCTGGCTGGTGCAGGCGTGGAGGAGGGTGTGGGAACTGTTCCTGGCGGCAATGGAGCAACATGCAATTCTTATTATACAAGGCCGAAGTCTCGCGGCTCCGTAACTTTGCGATCTAATAATCTGACTGATATGCCAATCGTGGATCCCAATTCATTTGCGGAACCTTATGATTTGGAACGCCACATTGATGCAATCAAGATCACCCAAGAAATTGGCCATTCGCGCGCCATGCAAAAATTTGTGAGCGCCGAACACTTCCCCGGGCCTGCTTGCAAGACCAAGCAAGACTATATCGAAAT
>CAXTKH010000097.1:0-9743 GCA_964244815.1 uncultured Aestuariivirga sp. | reverse complement strand
AAGTGTCAACCATGTCCCCGAACATATGTCAGCTATGTCCCCGGGCTAAACAGCAAGCTGGGAGGAGGGCGAATGACGTTAAGTTCGGGCTAAAATTGTTATCGCGCTCTGCCCAGCTTGCTGGGGGAGCTGTCCGAAGGACTGAGGGGGAGGTTGCCGCATGCGATTGGATTCAAAGAATGCGACGCTCTTATGTCACAGCCTTCCGCTCTCTAAACTTTGGTACGTCCCATAATTTTTCGTCCAGCACATCGCGCAGCACTTCCACGGCGTCCCACACATCGGCGTAAGAATTATAAAGCGGGGCGAAGCCGAAGCGCATCATGTCGGGGGCACGGAAATCTCCGATCACGCGTTTGGAAATGAGAGCTTGCATGATGGCGTAGGATTGTTCGTGGCGGAGTGCCACGTGGCTGCCGCGCGTGGCAAAATCGCGCGAGCCATAAAGTTGAACGCTGTGTTTGGCCAGGCGGGCTTCGGCCAGCTCCACAAACAGTGCGCCCATTTTTTGGGCTTTGGCATAAACATCCACCATCTCCACATCGGCCCATACATCCATGGCGGCGTCCAAGGCTTGCATGGAGAGGATGGGTTGTGTGCCGCATTGCATGCGGATGATGCCTGCGGCTGGTTCATAATTTTGCGCGAAGGCAAACGGTGCGGCATGGCCCCACCAGCCCACTAAAGCTGACATCACTTCATTTTGCAGGCGTGGATGCACATAGGCGAATGCGGGGGAGCCGGGGCCACCGTTCAAATATTTATAGGTGCAGCCCACGGCGAAATCGGCGTTCACTTCTTCCAAGCGACCGGGCACGGCACCTGCGGAGTGCGCCAAATCCCAGATGACCAATGCGTCCATGGCGTGGGCCTTGTCCGTCACAGCTTTCATATCATGGCGGCGGGCTGAACGGTAATCGGTTTCGGTTAGCATCACCACAGCCACGTCATCAGTGATGGCGTCCATCACCGCTTCGGGTTCAACCACGCGCAATTCATGTCCGTCGTTCATGAAGCCGCTGAGGCCTTGGGCCACATATAGGTCGCTGGGAAAATTTCCGGAGTCAGACAAAATCACTTTGCGCGTTGGATTTTTAGCCAATGCAGCACTGAGAACTTTGAACATATTTATCGAAATTGAATCAGCAACAATCACACTGTCTTTCTGTGCGCCAATGATACGGGCGATTTTGTTGCCGATCTCCAGCGGTTTTTGAAACCAGCCATGTTTGTTCCACGAAGTGATGAGATCAACGCCCCATTCAACATCGACTGCATGCTTCACGCGGGCCACGGCGGCTCTTGGTAATACGCCGAGCGAATTGCCGTCCAAATAGATCATGCCTTCGGGGATGGAGAATTCGGCGCGCTTGTGTTTCAGAATATCGGCGGCATCAAGTTTTACGGCGTCGGCTCTGGTGAACATAGGTTTCTCCTGTTTGGATTGGCGTATCGCAGGGCTGAAAACGAAGCAATATAAATTGGCCACAAATCCCGCTAAAACCGACAGCATGAAACGATTTGCCTTTATCTATGCCGTTTTGGCCTTAACTGGTTTTGCGCAGGCGCAGGAAGCTTCCATTGCCGACACTACGCGGTTGATCCGGAATGCCCGGCCTAATGTGGCTGATCCGCAAGGCTGGGCGATTGATTTGCTGGATGTACTGCGTACGCATGCGCTGCCACCATCACGCGAGAATATTTGTTCTTCAATTGCGATCATCTCGCAGGAGTCAGGTTTTGTGGCTGATCCCGCGGTGCCGGGGCTTGGGGCACTTGCTGAGAAAAGTTTGCAAGGCAAATTGGGCCGCATTCCCATTCTTGGGCGCGTGGCGCTGAATTTTCTTGAAACCTCACCCAGCCTTGGCGAAAGTTATATCGCGCGCATTCGGGCAGCAAAAACTGAGCGAGATCTGGATATGACCTATCGTTCGATTGTGGACGATGCGGGGAAGCGATCAAGTCTTTCGTTGTTGGTGCAGAGCGGTTTGCTCAACCAGATGATTGAGGACCGGAACGACATCAATACGATCGGCTCGATGCAAGTGTCGGTTCGGTTTGCGTTGACCATGGCGCGGCAGAACAGGTATTTGCCGATGAATTTGGCTGATGTGTATGCGGTGCGTGATGATCTCTACACCCGCCATGGCGGCATGTATTATGGCGTGAAACAATTGCTGGGTTACGACTCTGGGTATAATAAAAAAATCTATCGTTTTGCTGATTATAACGCAGGCCGCTATGCCAGCCGCAATGCAGCGTTTCAGAAAATGATCAGTGTGCTGAGCAAAACCAAGCTGGCCACGGATGGGGATTTGCTGCTGTATAACAAAGATCAACAGCCACTCGCCAAAGTGAGCGGCACTGAAACGGCGTTGCGTTCAGTGATCAAGAAATTCAACCTCGGTATTGATGACAAAGGTTTACGTGCCGATTTGAGTAAAGAAAAATCAGCTGAATTTCCAGCAACGCAGACATATTTACAAGTCCGCGATCTTTATGCGCGCACGATCAAGCAACCCGTCGGTTTTGCCGAAGTTCCCTCGATTGAACTCAACAGCCCGAAAATTCGGCGTCACATGACGACGCGGAATTTTGCTGAGAGCGTTGATCGGCGATATAAAGCTTGCGTTGCGGTTAAGCTTTAATGCGCGCGTTGGTGGGATCGTAGAGCGGTTTCAAATGCGGTGTGGCTTTCACACGTTCTTGCGCCACCACCAATTCATAATTGCCGCTCATAATATACGCCTCTGAAACGCCGTCAGCATTGCGGACATAGCCATAACCTATCGGCTTTCCAACTGTGTAACCGTAACCACCAGAAGTCAGATAACCTGCAAATTTGCCATCGCGCAGAATGGTTTCGCGACCGAGCAGCACAACATCTTCGCGTTCAGTGGTGAAGCCCACCAGCATTTTTTTCAGCGGTTCAGATTTTTTTGTTTCCAGAGCGGAGCGGCCGATGAAATCTTCTTTGCTTTTGAGTTTCACCGCCCAACCGAGACCTGCTTCAAGTGGTGTGTCGTTTGGTGTGATATCGGCACCCCAGGCGCGGTAGCCTTTTTCAAGTCGCAATGATTCAATGGCGCGGTAGCCTGCAAGCTTCAAACCGATTTTTTCACCCGCCCGCATCAATGCAGAATAGACATCGGTCAAAGCGTGGATTGGCACATGCAGTTCGTAACCTAATTCGCCCACATAGGTCACGCGCAATGCACGCACAGGGTGGCCTTTGAGGCCGATGGTTTTTACGTCACCAAATTTGAAACCTCTGGCGGAGATATCGCCGTAAGTTGTCATCTGCAAAATCTCGCGTGACAATGGCCCCATGAGGGATAGGGTTCCATGGCGCTCAGTTACATCAATGAATCTGACCTTGGCGTTTTTTGGAATGTGATCAGCAATCCAATGAAAATCATGGGTGCGAAATCCAGTGCCTGTCACGATGTAGAAGTGGTCGTCTGTAAGTCTGGCCACCGTCAAGTCACATTCAATGCCGCCGCGTTGATTGAGCAGTTGCGTGTATACCAATCTGCCGGGTTCAGCTGGAATGGTGTTCGCGCAAATCGATTTGAGCACGGCTTCTGCATCGGGCCCCTTCATTTCAAATTTGGCAAATGAAGTTTGATCAAACAGTCCTCCCGTTTCGCGAACGGCTTTATGTTCTTCACCGACTTGGGCAAACCAATTCTGGCGGCCCATCGTGTAGACATCCTGCGCGGCTTGGCCTTCTGGCGCAAACCAGTTGGCCCGCTCCCAGCCGAGCTTGGAGCCAAATACTGCGCCCTTCTTTTTTAGAGTCTCATATATCGGAGACTTCAAAGTTGGCCTGGCTGAAACATATTCTTCGTGTGGATAAGCCACGGTGTAATGTTTCCCGTAAGCTTCAAGTGTGCGTTCATTGACCCATGCGCGGTCTTTGTGCATGCTTGCAAAGCGCCTGATATCTACACTCCACAAATCAGTTGGTGCTTCGCCCTTCATTATCCAATCGGCCAAAACCCAACCAGCACCACCGCCAGCGGCAATGCCAAATGCATTAAAGCCAGCGCCCACAAAAAAATTCTTGAGTTCAGGCGCAGCGCCTAAAATAAAATTGCCATCGGGCGTAAAGCTTTCAGGGCCATTGATCATTTTCTTGATGCCAGTTTTTTCGAGAGCTGGAATGCGCAGAAGCGCATTCTTCATGTGCTGCTCAAAATGATCAAAATCATCATCGAACAACTGGAATTCAAAATTCGCAGGCACATCATCTTGCACCCAGGTTTTTGGATTGGGCTCATATCCGCCAAAAACCAATCCACCAACTTCTTCTTTGAAGTAGGTACGCAAATCTGGATCACGAATGGTCGGCGCATCGCTGGCCAAACCCGCGATTTTTTCTGTGATCACATATTGATGTTTCACGGGCTGCAAAGGCACATTAACACCAGCCATTGCACCTATTTGCCTGGCCCACATGCCGCCACAGTTTACAACGCGGGTGCATGTGATCGAACCAAGATTTGTCTTCACAGCAATCACCCGGTCATTAGCAATATCAAAACCAGTCACGCGCGCACCCTCAAAGAATTTAGCGCCGTGCATGCGCGCACCCTTGGCCAGTGATTGCGTAATATCGGATGGTGAAGCCTGGCCATCAGTTGGCAGATAGGATGCGCCCACCAAATCCTTGGTTTCCAATAGTGGAAACATTTTTTTCACTTCAGCAGGCGATAAAAGATTCATCTCCATGCCAAAGCTTTGGGCGGTGGTGGCGAGGCGCTGATATTCTGTCCAACGATTTTTGTTGGTAGCAAGGCGCAAGCAGCCCGTCATTTTCCAGCCGGTTTGCAATCCGGTTTCGGCTTCAAGGTTTTTGTAAAGCTCAACAGAATATTTCAGAACTTGAGTGATTGCAGCAGATGATCTGAGCTGGCCAACCAAACCAGCCGCGTGCCAAGTTGATCCTGAAGTCAATTTGTTTTGCTCCAACACCACAACATTGGCTTTATGGTCTCGCGCCAAATGATAGGCTGTTGAACAACCTATGATGCCTCCGCCGATCACAACAATGTCGGCGTGGGTTGGGAATGCATCAGTCATAAAGTTTCAAACCTTGTTTCATAATTTTTCAAAATGGATTCAAAGCGGCCTAAATATTCAGCCGCATAAGCAACGTAATCAACGCCGGGCGCTTTCAGATAAAGTTCCGAGATCATGCCCCACATGGCTTCGCGCAAAGCAGCAGCCACTTTCATTGCGTAATAAGCGCGTAACGTGGCGAGATCTGGTACACGACCAAAATATTGCAGCAGCATTTGGTTTTCCAGATTTTCATCAAAAGAATTTGCCGCAGCAATATTTGCCAGGTCAAACATGGCGGTTCCAAATGCGCCATATTCCCAATCAATCAGCCAAAGCCTTTTACCGTCATCCATAAAATTTGTGGGCAGCAAATCATGATGACCGAAAATAATTGGAAGTGGAATCTGGACAGCTTCAAGACCACTCACAATGTGCATCCATCTTGGAATTTCTTTGGTGCGAATGTGTTTTGATTTTTCAAGGGTAGCGGCATAATCACGTAAAATCTGGAAGACCCAGAATATTGCCGCTTGACCGCCCACGCGTTTGCTCATGTCGCGGTGGCACCGCATTATCATGCCAATACAAGCGTCATGATTTTTTCTAATGTCAGATTCTTGATAGGTCGTCGCTTCTATGTGGCGCACAACCATCAGGCCTTTTTCAATGTGAACAACTTCCGGGGAGAGGCCAGCGTCAAACGCAGCTCGTGATGCGATTGCCTCTCGGTTTCGGCAAACCTGGTGAAAGGGATAGTCTTCGCCAATGCGAACAACAAAACGGCCTTTAGCGTCTTCGACGGTGAAGCTGGCGTTACTGACGCCACCTTTTAAAGGTTGAACTGATTTTAGATTTTTCCAAACAGCTAGCCCCCGTACCCGCGCCTCTTCGCCCGTCATCAACAACTCCAAAAAGCATGACTAGTCCCTGCCGGAGCTTATCGATGCGTTCATCAAATTCCAAAAAATCAAATCGGCTGCCATCGCCAAGTTAAATTAGCAGTCTACCAAACAAAGTACCGGGGGCAGTTACTTCGTCCGGCTCAACCCCCGTGCAGGAATCGGGGATGGCAGCCTTTTGATTTATCCCAACCGCATTCGGTCTGGATGTCCTTAAAATTGCGCCAATTTCGCTGTGAGTCAAATTAATTGTGGATTTTTGTTGAAATGTGATCACATTGTGGCATAATTATTTGAAATCAACAAGACAACGCAAGACAATTTGTCATAAAACACATGAAAAGCCACAAAACCTCAAAACGCCAGATCGAAATACTCAACTTCATCAAGGATAATGGCAGAGCGTCGATTGTGCAGCTTGCCGAAGCGCTTCAAGTTTCTGATGAAACAATCAGACGCGACGCGAAAATATTGGAAAGTGATGGATCGGTTCTCAAGTTCCACGGCGCATTGGCTTTGCCCAATCTTGGAACGGAAGTTCCGTTTGAACGAAGACTGCGCGATAATGCGGAAGCCAAACGCGCGATAGCCAAATTTGCGTGCCAGCTTGTGCAGGACGGAGATAGCTTGATGATTGATACGGGAACGACCACCAGCATCTTTGCGCAAGAGCTGCGCAGCAAGCGCAATCTTACGATTGTAACGAACTCTTCCGACATTGCTCGCACGCTGGCTTTGGTGAATGGCAACAAAGTTTATATGGCTGGCGGCGCATTGAAGGGCGACAACGGCGCATCATTTGGCGAAAGTGCAATTGAATTTTTTTCATGGTTCAAAGTGAAATATGCTTTCATTTCGGTCAGTGCGATCGATGTGGCCCTTGGCCCGATGGACGCAGAACTGGACGAGGCAAATATTGCGTATATGGCTTTAAAGCGAGCTGAGCACAGGGTTGTGCTATCGGACTCATCCAAGTTCGAAAAATCGGCTCTTGTCCAAGTGTGCGACTATAATGACTTTGATCGCTTGATTACCAACGAGATGCCGGGCGTTGCGCTGAAGGCAGCTTTGGATAAAGGCGGGATTATTATTGATGTGGTGACGGGGTGAGAGATCAGTCTGGATTTTGATGAAATCATTGCCACTTGCAGATAGTACCCCAATGGGTTATATGCACTTCATGCAAACAGTCGCGGAAACCCCAACCTTTACAAGGCAGGCCGATAACCTTTTTGACGAAGATGAGAAACAAGAGCTGATCACCTTCCTTTCGCTAAATCCACTGGCGGGTGACGTGATTACCGGAACGGGAGGCGTGCGCAAGGTTCGCTTTGCGGCTTCTGGCAGGGGCAAGCGCGGCGGCGCTCGCGTGATCTACTATTACCTCGATGAAGCAATGCCACTTTATGCGTTGCTGGTTTACCCGAAGAACGAAAAGACTGATTTAACACAAGAAGACAAGCGGGCCGCAGCAACATTGGTTGCGGCATTGAAAGCAGCAAGGAAAAAACAATGAGCAAGTTTGGTGACGATCTTATTTTATCACTCAGTGAAGCTTTGGCCCATGCCAAGGGCAATGGCCATGCCATTGTCCATGCGCCGCTCGATCCAAGCGAAGTTCGCAAACATGCGAAATTGACTCAGGCGCAAATGGCACCTCTCATGGGCATGAGTGTGTCTGGCTACCGGAAATGGGAGCAAGGCAAACGCAGCATCAGCGGCCCCGCCGCTGCTTTATTGCGCATCATTGAAAATGAACCAGACGTCGTGCGACGACTTCTGGTTTCTAATGGATAGCAGAAGTTACACGAATTCGTGTCGACCGCCGAAGGTCTGTAGAGAGACCTTGAGTTTCAGCAGATAAAGCTTCCGTTATCGAACAATGGTTGACTATACTTTTTCATTCACTACACACTGTGACCTAACACGGCTAATGGATTTGGCTAAAATTAGGGCTCGCTGCAAAAGAGATCGACTTAGAAATGCCAGGTTTGGACAGGAAAATAGTTCAACAGATCGACCACAATGTCGTAATCGCCCACGTGAAGGCCGATATTCGCAGCGACTTCATCCTAGCGCCTCATTACAATGCGATTTTTAACCGCGCGGGCGATGCGCTGTGGGAACAGCTAAAACAGCAGCTTACTGCCGGAACCTACCAGCCCGAACTTCCGATCACAATGAGTGTTCCGAAAGAGCGCTTCTTCACTCGTCCCGGAAGCATACTCCGGCCCGCAGATAGATTTCTTTATCAGGCGCTTGTGGGCAACGTAATTGAAGAACTTGAGGGCGGTCTGGACCGTGAGCGCGCCTTTAGCCACGTTCCTTCTGAAGAAAACGATCAGATGTTCAAGCCTAACCACGAGTCTTGGGAGCGTTTTCAAAGTCGCGTTGCCGAAATCTGCAATTCGAGCCAATTCGTACTTAAAGCTGACATATCGCACTACTTCGAGCGACTACCACAGCATCACCTCGTGAACTTGATGTCGGCTGCAGGCTGTGCTCAGGAGGTGGTTAGCTTACTTGAGGAGATGATGCTCGCGTTCAGGGAGCGAAATTCGTTCGGCATTATTCAAGGTGTATATCCCTCAGATGCAATCGGTAATTTCTTTCTCTCCGATTTTGACGCGTATTGCGAATTGGCGGGAATTTTGTCAGCCCGTTACGTTGACGATATCTATATGGGCTTCCCTTCTGAAGCGGAGGCACGGCATGGACTGGCCAGCCTGATTGAGACTTTGCGCAAGGACGGATTGCATCTAAACGAATATAAGTCAAAAATCGTGCCTGCCGACGAAGTAATCCGGGACGAAACGGCAGTTGACCGTTTATTTGATGAAATTCGAGAAGAAGTAGAAGGCGATGAGACATACGAACGCGCCAGCCCATACGGCTTTGAAGTTGAGTGGGAAGACGAAGAAAACGACGAAGAAGGCGAGGCCGACAAAAATCTTGATAACGCGGCGGTCGAGCGACTAATTTCGAACATTGCAGATTACCCGAACCAAGAAGATCAAATCGAAAAGTTTTGTCTTCCGATTCTTCGCTCTGCAGCTTCCGATATCGCCGTCGAGCACGTCTTGAATAAATTGAAAGCGAAACCGCATCAAACTAGGCTATACTTCTCTTACATTTCTACATTTGTTCGCTCAAATCATGACGTAGCTGAGGCGCTTGAGGCCTTAGTGTCAGACAACACAGTGACGGACTATCAGAGAATGTTTCTTCTTGCTGCCCTGCTCAGAGCAAATACGGTTGCACGGGCAACTGTGAATACTGCACTTCAATGGCTGCAGAATGGACGTGTGGCAAAGGAGACACGTGCAATGGCTGCAATATTCGCAGCAAAGCATGGTGTGGCGCAACAGAAGCGCACAGTACGAACCTCTTACGAAGATGAACCTTCGGATTATGTGCAGAGTGCAATTCTATTCTCCGCAAAGTACTTTACGCCAGTCGAACGTAAGACGTGCAAGCGGGCTTGGGGTGGACATAGCTCAGTTAACACGCTCGTCGCAAAGACAATTTGAACGGCGAACTGCTGTTATCGGCTCCGGGCCAATTATATCCACTGGGGAAGTACCTTCCACTTCCCGTCCGGTGTTAAAAGCTGAAATTGAAACTGTCCCACCATCCAAAAGTCATATAAGTTGATCAAAATAGGACTTTGAAGTGTTCATGGCTTTTCTTTAAAAAGTCAAAACACCTATGCGCATTCGGCCATGCACGGGTCGCAATGCCGCAACCTGTTGACCAATGACCCTGTTATAGATCAAA
>CAXTKH010000096.1:0-9811 GCA_964244815.1 uncultured Aestuariivirga sp. | reverse complement strand
ATTGTAGGTTTCATTTGCATTGCAGATGAAAATGGTTAAAACGACACGCGGCGAAGCACTCTGAGGACGGCGAGTTGAGTTTGGAATTGGCGATTTGATGCGTAAGAAATATGGCCTGATTGGTCTCCTCGTTTTAGTGTTTTCATTCGTGGCACCTGTGGCGTCACCATTTTTTGCTGCGCCTACAGGCTATGCTGCAGTTGGTTCCAGTATCGTTATCGAAGGCGGGCAGCGCGTTGACCGCGAGACCGTGCTTTCTTATTTGCAATTCAGCAATGTTGAGCAGGCAAGTGCAGCCCGTATTGACGAGTCCATCAAGGCCCTGTTTCAAACAGGTTTGTTTGCCGATGTGAATATTGTACGTCGCGGCAACTCGATTGTTATTCGCATTGTTGAAAATCCTTTGATCAATGTTGTGAATTTTGAAGGCAACAGCGAAATTGATGATGATACTTTGCAAAAAGAAGTTGAAGTCAAGCAAAGCATGATTTTCACGAAAGCGCGCATTCAAAGCGATACGCGCCGCGTGTTGGCGCTTTATCAGGCCAAGGGTTTTTACAACGTCAAGGTCGATCCACAGTTGATCAGGCAGCCTGATAACCGCGTGAATGTTGCGTTTGTTATTTCTGAGAATGGCAAGACTGAGGTCAAGAAAATCACCTTTTCTGGCAATCGGTCTTTCAGCGCCGATACATTGAGCGGTGTGTTGATCACTAAATCAAGCAGTTGGTGGAACCCGTTCCTGAAGAACAATACCTATGATGCTGATCGTCTTGAATATGACAAGGAATTGTTGCGTCGTTATTATTTGAAGAATGGTTTTGCGGATATTCAAATTCTTTCAGCTGATGCGCATTTGGTTCCTGATGGCAGCTCGTTTGAAATCAATTTTTCGATTGAAGAGGGACCTCGCTACAAGGTCGCAGACGTAGCCGTTGATGTAGGCAACGCCACTCTTGATCCAAATGGTTTGACGAAGGTTGTGAAGACTGGCGTTGGGGACACTTACAACGCTTCTAAAGTTGATAAGTCGGTTGAGAACTTGACATTGGAGGCCAGCAACCAGGGCTTTGTGTTTGCCAAGGTTGAGCCAAAAGTTGACCGCAATTCAACAGGCAGCACGGTTAATATCACATATCAATTAAGCGAAGGCCCACGCGCCTATGTTGAGCGCATTGATATTGTTGGCAATACACGCACACGCGATGAAGTGATCCGCCGCGAGCTCAGGCTTTATGAAGGCGATGCTTTTAACCGCACTTTGGTTGAACGCGCACGCCGTCGCCTGACAGCGCTCGATTTTTTCAGCAAGGTTGATTTCAAGGAACAGCCCGGCAGTGCGCCAGACAAGATTGTTTTGATCGTTGATGTTGAAGAAAAATCAACTGGCTCGCTTACATTCTCGATTGGCTATTCGTCTGTTGAAGCCGTTGTTGGTTCAGTATCTGTTGCGGAACGCAATTTGTTCGGCAAAGGTTTGCAAGCCAAGTTGAATACAACATTGAGCTTGGTGAAACAGCAAGTCGATTTCAGCTACACTGACCCATATTTCCTGGGCATGCCATTGGCCGCTGGCTTTGACGTGTTTGCGACGCGTTCTGATTCTGTCACTGGCGTCAGTAGTGGTGGCACGAGCACGAACTATGCCAACACTGTTGTTGGTGGTGCGTTGCGGACCGGGTTTGATCTTGACGAATATTCAAGCCTGAATTTCAAATATTATATTGCGCATCGTACGATTTCGGGAATTAATCCAGCAACGGCTTCGCCTGCATTCCTGGCGACACAAAGCGAAAGCTGGAAGTCAGCAATTTCGGCATCTTACACATATGATGATCTTGATAGCCCATTGAAGCCAACTTCTGGTTTCCGTGGTCAAATCGTTGAAGAACTTGCCGGGCTTGGTGGCGATACTTATTATTCGAAGACTGAACTTCATGCATATTATTTCGTGCCATTGTTTGACGAGCAAGTTGTTGTAAAGTTCGCCGGTAATGCAGGTCACATCCAAGGAATTGGTAGCAGCAATGTGCCGTTGCAGGACCGTTTCTTCAAAGGTGGAGATTCTTTGCGTGGCTTTAACAATGCTGGCATCGGTCCATCGCAGCTGAATAATGCTGGTGGCCGTGACAGGATCGGCGCGCTTGATTATGCTATTGGTTCGGTTGAAGCACAGTTTCCTCTGGGCCTTCCTGAAGCGCTCGGTATTTCAGGTGAAGTGTTTTCGGATTTTGGAACGGCGTTTAATTCGAACAATCCGGGGCAAGCTGGTTGTACTCTGCCTGGTGGCTGTACATTCGCTGACGAGACGGGCCTTCGTGCATCAGTCGGTGCTGGTGTAGTTTGGGACTCGCCATTTGGTCAGCTCAAGTTTGAATATGCGTATCCAATTGTTTCACAGCCAACTGACGATCAGAAGTGGTTTAACTTCTCGATTGGGACGCGGTTCTAGACCTTTTCGATTCACGAGCTAATATGATGTGGCGGTTGAAATTTCAACCGCCACTTTTTTGAGGAAGATTATGACCGAAGCAACTGAAGCCGCGCCAAAAAAGACCGTTGATATTGTTCGGATCATGAAGCTGCTGCCACACCGCTACCCATTTTTGCTGATCGACAAGATTGTGGAATTGAACGGTGAAGAATCTGGGACTGCACTCAAAAACGTGACGATCAATGAACCGTTTTTCCAAGGGCATTTTCCGGGTCGCCCTGTGATGCCTGGTGTATTATTGATTGAAGCCATGGCCCAAACTGCTGGTGCCATTGTGCTTGAGCATCACAGTGAGGATGCCGGCAAGTTGGTGTTTTTCATGTCGATCGACAAAGCGCGCTTCCGCAAACCTGTGGTTCCTGGCGACACAGTTTACTTTCACGTCAAGCTCTTGCAGAAGCGTGCACCCGTTTGGAAGTATTGGGCGGAGGCACATGTTGACGGCAAAAAGGTTGCGGAAGCTGAAATTGGCGCAATGCTGATCGACGAGAAAAAGGCTGTTTAATTCCAAGAGGCTTGCGCGGCTAACCCGTGCCGCACATTAGTTGCGTTTTCCAATTGGTACATAATCGCGCTGTGTCGGCCCCACATAAAGCTGTCGCGGCCTGCCGATGCGCTGGGATGGATCTTCGATCATTTCTTTCCACTGCGAAATCCAACCCACGGTGCGGGCTAGCGCAAACAGCACAGTGAACATGCTGGTCGGGAAACCAAGGGCGCGCAGGATGATGCCGGAATAGAAATCGACGTTTGGATAAAGCTTGCGGTCGATGAAGTATGGATCGCTGAGTGCGATGCGTTCCAGTTCGCGCGCAACGTCGAGCAACGGATCATCCTGCTTGCCAAGTGCTTCGAAAACTTCATGGGCTGAAGCCTGAAGGATTTTAGCACGCGGATCATAATTTTTATAAACGCGGTGGCCAAAGCCCATGAGGCGGACGTTGGATGATTTGTCTTTCACCTTTTCAATGAAGGCTGGAATTTTATCGACGGTGCCGATTTCTTCAAGCATCTTCAAAGCGGCTTCATTGGCTCCGCCATGTGCAGGGCCCCAGAGGCAAGCAATGCCAGCGGCGATACATGCGAATGGATTAGCGCCTGATGAACCAGCAAGGCGCACTGTGGAGGTTGAAGCGTTTTGCTCGTGATCGGCGTGAAGTGTGAAAATGCGGTCCATGGCTTTCGCCAATACGGGGTTTACTTTGTATTCTTCGCAAGGAACAGCAAAGCACATATGCAGGAAATTTTCGGCATAGGATAGATGGTTTTGCGGATAAACGAAGGGCTGACCAACATGATACTTATAGGTCATGGCAGCGATAGTGGGCAGCTTGGCAATCATGCGGTGTGAGGCGATCTCGCGCTGGCGTGGGTCGCTGATGTCGGTTGAGTCGTGGTAAAATGCCGAAAGTGCGCCAACCATTGCAACCATCACCGCCATCGGATGTGCGTCTCGACGGAACCCACGGAAGAACAAAACCATCTGTTCATGGATCATCGTGTGATGAGTGATGTCGTGGACGAATTTTTTGCGCTGCGCAGGTGTCGGCAGTTCGCCGTAATAAAGCAGGTAGCAACTTTCGAGGAAGTCGCCTTCAGTGGCCAGCTGCTCGATGGGGTAACCGCGATAAAGCAAGATGCCCTGATCGCCATCAATGTAAGTGATGGCCGATTTGCATGATGCTGTGGAATTGAAGCCAGGGTCGAAGGTGAAAACTTTGGATTCGCCGTAAAGCTTGGCAATGTCGACGACATCCGGACCTATGGTTCCTGACATGATCGGCAGTTCCTGGGGTTTGCCGCCGATGGATATCGTTGCCGTTTTAGTAGCTTCGGTCATAATCTGCTTTTCCCATTTATAAGACAATTCTATTGCAGCGCAGCAAAAAGGTCAATGTTGCTGCACTAATGAACTTGATCACTTATACGTGCCAAGCTTTCATCGCGGCCTAAGACTTCAAGCACATCGAATATTGGCGGGGAAGTGCTGGTGCCGGTTAAGGCTGCGCGCAAAGGTTGGGCGAGTTTGCCGAGCTTCATGCCGGTTGCTTCTGCGTGGGCTTTGACGGCGGTTTCCAGAGCATGTGCTGTCCAGTCAGTGATCGGTGTTAACAGTTCGACCAAGGTTTTGGCTGCGGCTTTGCCTTCATCATTGAGAAGGGCTTTGGCTTTGTCGTCCATCTGCAACGGACGTACTGCAAAAAGATAGCCGGTGCTGTTCATGAGCTCGACCAGAGTTTTGGCGCGGTCCTTAAGGCCAGGCAAAGCTTTCAGTAATTTTGCATTCATCGTTGCATCAATTTTTGTCAACATGGCAGGACCGTTTTCGACATGGGGCAGGAATGACAAAAACTGTGCCAGTAGTTCTCCATCGGGCGTGTTGCGAATATAGTGGCCGTTCAAATTCTCAAGCTTTGCGAAATCAAAGCGCGAGGCTGATTTGCCGATACCATCCAGATCAAACCATCTGACCAATTCTTCGGTCGAGAAAATTTCATCATCGCCGTGGCTCCAGCCGAGCCTTGCGAGATAGTTGCGCAATGCGGCGGGCAAATAACCCATGGCACGATATGCTTCCACGCCAAGCGCACCATGGCGCTTTGAGAGCTTTGCGCCATCCGGCCCATGGATCAAAGGCACATGCGTCATGCTCGGCACAGTCCAGCCCATGGCCATATAAATCTGCATTTGGCGGGCGGCATTGGTGAGGTGGTCCACGCCGCGAATAATGTGGGTGACACCCATGTCATGATCATCGACCACAACTGAAAGATTATAAGTCGGGTTGCCGTCTGATCTTAAAATAATCAGATCATCCAAATCCTTGTTGGGGATGACAACGCGTCCTTGCGCTTGATCGTTGATGACGGTTTCCCCGTCTTGCGGAGATTTAAAACGGATCACTGGTTTGATGCCCGTCGGCGCATCGGACGCCGGCCTGTTGCGCCATGTGCCGTCATAGCGAATGGGGCGCTTTTCGGCTTCGGCTTTCTCACGCATTGCGGTTAATTCTTCAGGGCTGCAATAACAGTAATATGCATTGCCTTTAGCCAGCATTTCGTTTGCTACTTCGGCATGGCGTTGCATGCGGCCATATTGCGAAACGGCCTCGCCATCCCAGTTCAGGCCCAACCATGTGAGGCCGTCAAGAATGGCAGCGACTGCGCCTTCAGTATAGCGCTCACGGTCTGTATCTTCGATGCGCAATAACATCTTGCCACTATTGCCGTTGGCATAGGCCCAGTTGAAAAGTGCTGTTCGTGCACCCCCGATATGTAGGAAGCCAGTGGGCGATGGAGCAAAGCGCGTGACGGGAGATGACATGTAGGCCTTTTATGTGATTAGCTGATTTTCGGGGAGGGCGGCATGGCCACTTTGCAGCCAGATAGCATAGCGGGACGCGGCTTCAAAGGGGCAGCGTTTCCTTTTGATGCGGTGATCTTGCTTGAGCGAGCAGTTGACAATTTGCGCGCGGCTTATGCTTTGCAGTCTGGTCGGCTTGTGATTTGGGCACCAGTGTTTTTGGGCGTTGGCATTTGGACCTATTTCAATTTGCCGAATGAACCGAGTGTGATTGCCATTGCCAGTTTGGCGGTTCCGATTGCTGGCTTGTTTTGGTTGGGAAGACATTATTCGATTGCGCTTTTGACTGGACTTGTTTTGCTCGGGTTTGGTTTGAGCAAAGCGCGACAAGAAATTATCGCCACGCCGCTGCTCCGCGCCACTGTGAGTTCGTCCGACATTTCTGGATTCATTGCCGATGCTGATAATCGTGGGGGCAAAAAGCGAGTTCTTGTTATTGAGTTGGATGCCGCAACGAATGTTTCCTTAGATGAAATGCCGAAACGGGTTCGCATATCAACCTTTGACGCGGCTACCGCTTTGATCGGTGACTATGTGCATTTCTCGGCTCGGCTTTCACCACTGCCGACGCCAGTGATGCCCGGTGGGTTTGATTATGGGCGCGATCTTTATTTCCAATCGATAGGCGCAATGGGCAGCAATATTTCGCCTCCGGTTTTTGAAGATCGGCCTGTACCATGGAAATTTGTAGAAAGGCGGTTTTTCCACAAATTGCGCAGTGTGATGGGTGCGCGGATTACGGCGGCTATTCCAGGACCGATAGGTGCGTTTGCCAATTCGATTGTGACGGGCGAGCGTGCCTCCATTCCGGCTGAGATGAATACCAGCCTGCAAATATCGGGCTTGGCCCACATCATTTCAATTTCAGGTTTGCATATGTCGCTTGTGGCGGGTGGCGTATTTTGGGTGATGCGGGCTTTTCTGGCATTGTTTCCAGCTTTGGTTTTGAACTATCCGATCAAAAAGTGGTCTGCTGTTGCGGCATTGATTGTTGGCTTTATCTATATGCTGCTGGCGGATTCAGGATCGGCCACGGAACGATCTTACATCATGATCGCGGTCATGTTCTTTGCGATTTTGGTTGATCGGCCAGCCTTATCGATGCGCAATATTGCTTTGGCGGCCTTGATCATCCTGGCGTTCAATCCTGAAGAAGCAGTGCGCGCCAGTTTCCAAATGTCATTCCTGGCGGTGATCGGCATTGTGGCGTTTTTTGAATATTGGAATAATCGGCCCGTAGATATGAATGCCCATGAAGCCTCGCGATTGTCGAGGTTTACCCGATATGGTTTGAAGTTGTTTGCAGGTTCAGTGTTGACCACTATCGTGGCTGGGGGATTATCAAGCATAGCAGCAGTTTATCATTTTGGCCGTCTATCGCCCTACGGCACAGTTGCCAACGCGCTGGCTTTGCCGATCGCCGATTTGATTGTGATGCCTGCCGCGATGCTGGGGGTATTGTTGATGCCGTTTGGTTTGGAATATTGGCCTTTCAAACTCGTTGAGATTGGCCTTCAAGCGACGATGTGGATTTCAGACAGTATTGCGGCATTGCCTTATGCCAACGGCATGGTGCCACAACCTTCTCTGGTTGGTGTTTTGCTTATGGTGGCAGGTGCGCTGATTATTTGTTTGGTACTTGGGGTGTTAAGGTGGCTGGGAGCCGGGTTGCTTTTAGCTGGCATCTATCTTGGAACGCCCACGCATTTACCACGGGTCTTGATTGAAGACCGGGGCAGCAATGTTGCGATCCGTGATGAAGGCGGAAATTATGTTTTAGCTGATGCGGCCAAAGGGAAATTTGGCGCTGAGAAATGGTTGCAATCGAATGGTCAAGTTGAAACGATGAATGCGTCAGCGGCGCGTGCTGGATGGACGTGTGCGGAAAACATGTGTTTTTCGGATTTGGCTTCGATGAGTGTTAGTTATATTCACGAGCCGACAGAAACGGATTGGGAATGCCCACCGACTGCAATTATTATTGCTGATTTTCCGTTGCGCGAAAAATGTGCAGAGGCCAAATTAAAAATTGATCGATTTGATGTTTGGAAATTCGGTGCGCATGCAATTTATATTGACGGTGATGTGGCGCGGGTCAAGACAGCAAAGGGCGAGCAAGGTGACAGGCCGTGGGTGTTTGAACCGCGTTCCAAACCAAAAAGCTGATTTGCTAGTTTTGGCGGATTGAGCGTAAAGTAATGACATGACGACTGAATCTTATTTTGCATTTGTGTTGGCAGCGTTGGCCTTGGCATTAGTGCCTGGCCCAACTGTGACGGTGATTATTGCCAACAGCCTGAAGCATGGCGCGCGCGCTGGGTTGATGAATGTTCTTGGTACGCAAGTTGGTGTTTTGATTTGGCTGGGGATTGCTGCACTTGGTTTGGGTGCTGCTATTCAGGTTATGGGGGTTTGGTTTGTGGTGCTGCGTTATGCTGGTGCGGCCTATTTGATTTGGCTGGCTTACAAGCTTTTTATGTCGAATGGTGACCTGGCTGTTGCAACAGACCGGGCCAGGCCGCGCGGCAGTTTCTTCTTGCAGGGTTTCGTGGTGATCATGTCGAACCCTAAAATGCTGGTGTTGTTTGGCGCGCTTATACCACCTTTTATCCCGGCGGGTGCCGATGTGGTGCGCACAACGTTGATTTTAGGTGTAACCTTCATGGTGATTGCGGCGATAGGTGACACGGCTTATGCCTTGGCAGCGGGCAGGGCGGGGGCTTGGCTTTCGCGAAAAAGAATTAGAGCAATAGAGATCATCAGCGGCAGCTTTCTTGTGGGCGGTGCGGCTTGGATGGTTTTGAAAGGACGATGATGCGCATTGGATTTTACCCGGGATCTTTTGATCCCATTACCTATGGCCATCTCGATGTGATTGCGCGAGCAGCGCGGATTGTTGATAAGTTGGTGGTGGCGGTGGGCACGCATGGTGCCAAGCAATCATTGCTGTCAGGCCAAGAGCGTGTGGATTTGATTGAGCAAGTGATGAAACCTATTGCTGAACATGCGGGTGTAAAAATTTCCGTAGTAACGTTTGATGGTTTGACGGTTGACGCAGCTCGCACGGCCAAAGCAGGCGTGATCATTCGCGGCCTTCGTGATGCGAGTGATTTTGATTACGAAGTGCAAATGGCGCAAATGAACGGGGCGCTTTCACCCGATATCGAGACTGTGTTTTTGGCAGCCTCACCGGCGACACGCATGATTTCTTCTTCACTCGTCAAGCAGATTGCAAAGATGGGTGGCGATATATCCTTGTTTGTTCCAGTAGAAGTGCAAGCCGCCGTCAGGCAGCAATTGCAAAAACAATAAATAATTTACTTTCTTGATTTTTGTTGCTTCTATTTTTCCAATAGTTTTCTTCCCTTTGCCGCGATAGCTCGAGCTGCTGCAACGGTTTTTGGCACTGGTTCACCTCATGCGGCGGCGGTTAGTGCAAACCTGGTTGGCTTACCGTCCTTTTCCAATGGCGGGAGTTCGTCCTTGCGGCCATAAAACCTGGTGGCCCAGCTGCCTTCTTTGGGATCTTTGCGCTTGGCTGGCATTGCTTACTTTGCTTTCTTTGCAACGTTCATGTTATCGACAAGATTAGGATAGGGCCTGCCAGCTTTTGCTGCTTTGGCCTTTGCTTCCGTTTTCTGACTGGGTGACAATTTTTTCGATTTGGCCCTGGGCTTTGGCGTATCCCAGACTTCGGTTTTGGATTTTGCGACCATGGTTCTAACTCCGTGTTAGGTGTGGGACAAACAATGCCGGAGTGATAATTTTTGTTCCCCAAAATTGAATCAAGAGATTAGAAAGGCCGCGCTTGACACATTGCAATGTGAACGGCATACACCGCCCGCGCTTTTGATTTTGCCGTTAAATCAAACCGGAAGCGCAATTTTGTGATCGATTATTGATATCGGGGGAGAGTGTCCCGAGTGGCAAAGGGGGGGGACTGTAAATCCCCTG
>CAXTKH010000095.1:0-9885 GCA_964244815.1 uncultured Aestuariivirga sp. | reverse complement strand
CGATGCCTAAGCGCACGCGTTTGAACTCTGGTGTGATGTGCGATGAGATTGAGCGAATGCCGTTGTGTCCAGCGGCCCCTCCTCCCAGCTTCACGCGAATTTTGCCAGGCTCCAGATCGAGCTCATCATAAAACACGAACACATTGGAGAGCGGAATATTGTGGAAACGAACGGCATCGCCAACCGAGCGGCCAGACTCGTTCATGAAAGTTTGTGGTTTCAAAACCAAAACTTTCTCACCAGCCAAAACCCCATCAGATAATTCGCCCTGAAACTTTTTCCGCCAAGGCGAAAAATTATGGCGGCGGACTATTACATCCGCCGCCATGAAACCGATATTATGCCGGTTAGAAGAATATTTCGAACCGGGATTGCCCAAGCCTGCAAAGAGAAACATTGGGCTTTCCCGACCAGATTACTTCTTCTTGGCAGCAGGTGCAGCAGCCTTGGCAGCTGGCGCACCCTTGGCCGGAGCAGCAGCGCCCTTGGCAGGGGCAGCGCCCTTGGCCGGAGCCGCCTTTGGATCAGCCGGAGCTTTTTGATTTGTCGCTGGAACTTCAGCAGAAGCAGCACCTTCAGCAGCCACTTCTTCCTTGGCCTGAGCCGAGAGCGCGCAGAGCGTTACGTCATCACGAACAGCAGATGTCACACGGTCTGGCAATTTAACGTCGGACAAATGGATGGACGACATAACGGCCATGCCTGTGAGATCAACGATGATTTCATCAGGAATAAAGTCGGCTGGGCAATACAAGCTGACGGAGTGAGATACGATGTTCAAAACGCCACCAGCTTTAATGCCAGGTGATGCTTCGTGGTTCTTGAAATGCACAGGAATGCTGACCGCAATCTTGGAATCCTTGCCGAGGCGCAAGAAATCAATATGGGTGATCCGGTCTTTAACAGGCTCAAACTGAATATCGCGCGGGATCGCACGGATCGTCTTGCCGTCCACTTCAACGTCCACAAGTGTGGACATGAAACGACCAGTCATAACATGGGGTTCGATGTCTTTATAGCTCATCGAAATGATTTGAGGTTCTTGCTTGTCACCATACACAACGCCGGGAACAAGTCCCTCACGACGTACAGCTCGAGCGGCCCCCTTACCGGCCCCGCCACGAACAGTGGCTTTAACGCTAACGATTTTAGACATGGGTATTCTCCAATTAAAACAAACATTCAGCCTTCCTCCAGGGGTGAACGACGCTGAATGCTGCGCGGCCTATAGGGGAATTGAAGTTGAATGGCAAGTTTGGGCCGGATTTCAACAAGTTAAGATTTTTTTGAACTATTTAGGATTTTTAACTTGACAAGCGTACGGTGGAGGTGCTATATCTGGTCATACTCCACAATTGGGTCACCACTCCTGGAGACCCCCCACTTTCAACAATAGTCTTGAGTCCATCAGGAAGACGACGTTGGAGGATGGCGTAAGAAAATATCAAAATAAAATGCATTTCACTGCATCTCCAACTCAGTGAAACGCAATGAGTAAAACTTTGTTCCTCTATTTGCTCAAATAGTTGCGCCCCCGAACAACATTATTATGTGATTACGCTGCAGCAGCGTGGTGTGTTCGCTGACCGGAACGATGGGCCTCGTTTGGAGTTCTACCAATCGGACACTTATGTCCTAATCCAAACAGGAGAAACCCCATGAAAACTTTGATGTATGCAACAACTTTGGCTGGATTGCTTTTTTCAACACAAGCATTCGCTATGGATCCAATGAAGTGTGACGATGCGACGATGACAAAAATGAATACGGATCTATCAGCAATGAGCGATCCTGCCATGAAAATGAATAAGGACATGGCCATGAAACAAATGGAAATGGCAAAAACCTCAATGCAAGCCAATAAAATGGACGACTGTTCTGCCCAACTTGGCATGGCGCAAATGAGCATGACCATGAAGTGTGATGATGCAACCATGAAAATGATCCAAACCAATATGGATGCTATGACTGATCCTGCCATGAAAGCAAACAAAGACGCCGCCATCAAGAGCATGGAAATGGCCAAAACTTCGATGACGGATAAAAAAACTGACGAATGTATGATGCACATGGGTGAAGCAATGGGTGCCATGCACAAGAAAATGTAGCTTCAGCTGTACATTTGTGTGAAATTTAAATGAATGTCACACCAATGTGCTTATTGCAGCGTTCGAAACCAGACCACAGAAAAAGCAAACCCCCGCCGCAAGCAAGTTGCGGCGGGGTATCGATTTTGAAATTTAACCGACCAAAAACGGTGTCGCCGCTGCAAGCACTTGCTGCTTTGATTTTGGCTCATCGAATGCACCGGTCCAAGCTTTTTTTCCACCAATACGGCGAACTTCTGCAGCATGTCGCGCTTCGACTGAATGGATTTGGAGCGCGGCCGTCAATATGGCGCCGTTAGTCTTCAAATTACCCGCTTGCCCCTTGTAAGCGGCCACACCCAGGTCTTCAAAAGTCTGCGACAATGTCAGGAACGTTTTGAAGTTCGAAAACACATCAGCGTATTTTCCGCCAGCGGTAAAATCTGCCTTTGGTGGTTTTACAGCCGCTGCACCAAGTGCACCCTTCAAAAAGGCCACATGCTGCCGTTCATGTTTAGCGATCAAGCCAAACACCGCACGATAACGTCCGGGTATCACGCCCGAAGAAATGCCAGCGTTGTAAAATGCTGACTCAATGTATTCCAGGGTAAGCGCAAAATTCAACGTATCGACGATTTGTTTTGGAAGACCTCCAGCAAATGCTTCTTGCGAAGCAGCGGCCAAAATCAAGGGTGCTGAGGCAAGCAGTCCGAGGGACTTTGCTGACCTTGAAAACAAACCGCGACGTGAAGTGACCAAGCTTGTCACCAAATCAGGATCCAGCTCGCTTATAACATTTAAATTATTGCTGTTCATGATTATGCTCCTGCCAAATGCATTGCGGTAACTTTGGTTTTTATAAATGGTCCAGCCGCTTTCAAAACAGCGCCTGGCGAACGGGCAACATCCAAACCGTTTTTACCCACAACATCAGGGCCTGAGAACGCAGTCGAATTTGGCCGCAGCATATCGCGAATGGTTGCAGCGTGACGTGCTTCAACTGAAACGATTTTTCCAGCAACCAAAAGATAATCACCATTTTGCAACAATTTGCCAGCACCGTTATAAGCCGACACACCCAAATCCTCGAAAGTTTTAGCCGTGTTTAAAACACTGCTGCGACTCGCAAAATTCACAGCTGAAAAATCAACGCTCAGGCCGGGAATAGCTTTGGCACCAAGTGCTTTTTTCAAGAAATTACGATGCGCAACCTCATGACCGCGAATATCATTCAGTGTTGATCTTTCATGAGCCGACATGCCCTTGTAAGGATTGCCGATCACGTTCGTGTAAAAAGCAGCTTCTAATTGCTCCAGTGCATAAGCGTAGTTCAATACGCCGATATCGCCACGGCCCAAATCTGCTGCAAGCGCTTCGGAGATACCGAAGTTTGGCAACACGTTTCCAAAAAGCGCCACAGATGCAGCACCTGTCCACTTCAAGATTAGCCGTCGTGAAGGATTTACCAAAGTCTCAAAATTTTCGCCGCGACTTGTCATACCAAAATTCCTTTCACTCAACGGACTTATTCCGTAGCGAAATAACGTGGACTGACAGAGAAAGTTCCGCTGATAACGAAACTGTGAGCGTTTAAATTTGGAGTTTAATAAATATTTGTTTTGTGAAAGTGGCATGGTGCTGCGCTGGCTAGCACAGTAAGGAAAATGAAAAAAACGAACGCCACCGCATCGCTAATAATCTTAGGCATGTCCTGAAACCGCTGCTGATTCTTGATCAATCCGACGGCACCGTATCTTTAAGAGTTATCCAGCAATGGGCGGCGTGATAGCCAATATTAGCTTTGATTAACGGCTCTGCAACTGTATTTCACTCCGCAGCAGTTTTTTCGCCAAATGCTTTTTTCAATTCTCCAACGGCGAAATTTTGTGCGTAATCAGCTTTCTTGATCACTGCATTCATGCCAAAAAATTCGTGAGTGACGCCGCTATAATTTCGCGCCTGCACTTTGACTCCAGCTGTTCGCATTTTTTTTCCCAAGGTCTGACCTTCTGTCATCAGAGGATCAATGTCGTCGGTAATGATTGTCGTCGGTGGCAGGCCTTTTAAATCGGCAGTGCCTACAAGGTCGAGGCGAGGGTCATTAGCGTCAGACTCGCTGTTTGTTTCTTGTTTGAAAAACCACTCCATTCCAGCTTTTCCCAATGGCTTGGCCTTTTCGTTTTTCTTGTATGAAGAAGTCGTCATGTCATTGCCGGCAACAGGATAAACCGCCACAACATGAACTGGCATTTGCAAACTCTGATCTCGTGCCGCAATTGCCACATTAACGGCCATGTTGCCCCCTGCACTCTCGCCAACAAGTGCTGCGCGCTTGCTGTCAGCACCCCAATTGCCAGCTTCAGACAAAGCCCACTTATATGCAGCAATGGTATCATCATGCGATGCGGGGAACTTGGCCTCGGGCGCTTGGCGGTAATGAACTGAGACAACAATGGCATTTGCTTTTTTGGCCAAAGCGCGTGGTGTTGCATCATAAGTATTGATATCTGCAATCACCCAGCCGCCGCCATGAATGTAGACAATGAGTGGGAGCAGCGCTGATCCTGCATTGGCGGGCTTGTAAATGCGAGCCGGAATTTGATCGCCCGACGCACCAGGGTAAGTTAAATCTTGGGTCGTCACACCTGATTCTGCCTTTAACTGCTCAGGATCTTTGCCTTGCTCTTTTAATAGCGCCGCAACAGCATCGGCAGGTGATGGCTGCTTTCGCGCTTCCTCAGGCGTCAATTTATCAATTGGTTTTGGGCCTAATTCATCTAGTTTCGTCAGCACTTTGCGCATTTCCGAATTAGCCCGCTGCATGGTGCCGCTATCGGTGCTGGAAGTCATTTTCATAGCCTTGTCTTTCGCATCGACCTGAAGCGGTACTAACAATGACAAAATGCTGGCGAAGAAGAGAGCTAAAAGATGATGTCGCATTTGCTAATCCCTGTTTCTGGTTTGTGAACATTAGCAACGAGCACAAAAAACAAAAGTTCCAGAATGAAAGATGCAGATGTTTCAATTCGCAAATGCAATAATTTCTGGCATATGAAAAATCTTCAAGTTCGAGGATCTCACACAGTTATGGATTTTACCGATCAGACAACACTCAACTGGGCCGTGATTACGCCCAGTTATATGGGCGATTTGGAACGTTGCAATCTTCTGTGTGAGAGCATGGATATTTTTTTGCAGGGGCCTTGGCACCATTACATTGTTGTTGATCAGCGTGAACTCCGTCTTTTCTCGCATCTGAACGGGCCGTGCCGGACGGTCTTGGTTGAACAAAATATTTTGCCCAACGAAATGAAATATGTGGGGCGTCTGCCATTTGGTAGAAAGTTAAAACTCTGGTGGTCGTGGAAAACTGGTTTCATGGGCGGCTGGCAGATTCAGCAATTGCTTAAATTGCAAATGGCCGATGTGGTGAAACAAGATGCGATGTTGATGTGCGACAGCGACACATTTTTTATCAGGCCCTTTCACGTTTCAAAACTTTCAGAAAATGGTGTGATCCGGTTTTTGCGATCAGCGCATGAATATCAGGAGACCGATAATGAAAACATCACGAATTTCAGCAAGGCGGCGTTCGCGCTACTGAATTTGAAAGAGCCACATTATCCTGTGCGAAATTATGTAGATAATATGATCCCCTGGCATGCAGCAATGGTTCGACAACTCTGCCAACACATTACCCAGGTGCAGAGCAAACCCTGGTATGTGGCAATAGGTCAAAAGCACATTTTTTCAGAATACACATTGTATGGTCTGTATGTAGATCGCTTGGCAAAAGATCATTCAATGCTGGCGCCAGTGACTGAATCCTTGTGCTTTACGATTTGGGCAAAAGACGGCGCAACGCTCCAAAATCTAGAATCTGCAGTTGCAACGCTGCCGCCACAGGTTGTGGCAATCGGCGTACAATCCAACTTGAGCGCAGATAGCAAAATAACAGATCAGTTGTTTCGTCAAATCTTAAACTTAACAACTTGAAAATCGTTACTCATTGTACTAACTTTTAGCCTAGGAATTACAATACTAGGTTGGGGCATGCACCGTTGCGTCAACTGACAATGAGACGAGGGAGTTGGTGCGATGGCACGCGATAGATTTGTTCGTTTGCAAATTATGCTGGATGATGATGAGCTTACCGCTATTGAGAATTGGCGGTTTCAAAAGCGCATGCCGAGCAGAGCATCTGCAGTGCGCGAGCTGTTAAGACGAGGATTGACTGCTGAAGGCTTTCAGTTGGCGCAACAAGGCAGCACATCTGTAAATTTTGGCGTTGTCGACGGACCTGCTGAAGGCTAGCGGTTTCATCGATTAGTCGGTTACTCATTGTACAGTGTTTATGCTGAATGTGGCTTTGGCTGATGGTACCCAATGTCCTCAAAAGAAGTTGAGTGCGGATTGTTAAAGTTTTGATTTGTGCAATTGTCGCTTCATATAGGAGGCCATCATGCGAATCATTCTCAGCGAACAAATGCAGGAAAGCATTTTCCAACTTGTTTCTCATCCGCGTTTAAGAAATGAAGTTCTAGAAGTGTACGAAGCCGCAATGGCGCTGCAAAAAATGCACCTGCAAGATAACGTTGCTCTTGAGGACATTGTAGACGGCATATTACGCCAGGTAAGAGGAAATACTGCAATCTGGTTTGAACCACCACGTCCTTCAGTGAAGTCGTCGACGATCACAAGGTCATTTGATTTGTTCGAAGGCTTGAACGGTTATGCGTATCCCTAGAAGTTTTATGTGCTTCGGTTTACGCCAAACATATTACCAGTGGCTTTCTTCACAAACAAATTTGTGAGCGCGTCGACAACGTTGTCCTCGGTAAACTGGGGTCTTGTACCCTCGAACTTACAGGACGCCAAAACTTGATCAACAATGAATTTGGGTTGGAAATAGGCAAGTGGCGCATTGTTCTCCCGAATAACCTCAATCACTTGACTAAACGTGGCCTCGGTAAGCTCAAGGCCAGCTTTGCGGGCCATGCCTTCGAAGACCTTGCGGTAGACATCTGCCGCAGGCTCGAGTGTTTCTAACTTGTAGGCGATGCGGCGCTGGAACGCTGGGTCCATCAGATCATCGGGGTGAAGGTTGGTTGAGAAAATTACAATTTCATCAAACGGGATCCTGAAACTTTTGCCGGTGTGCAAAGTAAGATAATCCACCTTGCTGTTCAGCGGCACAATCCAGCGATTCAAGATGTCTTCTGGTTTGGCGCGTTGACGACCAAAGTCATCGATCAAAAATGTTCCGTTCAGCGCCTTGATATGAAGTGGAGCTTCATAGAACTTCGCAACCGAGTTATATTTCAGGTCGAGCATCTCAATTGTAAGTTCACCTCCGGTGATGACCATTGGGCGGTAACACGCAACCCAGCGCATATCAACGCGTCCACGTCGAAGTCCTGTGCCTCCAGTCTGGTCGGGTGCTTCAGCTACTTTATGATGAACCGTGGGATCATAAACCTTCATGATCTCACCATCGATATCAACGCAATAAGGAACATAGATTACGTTCTGAAAGATTTTACCGACGATTTCCGCAACCGTGGTTTTGCCGTTACCTGCCGGGCCGTAAATAAGAATGGCATTTCCTGAATTGACTGCAGGCCCCAATCTGCTGATGAAACGATCTGTCATCACCAGTCCGCCGAATGCATCATCCAACTGCTTGCGTGTGACGTGCTCGTTTGATACGCGCTGATTTTCGATGCGCTCTTGATAATCTTTAAGCGACACCGGAGCTGGTCCAAAATATTGACAGCGCTTTAAAGCATCGGCCGCCCAATCGCGCCCCGCTCTCGTCAGTGTCAACCGTTGCTCGGCCATCGAACCGCCGATCGAAGATGTTGCAAGCGCTTCCATCAACTTTCGCTCTTTGGCATCCAACAATAACTGATTGACAATGCTGCTGGGCAATTTGAGTGATTCAGAAATCTGCGAAGCTGTTTCCAGATTTTCTGAATACATGCCTTTGACGGCAAGCTCGAGAAGTGATGCAGGATCAACACCAGAATCAGCTATTGTGATTGGCGCTTGCGGCGCTTCTTTCAAAACCTTTTCGATTTGTGCATGGGTAAGAAGCCCCAGCGCAACTATACTGTCTCCAAGGCGGCCACCATTTGCGACTTGGTGTTCAGCTGCCCTGTTGATATCAGCAGCAGAGACCAGCCCCTTGGCCACCAAGATATTTCCAATCTTCATCATCCACCCCAAAGTTAGAATGCATGAAAGCCCCGACATGCACCGACAAGGCATGGACTGGGAACAGTTATTTGTAAGTTAATTTAGCTTTACTCTGGCCATATTTTGATCGCTTTTGTCAAACTTCCAGCAAATGGAACCAATGTGGAGCGCCGCCCGTTCTAGATCACCGAAACTAGAACTAACTTAAAGGGATAGCACAATGAATTTCAAACCAAAGCCAATATTGCTGGCAGCAGTTATTGCAACATCAATCGGCACATTCGCAAACCCAGCCAACTCCGCCCCAGCAGATTGTTCGGCACAAACTGCGGCTGGCCAACCCTGCCCTCCTGCAGAAGCTAGAACTCCGGCGCAAGCGCCAGCTGCTGCAACGCCACCCGCTGCGGCTGCTCCAGCAACACCACCAGCTGCCACAACGCCTCCTGCAGCAGCTGCTAATCCGCCTGCCGCTGCACAGCCTCCAGCAGCTACCACAACAACTCAGGCCTCACCTTCTGTTGGTAACAGGCAAAGGCGCGATCAAGCTTCGAACTTCCAGTTTGATCCGGATCGCCATAACCGCAGGCGTGCACGTGATGATTTGTTCAGATTTTTCTTCAACGGCTATTACTATGATCGGCCTTACTGGCAGGATGGCTATTACGAGCCACGCAGCTCGCGTATTTCTTGTGCAGAGGGACGCCGCATCGTAGCTGATGAAGATTTTTTCAGAGTCCGTACGATTGAGTGCAACGGCACATCATACACTTATCAAGCACGTCGCGGTAGCAACACGTACCGCGTGTTGGTAAGTTCGAGACGCGGCACTATTATAAGCACAAGACGCATCTACTAGGCGCATGTACTAAAAGATTCTGAGTGAGTTGGGGGAAGCTTTTCAAGCTTCCCCTTTTTATTTTCAGAGTGCACTGCGCGATGAATTTCGGATCAAATTTTAGAATTTCGATCTGGAACATTTGAAGGCCCGCAGTGTTGTGGCCATATGAGAAGGCGATAGCTCATTTCCCCTTAAACATGGAGTAGCTGAAAATGAATAATGACAGAAATCGTGACCAATATGGTCGTTTTTCCGACGATGACAATTCGAGGCGTGGAAACCAAGGGCGTGAAAATTTTGGCCAGGGACGTTCTGGCTCGCAAAATCGGGAACGTGATGATCAAGGCCGGTTCATGAGCAATGACGACGATCAACGTTATACCTCACAAGGTGGCCAGAACCGCTTTGAACAAAATTACGATGATGACAGCTATGGTCAGCGCGGCTCTGACCAACGCGACTTCAACAATGGCGGTTATAATCAAGGCGGTGGCTATGGTGGCGGTCGCGATTATGGTCAAAACGATAACGACTATGAAGGTAGTTACCGACAAAGTTCACGCGGCGATTATGGCAGTAACCGAAACGACGATGATTATGACCGCAATAATAATAGAATGATCGATAATCGTAATCAACGCAGCCAAGGAGATGGACGCGGTTGGCATGGCGACCCTGAGGGTCACGCGGAAGCTGCAAGGCAACGTTATGCTATTTGATTTTTTATATCTGCTATAAATTATTACGAATACATTATTAGTA
>CAXTKH010000094.1:0-10090 GCA_964244815.1 uncultured Aestuariivirga sp. | reverse complement strand
AGGACGACTGGGACCTCGTGATGGGCGTGCACCTCAAGGGCGCGTTCCTCATGACCAAGGCCGCCCAGAAGCACTTCGTCGAGCAGAAGTACGGCAAGATCCTCAACCTCTCGAGCGTCTCCGCGCTCGGCAACCGCGGCCAGGCCAACTACTCGGCCGCCAAGATAGTCATGCCCATCAATGATGGCCAGAACGGCATTGATGTTCACACCTTCTGGCTTGTGCCTGTGCAAAATCTCGCCCGCAATTTGCACTCCATATTGTTCATGGTCGCGCACCAAATCTGGGCGCTTGGGGTGGCGGCCAATTGCATCCAACAGCAACTCTTGCGGAACATGCTTCCATCCCACATCGTGCAAAAGTATAGCTGGCAGTACTGTTGATTCATTAGCTTCCGGAATCAGTTTCAAAAGTTGTTGCGCTACAGCATAAGCCACCAATGTGTGCTCATCATTGTTGCGGACATCAAGAAATGCTTTTGCATCTTCCCATAATGCAGCATCTCGTGGTGTGAGAAATCCGCTCATTCGGGCACCTCATAAGACAAGTAAATCGATTTCCATTCGAGGTAGTCTTCAACACCATAACGCCCCTTCTCGCGTCCCACGCCACTTTGCTTCATGCCGCCAAAGGGAACATAATGCGACGAGCGTTGGATCTCATTGAGCCACACCGATCCCGCTTCCATGCCCTCGCACAGGCTGAGGCCTTTGGCGAGGTCCCGCGTGAACACAAAACCCGCAAGGCCAAAAGGCGTGTCATTGGCAAGGGTCAAGGCTTCGTGGGCGCTTTCCACAGGCGCCACTGCTAGAACCGGACCAAACGTTTCTTCTGTCATGATGAGTGAATTGGAATGCGCGTCCGCGATGAGTGTGGGCGGCAAATAATAACCACCGTTATAGCCATGGCCCTGCAGTCTTTCTCCACCACAGAGAATGCGAGCACCACGTCTTCTGGCATCGGCTATGTGGTTGACCGAGTTGGCAAAGATTTTTTCGTTAACCAGCGGTCCAAGATCACCCACTCCACCCGCAGGTGCCATGGTGAGTGCTTTGACACGTTCGGTAAGCTTGTTAAGGAACGTTCCATAAACGTGTTTTTCAACGTAAACGCGCGCGACCCGGTAACAAAACTGTCCTGAGTTGGCGAAACTATGTTTGCAAATTGCAGCAGCAGCTTTGTCAAGATTGGCATCGCCACACACGATAGCGGCAGATTGGCCGCCAAGCTCCAGCGTTACACGTTTCAATGTGCCCGCCGCCGCTGCAGCGATGGCCTTGCCCGCTGCAACAGATCCTGTGAAAGCAATCTTGCGGGGAATGGGATGGGCTACCAGCGCTTCGCCGACTGAACGATCACCGGTGACAACATTGAATACGCCATGTGGCAATCCGGCGGCACAAAACATCTGGGCGAGTCTCAGTGTTGAAAGCGGAGTGTCTTCAGAAGGTTTAACCACGACTGTGCAGCCCGCTATAAGTGCTGCACCCAATTTGAACATCAAGAGATTGATCGGATAGTTGAACGGCGTAATCGCGACGACCACTCCCACGGGTTCGCGGGTGACCAAGACTTTTTCACCCTCGCCGGAGCCGAGACCAAAACTGCCTTGTAGACGCATGCCCTCTTCGGCATAAACATCGAGCAATTCTGCCGAGCGCTTGATTTCTTGCAGGCAGGCTTCGTAGGGTCTGCCGAGTTCACTTTCAAGCACTCTGGCTAATTCTTCTTCGCAGCGCCGCATAGCTCCGGCACAGGCTTTTTGCAGATTCGCGCGTCGAGTAATTGGAGTTTTTCCCCAAGACGCAAAGGCTCGGGCAGCAGCTTGAATGGCAACGTCCGCATCAACTACTCCGCCCATTGGCACTTGTGAAATGATGCTCCCTGTCGCCGGATTGGTGACATCAATTGTTCTGCCATCTGCCGCAGCAACGGCCTTACCATCAATGAACATCAGCAAGGCGCACGCTCACAACACATCAAACTTCAAGGATTTTTTAGTGATGGCAAGCTCGCGCATCGCCATGGCGCGACCTTCGGGTGTTTCAAACCAATCAAGTTTGGCTTCCACATCAGCGATAATCGCATGGGGCGTTTTGCCAAACCAGTCCGCGGCAATGGCAATACCCGATACTTCATAGCGCCACAGCTTGTCAGCATCGCGCACAATACGGTCGTTGAGATGGCGTGGGTCTTTACGTGTGTCATGGCCGTCAATGATTTCACAAACTTGAACAATGATGTCTTCGCTCCACCCCGTCTTTCGCAAAACCTCCGTTCCCAATCTCACGCCTTCTGCTTCGTGGGCGTAGCGCACGTCGGACTGCAACGGATTATCGCCGCGAAACCCTTGGGAGATGATGTCTGCGAAGTCGATGGCCCACCAGCCAATGTCATGCAGCAAGATGGCCAGCAAACACACGTCACGGTTCGCTTGCGGGTAGCTTTCCAGAATGGCTTGCGCCCAGCCGAAGGCCAAGGGAATGTGAATGTCGTTCTTGCGGGCCCGCATGTAGGGCTCAGCCGCGCGCCAAACGGGATCATAGCGCGCGGTGTCGTTCGTCATTTCCAGCATCTCACTTCAGAATTGTAACTGTGCCGGTGTTTCCATCAACACGGAGACGCTGGCCCGTTTTGATTTTGGAACTGGCATTGCCCGTTCCTGTGACGGCAGGCAGGCCATATTCACGGCAGACAATGGCCGCATGGCTCATCATGCCGCCAATATCAGTCACCGCACCGCCGATCTTGCCAAACACAGGCGCCCAAGATGGGGCTGTAACAGGCGTTACCAAAATTTCACCCTTCTTCAATTCACCCAATTGATCAGGCGAGCGCAACACGCGGGCAATGCCTTCGACGATGCCAGGTGCTGCGGCCATGCCTTTCACATCTCCACCCTTCTTGCCCGCACCAAGCCAACGTTGAATGGCTTCTGATGTGATGCCGAACAGCATGATGGTGAAGGGTTCGGTGATGACTTCAGGCGGGTTGTTGAAGGCTGGTATGGGCGGCTGGGCAGCCAGGGCTCTCAACACCTTGCTGCGGCGCTCAATTTCCGCAGGCCAAATGTCGGTTCCTGCCGTTCTGCCCCCAATGGCCCAACTTGAACTGTAATCCCATAACACATCACGCACTTCGTTGCGGCTGAGATAGAACATGCCATCTTCATTTGGCCAGAAGCCAAGCTTGGAGAGCATTGTCGAAAGTGAACGCATTTTGCGCCAGAACACACCAAGCGCCCAATGTTCTATGTAGAAATTATGATCTTCCACATAAGGGAACACCGTGCGAGCCAGGCCAAGCTTTCCGTCAAACACGGCCTGGGCTTCGTCATCCATCATGTCGCGATACTCTGACGTGATGCGGTCGCGCTCAGCCAAAAGCTTTGCGGTTGGGCGCTCAATTTTTTCGCCCGCTTTCACGCGCGGAATGTAATCGCGCATATAGCCCATTGGAATATCAAGATGGTCAATCCAATATTTATCGGTGGAGTAGAAGCCATTGCCTGAGGTGAAGTTGAACCACGGGTCTTTGGCAGCTTCCCATGCGGCAAGCCATTTTGCACCATTTGGCAACTTGCCAACAGCGGCCAACGCCTGATCGGCACTGCCCTTCATCAAGGCTTCTGACACGCCAAGCTCAACGGCAAGGCGGGAGAGCTTTTTCAACTCATCATCAGGGCGGAACAATTCGCTGTCCACACCCTGCACCATTTTCGCTATGGCTTGATCAGGGATCGATGGCAGTTGAGTTTTTACGAATTGGAAGAAGTCGAGATAGGCGGCATAGCCGAGATTCAAAAACTCGAAATGATATTGCCAGACCTTGTAGCAAAGATCGATGGCGCGTTCATAGTTTTCAAAAAGCTGCGTGGTGTTATCAAGTCCAACACCGCCCTTTACCCAGTCAACCGGAACCATCGCTGGCAGTTCATCGAACTTGATCGCGTTCAGCTCGTCGATCTTGACCATCACCTTCTTTTTCCAGCCGGCGAGAAGGTCATTCCAGTTGCCGAAATAATGTCCGGCGCGATCCAAGAATAGCGGAACGCGGTCACCAATTTTGGCGGGCTCCACGGCTACGGGAGAGAAATAGACATAGCCATTGAGCATCCGGTATTCGATGCCATTGGCGGGCGGCACCATGAGATGGCGCGTGTTATATTGGCCAAGGCATTTGATGGCATAATCCACCATGATTACATCGAAGGGGCGCACCGGGTTTGGCCAATGTTGCGCATTGCAGAACCAGAACTTTGCTTCTTCTTCTTTGCGCCGATTTGGTTGGAACTGTGTATAGTATGGATAAAGCTGCTCGGCACCTTGCGCACCTTTCGGCGGCGTTATGTCATAAGGGCTCGGAAATAATGATTTTGATTTTTTAGCGGGTGCTTTTTTAGCACTCGCTTTTATCGCGGCCGCTTTTTTTGCTGGCACTTTCTTGGCACTCATTTTATTGCTCTCCCTTGGTATTTTATTTTTTTGTATATTTCGAATTGCTCAATGTTTCGACGATACTCATCATTCCAACAGAGAAATTTTGCTTTGCCGGATCTTTCTTCTTTTGTGACCAAATTGTTTCTGGCCGCGATTGCAGCGCCATCAGGTTTTCACCATCGGGCAAATCGGCATCGAAAGCCCATTCGACGTCTTGCGGACACTTGTTCTGGCGTTCAAGCCGCTTTGCAAGACGGGCCACTGCAAGAACTTCCGCGTCACTCAAACACTGCATCGTGCGGCGCTTTTTATCAACCTCGCGTTCGGTGGCGGCACCTGCTTTTGCATCACCAACCAGCTCATTATGTTTGTCTGAAATAATCCGGGCGACGATGGTTTCCATCACTTTTTCAACCGTGAAATTATCAGGCGTGACTAAGCCGGACACCACCGTTTCGCCTAATCCCCAAGAGGCATCAATGACGATGCGCGTGCGGTCGCCGTTGGAAGGATCAAGTGTCATCGCAACGCCTGCAGTTTTCGCGTTGACCATTTTTTGCACGGCTACACTCATCAACACATCTATGTGGTTGATTTTGTTTTTTGCCCGGTATGCAATGGCGCGAGCTGTATAGAGCGAAGCCCAGCAATCGCGCACCTTGTCTAGCACCTGCTCAGCGCCAATCACCCACAAATAGGTGTCTTGTTGGCCCGCAAACGAAGCATCCGGCATATCTTCAGCCGTGGCTGAAGACCGAACAGCAACGGGAAAGCTGCCCAGTTCTGAATAAGACTTGCGTATCGCTTGTTCCACAACGTCGGGCAGTGGGTGACTTCCAATGCGGACACGGATAGCTTGCGCGACACGGTCAAGCTGTTCAGGATTTTCGGGATCAAGCCCTTCAAGGTGGCGCAAGATTTCGTCGCGCAAACCATGTTGATCTAACACCAATTTAAAGGCGTCTGTGGTCACGGCAAAACCTGGCGGCACGGCAACGCCCGCTTGGGTCATCTGCCCGAGCGATGCACATTTGCCGCCAACGCGGGCGTGGTCTTCGGAGCCAATGGATTTAAAAGACAGCGTGTAAGTCAATTTAATAAATCCCATTCAACGAGAACTGATTTAGGAACACGGAAATCGACGCTGCGTTGATACTGTGCAACAAATCCTGGGGCAAGACGCAGGGTCGGGAATCGTTCGGCAAGTTGCCGCAACACAATAGCACCCTCCATTTTCGCCAGTTGGAAACCGAGGCAATAGTGAATGCCATAGCCAAAGGCTAAATTGGTGCGCGCGTTAGTGCGCGTATGATCGAAGGTTTCACCGTTCGGATATTGGCCCTCATCACGATTGGCTGAACCTGTGAACATCAAAATATTTGCTCCCGCTGGAATGGTGACGCTGCCGATAATTGATTCAACACGCGATTTTCGGCGCCACCCCACAACTGATGGTGAGAAGCGCAACAACTCCTCGATTGTTCCCGGGATGAGTGCATGATTGTTTTGGATTGCTTCAAATGAAGCCCGGTTGCTGGTCAAGGTAATAACCGAGTTTCCCATCAGTGTGGACGTAGTTTCGTGACCTGCAAACAACACAGAATACATAACGCCAGCAATTTCATCGTCGGTAATTTCTGCTCCATCGGCCTGCAAACGCGCAAGGTCAGATGGAAAATCGTCGCCCGGCATATTTTTGCGGGCCTGCACCAACGCGCGGCAATAGGCCCAAAATTTCACCATATTATGCGCGTGAGGCAACTGTTCATCATCGGTCAAGAACCCCCATGTAAGCGCAAGTCTGCTTTCGCCGAATGATTTGATCATCGGCACATCGGCGTCAGGAATACCAATAAGCTTAAACAGCACATGGGCTGGAACCGGATAAGCAACCTCTTTCCAGAAATCGACTGGCATCGAAAGGCGGCCTTTGGCTTCCAAAGCATCCAGGTGATTGCGCACAATAATTTCTATTTGAGGTTCAATCGACTTGAATCGGCGAGGACCAAAACAACTCTGGGCAATCTTGCGAATGCGTGTGTGGTCAGGTGGGACGCGGGCAGTGAGACCAGAATATGCGGTAAAGCCACCTTCCTTCATCACTTGGCGGCCGGCCTCACACATGGGGCGCATGGGCGCCTGAGCGTTTTCGGATGAATAGGTCTGCCAATCTTCAAACACGGCTTTAATGTCTTCATAGCGCGTCAATATCCAGTAACCAGTTTCCTCATGAAAAAACACGGGTTGATTTTCACGAAAAAACTGCCAATGCGCATGCGGTGCGTTGAGATCAAAAGGATCGTAGTCACTTGGTGGCGGGCTGCTTCCCATCGCGTTCATCGTTCATCCTCCCAAACTTCATCATCACTCTGCGGTGATTTTGATGTACGAAAACAAGTTAGTCAGCATTCTTTGGTTTTTCTTTGGAAATCAGGGCGCGATATCTGGTACGAAGTTCCGAACTCTCAGTTTCCCCCAAAGCTTTCACGGCCTGCTGATATTGTTTGTATTGGCGGTGAATTGCCTCATCGCGGCCCTGCAAGGCGAAAATCTTCATGGCCGCTTCATTTGCACCTTCGCTGGCAGGATCGATGGCCAGAGCTTTCAGGCAGTGGTCCAGTGCCTCACGTGTGCGGCCCATCTTTAATAGCAGGCTGGTAAAATCATTCTGCAGTTTGAGTGCCATTTCCCGAAGCCACATGCGGCGCGGCATGCACCAATTTTCATTTTCAGATTCGATATATTCACGAGGCAAAGTTTCAAAAAGATCACCCACATAAAGTTTGTCAGCTGCTACATAAAACAGTACTGCGGACTCCAGCTCTCCCTTCTTGAAGAGCGCCATTGCCCTGCGACACAGTTGTTCGAACGTGTTGATGTCGATCCAACTGCCGATCGGGGTGTTGAGGCGGTAGTAGTCGCCCGTACGAATTATGCTTTGCGGCCGCCCAAGTGTCTTGCGCAACATCGCAATTGTATGGTGCAAGCGCGCACGCTTGGTGCCATCCCCCACTTCCGCAGGCCACAGCAATTCACTGATCTGTTCGCAATGGGCACCTTTTTCCCCACATTGCAAAAGATAGGCAAAAAGCGTTTGCGTTTTTTTTGGTGTACTGCCGGCAATGCGCCAATTGATGCTTTGACCACCTACAAAGACCCGCAGTTGGCCAAAGCAATGAATCTGCCACCGCGTTGAAACACTGCTCGCACCCAGGGTGGTGTTTTTTTTGGCAATCCAGGATGGAGTGGCTCCCCGAGCGTGCATCTCTTCACTTTTGCTGCGCCGATGCAATCTCTTATGGTCAGGCACCACGCGGCCAAGCATAAAGCCGAGCTGGTCGTCCAAGGATGCTGAGCCTAGAAGCGCTGCAGGCAGCCAATAAGGGTTTTCGTAAATTCCGGAGGGTGCGAGGAACTGGCTGTGAACACGAAGTGCGGTTTGCATGTGCTCCTCGATCATCAACTCTTGATCATAGACCGAAATAACGGGAATGCCCAGTTCATTGCATAGCCGCTCAGCCACACCGCCCCACTGCTCCAAACTGATGAGTGCCTCCTCATTGGAAACTGCCCATCTCATATCAACGACAATACCAATGCCAATGATTGCACTCTTCGTTTTTAATTTCAGTTTTGAGAACACTTCATCAAGGTTGACCAACACACCGTCCAGCCCCGCAGACACAAAGCCCATGCGCTGGCTTTGCGGAACATCCTGCAAAAAACCAGCATCATCCGAAACCACGATGCCTTGGGAAGGGTTGAGAATGTTCAAAACCGCATCATGCAGGAAGCTCGGCTGATGAGGCGAGTCGAACAGGGCTGCGTTTGCCGTGGTGAGAGTTGTTGTCTTTGGGGGTTGCGAAAGGCGCTTCATGTAACTTCACTCCGAAGTCGTTACTAGCCCGATTTCCAAAGAAAAACCAAAGATGCTTTGGGCGGAAATTTCTTCTCCCTGGGTAATCCCCCCAAAAATAAGAGGGGTTTGGAAGTGGAATTTTCTCGGTATTTTTAGACGAGGAGATTCGAATGAAGAAGAGCAGATTTACGGAAGTGCAGATCATGTCTGTGCTCAAGCAGGCTGAAGGCGGGATTGCGATTGCTGATCTTTGCCGGGAGCACGGGATCAGCAATGCCACGTTTTACCAGTGGCGATCGAAGTTTGGCGGCATGGACGCCTCGATGATCACCGAGATGAAGACCATTCAGGACGAGAACAGGCGGCTGAAGAAGATGTTTGCCGAACTTTCGATGCAGAATGAACTGCTGAAGGAGGCGCTCGGAAAAAATAGACCGGCCATCCGCTGCCCGACAGGCGAATGCCTTCATTCGCCGAGAGGGTCAACGCCGAGAGATGGCCGGGAAAGCAGTGGCGTGCAGCGTCCCTTCCGTCTGCTGAATGTTGTAGATGACTTTAACCGTGAAGGACTGGGCATCGAGGCGGACTTCTCATTGCCGGCACCACGCGTCATCCGTTCACTCGACCGGATCATCGCCTGGCGCGGGCGGCCGTTGGCGATCCGCGTCGACAATGGCCCGGAATACATCAGTGATGTCCTTCGGAACTGGGCCGAAACCCGCGGCATCGCATTGCTGCACATCCAACCCGGCAAGCCACAACAGAACGCCTATATCGAGCGCTACAACAGAACCGTGCGCCACGAGTGGCTCAACCAATACGTCTTTCGCAACATCAAGGAGATACAGGACACCGCAACACAATGGCTCTGGACTTACAACAATGAACGACCCAACATGGGCCTCGGCGGCATCACACCCGCCCAGAAACTGAAGCGACTAACGGCAATGCAAATCGCCGCGTGAATTCTACGCCAAACCCCTCTTATTTTTTGGGGGATTACCGTCTTAAAAGCCTGGATTTTTGTGTGAAGTTCTGCCGTTAAGGCGAAGCACGGGCGGCTTCATCACAAAAATGTCGTGAAGTGCGCTGAGAGACTGAAACTACATTCATTGAAAGTGCATTTTTTATGTCCGTCGAAACAGAAAAGTCCCCGCGAACTGAACAACTCGTACTTGTGCTGCAGGGAGGCGGTGCACTTGGCGCTTATCAGGGCGGTGCCTACGAGGCATTGCGCTCCGAAGGCAAGGAACCTGAGTGGTTTGCGGGGATCTCGATTGGTGCCATCAACGCCGCCATCATTTGCGGCAATCTTCCGGAAACGCGCGGCCTCAAGCTCCGGCAGTTCTGGGATGGCATTTCATCTGGCCTTCTCGGCAATCAGGTGATCCCCGGTGACGCGGGCCGCAGCCTGTTCAATGAGGCAAGTTCAGCACTGGCAACGATCATGGGCGTGAACGGCTTCTTTATGCCGCGTCTGCTTTCACCGCTGTTTCAGCCGCGGGGCGCGGTAGAAGCTTTGAGCTACTACGATACAGATCCGTTGCGGCAGACTCTGAAAAGCCTGATCGATTTCGATCTCATCAACAGTGACAGCGGACCGCGCCTCAGCATTGGTGCCGTGAATGTCGAGTCGGGTAATCTGGTTTATTTTGACTCCCTGACGACCCGCATCACCGTCGAACACATTCTGGCCTCGTCCGCGCTGCCCCCCGGTTTCCCACCCGTGTTGATCGACGGCGGATATTATTGGGACGGTGGCTTGGTATCCAACACGCCCTTGCAGTTCGTC
>CAXTKH010000093.1:0-10411 GCA_964244815.1 uncultured Aestuariivirga sp. | reverse complement strand
CGCCCGCGCAACCCTTCACTTCTTTCTCCCAAAGAAACGGAATAACCGTTTTCATAGCCAGCAGAGTTGTGTCCAAATTTAATCGGAACAGAAACGCGCTGCGCACGTTGAATTGCATAATTCACTTTCATTGTTTCCGGAGCTTGGTCATGAAAAAAATTCTTCTTGCAACTGTTGCAATCATCGTTGTTGCAGGTGCTGCTGCTGCTTCAGCATTTTATTTTGGTTTGGAAGAAGCCAGAGTGCCTATTGCTGAAGGCTATGGACCAAACCCAACATTACCACCGCCAAATCCAACGCTCGTGCCCACGGTAAATATTGCCAGTGCCTCGACGTGGCTGAAGGGTGAAAAGCCTACTGCGGCCAAAGGTCTTGCGGTTGCGGCATTTGCGCAAGAGCTCGATCACCCGCGTTGGCTTCATGTGTTGCCCAATGGTGATGTTCTGGTGGCTGAAACCAATGCCCCACCCAAACCAGAAGACGGAAAAGGTGTGAAGGGCGCTGCAATGAAAATCGTAATGTCAGGTGCTGGCGCTGGTGTGCCGAGTGCAAACCGCATCACGCTTCTGCGAGATACCAATAGCGACGGCGTTGCTGATGTTCGCGAACCCTATATCACCGGACTCAATTCGCCATTTGGCATCACATTCGCCAACAATACACTATACGTGGCAGCTACGGATGCGATCATTGCATTTCCATATAAGGAAGGCGAAACCCACAACAGCTCCAAAGGCGAGAAGATTGCAGACTTGCCTGCTGGGCCCATCAATCACCATTGGACCAAAGATGTGATCGCCAGCAAGGACGGCAAGAAGCTTTATGCTACGGTTGGTTCAAACAGCAATGTTGGTGAAAACGGCATGGCAGCAGAAGAAAACCGCGCAGCTGTTTTAGAAATTGATTTGGCCACCAAGCAAACCAAACTGTTTGCATCAGGGTTGCGAAATCCAAATGGCTTGTCGTGGAACCCTGAATCAGGCGCTCTCTGGGTTGCCGTTAATGAGCGCGATGAAATTGGTAGCGATCTTGTTCCTGACTACATGACATCCGTGCAAGAGGGTGGATTTTATGGATGGCCCTATAGCTATTATGGTCAGCATATTGATGTACGCGTACAACCACCAAACCCCGAATTGGTCGCCAAGGCAATCGTGCCTGATTATGCGCTGGGGCCACATGCCGCATCGCTAGGTCTGACATTCAACCAAGGGACTGCCTTGGGTCAAGCTTACTCAAACGGAGCATTCGTTGGACAACATGGATCGTGGAACCGCAAGCCCCGCAGCGGATATAAAGTGATCTATGTGCCGTTTACAGGTGGCAAGCCATCAGGCCCACCGATTGATGTGCTCACCGGCTTTATCGGTACGGATGATAAAGCCCATGGCCGCCCTGTTGGTGTTGCGATCGATAAAACCGGTGCATTGCTGGTGGCTGATGATGTGGGCAACAGCGTTTGGCGCGTTACCGCGTCCAAAGCTGCCGCCTCGAATTGAACAGATCAATCGTCGCGTTTTGGTGCGGTCGATGACGATTGTTGCGCGTCTTCTTGCATCTCGTGTTTGCGCTGAGCATTTTTATCATCGCGCTTGTTCTGTTTATCAAGCGCCTTCTGCTGCTTGGCTTTGGCACGGTTGTTGCGTTCTTGGTTATAGTTTGGTGGAAAGGCCACTTGATTATTCCTTGTTTGTAATTGAAACCAAAAATCAAGTAGAGCGAATAAGCTCTTTAATATTGCCACGAGGTTTTCCCGACATCTCGGCAATCTTGCGGTCCTGGTTCATGATCTCTGTGCGGGCAAAACCTTCGATTTCATCTTTTTGCAATCCCACGGCATTTATCTTGCGCCTCGATGATTTTGTGCCGTCTTCATAGACAACATCAAACATCACGAAATTATCAGGGTCAGATTTGGCTTTTTTGGCCATAGTGGGCTATTCCTTTGAAATTCAGACTTTCTGCAGATATGCGTTACACTGTTTGTTTGTCGAAACAAGTGAGGCTTGAGTTAACCCATATGCTCAGGACTGATTGCAAGCCTATCGGATTGAGTTTCTTGTTGAAAAGATGCAGCTTTATCGATTCGAGCCAGTAAAGTTTTAAACTGGTCCGGCAAGGCTTGCGACTCGTTATCTTGGTAATATTTTTGGAGGCGTTTTCCGATCAACTCGGAAGCATCTGGTCTAAAAGATGATTTCATTTTCTGGACCTTTCAATGGGTAGTACAGCCATATTATTTTTGTGTGTGATGGCCGACAATTTACCTAATTTACCTTACAACCCATTAAAGCCTCGATAACGGGATTAATTCCAGCCCATTATACTTTTCAGATGAACAAAAGTTCCAAACAAAAGGCCTCTTTATGTTATCGTATTGAGCAACAAATGTTGCAAACTATTTCGGAATTTTTGAATTCAGAATTCCGTGCACTTGATATCAATTTGACTGCAACTGGAAGTAATAGTAACCAAATGCCATTGTGTTTTTTCGCTGAATAACCATATGCGCTACCTCAAGGCTTTGCCCAATCTGCAAACATCTCGTTTTGCATTGCGCCAGTTTAAAATGGTATTCATACAGCCATATTACGGAGTTAATCTGAACGACTATGTTGAAACTATTAAAAAGCTTGCTGAGTATCTATTGGAATGCCCCTGGAGCCAAGCCATTGCTGGTGACAACTGCAATGCTGTTCTCGGCAATGTCTGACTTGTTTGGTATGGGGCTTCTTATTCCACTCACTGCACAGCTCAACTCTGACCCTGGTGCCAATCAATCAATTCTTGGAAAATTCGTTCTCTCAATTTTTTCGGCAGTTGGGCTGAAAACCGAATTTGTATATTTGCTGCTGGCAGTCGGCTTTTTCTTGGTCATGAAGTCAGTGATTGCGTTTATCGCGTTGCGTTTTGTGGCCATTTCAGTTGCTGACGTTGCATCAGCGCTTAGAACGCGGTTGCTGAAATCCACGCTTGCTGCAAGATGGTCCTATTTTGTCGACCATCCTCCTGGAGAGGTTTCGGCTATGATTGCTGCGCAGTCGCAAATGGCAGGTGATGCTTATCTGAGTGTCGCGCTGCTTTTCGTGACGCTGATAATGGGCGGCGGACTATTGGTCACTGCCGTTTTAGTCTCTGGTGCACTTGTGCTGTTTTGCTTGCTTGCGGTTTGCACACTTGCATTTCCGCTTTACTACATTCTTCGACGCGCGCAGGCCATGAGCGCTAAACAATTCGCCACATCCACTAACTTGATATCAGGTGTGCAGGATGTGATATCAAATATGAAGGCAATCAAAGCCATGGAGAAGCACGAGCATTTTGCGGAAGCTTTCATCAAATCCATCAGTGATCTTCGCAATACAGTAATTTCGATGCTTGTATCTCGCCACGCAATCTATCACGGGCAGGATATTCTTGGTGCATTGATGATTATTTCTGGTGTTTACGTTGGTATCGTTGTGTTGAAGACGCCACTTTCCCAATTGCTGGTCGTTGGTCTAATATTTTATCAACTTGTTGATATCATAAAGCGCGTTCAGCTCGGACTTCAGGATGCAACAATGGCTTCGGCTGGTTTTTATGGGTTGTTGGGGATCATTGAGCGCGCAGAAAACCAGGCAGAAGGGAGCACTGGCACGTTAATGCCAACCTTGGATCAGGAAATTGTGTTCGAGAATGTAGGGTTTGCTTATGGTGCAAAAAATGTACTTACAAAGCTCAATGTAGAAATCCCCGCAAACAAGATCACAGTGCTCATTGGCCCGTCAGGTGCCGGTAAAACAACGATAGTCGATCTTATTGTTGGTTTATATCGCCCTAAAGAAGGTGCCATAATCGTTGATGGGGTTGATCTCTCTGAAATCGATCTAAAAGCATGGCGCAAAATTATTGGTTATGTGCCTCAGGAACTGACTCTGCTCAAAGGCAACGTGATTGACAACATGACATTCGGGGATCCAAATCTTTCAGAGGCTGATGTTACTGAAGCGTTGCGGTTGGCTGGTGCAAGTGGATTTGTGAATGCTTTGCCGCAAGGTGTTCGAACAGATATCGGAACCATGGGTGCTAAACTTTCTGGCGGTCAGAGGCAGCGACTATCGCTTGCACGTGCATTGGTTCACAAGCCTCGATTACTATTGCTTGATGAAGTGACGAGCGCGTTAGACGAGGTAACTGAAGCTGAAATCTGCAAAAATATTGGCGAGCTTGCGGGGCAGCTTACAATCGTGGCTATCACTCATCGTCCCGCTTGGAAAAAAGTGGCATCGAAGGTCTATCAAATTGATCCCGATACAGCTCTGCCAGACAATGTTGGATTCCATTCTGCCAAACTTGTCGAACATCAGATGATGTAAGCTTAGAGCTTCAACGCTGTTGGGGAACGGTTAGTGTAATGTTATGCTCATTGTTATCATCGGTCATTTCAACCACATATGTTCCATTTGACAAGCGTTTGATCTTGGATTTTGAAGTTTGCTTTTCCTGTGACCGACTGTAAATCAGTCGGTAAACTGAATTCCCGAATTTAACCGTTATCTCAGCCTCATTCCAGCTCGGAGGAAGTCTTGGTGTCACGTGCAATGAGTTTACTCTGCGCTCTATACCTAAAATCGCCTCAAGGCCGGCCCGGTACATCCAGCTTGCCGAACCTGTGTACCATGTCCAACCGCCGCGCCCTACGTGTTGCTTTGCAGAGTAAACATCGGCCGCAATAACATACGGTTCTACGCGATAATTGCGAGCATCGGTTTCATTGAGAGAATGGTTGATTGGATTGATTATTGAAAAAAGTTGTTCAGCGCGCTCATGCTGACCGAGTAATGCGTGGGCAAAAATCGACCATATAACACCATGGGTATATTGACCGCCATTTTCGCGGAGACCCGGTGGATATGATTTCACATAGCCTGGATCTTTTATACTTTTGTCAAACGGCGGAGTGAAGAGTTGAACAAGTTTATCGTCTGGTTTAACCAAAAGCCGATGGAATTCTTCCATTGCTTGCTCCGCGCGAGATGCTTGAGCTGCGCCTGAAATGACCGCCCAGGATTGCGCAATTGCATCGATGCGGCATTCATCACTTTCGGAAGAACCAAGTGGTGTGCCATCATCATAGTAACCGCGTCTATACCATTTTCCGTCCCATGCATGGCGTTCCATGGATTGGCATAATTTTTCATAATGTGCTGACCAAATCTGGTTTCGTTCGTTATCGTTACGCTCAACAGCGCGGACGCAGAAGGATTTCAGTGTGAACAATAAGAACCAACCTAACCAAACACTTTCACCCTTACCGTTTTCACCAACACGGTTCATGCCATCGTTCCAATCTCCTGTACCAAAAAGTGGAAGGCCGTGCTCGCCCGTTCTCAGACTTCTATCCAGAGCCCTAGCGCAGTGGTCATATAGCGATGCAGTTTTTTCAGCTGTTGAGGGTCTGAAAAATGCGTCGTGTTGGCCTGCTTCCAATGATTGGCCCTCGATGAATGAAACTTGCTCGTCCAGAATAGCTGCATCGCCAGTAACGGTGATATAGCGATCCACGCAATATGCCAGCCATACGGCGTCATCAGAAATAAGAGTGCGCACACCCATTCCCGTTGCAGGTAGCCACCAATGCTGGAAATCGCCCTGTACAAACTGGCGAGACGCGGCGCGCAAAATGTGCTCACGCGCAATCTCAGGTCTCGTTGTCAACAATGACATTGAGTCTTGAAGTTGATCCCGGAAGCCATAAGCTCCACTTGCTTGATAAAAACCAGAGCGGGCCCACATCCGGCATGCCAATGTTTGATACTGCAACCATCCATTCATCACCACATCAAATGAACGATCAGACGTTTTGACTTGAACAGCCGTTAATGTTTCTGTCCAATAGTTTTTAACCTCTTCTAAAACCTGTGAAGGCATTTTTGACCGATAATCGGCGATACGCGCGTGTGCCTCTATCACGGAATTAGCGGACCCAAGAGTAACAATAACATCTGCAGATTGTCCCGCCAGTATTTCAATGGTGGTTTGCAATGCACAGCACGGATCCATGCCGGCACCGACATTATTAGATAGTTTGCTGGAGAACGATAATCCCACCGGTGCTGACAAATCGCCATGTGTGCCGAGGAACTCACGCCTGTCGCCAGACCAACTCGTTTGCTTGCCTCCCATATCAACGAATGCAACTTGGCCACCGTCTTCATTGCGCCAAGGGTTACGCGCGAGCATAGAGCCTGTAGTTTCATCAATTGAAGTTATTACAAACGGAGTAGAAGCAGAGCGGCTACGCCCCAAAACCCAATCCGCATAGAAAGTTACACTCAGGCTTCGCGGTGTAGTGCCTGTGTTGAATATCCTTAACTGCGACAATTTTACGGTGTCGTTCAGAGGTACCAGTTGCAATAGCTCGATGGCTAAATCATGTACGCTGCGCTCATAAACAGTATAACCGAAGCCGTGTCGCGCGCGATGCGTTCCTTGTTTTGATTGAATAGGGGCCAAGGTTGGAGTTATCAGAATGTTGCTTTTCAAATCCTTGATGTAAAATACTTCACTTGGCTTGTTGCAAACAGGATCATTGCTCCAAGGCGTAATCTGATTTTCGCGCGCATTTCCAAACCACGTGAAACCACAACTTTCCGAGCTTGCATGAAAACCAAAATTTACATTGGCAATGACATTTATCCAAGGTGCTGGCGTTGACTTATCTGCTCTGACGTTTGTGACATATTCAGTTCCTCCTGCCGAAAAGCCTCCAAAACCATTGAAAAATTCCAATGTATCTGTTGAGAGGGGGCTGGTCTTGGATAATGGTTCGACAGCAGGGAGTTTGGTTGCTGCAAATTTGCTTTGTCGCAACCGACCTAATTGTTTTGCTAAACTTCCACGTCTTGCTATCAACACCACGCGAGCCGCGCTCGCTACAACCCTTACGGTTTCTGGGGCCGTCATGTCGGATCGTATTAAATAGACTTGATTGCTTGTTTTCAAAGAACTAGCTTTTCTCAATACTACATCAATAGCTAGTTGAAGATCTTGAACGTAAGACGACATACGGTCATTCAAAATTATCAAATCTGCGATAAATCCTTTGGCTTTCCAATATTCAAAAGCCTGCAAAACTTGTTGCACAATCGCGATATCTTCTACGTCATCGATCCTCAGTAACAACATCGGTCGGTCACCCGAAATGCTTTGTGGCCAAAGTGAAGACTGTGGTCCGAGATCTTGTGTTATTGTTTTGGAGGGCAGTCGCAATGCTTCATTGGCATAAATCAAGTGGCTTGCGAGAGTTTGGTAGAGATTTGCGTCTTCACTTGTAATGGCAAGGTGACGTAGTTGAATTTGTGCTTGAGTCCACGCCAACATCGTCGCACGCTCATATGCCGTTGACTGTCGGTGACGATCCACTAAATCTAGAACCGCATCTCGTGTATCGGCGACGACTGTCCATAATGTGCCGCTTACCTGACGTCCCGCTGGTATCCTTAATCGCTGACGAAATGCAAAAATCGGATCAATCACAACTCCCGTATTCCCTCCTAAATGGGATCCATTGGTTAGTGCTGAGGGCATGCGCAATGACTGGCCACGACCAAGAAAATTACCGCGGTCAGTTTCAAATTCCAACTCACCTGTGGTGTTGCTCTTGAATATCAAGAATTGTGCAACCCACATTTTGGGTTCAGCGGATGTCCGCTGACGGCGTGTGGCAACAAGTGCAGCGTGTTCTGGGACAAACTCAGTCTCGACAAACATTTTTGAAAAAACCGGATGCGCTTCATCGGATGCTGCCGGGGCAAGCACAAGTTCGGTATATGTGGTCAACTCTATTTCACGTAAAAAACGACCGCGATTTGTAATGGTGATGCGTCTTGCCTCCGCGTTGTCTTCAGGAGAAACGATACATTCCATTGTCGTTGTAAAAACTGAGTCACTGCGGGTGAATTCCGCTTTTTCTTCGGAAAAACTTGCAGCATAATTATCTCCGGCTTTCATTACGGGAACATGTCCAGCCGACCAGATTGTGGATGATCGCAAATCCTTAAAATAAATGAACGAACCCCAATCGTCTAAAACTGGATCTTCTCGCCAGCGCGTAATAGCGTTTCCGTTCCATGTGCTGTAGCTACCGCCAGCCGCAGATAACATAAGATTGTATTGTCCATTTGATAATAAAAGTGTTGCAGGAGCACCGGTAGGGACGCCTACGAATACTCTGGGGCTGGCTTTTGCAGAGTCGCGCGCTTCGGCATTGCCAACAAGCGCCTCGGTTCGTGCGTAGCTTATTGGGACGTCGCGTGGAGCCCGTTCTTGTAATAAAAGCTCAGTTGCGCGGATCATTGGCTCGGCGTGAAATCTTTTACGCATTTCTCCATCTTTAACCGCGTTCAAAATCGCAACAATGGTCATGCCTTGGTGATGGGCAAAGTAGGCCTGTACCACTGCCATTTTCTGATCGGTTCTTAAGCGTGCTGGTGTAAAGTCGACCGATTCGTAAAAGCCGTAAATGCCTCTGGCTCCCTCGTTTGCCAGGCGCTGATAGTTTTTGACTGCTGCAAAAGGTGCAACCATTGCAGCCAGTCCTGTTGCATAGGGCGCTATAACCAGATTGTCTGGAAGGCCTCTTTTTAAACCAAGGCCAGGCACACCAAAATTTGAATACTGGTATGAAAATTCGATGTCACGCGCGTTAAAGGCGGATTCCGATATGCCCCACGGAACACCATGAGATGACGCATAAGACATCTGGCGGTCGACAATAAGCTTAGCGGTTTGATCAAGCAATCCTCCAGTGGGAGCACGCATAACCAGCGAAGGCATCAAATATTCGAACATTGAACCTGACCAAGACACAAGCGCTGCGCCACCATTTACCGCAGTAACGGGGCGGGCTAACCTGAACCAATGTCTTGTTCTCAAATCACCTTTCGCGATTGCAAAATAACTGGCCAAGCGAGCCTCGGAGGCCAACATGTCGTAGCAGCTTTCATCGCGAGCCTGTTCGATCACCCGGTAACCAATCGATAATAATTGACGGCGTGGATCCAATAGGAAGTCGAACTCCATTCCCATTGCCATTGCATGAGTTTCAGCACTTATAATTTCAAGTCGTTTTTTCGTAGCGGTGTGCACTAAGGATGTGTCGTGAAAATGACTTTCAATCGTATGTTTGATTGTATCTGCCCAATGAACCACTTCAAGTGACTGTTTGGTGTTAATGCGCTCTGCCAAATCGACCGTACTTATGTGAATATTATTCGCTTGAAGTGCAAAATTCACCAGACGCATCGAAATCATTTCAGGTGTCTCGGCTGCTTTGTTCAAAGTTGACCGGAGTGCGGCAACTTGTTGTTCCAGCTGTTTGCGCAAAGGCCGAAGGGCACGTCTATCGTTCGGAATATCAATCAATTCTTCAAGCAATAGATCGAGTGCATCTTCTATACCTTCGAGCAACACTTTGGAATCTGTCGATCGTGTTGACCAGTCATTGCAGCAATTTGACAATGCAATTAAGTGCCCTGCAAGATTTCCACTATCGACTGTTGAAATATATTTCGGATCCAAGGTTCGAAGGTCAGCAGTGTCATACCAATTATAGAGATGACCTTGATATTTTTCCAATTTCTTAACGGAGGCCAGAGTGACCTCAATTTTTGCTAATGCGTCTCCTAATCCAAGCCAGCCAAATTCGTAGGCACTGACAATGGATAGAAGATAAAGACCTATGTTAGTTGGGGAAGTGCGGTGCGCCAGGACAGGTTTTGGTGTTTCCTGAAAATTATCAGGTGGCAACATATTTTGTTCAGCAGTAACAAAAGTTTCGAAATAACGCCAAGTTCGACGTGCGACCAAACGGAGGCTTTTGCGATTTTCAGGCGAGGACGCCAGCGCATTTTCAATGATTTCTGTATGACTTATCCATACGGCAACTGCTGGTGCGATGATCCAGGCAACTGCAAATGGTATAATGGTGAACGAAGTAAAATCGGCCCGGTGAAAAGCTAAAGCGGCTGCCAGAAAGCCTGCAATTGTGCTCGGTGCCATCAGACTATAACTGCCGATCATAGAATTGTTATGGCTAGATGCACTCTGCGCAGCCGCTGTCCATTCGAGTAAATTTTTTCGACTTATCGTAAGGCGGTAGAACGTGCGCATTATCGCATCCACCATCAATCCTGCAGTGTGAGCAAGGAACAAGAGCGAGCAAAGTGTTAACAACAGCGCGTGGGCAAAGTCCGCCAAAGAAGACTTTAATCTGCTGCCAAACGTAACTTGGTTGTTGCGCGGTAATGCGCTTGCTATTGCCGGGATCAATGCTGGCAGCAGCAACAATAGAATAATCAAACTCGTCCAAAACGTCGACTGAGCAACTGGTAACGTGAGCCATGACAAAAACAAGCTGAATAGTGAT
>CAXTKH010000092.1:0-10957 GCA_964244815.1 uncultured Aestuariivirga sp. | reverse complement strand
ATAAAAGCATATAAAAAGGAAAAAAGATTTAAATAATCGTCCGCAGGTCTCGCGGTAAGAGGGCCTCTTTCCGCACGTTCTGAATTAACATCATTCACCACGCACCGGAATTTCCGGCAAGGCCGGCGCATCCAGGCCTTCAAACGGATCAGACCAAATCGTTATGCTACTCAGTATCTGATACCAGCGCGCAAGATTGGGATATTCCGACAACGGCAATCCGGCAACATCGTTGAACGGCAAAAACGTCGCCATGCGAAAATCAGCGTAGCTCAAACCACTGTCAAGCAAACTATTGCGACCTTTCAAATGCGCATCAAGTTGCATGGCGCTCTCGCGAAACAGCGCATCGCCTTCTGATATTTTTACAATATCTACCTGCCCCAGATCATAACGTTGCTTTGTGCCATATTCGAAATGCACCATGTCACAGCCATGAACGAAGTTGATTTTGCCCCAACTGATCCAACGGATCATATCGGGCATCTCGCCATCCATCCGCCAGAAATTCGACCCCACCATCATCGACAGGCGGCACGCAATGGCATCAGCTTCCCACAATGATTTACCGTTCTCGACCAGAATCGGAATGCGCAACGATGGATTAAGCACACGAAATCTCTCGCTGTGCGCCGGATCAAACGGCGCTGCCCACTCAAACTTCACAGGTGCCATCAAATGCCGCGCAGTCGCCAAAGCAAGGCGCGGGTTAGGATTGCGTGAGAAATACAATGTGCCCAAAATAAGTTCCCAATTTACAATTTATATAATCAAGCCACCTTCTGCTTCAATTCACGCTTGCGCAATTCACAAAATCTAATCCGCAATTCCAACCATAACAGCCAACATATGATTCAGCGCAAGCAATGTTACTTGGTCAACTGATCCAATTAGGGTGCCACATTTCTCGCGGGGGTATGCGATAATTTTATCGACCATGACTTGAGATGGCAGCTTCAATCCGTTTTCGGGGGTAGGTTCAACTGTCAGTCGAAACAGCGGCGTATCAGCTAGGGTGCTGGTGAGCAAGACCACCAACACGCTGTCGTTTTGATTAAGAAGATCAGATTGAATGACAACAGCCGGGCGTGGCTTGCCATAATCGCCCGCCGCCGAAACGACGACCAGATCGCCGCGCTTCAATTGTCCGGCCACTCAAAGGCTGCCGCAATAAAATCCAGCGCCTCTTTTTCCTCAGGCCTTCCACGCAGCAACGCCCCCTGCCTCGCCGCTTCCGCCGCAAATTCTGGCCGCTTGGTATCAGGCACCCAAATGCGCAAAAGCTTCATACCCTTACGGCTCTTGGCCAAACGGTATCGTTGAAACTTGCTGATTGGGAGTTCAGATGTTTTCTTTGGTTTTGACATGGTGCTTCCACTGGTTGCACGTTACCATAACACAGTTGGTAGCGCGCTACCAGAAGATTCGACTTTCCTCTGAACTGCATAGTGTCTGTCAAGCTTTTCAAAACTCGCAATTATCTTTAAAGTGACAAGCGCAATCGATTTGAAAATTAGAGCAAAATCCCGATTGTTAACTGTTGAGGTTTAAACTAGGTTTGGACAATGCAATTCGAAGAACAAAATCTGCTTGGACGTGGAATATATAGCATTCCTGAAGCGGCCCACATTATTGGGATGTCGAGTAGCCGTGTGCGTCGATGGGTAAATGGTTATCACTCTTCGACTCAAAATGAGCATCTGCCGCTTGTGTCATCAGAATTGCCAATAATTGATGGTAAAGTTGCAATTAGTTTCAGTGATCTTTTAGAACTGCACTTCATCAAAGCATTCATCGAGCATGGTATTAGTCTTCAAAAAATAAGAAAAGCTGCAAAAATTGCAGCCGATATCTTGGGTGTCGAAAGCCACCCATTCACCGAATATAAATTTAAGACTGATCGTAAAAGCATTATGCAATCTGTCGGCGCGCAGATGCTCAATCTGAACGAGTCCCAATATGAGCTTGAGGGAGTTATCAAACAGAGTTTGTTTCATGGGTTCGTTTACAGTGGGAAAGTTGCAGGTGCTTGGCGACCAAGCGAAAAAGAAAAATCGGTAATTCTTGATCCCAAATTTGCTCTGGGCAAGCCGATTATTGAGAACACTGGCATTAGAACCCGTGCTATATTCAATGCTTGGCGGGCGGAAGGCGAAGATCATAAGGTTGTCGCCCATCAGTTCGAATTGACGGCCAAACAAGTTAGAGACGCAGTAAATTTCGAAAACAGAATGGCAGCTTAAAATATGCGGCGCATCCTTTTCGACGCTAATCTACCGCACGCGTTGGCCCGAGGAATTCATCAGCTTACAGAGGGAAGAGGCATCGGGGCGGATTGCATTCTCGACATTTACAAGACTACGCAAATTGCTGACGCGAAATGGATTGCAGAAATTTCGAGAAATGACATTGTTGGTGTTATTACACAGGACTATTTCGACAAGACGCCTCAAGAGATTGCGGCTTATCAAAACGCGAGTGTTCCGTTTTTTTACCTTGCTAAAGCTTATAATAATTTTGACCTTTGGAAGAAGTGCAGCCTGCTATTAATAAAATGGCCGGTTATCTGTCAGCAGATAGAAATCGTAAAAGGCTATGCTGAATTCGAAATACCTGCAGACCGCGGACAACAGATCAAAACGCTTCGAAGAAGAAAACGATAGATACAAAGATTATATATTAGTAACAAAAAAGGCCCCCAACGCAGGAGCCTTTCATTCTTAATTCGAAAACCCTCAAGCCACCTTCTGCTTCAGCTCACCCTTGGCATAGCGCTTGGCCATTTCTGAAACGGGCAGCACCTTCTTGATCTTCGAAGCCTGCCCAGCCGTGTTGAATTCTTGCAGACGCAAGGTCACCAGTTTTTGCATCGCTTCCATGGCAGGCTTTAGATATTTGCGCGGATCGAATTCGGATGGATCTTCGGCCATTACTTTGCGGATAGCGCCTGTCATGGCCATGCGGTTGTCAGTGTCGATGTTGATTTTACGCACGCCGTGCTTGATGCCGCGCTGAATTTCGGAAACTGGCACACCCCAGGTTGGCTTCATCTTGCCGCCGAACTTGTTGATGATCTCTTGCAAATCTTCTGGCACCGAGGATGACCCATGCATCACAAGATGGGTGGATGGCAAAAGCTTGTGAATTTCTTCAATAACATTCATGGCCAGAACAGCGCCATCGGGCTTGCGGGAGAATTTATAAGCGCCGTGCGATGTGCCCATGGCAATGGCCAGCGCATCAACGTCGGTTTCTTTCACAAACTTCACAGCTTCTTGTGGGTTGGTCAAAAGTTGATCATGTGAAAGTTTGCCTTCAGCACCATGGCCATCTTCTTTATCGCCCATGCCGGTTTCGAGCGAACCCAAAACGCCAAGCTCACCTTCAACTGAAATGCCGCCCAGATGCGCCATTTCCACAACAGTGCGGGTGACACTCACATTATAATCCCAATCAGCTGGTGATTTGCCGTCAGCAGCCAGCGAGCCATCCATCATCACCGAGGTGAAGCCAGATTGAATGGCGGTCATGCAGGTGCCTGGCTCATTGCCATGATCCAGATGAACGCATACGGGAATGTTCGGATAGATTTCAGTCACAGCGTCCATCATGTGACGGAGCATGATGTCGTTGGCATAAGAACGCGCACCGCGTGAGGCCTGGATGATCACTGGCGCATCAAGCTTTTCAGCAGCAGCCATAATGGCCAAAGCCTGTTCCATGTTGTTGATGTTGAAAGCTGGCACGCCATAATCATGTTCTGCGGCGTGATCGAGCAATTGGCGAAGGGTAATGCGGGCCATGGAATCTCCTAAAGGCTGGTGAATTTCGTTGGGGGTCGGATAACGGAAATTCTGGTGGCGCACAAGTAAATTGAGGTGCGCACCTCAGAAACGGGAACTCATTCCCCCTCCGCCCTTCGGGCACGTCCCACAGCAAGCTGGGCGGAGGGCGAAAAATCGCGCTCCCCCAACTTGTTGGGGGAGCTGTCCGAAGGACTGAGGGGGCCTTTCCCCACAAAAGATGGGGAGGTATGGCGTGGCGGAATTTTTGTTGATAATCAGATTGCATGAAATTCACGCCCACCATTTCCGCCCTCCCCTCCACGACACCATTCGTCGGCCCCGAAGCGCTCACCCGCCGCACAGGTTTTAAAATCAAGGCCCGCATTGGCGCAAATGAAAGTGTGTTCGGCCCCTCGCCCAAAGTGATCAAGGCCATGCAGGCGGCGGCACTTGAAAGCTGGGCTTATGGCGACCCTGAGCATTATGATTTGAAAGCGGCCATTGCTGCACATCACGGCGTATCGCCTGAAAATATTGCGTGTGGCGAAGGTATTGACGGCTTGCTGGGCTTAGTCGTTCGACTGTTTATTGATCCAGGCGATGTGGTGGCCACATCATTGGGCGCTTATCCAACTTTCAATTTCCATGTGGCAGCATCGGGCGGCAAACTGGTGACCACACCTTATGTCGACGACCATGAACATCCCGTGGCGCTCATTAAACTTGCAGCGGGCGAGAAGGCCAAACTCCTCTACATTGCCAACCCCGATAACCCCATGGGCACGCATTGGCCCGCGCGCGAAATCAAACACATGATTGATCATCTGCCAGATGGCTGCATGATGCTGCTGGATGAAGCCTATATTGATTTTGCACCAGCGGGCACGGCGCCCACAATTGATGTGAACACCAAAAACCTGTTGCGCTTTCGCACTTTTTCAAAAGCCTATGGCATGGCTGGCGTTCGCGTTGGCTATTGCATTGGCCATGCCGATGTTGTTTCGGCGTTTGATAAAATCAGAAATCATTTTGGCATTTCGCGCATGGCCCAAGCGGGGGCAATTGCTGCGATCAAAGACCAGAAATATCTGGTCAAAATTCAAAACCAGATTGCGCTATCAAAAAAATATATTGGTGAGATTGCCAAGGCAAATGGCTTGAAGCCAATTCAATCCGCCACCAATTTTGTGACTATCGATTGCCGGCGTGATGGCACTTATGCGAGAGCTATTGTTGATAGTTTGCTGGAACACGGCATCTTCATTCGCATGCCCGGTATCGCTCCGCTCAATCGTTGCATCCGCGTGTCATGCGGAAATAAAAAAGACCTCGACCAACTGGCCAAGGCCTTGCCAATCGTCCTCTCCCGTTTGCGGGAGTAGGGTGAGCTCTTGCGAACGCTGCGAAGCAGCGGGGCGGGGCCCGCGAACGAAGTGAAGTGGGATAGGTGAGGGAATTCAGTACGCGCCGCCCCTCTCCTCCCCATCGCGAGAGCGATGGGACCCTTCCTCTCCCGTTGAAGAAACGGGAGAGGACCAAGATTACTTCGCAGCCAGCTTTGCTGCAATCCCTGCAACATGCTTGCCTTGATAATGTGCGGCTTCCAGATCTTGCTTTGAAGGTTGACGTGAACCGTCGCCGCCTGTCGTCATGGATGCGCCGTAAGGCGAACCGCCGCGAATTTCGTCGTGTCCCATCTGGCCAGCATAAGCATAAGGCAAGCCAACAAGAACCATGCCGTGATGCAACATCACCGTATGGAATGAGAGAACTGTAGCTTCTTGTCCACCATGTTGAGTGGCTGCTGATGTCATGGCTGAACCGACCTTGCCAACCAACGCACCTTTGGCCCAGAGCGAACCAGTTTGATCAATGAAATTTTTCATCTGCGCTGTCATCATGCCATAACGTGTGCCCGTTCCAAAAATGATGGCGTCATAACTTGGTAGCTCATCAACGGTAGCAATCTCGGCTTTTTGGTCCATCTTATAATACATGGCCTTGGCAGTTTCAGCAGGAACCAATTCAGGCACGCGCTTTACTGTCACAGTAGCACCAGCTTCCTTGGCACCTTCAGCAGCAGCATAAGCCATGGCTTCCATGTGGCCCCAGGCGGAATAATAGAGAACGAGAACTTTAGTCATTGTATTTTCCTATATGGTTGCAGTTTCTAATAATGCTTTGAGATCGATACGCGCGTTCATCATTTTCAGTTTGCCATCTGGCTCCCGCGGCCAATCTTTTTCCGCGCGGTCCCAATAAAGCTCGATGCCATTTTCATCCGGGTCGCGCAGGTAAAGTGCGTCTGATACACCATGGTCAGCAGCGCCATCCAATTGACGGCCACTTTGCAAGACGCGCTTGAATGCGTTGGCGAGATCAATCCGCGTCGGATACAAAATTGCCGTGTGATAGAGCCCAGTCGTACCAGCTGGAGGCGGACTGCCGCCTTTGCTTTCCCACGTGTTGAGACCAATGTGATGATGATAACCACCAGCCGAAATAAACGCGGCCTGATCGCCATACATTTGTTGCAACTCAAAACCTAGAACACCGCAATAAAAATCCAGCGCCCGCTGAAGGTCAGCGACCTTTAAATGCACATGGCCAATATGTGTTCCCTTGGGAACGATGTAGTCCTGCTGCGTCATGGTAAAACCTAATGTAACAAATTATGTTACCGTATATAGTGCAGTGCAATAACAACTTCAAGGCTTATTTGAAAGTGTGGATAGTGTGTCCTTTAAGCCTTGTGTGCAATGGCCATATGACGGCATGAATGGCCATGTTTGGAGTTAAGTAATGTCAAAAAAATTCGCCTATGTAGCACCTTCAAATTTCACGATTATCGATCATCCATTGGTGCAGCATAAGCTGACATTGATGCGCGATAAGTCTACACCCACGGCGATATTCCGCCAACTCTTGCGCGAAATCTCGTTGCTGATGGCCTATGAAGTGTCACGCGACCTGCCGATGACCACCCAGCGCATTGAAACACCAGTAGCGCCCATGGATGCGCCGATTATAAAAGGTAAAAAACTTGTCATCGTTTCAGTGCTGCGTGCGGGCAATGGCCTGCTCGAAGGTATGCTGGATTTGATCCCCTCTGCACGCGTGGGTCATATCGGATTGTACCGTGATCCCAAAACCTTGCAGCCCGTTGAATATTACATGAAGGTTCCAGAGGATATCTCCGAACGGCGCACGATCGTGGTTGATCCAATGTTGGCTACTGGCAACTCCGTTTCAGCAGCGGTTAAACGCCTGAAAGAAAAGGGCGCCAAGGAAATCAGACTCGTCACTCTATTGGCTGCACCCGAGGGTGTTGTTCATTTTCATGAGGAACATCCCGATGTGCCTTTTTACACAGCAGCACTCGATTCTCATCTGAACGATCATGGCTATATTGTGCCGGGCTTAGGCGATGCGGGCGACCGAATGTTCGGGACGAAGTAAATTTACCAACGCTTAAGCATGGTTCGGATTTTACGAAATCTTAAAACTTAACGCAAGGATTGCCCGGCTACTGTGAGCGCAACACAGTTGAGGTTTGTTGCGTTTATGGTCGCTCACAAGGCAAATAATAAATCAAAAGCATTTAAGCGCCCAGATGGAAGCCCAAGGCGTGTGCTTTATGCTGAAGACCAAACCACATCTCGCATCATCACCACTGCCATGCTGAAGCGCATGGGGTTTGAAGTTGATGCGGTTGAAGATGGCGAACGCGCACTCGAATGCGCACGTCACGATAATTATGATGTCATCTTGCTTGATATTGAAATGCCGGTGATGGACGGCGTTACGGCTGCGCGTTCAATCCGCGCAGACCTAGCCCACTGTAATGCCACACCGATTTTGGCCTTATCTGCATTTCTCGCTGATTCAACCGAGCATACCAACTGGCGCGATGCATTTGACAGTGCCGTGCCAAAGCCAGCCAACAGCAATGAACTGATGGCCGCAATGGCCAAGGCACTTGGACAAAAGCATGAAGCTCCTAAGATTCAGTTGGGTGCAGTAAATCAAGATGAAGTTGTAAAAGCTTTACGCGGCGCTCTTTCAATAGGCTCGTGGAAAAGATTATCAGCCACTGCTGCAGAAGAAATGCGCCAGCTAACTTTGACGATGGCTGCCGGTTTTCAAGCGGCTGACAATGAACTCATCAATCACTGCGCGCATGCTCTGAAAGGCTTGGCACTGAACTTCGGTGCCAACCGCGTTGCCAGTGTGGCCAACAGCCTGCGCGAAGCTCACGATGTTACAATGTTGACGCTGTTGTTGGCCGAAATATCGGCTTGGGAAAAAGCGAACTAGGGTAGGGTCAATTCTCTGATAATCAGTCGAAAAGCTATCGCGTGTGGCTAGAAAGCGCCCTCAATGCGGTTTGACTTCAAACCGCATTGAGGGCGCTTTGGCTAATCCATTCGATCTAAGTGAAATAAACCGTTCGCGCGAATGTAGTGACGATCACGCAAAGGGATCGATAAAAAATGAACAGGTTGAATCGTATTTGTGAAAATCGGTTACGGTTTGGAACGCCGATTTAGTATATAAATTTTTTCGAAACTAAATTTCCGAATTTCAGAGAAAATCGGAATGCAAATTGCTATCAATCAAGCAGCCTTCGGATCAGGCTTTGGCACTTCTCTGTTTTCCAAAGCACTCAGCATCTTCAGAACTTCTGCCAGCTCTGGGCTAATGCGTGTTGGGCGTTTAGGCGTTGAAACGTGTTCGTTGTTTACCATGGTCTTCATCCCTATTTTGAAATCATCTTAAAGCGTTGAACTTAAGAACACCCTAAAGCGCGCAGCCTGAATAAAACCAGAATTAGGGTTTCATCTGGCGTTCATGTGGCGAATTTGCGTGTTACAAAAATGCCATGGTTTATGGTTAATGCCTCATAGAAAATATGTGGTGACACATCGGGAATAAAAGATAGTCTCGAACTGTAACGCTATTGGTGGCAATATGCCTAAACCCAAAAAATGGAGGAATATGTCTATGATTTCAGGGATTTCAAAAGGTTTTATGGCCGGCGCAGTGGTTTTTGCGCTAGGTGCCGGTGCGGCTTACGCAGCTCTAGCTGGCGACGAGGCAATTACTGCACGTCAAGCCTGCATGAAGGCCAACGGCAAAGCCATGGGCGTTATGGTGCCAATGCTCAAAGGTGAAGCGCCTTATGATGCTGCCGCAGTTAAGACCGCTTTGGGTGTGACGGAAGCTGCATGCGCAAAATGGGCCGAGTTCTGGCCAGAAGATAGCAAAGTGGGCAAAGCTGTGAAAACCCGTGCTCTTCCGGCCATTTGGACTGATCCAAAAGGCTTCGAAGCTGTGGGCAATACAGAATATAAAGCCTTCACAGAACTTGCCGCCACAACTGATGAAGCTGGTTTCAAAGCGAAGTTCCCAGCTCTGGGCGCTGCTTGCGGCGGTTGCCACGAAAAATTCCGCGCGCCTGATAAGTGAAACTAAGAATCTTTAGTAGACGTAAGTTGAAAGCCTTGGCACTGGTCGCAGTGTCAGGGCTTTTGATCTTTTGGGTAGCATCAGCGCCGCACCCGTTTGTGGCAGCCGATATTCCTGCTCACACGGCCAATCTCGAAAATGGCAAACTGCTTTATAATATTGGCGGCTGTATTTCGTGCCACGCCTCGGAAGCCGATGCTGCGGTTCCTGCGGGCGGCAAGCCACTTGTCACCCCTATCGGCGTTTTATATCCGCCAAATCTAACACCGGACTCAGAAACCGGACTTGGCAAATGGAACAATGTTGATTTTGTGAATGCCATGCAAAAGGGTTTGCACCCTGACGGCGCGCATTTAATCCCCGCATTTCCCTACACATCTTATGCCCACATGAAAGTGGAAGATGTGCTCGACATCAAAGCCTATCTGGATTCGCTGCCACCCGTAAGGAACACCACCAAGCCAAATGAAGTGCTGGCGCTCCCTGTCGTCCGCCGTGGCTTGGGGATTTGGAAATTGATTGGTTTGGACAATACTCAATTTGTGGATGATGCCAATCAAACGCCAAGCTGGAACCGCGGCGCCTACCTCGTAAACGGCCCCGGCCATTGCACCGAATGCCATACACCCAGAACCATTTTCATGACCAGCAATAAGTCCCGCATGTTCCAAGGCGGCCCCCACCCCGAAGGCAAAGGCACTGTTCCATCCCTTCGCGATCTTGCCGAGCGCAAGCGCTATAAGGACGCAAAGGATTTGGTTCTGGCCTTTCAAAATGGCGAAGAACTAGGCTACGATAAAATGTCCTCCGGCGGCATGGGCGAAGTGCGGAGGAATATCGCGCGGTTGCCTGAGGCAGATATCGCTGCGATTGCTGAATATGTGATGTCTTTGAAGTGAGCAAAACTATTCTGGCGACATCAACTCAAGAGCTCGAAAATTGTTTCAAAATTCGCTCGCAGGTTTTCGTCGATGAACAAAACGTGCCTGAAGACATGGAGCGCGATGAATACGATAGCATTGCGTTTCATTTTCAATCGTTTATCGGGAGCATCCCGATTGGCACCGCGCGTGTCGTTCTTTTAGAAGATGGCGATACGGCCAAGATCGGTCGCGTCGCAGTTCTGCGATCTCACAGAGGTTTGGGGCTGGGTATCCAATTGATGAGCGCGATCGAAATTGCTCCCGAACTCTCACACTGCAGGCGTTTCATTCTGCAAGCCCAGACTCACGCACTAAAATTTTACAAGCAACTCGGTTATGTTGAGGAAGGACCTGAATTTTTGGACGCAGGAATACCGCATCGTGAAATGACTAAGACGCGGGTATTGGGCTGATGAATATTTTGAATTCAAATAAACACACCAACATTAACTTCAAACTTTGCTGCCAGCGCCTTGGCAAGATCCTTGCTAATATCGCGGTGGCCATTCAAAATTTCGGACACCCTGCTTTGAGGCGCGCAATCGGCGAGGTCAGATTGCGTTAGACCTTGCTGTTCCATCAAAAAGCGTAACACCTCTCGTGGTTCAGCATCAGGAATCTCGGTATGTTCAGCTTCGTAGACCACAATCTGATTGGCGAGATAATCCAGCACATCCGCCAGTGGATGATTTTCGTCTTCGCCGATTTCATCCAACAATTGATCAATCACTGCCGAAGCGCGCTTATAGTCTTTCGCCGTATGAATGGCTGAAAAGCCTA
>CAXTKH010000091.1:0-11153 GCA_964244815.1 uncultured Aestuariivirga sp. | reverse complement strand
ATTTGATCGAGCGCACCTACCCCGGAATAGTGGAATAGTCGCTCGGCGTAGGATTTTGCCTCTCCTGCTAAGCGGGCAGTTTGTGGAAGGCCTGCTCCTGCCATAATGATGGGCAAGCCTTCTTGTGAGACTCTGTGAATTGCCACAATTAGAGCAGAGAGGTCAGGTTCCGACAGGTATTGCACTTCGTCGATCAGTAGCACCCAACCTTTCTTCCCAGCTTGCGCCGCTTTCCCAATTGTCGTGAACAAATCTGGAAGATCGAATTGAAGATCGCCGCTGTCCGCAAGACCTGGTTCGGGTTCAATGCCAATTTCAGCACCTGCTACTTCGATCTTAAAAATTGACGCAAAGCCTCGAAGCCCTCTAAGCCCGCGCATTGCTAATTGCTTTGCGGCTTCTATTGTTGACAATGAGCGCAATATTTTCCTCATCTCTGGATAGAGGAGGCGCGCGAGGCTCTGGTGCTCTGGTGCTTCTATTTTTGAGATAAAATAGCCTTGGTCTTCCGCAATTCGACCGATCTCATTGAGCAAAACGGTCTTACCAGTTCCTCTCAAGCCTAGAAGCATCATTGATCTTGCATTTCGGCCGAGTAAGGCGCGGCCGCATGAGATCTTAGCTAGCTCTAAAATATCATCACGGCCGGCCAACTCAGGGGGTCTGCTTCCTGCTCCTGGGGCAAAAGGATTGCGATAGGGATCCATTAATCTCTCCAAAGTGTAGGTAATTGTAGCCAATGATAAGCTAAATTAATAAAAAAACATATACATGTTTATATTTAGTTAGATATCACTAAATATTTTGCTTTGGACTGAAGTCCTTTTGTATGGATATCGAAATACAAAAAAGTCCTGCTTTTCCGCAAGTCGTAAAAAATCAAACTCACCCACTCCTAAAATTAACCCCAACCCCCAGCTGCGTCCAGCCGGGCGCGGGTTTTCCCCGTTTTGAAGCGTCGGTCCCATTCGCTTCGGGGAAATACTATTCACAATGTCAAACAGCTGGCTCCGAAAAGCTGGCCTCAAAACTATATAGTCCTAAACTAAGAACAAATCAAGAACTATTTTTTGTTAGGGGTGCGTTCACCATTTTTGTTCATGGTTGAGCCATCATAAACCCGCACACCCGGGTGTAACAGTTGCGTAGAGAGTACAAGCCCATGGATATTGAAACACTGGAACCCTCAAAAACCCGCGCCGAGCCGCAAATGTTTGCTTCAGCAGCGCGTAAACGGCCAGATGGCAAGATGGATCCGGCGGGCGAGGCTGGCTGGTTTTTGCAACGCGAGCGGGAAACCCGCGGAATGACCCTAGATGACGCCAGCGAATTGACCGGCGTTCACCCTTATCACCTTGAAGCTATTGAACTGGGCGATCTCACCTGCATGCCGCCGCGCTTGGAAGCGCTGGAAATGATTGCGGCTTATGCCAATTTGCTGGGGTTTGACCCTGAGCCACTGATCCAACATTTGGGATCATTCATGCCGCCGCCACCTGTGGCGCGCAAAAATTTCCATCCGGCCAATCCGCCGGTTTTATCCAGCGCCAAGATTTTGCGCTTTGGCAAAATGCCAAAAATTCCGTCGCTGAATATCAAGCTGTCGAACTTCCCCGGCGGCCCAGGTGGCATGATCGCTTCCGCCTTTGCGCTGTTTATGGTCTATTCTGCTGGTAACTGGATGATGTCTTCGCCATCAGCACAAGTCGAGCCAACGCAGCAGATTGCGGAAGCCCCTGCAGCACCGGCAGTTGACAATATGCCCACGGCTTCAACCGGGCCAGAAGCAGCTCAAGTGACCGTTACGCAAGAGCCGATTACAGGTGCGCCACAGGCAGCTAGTGCGGAAGATGTTCCGCCCCTTCCAGCCAGCGAAGCCCCATTGGCTGCAGCTGAAGATCCAGATGCCATGGGTGCATTTATTCAAGAGCAAATCCCAGAACCAATCGGCTCAGCCAAAGTTAAGGCTCCAAAGCAAGTGGCAAGTGCGGACACAGCAACAGGCCGCGTTTATGGCGCAGATAATTCTGATGCTCGCGTTGTTTTGAAAGCCAAGTCTTCGGTTTGGCTGCGCATCGAAGATGCCAAGGGCAATGTGCTCATCACCCAAATGCTCAATCCGGGCGATACTTACCGCGTTCCGAACAAAGACGGCCTGATTGCCCTTTCGCGGGATGGTGGCCGGATCAGCTATGTGATCGACGGCAAGGAAATGGGGCCACTTGGGCCTTCTGGTAAAATTCTGGTGGGTGAAAATTTGGATATTGCCGCTTTGCAGGCTAAACAGAAGGGCTAATTTGTTTCCTTGGCGAATAAGGGGCCTCTGAGCTAGAAGCCCTTTCATGTCTGCCATTCAAGTTCAAAAACTCGACCGCCTTATCGAACGTTATGCCTCTGTCGAGCACGCGCTCTCCAGCGGTGCCACGGGCGAAGCATTTGTTAAGCTCTCTAAAGACTATGCCGAAATTGAACCCATGGCCAAAGGTGCCATGGCGCTCAAATCTGCTTATGGCGAGCGTGATGGCTTATCTGAAATGCTCAGTGCTGGTGGCGAATTGGCGCAAATGGCTGAAACCGAAAAGCCTTTGCTCGATGAACGCATCAATCAGCTGGAACAAGACATGCGCATTTTGCTGCTGCCAAAAGATTCGGCTGACGAACGTAACGTAATCCTCGAAGTGCGCGGTGGAACCGGTGGTGATGAAGCAGCCATTTTTGCTGGCGATTTGTTCCGGATGTATCAGCGCTATTCTCAGTCCAAAGGTTGGAAGGTTGAAATCATTTCGGCATCGGACGGCGAGCATGGTGGTTACAAGGAAATCATCGCCAATATTTTTGGCGCAGGCGCATATGCCAATTTGAAATTTGAATCAGGGGTTCATAGAGTTCAACGTGTGCCAGCAACCGAAACCCAAGGGCGTATTCACACTTCGGCTGCAACAGTGGCGGTTTTACCGGAAGCTGAAGAAGTTGATATCAAGATTGAAGATAAGGATTTGCGCATTGACGTTTTCAGATCCTCAGGCCCCGGCGGGCAATCTGTAAACACGACGGATAGCGCGGTTCGCATCACCCATATTCCAACGGGTGTTGTGGTTTCGCAGCAAGACGAAAAATCGCAGATCAAAAACAAGGCCAAAGCCATGAAAGTTCTGCGCGCCAGGCTTTTTGAGCGTGAACGCGAGCGCATTGATTCTGAGCGCTCGGCAACACGCAAAGGCCAAGTGGGTTCGGGCGATCGTTCCGAACGCATTCGCACCTATAATTTCCCACAAGGTCGCCTCACTGATCACCGCATCAATCTCACGCTTTATAAATTACCTGAAATTGTTGAAGGCCCAGCGCTTGAGGATGTGATCCGCGCTTTGATTACAGAACATCAAGCCAATCTTCTGGCGCAGATGGATGAAGAAAGCTGAGACCATTGCAGCATTGCTGCAGGAGGCGCGTAAATCTCTGTTTGACGCGGATATTGAGTTATCGGCATTAGACGCACGTTTGCTTTTGCAAGCGGCCAGTGGGTTGACGCATGAACAATTGATTGCCGAACCCGACATGGTTTTAGTCGGGGATAGAATTTCAAGATTCAAAAGTTTCATTGATCGTCGGTTGCAGCATGAACCGGTCACTCGAATTCTTGGTGAGCGAGAATTTTATGGTCGGTCATTTAAGGTCTCGCCCGCAGTGCTTGACCCACGTTCTGATACTGAAACGATTATCGAATTGACACTTCAGCTAACAGGCGAAGAGCCCATGCGCATTCTTGATCTGGGAACAGGCAGTGGGGTTATTGCGATCACATTGCTTGCTGAACGCCCAAATTGGTCGGGCATTGCGGTTGACCTTTCCACCGATGCAATAGAAATCGCCAAGGCAAATGCCCAAACGCTTGGTGTTGAGGGTCGGTTGGCTTTTCATAATGGCGCTTGGTTTGATGGTGTTTCGGAAAAATTTGATCTCATTATTTCCAACCCACCCTATATCCCGCGCGGCGATATTCTTGAACTTTCCCTTGAAGTCCAAAACTTCGATCCGCATCTGGCACTTGACGGCGGAGGGGATGGTCTCGAGGCTTACCGCGCGATTGCTATTGGTTCAGCAGAGCGTTTGAACCCTCAGGGAACTGTCATATTGGAAATTGGGGCGGGGCAGAGTGCCAATGTTATCCAAATCTTCTTAGCCCAAGGCTTTCAATTCAGAGACCAAAAATATGATCTTGGAGGGCATATAAGGGCCCTGGCTTTTAACCTCGCTCATTTGTAATTATCCAAGGCTAAAAAAACCTTTGGTATTTGGCAAAACCTCAGCTAAAAGCGTTTTGCAATTCCCGGTGCCTTTTGCGAAGAATCGCGCGCAATGTGGATTTGAAGCTTTTCGCTCAAATCAGACATGTCGTTGATAGCGCAGGTGGTGACTTACGGTTCCATAGTGGAAATTCGTTTGCTGGCAGGGATAAAATTCAACCAAGGTGTTTAGACTATCACGGCTTTTTTGGCTTTTGTTTTAGAAATCGGCGATCAGGTGCGAGCTCAGAATTCTCGCGCTAGCGCCTTTCCATGAGGATGGATCGTTCACGTGAATAATAATTTTATGCGCCCCGGCCAACACAAAAATAACAATAACCGTAACCGCAATCGCAACAATAATAACAATAATAACCGGCGCAACACGGGTGGCGGCGGAAGCCCAAACAATAAAGTGTTTGATTCGAATGGCCCAGATGTAAAGCTGCGTGGAACCACGCAGACCATCGCTGAAAAATACATGCAAATGGGCCGTGATGCACAGAGTTCAGGCGATAGTGTTGCGGCGGAAAGCTATTACCAGCATGCCGAACATTATTACCGCCTATGGGCGGCTAGTCAGCCGATTGGGCAATCTTTGGTGATGCCAAGGAAGCTAGGCGAAGATGAATATGATGAAGAAGGCCAGGAAATTGGCGTTAATAATGATGATGAAGGTTCTGAAAATGGCAATCCCGAAACACCAGCTGGTGTTGAAGGAGCTGAACCATTTGATGCCGCTGCAGGCGATCCGAATTTCAGTCAGCCTTTAGCTGAAGGGCAACAGCGCAATAATAACCGCAACAACAACCGCGATAACAACAACCGCAACAACAATAATCGCAATCGTTGGCAGAACCGCCGCAATGATCGTTATGACAATAATGGCAATCAGGATGGCTTTGTGAATGCTGCGCCAGTTGAGGGTTCGGCACCTATGGCTGAAACGGCCCCAGCTCCTGCAGTTGTGTCTCAGGAAGATCATTCAGGCCAATGGGAGGCGCCATCTTTCCTCCAGCGTCCAACTCCCGTTGTGAATGATGATCCGGTTGCCGAAGCGATGCCGGAAGCTGAAGCTCCAGTGGCACGCCGGGTTCGTGCGCCGCGCAAGCCGCGGGTTGAGGCGGATGTAGCAGCAGCTCCTGAGCCAGCACAAAGCGACGAGTGATGTTTCTAAGTTGAGTTTTTAACAAAACCTTATTATCCGTCATTCCCGCCAGAGCGGGAATGACGGGCTATTTTAATCTATAAAACATGAGATGCATCGTTCTTTTTGCTTCTCCTCTTGCGCAGTTTAACCTTCCATCCCACATTCTGCTCTGAAATGGGTTCCTGATTTTATGCCTTCGGGGTTTGACCAGGAAATGCCTTAAGGAGCATATTATGGACTTTGAAAAATATACCGAGCGTTCGCGCGGGTTTATTCAATCGGCGCAATCTTTGGCCTTGCGCGAGGGCCACCAACGATTTTCACCTGAACATGTTTTGAAAGTTCTTCTGGATGATGAGGAAGGGCTGGCGGCTGGGTTGATCAATGCAGCGGGCGGAGACTCGCGCGCGGCTTTGCGGACTGTAGAAGCGGTTTTAGCTAAAACGCCTAAAGTTTCAGGCGGCGGAGCTGGCCAGGTTTATTTATCACCTGAAATGGCGCGGGTTTTTGAATCGGCGCAGAAGATTGCCGAAAAGGCTGGCGATTCTTATGTTTCGGCTGAACGTCTATTGCAGGCTTTGGCGGTCGAAACTTCAGAGGCGCAAAAAGCTTTGAAGGCCGCAGGCGTTACAGCCCAAGGTTTGAACACAGCTATTAACGCGATCCGCAAAGGGCGCACGGCTGACTCTGCATCGGCAGAGCAGGGTTATGATGCTCTTAAAAAATATGCGCGTGATCTGACTGACGCTGCCCGAGAAGGGAAGCTTGACCCGGTGATTGGGCGTGATGAAGAAATCAGGCGCACCATTCAGGTTCTCTCACGCCGTACGAAGAACAATCCGGTTTTGATCGGCGAACCTGGTGTTGGCAAAACGGCTATCGCTGAAGGTTTGGCGCTGCGCATCATTAAAGGCGATGTGCCCGAATCTTTGAAAGACAAGAAATTATTGGCACTTGATATGGGCTCGCTGATTGCGGGCGCTAAATTCAGGGGCGAATTTGAAGAGCGCTTGAAGGCGGTTTTATCCGAAGTCACATCTGCTGATGGCGGGATTATTCTATTCATTGATGAAATGCACACTCTTGTGGGCGCTGGCAAAGCCGAAGGGGCCATGGATGCTTCTAATCTGCTCAAGCCCGCGTTGGCACGCGGCGAACTTCACTGCGTGGGTGCCACAACTCTTGATGAATATCGCAAACATGTTGAGAAAGATGCGGCTTTAGCTCGGCGTTTCCAGCCGATCTTTGTGAATGAGCCATCGGTGGAAGATACCATTTCAATTTTGCGCGGCATTAAAGAAAAATATGAACTGCATCATGGTGTGCGCATTACGGATTCGGCCATCGTTGCTGCGGCCCAACTTTCCAACCGTTATATTTCTGATCGCTTCTTGCCCGATAAAGCCATCGACTTGATGGATGAGGCGGGTTCGCGGCTGCGCATGCAAGTGGATTCAAAGCCTGAAGAGCTGGATGAACTCGACCGCCGCATCATGCAGTTGCAGATTGAACGTGTGGCTTTGAAAAAGGAAACCGATACGGCTTCCAAAGATCGCTTGGGCAAATTGGAAAAAGAATTGACCGAGACGGAAGAGAAATCGGCCGTCATGACGCGCAACTGGCAGGCCGAAAAAGAGAAGCTCGCTGCTGCTTCGAAAGTGAAAGAAGAGCTTGAAACCGCACGGCGTGATTTGGAATTGGCGCAGCGCAAGGGCGACTTTGCCAAAGCTGGTGAACTGGCCTACGCGACGATACCAAGCCTTGAGAAAAAACTCGCTGCTGCTGAAGAGCAGGGCGGTTCGCAGATGCTCGAAGAGGCTGTGACGGAAGCTCATATCGCTCAAGTGGTTTCACGCTGGACTGGCATTCCGATTGATAAAATGCTGGCTGGTGAGCGCGACCGCCTGCTGCAAATGGAAGAAGAGCTTGGAAAGCGTGTTGTGGGGCAGGCTGAAGCTGTTGAAGCTGTGGCCACGGCTGTGCGCCGTTCGCGCGCAGGCTTGCAAGATCCTAATCGACCCATTGGCTCGTTCATGTTCTTAGGGCCAACCGGTGTTGGCAAGACCGAGCTGACCAAGGCGCTGGCTTCTTATCTGTTTGATGATGAACATGCGATGGTGCGCGTTGATATGTCGGAATATATGGAAAAGCATTCTGTATCGCGGCTGATTGGTGCACCTCCGGGTTATGTAGGTTATGACGAGGGTGGCGCTTTGACAGAAGCTGTGCGGCGCAGGCCATATCAGGTTGTGCTATTTGATGAAGTTGAAAAAGCGCATCCCGATGTGTTCAACGTGTTGTTGCAAGTTCTTGATGATGGCCGCTTGACAGATGGTCAGGGGCGCACCGTGGATTTTAAAAACACTTTGATCATCATGACTTCGAATCTTGGTTCGGAATATCTTGTTGCACTTGGTGAGAACCAGGATGTTGATGAGGTGCGCGAACAGGTGATGGGTGTTGTGAAAGGTGCGTTCCGCCCAGAGTTCCTGAACCGTCTCGACGAGATCATTCTGTTCCACCGGTTGAAGCGTGCTCATATGGGATCAATTGTTGATATTCAGTTGCTGCGTTTGAAAAAATTGCTCAGTGAACGGAAGATTGAAGTAACACTTGATCCGGCAGCGCGCGAATTGCTGGCGCAGAAAGGTTATGACCCGGCTTACGGGGCACGGCCTTTGAAGCGGGTCATTCAAAAATCAGTGCAAGATCCATTGGCGCAGGAAATTTTGGCGGGCCATGTTAAAGACGGTGACACTGTTGAAGTGGGCGCCAAGGATGGGCTGTTTACGTTTAATGGTGTTGTTGTGGGCGATTTGCCTAAGGCCAGTGGACCAATTACAGTACATTAACAAAGCAATTGCGGTTGTGGCGGCATGAATTAAGGTGCCGCCATGACTGTTTCTGAAAAACCCAAAGCTGCAATCAAAGTCGAGTTTGCCAATGACCTTAAACTTGGTCGGGGCAAAGTTCGGCTGCTTGAATTGGTGGGTGAGACCGGATCTATCTCGGCGGCGGCGCGCAAGATGAATATGTCCTATCGTCGTGCCTGGCTGTTGATGGATGAGCTCAATCACATGTTTGGGCGCGATGTGATTGAGGCTGTGGCTGGTGGCAGCGGCGGCGGCGGGGCGCATGTGACGGAATTTGGCATGCGCGTTATTGACGTTTTTCGTGAGCTTGAAAGCGAGGCCGATACACTGGTTCAATCTCGCATCGCCGCGCTTATGAAACCATGACGCTTTCCGAATATAATAAGTTCTGCAAATCATTACCGCATACAAACACTGTGGTGCAATGGGGCGGGGCGCATGTTTGGAAAGTGGCAACGAAAGTATTTGCGTTGGCGCGCGAAGACAATGGCTTTCAAGTTTCGTTCAAGTGTTCGCGTTTCAGCTTTGATCTTTTGAAATCACAGAAGGGTTTGAGGCCGGCGCCTTATCTCGCTTCGCGCGGGATGTCGTGGATTCAATACTTCAACGATGAAAGCATGGATGATGCGGCTCTCAAAGATTATTTGCGCGAAAGCCACCGCTTGGCTGCACTCAATTTAACAAAGAAGGTGCAGCGCGAATTTGGTTTTATTGATTAGCTTGTGCCACCAAGGCAGCTGATGGTGCATTTTGCATCATGGTCAGAATACGCTGCTTGTTTAATTTGAAGTTCAACAAATCTTTGCCCGCAAGTTGATTGCCGCCTGCGGTTCTGATGCTGGTTGGGTTGATTGGGCGGTCGTTGATGCGGACCTCATAATGCAAATGCGGGCCAGTTGAACGGCCTGTAGTGCCCACATAGCCGATCACCTGGCCCTGATTGACACGAACGCCAGCGCGAATGCCGGCAGCAAAGCTGCGCATGTGGGCGTACATTGTTCTATATGTGGCGTTATGTTTGATCTCGACCACGTTGCCATAGCCACTTTCGCGGCCAGCTTGGGCCACTACGCCATCACCAGCGGCGTGGATTGGTGTGCCCGAGGGCGCGCCAAAGTCAACGCCTGCATGCATTTTAGAGTAGGCCAGCAATGGATGGATGCGCATGCCAAAGCCTGATGTGAGTTTGGCACCTGATACCGGTGTTTTCAAAAGTGAACGTGCCGCACTTCTGCCGTTCTCGTCAAAGTAAGCAGTTTGACCGTCACTTGTAGTGAAACGGTAATAAACACGGGTTTCACCATCACTTGTGAGTTTTGCAAAATGCAGAACTTTACGTTTGTTTGAGGTGCCGGTGAACGGATTGCCGAAGAACACTTCAAAGGTGTCGCTGGCTTTGACCTGACGTTGAAAATCCACATCATATGAGAACACGCGGGTAAACTCGCCAACGATGTAATCTGGGATCTTATTGTCTTTAGCAGTTGAATAAAGGCTGGCACCGATTTGAGCGACGTTGCGGAATTGGGTTACTAATGGTTTTTCTGCCACCTTGGGTGAGTCTGGCGTTGGCGCGCCGTCAATCTGAGTGGCAAATTGGCCGTCTTCGTCGCTATCAACTGTTACGGTCTCGTTTGAATCTGTTTTAAAAGTGACTTCAACAGGGAAGGTGACTTCGCGGCCATAAAAATCGATCTGACGATCAAAGGTGACTTCGAATTTTGTACCAGGTGCAATGCGCGAGAGCGGAAATACTGGATCGATAGAGGCAGCAAGAGCTTCAGCTGTGGCTTCAGGTACACCGCGGTTGGCTAGTTCTTCGACAAGAGTCGAACCCTTGGCCAGGCGGAAGGTTTCATCGACGGGTTCTGGTGGTGGGGTCTTGCTGATGGTGGTGATATTTTCGCTTTGGCGCGAGACCGAAATGATTTCAGCATCAAGAACCGTGGTTTTGTTCTTGGAATACGGCAATTCGTCGGATGTAATCTTTGGATAGGCATAGCCCGCATCCAAGTCACGCTCGGCGATAACTTCAGCTTTGATTTCGTGGTTGGGATTTTCCGGAGCTAGTTGAATGAGTGGAGTTGAGATTTCTGCTTTCATTTCCACTGCGGCTGATGCGTCGGTTGGGCGTATATTATGCCCAAACAAACCAAGCATTGAACCACCAACAATAAGTGTTCCAGCAATACCTGCAATGCAACTTGTTAATAGCCAGCGCTGATTGGTACCTTCTTCCAAAAAAGAAGTCTCCAAATCAAAGGCAGCAACATCGGCTTTTTTGGGCACGGCAACAAATGTTTCCGGCCTTGGTACCAACTGTCTGGCTTTACGCTGACTTTGCAACTGTAACGAATCCCCTGGATTTATCTCAGACTAAAACTCTTGAAGACTAGCTGAAACACCACAATTATGACGCAATTCAGGCCAGCCCGGTTTTTTGCCGGACAATGCCTCTCGAGCTATCCTCTTGTCAACCTTTTAGGCTGCCAGAAGGGCTGAGCTCTTGGTCGTAACTTGGCAGGAATTTGTTTCCCTTTGGTTAACCATAAAGAGGTGAAAAACTGAGTCAAAACAAGACAACAGTGTGTTTTGATGGGTAAATTTCGCAAATAAGATGGAACTAATTCAGTCTGCGTGAGTGTTGCCCAGCTGATTTTTATAAAAATTACGTGACGGCTCGTAGAAATTGATAAGTTCTCAGCTCGCGAAATGAATTATAATTCAATTGTAACAATGGCTTATAAAATAAGTCATTTTTTTTAAACACGACGCTTGACACTTTGCCTTCCCCCGACCTATACACCGCTCACTGAGGGCCTGGGGCGCACGGTTAGCGCTCACTGC
>CAXTKH010000090.1:0-11447 GCA_964244815.1 uncultured Aestuariivirga sp. | reverse complement strand
TCGGTGGGATGACGGAACCCTCCATCACAGATTTGGATAAAAAACGTGGCGTTTTGGCTTGGAATTTTGATTTGGAACCAAAGGCAGAGAAGGCGATTAAGACAGGCTACAAAGTGACTTCGCCGAAATCAGCCAATATCAGTCTGAACGAGTAATGTGCATGGGTCAGCGCGATTGGTAAATTGAGCTGACCCGCAACGCCGAAGATATGACTGGATTTTAGTGTATTGTGGACATGAAAACCGAATGGCAACACTGACGAGATGGGCCAGTAGAAGAAGTGGCGAAAGTTATCGCAAAGCTGGAAATTCTATTCCCATAAAACCTCATGTTGTACAAAAAACGGTTCGGTTATGGTGTCAGTGTTTTCTATTCAGACATGACAGCTGGGATTGAAATTAATTAATCGTGCTATCATAGTGATCGGACGGTGTGCCAATCATGCCTTCCGTTCGGGAAAATTGTTAAACCCTTGAGGTCGACGCTCACCGACGGCTTCGAAGAATCCTTCGAAAATCTTGAGCAATGCCCTGTCGATATCTTCCTTTGTGGCAGTATATAGACGCTCCCGTACGCTGACTTCGTCCGTTAAGAACGGACCCGTAACCCGCGTCGTTTGGCCGTTCGAGACATAGAGGCTGAGCTTGCGAGCAGCACTTAGACCCGCCTCGATCTCGAACGGGGGCTCGCATTTGAGTTGCGCTTGCAGGAATCCGACATACATCTGCAGGCTTTGAATATAGACCGTTTCCATCTCACGTGCCCAGATGCCCGGTGGAGCCTCGTCTGGCTTCTGCATCGGCATCGGCAAGTAGGCATTGAAACCCCAGAGCTCGCCGTTCCTGAACAACTGGGTGGCATTCAGTATCCGGTTCTCGTCTTCGATGGCGTTGTATGCGATGGCCCCGAAGCTGTTCACTTCCCTGTTCTGGCTGCTCCAACTGCTAGTGAAGGGCTGCAAATGACCCTGTTTCACGGCATCCAGCACATCCGGAAACGACAAGATCTTCACGTGCTTTGATGGCGACATTCGCAAGTAAACCAACGGCCCGTCTCGAACAGAGAAAGAAGCCGCCGATTGACTATAGCTGCCTTGCCTGTCGACAAGCGCATCTGTAATTTTAAAGTATCGAGATGCATCGTCGGCAACAGCCAGCGTGCGCTCAAATAGGGGAGTCGCTGGAAGGGGCACCTCGAGGAAAGCGCGCAGCGCGGTCTTGAACTCTCCGACGAGCTGCTTATTTGCCACGTCCTTCGTTGCCCTGTCCGCCCTCTCCTCCAGCCGATACATGATCGGGCCTGCCTTGTGCTTCAGATCGAACGGCAGATCTTCTCGCTCACCGTATGCCGAGTTCATCACCATCAAAAGCTTGCGATCAGAGTGCGCGCCAAGGGCAAAGCCCAACTCGATAGCCACATTGGCGTTGATCAGCTTCTTCGCCGGGTTGGCAGCCGTCTGGCCGACCGGTGTGACATCGGCGACGAAGACGTCAGCGCTGCGAATCTTCTCGAAAATAAGTTCCGCCAACGCTGGCGAGCCTGGCGTTCCTTTCCGATCATGGTCCAGAGAAACGTCATTCTCACGCTCCGGTTCTTCAATGGCGAGGGTGGCATTCAATTCCGCGATGGCCTGATCCAAAGCATCACGAATGAAATGCCGGCTGATCTTGCCCGGTAGATCGCTTTGCCACGACCAAAAAACTTTCATGACGACCCCTATCTGCGAAATGTGCTGAAGTGATCGTGCAAATACCTGATCTGGTTCGTTCCAACAAGTCCGTGGCGCGCCAGCGACCGCTCCGGGTCAGACTCGGAAGTAACTCAATTTTCTCCCCATGTCCGCTTTCACGCCAAAAGCGGATATCCAGCTTAACCCACAGCCCAACACAGCTGGGTTGCACTGCCCCCTTTTTGGTGTAAGACCCTGCAACGGCTCCGCCAGAATCTTGGCAGGAGCCGTAGTCGTGTTTAAGAGGGTTTGAACTATGGCCAATGTGGCAGTTGTCGGCGCGCAATGGGGCGATGAGGGCAAGGGAAAAATTGTCGATTGGCTTTCGGAACGCGCTGATGTGGTGGTGCGGTTTCAAGGCGGACACAATGCTGGGCACACGCTGGTCATCAATGGCGTGACTTATAAGTTATCGCTGTTGCCATCGGGCATTTTGCGGCCAGGCAAGCTTTCCGTCATCGGTAATGGTGTGGTGATTGACCCTTGGGCATTGATTGCAGAAATTGAAAAGCTGACCAAACAGGGTGTTCACATCTCGCGCGATAATTTGCGCATTGCTGGCAATGCCACATTGATTTTGCCACTCCACAGCGAGCTTGATAAATTGCGCGAAGCCGCAGCGGGTGATGGCAAGATTGGAACGACTGGGCGCGGCATTGGCCCGGCCTATGAAGACAAGGTTGGCAGACGCGCTATTCGCGTGAATGACCTCGCAGATTTGGCAACCATTGGCCCCAAGATCGACCGGATGCTGAACCATCACAATACATTGCGCCGTGGCATGGGGCAGCCTGAACATACTGCTGCATCAATCATGGCGCAGCTTGCTGAAATTGCGCCAAAAATTTTGCCGTTTTCTGATGCCGTGTGGGCCAAGCTGGATGACATGCGCCGCGACGGCAAGCGGATTTTGTTTGAAGGCGCACAAGGCATATTGCTTGATATTGATCATGGCACATATCCTTATGTCACATCTTCCAACACTGTGGCGGGGCAGGCGGCGGCAGGGTCTGGTTTAGGGCCATCGGCTGTGAGTTATGTTTTAGGAATCTGCAAAGCTTACACAACACGTGTTGGCTCTGGGCCTTTCCCCACAGAGCAGGCCAATGATGTGGGTGAGTGGATTGGTGCACGCGGTCATGAATTTGGCACGGTGACTGGCCGCAAGCGCCGTGTGGGTTGGTTTGATGCGGTGCTGGTGCGGCAAGCGATTAAAACCTCTGGCATTCAAGGCATCGCGCTCACCAAGCTTGATGTTCTCGATGGGCTTGATGAAATCAAAGTGAGCGTTGGTTATAAGCTTGATGGCAAGCGCATTGATCTGTTTCCAGCAGCGGAAGATCAACAGGCACGGGTTGAGCCGATTTATGAAAGCTTTGAGGGCTGGAAAGGAACCACGGCTGGTGCCAGATCATGGTCGGCACTTCCGGCGCAAGCTGTGAAATATGTGCGCTATTTGGAAGAGCTGATCCAATGCCCCATTGCCTTGCTTTCAACATCGCCTGAGCGTGAAGATACGATTTTGATGAAGGATCCGTTTGCGGATTAAAATTCGCGCTTTTCGATGAAGAAGCCGTAGAGTGATGTCAGTAGTGAAACGGCCATCATCATGTTGAAGAAAACGACGGGAATTCCGAATATAAACACGCCTATTGATCCAAGTGTTGGATTGATGAGCTGAAGAATATTGATTGCGATTGCAAACACCAGAAGTACGATTGCAAGAATGAGATAAATGAGTGCCAGCAGGCCAAGAACGCGCAAATTATTGCCGCGGGTGACATCAAGCGATTCCTTCATTCCGACATCCATGTTGCCGATGGCTATTGCGGGTAAGCAAAGTGAAATCCGGTAAGCAAAAACTGTAAGCTGTATGAGCAAAGCAATAATGATCGGCCATAATACTGATGGTACTAATCCCAACAAAACGGCCAGTGTGACTAACGGTATAAAACAAATACCATTGATTAAAATGATGCGCATGAAATAAAACCGAACAGTTTTATCCAAGCGATATGGTTTGACGGCATTCAACGGAGCGTCACGTAAAATGAATTGGTGCCATGATACAGCAACGGAAGCTGTTGCAAGCAGGTTCAAGAAAAAAATTACGTAGTCGATCCAGTTGAGATTAAACTGTGGTGTTGAAGAAGGTTGCGATGGATATGCGCGCACCGCAACTACATTGAGCAACGTGATCAGAGCTATCCAGGGCAGGGCCAGATTTAACATGGGACGCCAATGGGCTTTCACACCACCCAAAATATGCGACACTGCTTTTAAAATCGGCAGCTCTCTGAAAGGTAAATTTGGAGGGCTCATCACTTATCGGTCCGGCTAAAGCGGTTGAGCTTTCATTTGTGCAGCGGGGGTTTTTGAAACGACATGAGGTTGTTCCTGCAACTGGCTGGCAAAGTTTCTAATAATCACTGCAGGAAGTTCCTGTGTGCTGGTTGGTTTTCCGGTCAAAAATCCCTGTATGTAGTCACAAGCAAATTCTCGCAGCAAAGCTACATGTTCTGGAGTTTCAATACCTTCTGCGGTAATTTTAAGGCCAAGATTTCGAGATAGATCTATAATCGAACGCAGCATGCCGCGCACCAGATGCGTGCTATCGAGAGCCTGCACAAATGATCGATCAATCTTGAGTTTCGAAAATGGAAATTTCCACAAATAGCTAAGACTTGAATATCCAGTGCCGAAATCATCCAGCACAATTGCGCAACCCATATCGCGCAATGAATTGAGTTGCGACAACACCATCTCGGAGTCTTTGAGCATTGTGCTTTCGGTGATTTCCAATTCCAAACGATATGCCGGAAAACTTGATAGCTCCAATGCATTGTGCACATCAGTGATCAATGTGCCATTGTAAAATTGCTCAGGAGAAATATTCACCGCAACGGTGAGATGGTTAGGCCATTTTGCGGCTTCGCTGCATGCTTCGGCCAGTGCCCACGCGCCAAGCTTGTTGATGGCACCAGATTCTTCGGCCACTGGAATGAACTCAGTTGGTGAAATCACACCGAGCTCGGTATGATCCAAACGCATCAATGCTTCGAATCCGCAAAGCTCGCCTGTCTTGGTATTATAGAAGGGCTGATAATGGAGTTTGAAGTTTTGCTTATCGTTGGCGTCGTTAAGCGCCTGCATCACATTGGCTTTTCGTTTGGCAACAAGCGCCAGTGCGGGATTAAAGAAGCAATAGCCTGCGCCACTTTTTTCATTTGCTGACTTCAGCGCAAGGCCAACATTTTCCAAAAGTTCCAGCGCGTCCTTCTGGCCTTCGGTTGTGAGTGCTACGCCTGCACCCATCTCCACCTTCAAATGCCGATCAACCCAATCAACTGGCTTGCTCAACTCTTCAATAACTTCTTTGGCAGTGGTCAACGCATGCAGCGGATCGATAATTTTTGGAATGAAGATTGCAAAGCTCCAATAGTCCAGGCGGCAGCATAGCGAACTCGGATCGCGTAGTGTATTGAGCCTTGCAGCCAATGCTGAAATGACATAGTCGGCCACGTGCCTGCCAAGTGAGCCCGCAATACGGGGAATGCCCCTTATGCCGATTTCGATCATGGCCCCTTTGTTTTCTTTGTAATCGGTGGCCGCAATAATGCGGTCTACATCAGACACAAAGGAACTGCGATTCATCAAGCCGGTCAGTTGATCATGCCGCAACAAATGGGCAATATCTTTCTCAAGCTGCGCATTGTGTTTGCGCAGTTGTTCGAATTCGATTGCCTCAGTTTGATCCATTTGAAATGTCTAATTAGCTGATCTCAATGTGATTCGTATTCTGTCGTTTCTAAGACTTTGGTGGTTGAGAAATTGAAATGCTGGAGATCAAATTTGTATTTAAAAACAACTCTATATTTAATGGTCTTGATATGCGCGCAAATCTTTGGCGGCTATTCCGAGGTTCAAGCCCGCGAGACTTACCGCCAATTGATGGGTCGCATGGTCCAACAGGCCGCTGCAAACAATGCCGAGCGCCCTGATTTGGAGCGGCAGCTTTGGCAGTTGGCCAATGAGTTTAGAAGGTCCAAGGGGTTGAATGCTCTCAAAATAAACACTGTAAATCATGATGCAGCCTTGGCGCATGCATTTGATATGATGCAACATAATACCATGGGGCATGTGGCCAGCAGTGGCCATGATTTTGATAGCCGCATGCGGGCTTTAAATGATGGCGCCATGATTCTGCCTAGTATGGCTGAAAACGCGGCGCGTCAAAGTCATGGTGATGTGAACGACCCTCAGGCCGCGCGAAAAATTTTCCAACAATGGGTAAAGAGCGCGTCGCACCGCCACACCTTGCTGAGTCGTGATTATCTCAGTGTTGCAACGGGCGTGGTATCCATGGATGGCAAAATATATGCAGACCAGATTTTCATGGGGCCAGAAGTGCATAGTAACATGGGGCGGGCCGCGCCAGTGGAGGAAAGTGTCTATTAATCCATTTGTATTTTGCGCTTAACTTGGAACTGACTCCAGCCAAAAACGTTTCAGTGTGCGGCAAACGCATCATCCTGAGGAGTTTAGAGTATGACGATTACAAAAACAGTTTTGTTATCTGCTGGCATTATTGTCGGAGCGATCACAATGGTCTCAGCAGCCCAAGCTGAAATGTTAAAGTTTCACGCTGATATGAGTGTCACCGAAGAAACACCGCCTGCTGAAGGCACTGGCAAAGGCTCGGCTGAAGTCATGGTCGATACTGATGCCAAAAAAGTTGCATGGACAGTGAAAGTTGATGGTCTGACTGGTGAAGCAACGGCTGCACACATTCATGGTCCAGCTGCAGTGGGCGAAAAGGCTCCGCCAGAGATTGATATGTCCAAGTCGATTATGGAAGGCACGTCAGACGTCACTGAAGCTCAGATTGCAGATATTCAAGCTGGCAAAACCTATGTCAATATTCACACCGCCAAATATCCCGACGGCGAAATTCGCGGTCAGCTTATGGCTGTGAAATAGTACTAAAAAAAACTAGGCGTGATTGCTAAATTGTAATCACGCTTTTTTTGTGGAATTGGAAATACCGTTATGTGGCGGCTTATTCCGCACAGATACTTATGATACGTACTTATGATACGGAACTTTTGCTACGAAACAGCTGCCACTAGCAACCATCGTGTATCACATAGCCTGAATAATTATTTGTTTAACTCTCTCTTTTCTCGAGAGAGCACCTTGTTTTGCAAAGCAAAATAAGCAAGAGAGGGCAGTGCGCGCAATTACAAATTAGTTAAATGCACTGTCACCGTAATCCCACCGTGTCGGAATATCTGCCAACGATCTTGCAGGATTTGAAGCCGCTGGATTAACGTCTTCTATTGCGAAGCGGGAGAGGGTGAGCTCTTGCGAACGCTGCAAAGAAACGGGATAGGTGAGGAGCCTTATGCGAAGATTTGACATGAGAGCCTAAACGAAGGCCCCTCACCCTCCCACTTCGCTGCGCTACGCGGGCCCCAACCCTCTCCTCAACGCGGAGAGGGAAAGACAAGTCACCCTTAATTCCCTCGCCCCGTCGGGGAGAGGGTTGGGGCCCATGCGCCGAAGGCGGATGGGAGGGTGAGGGGCCTGACCGCAGCTGCAGTCGTTTAAAATTAAGTGGGGTGGCACCGTAATATCAGAATATCTGCAGACGATCTTGCAGGATTTTAAGCCGTTGGAAGCGCATAATTAAGTGAGATGACGCCGCAACATCAACTCTCTCGCCTCGCGGGAGAGAGCAGCTTGTTTCGCCTATGCGAAACAAGCAAGAGAGGGCGGTTCGCACCGTAATCCAAATAATTAAGTGGGGCGGCACCGTATCCCACCGTATCCACCTTAACTGCAAGCTTCTTATAAATGCGAAACGAGCTTTCCTAATGCCTTTATACTATCGTCAAGATATACTTGCTTAACTTGAACACGATGCCCATTAACTGTCTGCTTTCCGGCGTTCAGTTTGGAAAATGGAAGACCCTTAGCGAAAGCGACAACTCCAACAGTATTAAAATCACGAATTTCCGCAAAGCCTTTAGTAATGTCGCCAAAAGAAAAAATGTCGCCATTTGTTTTTAACAAACTTACGATATCGTTATGAATTGCATTTAAGACCGCCGCATAAGCAGAAGCTGAGCCCATGTACTGGGTGATGCGATTTCGTACGATGAGGTGTACTTTGGGGAGCTGTCGTCCTGCGTCTTTTAGCTTGGTCGCAAAAGCATATGAGGCATATATTTCCGAAGGTAGCTTTAAACCGTATACAAGAGAAATGGCGTTTTGAATGGCACGGCGTGAAGAATCATCCGCCATCACCGGAAGAATTATTCGATTAGCTGATGCGATAGCGATCTGAGTGTAAACTGAAAAGCTAGGATTGCAGTCCATGAATACAATATCATAATCATCTTTTACTTTGTTTAAGAAATCATTTAGCCAATCGATAACTGCAATCCACGCATTTACAACCCCTCCCATGTTTAAGTTGGCCAACGAATTAACTGCATTAGCTTGGAGCTCAAGCAGTGGATCTCCGCAAACTAAATCGATGTTGCCTGGAATTGCGGTGTTGTATTCACTTGGCTTCGTAATGAAGTTATTTGCATCAAAAACAGGAGGCGTATGAGCGGATGGCAATCGAAGCTGGAAATATCCGCCGATGCTGCACCTAGGAAGTAAACCATGACGCTCTAATAGCCGCTCACTTCCTTTGTTATGCAGTCCACCAAGCATTAATTCTGATAGGTTCGCTTGCGGACATAAGTCAATTGCAAGCACCCTTTCATCAGGGTGTTGTTCCGCGTACGCTGTGATCGATTGGAATGCCAAACTTGTCTTGCCAGTGCCACCTTTGTTATTCCAAAATGCATATTTTTTTTTCATTTTAAACCTCAATATTTGAACTCTATGGACGTTATTATGGAAATAAATGACTTTGTAAAGTCCGAAATGGACTTTCCAAAGTATTTTTTGGCCTCTTTAGCGGATGCAGTAGGAAATTGCGGTGAATCCGGCGGCAGTGCATTAAATATGCAATTTATTGTTTTTAAACAATTATCAAAAGAAATTTCGTCATTCCGCCATCTTCAACGTCGTCTTCCAGATAGGCTCAAGACTATTGTTGAAAATGGGGAGAGCTCCAGAATGGTAACCCATTTGTGGAGTATGACCAGATATAGCAGCTTCACCGTACGCTGTCAAGCTAAAAATCCTATTAAATGCTAAAAAATCTTAACCTATTGAAATCCCGCCAAAACATCGAACGCGTTGAAAACGCAAAAGGCCGGATCTTTTCATCCGGCCTTAATTACGCAAACTCACTTAAATTAAGCTCCAGCCCCCGCCAGCAACGGCGTGCCTTTTGGCAGCATCGCTTTCTGAGCGGCATTCTTCACAGCTTTCTGCAGCTTCTCAAACGCCCGCACTTCAATCTGGCGTATGCGTTCGCGGCTCACGTTGAATTCCTTGGACAAGTCATCAAGCGTTGAAGGTTCGTCTTGCAGTTTGCGCGCTTCAATAACGCGGCGTTCGCGGTCGTTCAGTTTGCTCAATGCTTCGCCCAGAAGTCCGCTGCGCATTTCAGATTCTTGGGCGTCAACTAAAACTGTTTCCTGATTGTCGCTATTATCGACCAAGAAATCCTGCCATTCGCCTTCGCCGTCTGCATCATTGCGCAAGGGTGCATTGAGCGATGTATCTCCGCCCATCCGGCGGTTCATCGAGACAACGTCTTTCTCGTCCACGCCAAGGGTCTTGGCGATGTATTTGACTTGATCTGGTTTCAGATCACCTTCTTCCAAAGCCTGAATTTTGCTTTTCATGCGGCGCAAATTGAAGAATAGCTTTTTCTGGCTTGCAGTCGTGCCAATCTTAACCAGCGACCATGAGCGCAGCACATATTCCTGGATCGAAGCTTTGATCCACCACATGGCATAGGTTGCCAGTTTGAAGCCTTTGTCGGGCTCAAATTTCTTCACGGCCTGCATCAAGCCAATGTTGCCTTCCTGGATCACTTCGCCAACGGGAAGCCCATAGCCGCGGTAGCCCATGGCAATTTTGGCCACAAGACGCAGATGGCTGGTGATCAGCTTATGAGCTGCCTGGGTATCACCATGCTCTTTCCAGCTTTTCCCAAGCATGTATTCTTCCTCAGGCTGCAACATCGGAAACTTGCGAATTTCTTGCAAATACCGGTTAAGGCTGCCCTCGGCATCCGAAATCATAGGTAAATTCATTGACTTAGCCAATTGTTCCATCCTTTTAGACCGTCTTTGGCGGCCCCTCTGCGGTAGATATGGGAAGCATTTTCAAAATTAAAAGATACTTTTGTTGTTGCAGATTAGTAAATGTGTTTACGCAGATTTTGTTCCATCGGATTGCAGGCGTAAATCATGGAGAAGTTGTGACAAGGGTTCTGGCAGTTCCGCTTCAAAACGCAGATGTTTGCCAGTTACGGGATGGTCAAAGCCGAGCAGGGCCGCGTGTAAAGCCTGTCCTCTCAGGTAGTTAAGGCTATTTCTCGCAGATTCGCCAAGTTTGACTTTTGAGGTTGAAAAGCCAGCTCCATAGGTTCCGTCGCCCAAAAGGGGATGGCCGATATGCGCCAAATGCACGCGAATTTGATGAGTACGGCCGGTTTCAAGGTTGCAGCGCACCAAGCTGGCGATGGTCGGCTTGCCGAATTCTTCAACCAACTCATAGTGGGTAATTGCCTCGCGAGCCATGGCGGAATTGGAAACAGCCATTTTCTGACGATTGCTGGGCGAGCGATCAAGCCCCGTGGCAATGGTGCCTTTGCTGCGCTCGGGCTTTCCCCAGATGAAAGCCAGATATTCCCGTTCCATCCGGCCATCGCGGCCATGGCTGGCAAATTGTTCAGACAGGCCAGCGTGGGCCTTGTCGTTCTTAGCCACCACAAGAAGGCCAGAGGTATCTTTATCCAACCGGTGCACAATGCCAGGGCGTTTGACGCCGCCGATGCCAGACAGGCTGGCCCCGCAATGGGCGATGAGTGCATTCACCAATGTGCCGTTTTCATTACCAGCACCGGGATGCACCACAAGGCCTGCAGGCTTGTTGATCACGATCAGATGTTTGTCTTCAAACACGATATCCAGATCAATCGCTTCTCCTTGGGGTTCGGCGGGGGCGGCTTCAGGGATGGTGACTTCGATATGCTGGCCTATTTTTACTTTCACACCGCCATCATCAGCCACCTTGCCATCCACGCGCACGCGGCCATCAATGATCAGCTTTTGAAAGCGCGCACGGCTGATGTCAGCAAAGGCAGTCGCCAGAGTTTTATCAAGGCGTGCAGATTCTGTGACGTGCGTTTCAAGGGCTTGTTCGGTTTCAGACATGGTCGGGCTTCTAGCACGAGGCTTTTGGCTTAGCTTCGATTAATTACAGGGCACTCACATTGATGTGCAAGTGCAGCAGCGGCGAGGATTTGTTTTATTTTTTGTCATGATGCACCCAGATTAGACAGCCAGAGCGAGATTGGTACTGGCAATTCCTTGAAAGATTATCACGAGCCTTCACATGAAACGGACATTTTTGCAAAAAACCGCATTCGTCCATGTGACCAAACTTAAAGTAAGTGTTGGAATGTATAAAATGGTGCATTGAGCGCAAATCATGCTAAAGCATGAATTCGCCTATGTTCGCGCAATTGTGCTTTGCACCATTGCGCTTAGGTCCCTTCGTCTATCGGTTAGGACGGCAG
>CAXTKH010000089.1:0-11741 GCA_964244815.1 uncultured Aestuariivirga sp. | reverse complement strand
CGACAGTATGAGCCACTGCGTTTTCGTACTGTTCACGAGAGAAGTTCGACGTCCACCCTTCAATCGTCGAAGACCCAAATGCCTGGGGCTTGCGCTTCATCAATTTTTCAAACTTGGCGATTTCGGATTCGTCAGTGCCAAAAATCCACGCACGCTGTTGCAAATGATCAAAGCCCATCACAGTTTCATAGCGGTGCAAGATCAGATCGGGGCACAGGGCCTCAAACTCAGGGATTTTCGAATGGGCCTCAAGACTTTTGCCGAATTCATAAGAAATGTAACCAGCCCACCCGCCTTGAAACGGTGGAAGCCCCGCAATCAATTCAGTTTTATGTTCTTCCAGATTTTGCCGTAAAATTTCTAACGCTGGCGGGTTTTGCATTACCCCATTCTCGACCCTTAAAGTCCCCGATGGATTACACGCCAAAAATGAATAACGCCCCAAATGCTCGTGCCGCATCACACTTTCGAGGAGCGTGATATTCTTCTCGCCCCGAAGCCGCGCTGCCACATTGGCAGGCTCGAGATAAAGCGTCTCGGTAGCAATGGTTTTGGGTTGTTTGGCTGGACGATCAAGCATGGCGCACCCATATAAGGCTGGAAGCCAAGCAGTTCAAAGTCTAATCCTGATACATGACCACCGATTCCGCCATAGTTGACGTGCTGCTGCCACTGGCCCTGCCCCAAGCCTATTCCTACAAGGTGCCCGAAGGGATGGTGTTGGTGGCTGGTGATTATGTGGAGGTGCCACTGGGCCCTCGTGCCGTGATTGGCGTGGTGTGGGAGGTCAGGCCTTCAGTTCCCACCAATATGAAAATGCGCGATGTGACGCGCCGGTTCGATTTTCCTCCTATGGCTGAAACCCACCGCAAATTTGTGGATTGGCTAAGTGCCTATTATTTGGAACCAGCAGGCAACGTGCTGCGCATGGTGCTCCGCGTGCCTTCGGCGCTGGAGGAAGCCAAGCAGAACATTGCCTATGTCGCGGGGGCTTTAAAACCATCCAAGCTCACCGTGCAGCGTGAACGTGTTTTAGAGGTCACAGCCCAAGGCTTTGCCATGCGCGCGAATGAATTGGCAGTTGCCGCAGGCGTGGGTGTGAGTGTTGTGAAGGCATTGGCCAAAGCGGGCGCTCTTGAAGAAGTGGCATTGCCCGCACACCGGTCTTTTACAGAACCGCAACTTAACGGTGGCGGGTACACTCTGAACAAAGATCAAGCCACTGCCGCTGCAGCCTTGCGCCAGATGATTGCAACGCGAAGCCATAAGGTCATGCTGCTTGATGGTGTGACGGGTTCGGGCAAAACCGAAGTTTATTTTGAAGCCATGGCCGCAAGCCTGGCGGCGGGCAAACAAGTCTTGCTGCTGCTCCCCGAAATCGCTCTGACCCAGCAATTCCTGGCCCGCGTTGAAAACCGCTTCGGTTGCGAACCGGCCCAGTGGCATTCCGATGTGCGTCCACGCGAGCGCGAACGCGTGTGGCGCGGCGTGGCCGAAGGCAAAGCGCGCATTGTGGTGGGTGCACGCTCGGCGCTGTTTTTACCATGGACCAAACTTGGGCTCATCGTGGTCGATGAGGAGCATGAGAACGCCTATAAGCAAGATGAAGGCGTTCCCTATCACGCCCGCGACATGGCCGTGCTTTATGGCTCGGTCGGAAAATTCCCTGTGGTGCTGTCATCAGCCACACCAAGTTTGGAATCGCTCGTAAACGTTGACCGCGAACGCTACGGCATCGTCAAATTGAAAGACCGCCACGGCAGGCCAGAGCTTCCCGAAACCACCCGCATTGATATGACGCGTGAAAAAATAGATGCAGGTACCTGGCTCTCAACGCCACTTGCTGATGCTGTGTCGCAAACATTGGCAAGCGGAGATCAAGCGCTCCTGTTCTTAAACCGCCGTGGTTTTGCACCACTCACTTTGTGCCGCACCTGCGGCCACCGCTTGCATTGCCCTGATTGCGTAGCAGCAATGGTTGAGCACCGATTCAAAAAAATCCTCATGTGCCACCATTGCGGACATAAAGAACCGGTGCCAAAAGCCTGCCCCGAATGTGAAACAGAAGGCGAAATGGTCCCCGTCGGTCCAGGGATTGAACGCCTCGCTGAGGAAGCCGTCAAACGCTTTCCCGGTGCACGCATTGCCATTCTCTCCAGTGATCTTTCACGCGGACAAATTTTGCGCGACACATTGCGCGAGGTTGAAGACGGCACAGTAAACTTGGTGATCGGCACTCAGCTCGTGGCCAAAGGGCATCATTTCCCGCATCTGACTTTGGTTGGTGTGGTCGATGCTGATCTGGCACTAGAATCGTCTGACCCTAGGGCTGGCGAACGAACCTGGGCCTTGCTGGCGCAAGTTGCAGGCCGCGCTGGCCGAGGCGCTAAGCCTGGCAAAGCCATGGTGCAAACTTACGTGCCGCAACATCCGCTGATGCAAGCGCTTCTGAAAGGCGACCGTGACGCTTATCTCAACACTGAAAAAATCATCCGTGAAAACGCGGGCCTGCCCCCGCATGGCAGATTGGCAGCACTGGTAATTTCTGGAATGGATGCATCCGAAACCGAACGCTTCGCCCGCTTCATCGCCAACAACGCGCCAATGGCCGAAGGCATCACCGTGCTTGGTCCCGCTCCCGCCCCCATCGCCATGGTGCGCGGCCGCACGAGGTGGAGATTGTTGGTCAAGGCCAAACGCGATGTGAATATTCAAGGATTTTTGCGTGAGTGGTTAAAGGATGTGAAGACCAGGGGCAGCTTAAAATTAGAGATCGATGTCGACCCATATAATTTTCTTTAACGTCCTCTACCGCTTGCGGGAGAGGAAAGGGGCCCGCTGAGCGCAAGCGAAGTGGGATAGGTGAGGGACTGCACACGCCGAACTCGCGGTCCCTCATCTATCCCATCTCACTTCGCTCGATGGGCCCCTTTCTTCTCCCGCTTCGCAGGAGAAGACGATTAGGAAAACCGCCATTCCATTTCATTCCGGTAAATTTCACCCGGTGTTAAAATGCAAGACGGAAAATTTTTGTGGTTTGGCGCATCAGGATAGTTCTGTGGTTCAATCGCCAGAGCTTGATGATTTAGCATCTTGCCATGGTTCGAGCGCACCGTGCCATCCCAATGGATCGCTGTGTACATTTGGATTGCTGCTTCTGTGGTATAAACATCAAGTTGGCGACCAGACCCGGGGTCACGCAAAACCAATCCATGTTTCATTTCACCGCGCGCGCCATCTAAGCAATAGCAATTGTCATAGGCTTCGTTGATTTTGCGAAGAGCACGGAAATCAAAGCGTGAACCTTCCACTTTGCGAATTTCACCCGAGGGTAAAAGCACATCGCTCAGTGGCAAATAATGCGCCGCATTGATTTGCAATTCTTGGCCAAAAATTGAATCTTGCCCAGCGCCATTTCCGGCCATATTCCAATAAGCATGATTGGTAAGATTGATTGCTGTTGGCTTTGTCGTAGTCGCTGTGATTGCCAGTTTGAGACGGTCACTTTCTAATGTGTAAACCGCCTGTGCATGCACTTCGCCCGGAAACCCTTGGTCGCCATCGGGCGAATAAAATTTGAAAACAATCGCATTGTGTTCAACCGATGATGCCCAATCCTGATTGCCAAAATTGTGCGGACCACCATGCAATTGAAAATCGCCGCGATTGGGAACAAGTTTTACCAGCTGGCCATCCAACTCATATTGCGCCCTGCTGATCCGCCCCGCAAAGCGCCCACAAACTGAACCTGCTGATGCATCAGCCGTCGCAATATCCATATCTGGGGGGTTGCCGAATATCACGTCAACACCATCGATGATGAGAGAGATGAGGCGGGCACCATTTTTATGAAATACCGCGTGAAGATTTTTATTTTTCAGTTCGAGCATTAATGATTATCCCGTGGAATACCCTTGGTCTTGGCTATGCGTTGGAACTTGGTGGACCCCTTGATGATCATGCCTTGCGCCAACTGCTCTGTTGTATTGCGGAAAATTTCTTGCCATGGGGTTTGCGATTCTGGAACTTTGTATCCGCCCGATGCCTCAAGCTCGGCACGACGCTTGCCAATCTCCGCATCTGAAATCAGCATATTGCAATCGCCATTATTCAGATCGATGCGCACCTTGTCACCATTCTTCAAAATCGCCAGACCGCCACCAGCCGCTGCTTCAGGCGAAGCATTCAAAATCGAAGGTGAACCTGATGTGCCCGATTGCCGGCCATCACCCACGCATGGAAGCGAACGAATGCCCTTCTCCAATAAGTAGGTAGGCGCACGCATATTCACTACTTCAGCAGCTCCAGGATAACCCAGTGGCCCAACACCGCGAATGAACAAAATCGTGTTCTCATCCACATCCAAAGCGGGGTTATCGATATTGGCGTGATAATCTTCCGGCCCATCAAACACGATTGCCTTTGCTTCAAACGCATTCAAATCTTTCGGGTTCGACAAGTAGCGCTTGCGAAACTCTTCTGAAATCACTGACGTTTTCATAATTGCTGAGTCAAACAAATTACCGTGCAGCATTTTGAACCCAGCATCTTTTTTGATCGGATCATTGAACTCGCGGATCACCTTGCGGTTCCACGAGAATTTGCCCGTACAATTTTCGCCGATGGTTTTGCCATTGGCAGTGATTGCGTCTTCATGAATCTTCTTGGCGTGAATCAATTCCGCCACAACAGCTGGCACACCACCGGCGCGGTGATAATCTTCACCCAGATATTCACCCGCAGGCTGCATGTTCACAAGCAGTGGCAAATCATGGCCATGTTTTTCCCAATCAACCACGTCAAGCTCAACACCCAGTAACCGCGCAATGCCGTTCAGATGATTTGGCGCATTGGTTGAACCTCCAATGGCGGTGTTCACCGCAATCGCATTTTCAAAAGCCTTGCGCGTCATGATCTTAGACGGCGTTAAATCTTCAGCTACCATTTCAACAATGCGCTTTCCGGTTTCATAAGCAATCTGTCCACGCTCACGATAAGGCGCTGGAATGGCCGCATTGCCAGGCAAACACATGCCAAGAGCTTCGGTGAGCGAGTTCATTGTTGTGGCTGTGCCCATGGTGTTGCAATAGCCAGCTGACGGCGCAGATGACGCCACCAATTCCACAAATCCATCATAATCAATTTCGCCGGTGGCCAATTTCTCGCGCGCCATCCAGACAATGGTGCCCGAACCCGTACGCTGGCCTTTATAATCGCCGTTCAGCATCGGGCCAGAAGACAAGGCAATGGCAGGCAAATCAACCGTAGCCGCCGCCATCAAACAGGCAGGCGTTGTCTTGTCGCAACCAATCGTCAGCACCACGCCGTCCAACGGATAGCCATACAGCACTTCAACAAGCGAGAGATAAGCCAAGTTGCGATCCAGCGATGCAGTGGGCCGTTTGCCCGTTTCTTGAATCGGGTGAATTGGGAATTCTAAAGGTATGCCACCCGCGGCAATAATGCCATCACGCACGCGTTTGGCCAACTCGACATGCGAACGATTGCAGGGTGATAAATCAGAACCAGTTTGGGCGATGCCGATAATCGGCTTGGCACCTTGTAGCTCTCCACGCGTAAACCCGTAATTGAGGTAACGCTCAAGATAGAGCGCAGTCATGTCGGCGTTATCTGGATTATCAAACCAGTTTTGCGAACGCAGTTTCAGGGGTTTCTTCGGAGCTTTGGACATCACTTTGGCCTTCAATTTCAATTGTCATACATTTCATATCAAGGCCTTCCCCATTCGTCCATCTTTCAAAATTTGACCATTTGAACAAAATCTGCAATCATCTACAAATCGGCGAACGGAGACGCTTATGGTGAGCACAAAGACCCCAGACATTTCAGCAAAGCGTTTGCCGAAAGATCAATATGCACAGAACTTTACTGACCTTCACCCGCCTCTGAATGCACATGAAGCGCTGGTTGAATCAGACCGCTGCTATTTCTGTTACGACGCGCCATGCATGAAAGCCTGCCCCACCTCCATCGACATTCCACAGTTCATCCGCGAAATCCAGGCAGGCCACCCCAAATCCGCCGCCAAAACAATTTTCGACCAGAATATTCTAGGCGGCATGTGCGCCAGAGTTTGCCCAACCGAAACTTTGTGTGAAGAAGCCTGTGTGCGCGAACATGCCGAAGGTAAACCTGTGAAAATCGGTTTGCTGCAACGTTATGCAACTGATCAGGCGATGAGCGACCCACATCCATACGCGCGCGCGCAAGCATCAGGCAAAAAAGTTGCCGTTGTCGGTGCTGGCCCCGCGGGTCTGGCATGCGCGCACCGCCTGTCGATGCATGGGCATGAAGTAACAATCTTCGAAGCCCGTAAAAAATCTGGCGGGCTGAATGAATATGGGATTGCTGCTTACAAATCAGTGGATGATTTTGCTGCCAAGGAAGTTGATTTTGTTCTGTCAATTGGCGGCATAAAAATTGAACATGGAATGGCACTGGGCAAGAAACTCAAGCTCGCCAATTTGCAACAAGATTTTGATGCTGTGTTTTTGGGGCTAGGCCTTTCTGGCGTAAATGAACTTGGCACCAAGCACGAAGATGCACATGGCGTTGCTGACGCAGTCGACTACATCTCAGATCTGCGCCAAGCCAAAGATGTTTCCAAGCTCAAAGTCGGCCGCAATGTTGTGGTCATCGGCGGCGGCATGACAGCGATTGATATCGCTGTTCAGTCGAAATTACTGGGCGCAGAAAATGTGACCGTCATCTATCGCCGTGGTGCATCACAAATGAAAGCCAGCCCTTACGAGCAAGAACTCGCACAAACAAAGGGTGTGAACATCAAGCATTGGGTTGCGCCTAAAAAAGTTTTGGTAAAATCTGATAATGTCATAGGCCTGAAATGTGAAAACACAAACACGGGTGAAAGCTTCGAAATTCAAGCCGATATGATTTTCAAAGCCATCGGCCAAACTTACATCGACGTAACTGGAGGAGCAATCACCCTCGACCAAGGTCGCATCCAGGTCGACACCGAAAAGCGCACCTCGGTCAAAGGCATCTGGGCTGGCGGTGATTGCATCGCAGGCGGCAAAGATTTGACGGTGGCCTCAGTCGATGATGGCAGACGGGCTGCTGAATCAATCAACCAATTTTTAAAGGGCTAATCTCATGGCAGATCTTCGCTCAAATTTTGTCGGCATTAAATCGCCTAACCCATTTTGGCTGGCTTCAGCGCCACCAACCGATAAAGAATACAACGTTGTACGCGCTTTCAAAGCCGGCTGGGGGGGTGTTGTTTGGAAAACCCTTGGCGAGGAAGGCCCACCCATCGTCAACGTTAATGGCCCGCGCTATGGCGCAATCCATGGTGCCGATCGTCGTCTCTTGGGGTTCAACAATATCGAATTGATCACTGATCGCCCGCTTGAAATCAACTTACAAGAAATCAAAAAAGTAAAACGCGAATGGCCAGACCGCGCCATGGTGGTTTCCTTGATGGTGCCTTGCGAAGAAGAGCCATGGAAAAAGATTTTAAAGCAAGTTGAAGATACAGAATGTGACGGCGTTGAACTTAACTTCGGTTGCCCGCACGGCATGTCGGAACGCGGCATGGGCGCTGCTGTAGGACAAGTGCCTGAATATATCGAAATGGTGGCGCGCTGGTGCAAACAGCATTCAAGATTGCCAGTCATCGTCAAGCTCACACCTAACATCACCGATGTCCGTCAGCCAGCGCGTGCTGCCTTCCGTGGTGGCGCAGATGCTGTTTCACTAATTAATACCATTAACTCCATCACCCACGTCGATCTCGATAGTTTCTCCCCCATGCCATCTATCGACGGCAAGGGTTCCCACGGCGGCTATTGCGGCCCGGCGGTCAAACCCATTGCGCTCAGCATGGTGTCTGAAATTGCCCGAGACACAGAAACCAAAGGCAAACCCATCTCGGCGATTGGCGGCATCACCACCTGGCGCGATGCCGCTGAATTCATTTCCATGTCGGCTGGCAATGTTCAAGTCTGCACTGCAGCCATGACCTATGGTTTCAAAATCGTCGAAGAAATGAAATCAGGCCTCGCCCGTTGGATGGATGAGAAAGGCTACGCCACAATTGAAGACTTCCGTGGCCGTGCTGTTCCCAACGTCACCGACTGGCAGTATTTGAATTTAAACTACATCGCCAAAGCCAAGATCGACCAAGACGCCTGCATTAAATGCGGAAGATGTTATGCCGCCTGCGAAGACACTTCGCACCAAGCCATCTCTAACATGAAAGATGGTTTGCGCCACTTCGAAGTAATGGACGATGAATGCGTGGCCTGTAACCTCTGTGTCGAAGTCTGCCCCGTGCAAAACTGCATCACCATGGTGCAGCAGACTTCAGGTGTGGATGCAAGAACGGGCAAGAAGATTAACGATGACTATGCGAATTGGACGCAACACCCAAATAACCCGATGAGTGTGAAGGCAGCGGAGTAGAAAAATGAAAAAGCCTGACGCGATATTCACTCTTATATTTGCTTTCACATTTTTTCTGCCACCTGCACTTTCTTTTGCAGACTGCACAATGACTGAAAAGTTGCCTTGGACCAAAAGTGGAACTGAAACGCTGTCATTTATTGCTTACGCGGTGGGCGATACGTGCGCGGGAGCAACCGTGGGATTTAGTGTGATCAATTCGAAACACGAAGCTGTGTGGACATATTCAAAAATTGGTAATCAGATTGCCTACTTCCTCGACGATTCAGCAACGCTTAGAACCATTTTCAAAGGTTCTGAACCTGAGCAAAAAAATCAAATGGAGAAAGCGCTCCGCGATTGGATGAATGCGGATGCAACCACCGCGGATTCTTTGCCAGACTGGCCCAAGAAAATGAAAGATAAACTCGAACCCAAAGAGGGCGAATTTGGTTTTTATTCCGATGAAAATCTACTCCGCCTAAACTATTTGGACTACCGTAAACGCAAGGTTCCGTTGTTTTGCTTCTACAGTGGAATCGAAAGCCGAACTTGTATCGTAGCTGATGAAAATGATTCAATCGTCGAAATAGGCGGCGAATCTCTACCTTAGAGCATCTATCGGTCAGGTGAAATCACCTGACCGATAGAAATATGTTTCTAAACCAAACACGGAGAACCGCGCTGTTCGGAATTCTGCCGATTTTTTTTGAACTTCATCTATTTGGATGACGCTAAATTCCTTCAACTAAATTACCCTCGCTTCAAATGAGCGGAGATAGGTTATGGCTAACTCACAGTTGTTGCAGCATGCTGCAACAAGAGGATTTTCTTTTCCGAAATTCCCCAGCAATCCAGGCTTGCTTTACAATTGCGGAAATCTTGTTTCTGTTTTGGCGGCATGCGCTGATTGCATTCTTGCTGCGAAGATTGCGGGTCAATCAAACGCGCCTAACTTCACAAATTATTTCTTCGGAACTTGGCCGGCGATCTTTACATCAATGGCGGTGGCGGTTTTTCTAACCAGCGGAAACAGATACACATTGGCGTGGAAAAACGGTTTTCCACCTGATCAAAGACGCAATGCACAGGGCCATGCCTTGTCCGCACTTGGTGCGCTACTCATCGGCATTGCACTGCTTGGTCTGGCGCAAAACCAATTGGCGTTTTGCCTTGCTTTAATCACAACCTTTCTACACGTTGGCGGAAAATTTGGAAGCTTGGTTGCACCAACTTTTGATGTGCAGTTTAAAATCATGCCGCTTTTCAGTCGCACGACCTATGTCGCAACATTAGCGCTGGATGTTTTGGCCCAGGCACAGCACCTTCATAACACACATGCGCTGATTGCTAAACTGATCCTTCCCACCGGCCTGATCGCAGCCACATTTCTTTGGGCCAGAGCCGATTGGTTACTCATGCCGAAACGGAAAAGCCGAGCATAATCTAAATTGGAACCGGGCACCCCGTTGAAACGTTGCAATCTTGAAGGTTAAAACTACTATATTCCGGAGGTCAAAATGGCCTATAAAACCATTCTATTGGTGTTGAATGAAGTCGAGCGCGCATCACAATTAATCGAAACAGCACGTTCTCTAGCGGTAAAATTTGGCGCACATGTATCTGGTCTATATGTAATCCCTGGAATTATAGCTTATCCAAGCGATGGATTAAGCATGGGCGCAGGCCTGGGGGTCGGCAGTTTTGATGGGCACCGGAAACACTTTATGGACAGGCTGCGCAACGTGCGTGGCGAGTTTGAAACCGCAATGCGCAGTGATGACCTTTCTTTTGATTTCCATGTGGTAGACTCAGATATTCCGGTCATTTCAACCAGTGTGATCGAGAACTGTCGTACCTCAGATCTGATTATTGTCGCGGCAATGGATCGTGAAAACACCAGCAGTGTGGAAAGTGATTTTGTTGAACAAGTTGTGTTGGCTGCGGGACGACCCGTGCTGGTCTTGCCAATCAAAGGTGAATACAAAATTGAATTCAATAATATTATTCTGGGGTGGAATGCGTCAAAAGAATCGGCGCGCGCCGCTTTCGACGGGTTGGATTTTATGCGTGCCGCAAAAGCCACACGCATTATAACTGTCGACAAATTGCCCGAAACAAAATCCTTCGCAATTGATATCGCGGAGTCTCTTGATCGTCATGGTGTAGACTGTGAGTTAACCGAACTTAGCTCTTCAGGACGTAATATAGGTGAAACATTGCTGTCAGCTATGAAAGATTACGAAGCCGATCTGCTGATATTAGGCGCTTATGGTCACAACCGTTTAACCGAATGGGTTTTTGGTGGAACCACGCGCCACATATTGCGAAACTTGAATTGCCCCATTTTAATGTCGCACTAAATCTATGCTGCCACGCGCTCAGCTTGTTTCAAAACCGCAACAACAAGATCAGCTGTATCTTCTGCCGATTGCGGATTTTGACCGGTAATCATGCGGTCGTCCTGCACAGTATAACTGCTAAAATCCGCGCCACATTCAAACAGTGCACCACGTGCTTTCAGAACATCTTCTATCGAAAACGGAACGACTGACTCTAAGCCAACTGCTTTTTCTTCAGCGTTGGTAAACGCATTTATCCTCGATCCTTTGACAAGATATTCGCCTTTTCTGGTTTTTACATTAATCAGACCTGCTGGCCCATGACAAACCGCGGCAACTATTCCACCATTATCGTATACCGTGGCAATCGCATGAGAAAGTGCAGCATTGTCCGGAAAATCCCACATCGCGCCATGGCCACCCGCAAGAAAAATTGCATCATACAAACTTGGATCAATTTTGCTGATGGGCGTGGTGCTCTCTAGTTTTTCTTGGGCATGCAAATCTCTCAAGAATCGTTGTGACAGGCTTGGAATCTTGCTTAAATCTTGATCAATACTTTTGGGATCTGGCTTTGGCTTTCCACCACCAATGCTGGCAATATCAACATCATGGAAAGCATCTTTGAAAACCCAATAGGGCGCAGCCATTTCATCAAAGTAAAACCCGGTCGGTTTACCCGTGTTTCCAAGTTTCGTATGTGATGTCAGTACGATCAAAATTCTAGCCATAGCCATACCTATAAGTTAGAATTTACGTGGTGCAGTTTTGGGTGGAACCGAACGACGAACACTAACCCTTATGGGAATAGTCCGCAGCTGCGGAGTTCGGCGTTGAATGAACGTGTTTTGAATCAGTGTGATTGCTTTTTCAAATTCAGAGCGAACAGTTTTAAAAATTTTGAACATTTAATAACCACCACTTTTGCGATAGGATCGGTTTGATGACTAAACGTTGATCCAATCAGTAAGTTCC
>CAXTKH010000088.1:0-11786 GCA_964244815.1 uncultured Aestuariivirga sp. | reverse complement strand
AATAAGCTGCCCTTGATTTCGCGGCGGAACATAGTCATGAGATTTCCCACTGTCAACCATCGGAATTATGCAGCAAATACAATGTGGAATACTGAGTTTTGGCTTACTTTGAGCGTTTTTTGGCTGGGTGCCGCCCTCGCCGGCCTTATGGTTTGGCTGGAAAAACGGCCAAAACAACAACTTAACCCAAGTCTGTTCCCAACAACCTTGTTTTTGTTGATCGGCGGCATTTTGGCTGTTTTCGCAGGCATTCACTTACTTAACCTGATTGGCCTTCACACAGGGCGCACATAAGTCTGACGCAAAACATTTTTTTGAACTTTCCCCATCGTGTTGCGCGGCAATTCATCCACAACAATCACCCGCTTGGGGCATTTATAACTGGCGAGGTTTTGCTTTAGGTCCGTGATGATTTCTGCGTTTGTTAGCAAAGTTCCCTTTTTCAAAACCACAACAGCAGTCACGGCTTCACCAAAATCAGCATCGTCCAAACCAATCACTGCCGATTCCAAAACGCCCGGCATGGCATCAATCAGTTCTTCCACTTCCTTCGGATAAACATTGAACCCGCCCGTGATGATCAAATCCTTGGCGCGGCCTGAAATGACAAGATATCCCTTCTCGTCAAAATGCCCCAGATCACCGGTCATGAAATAACCGTCGCTTGTAAATTCAGCCTTAGTCTTTTCGGGATTGCGCCAATAGCCTTTGAAAACATTGGGGCCCTTAACTTCAATGCCGCCGTCGCGCACGCGAACATCAGTACCAGGCAGCGCCATGCCCACAGTTCCTGCGCGGCGCTCACCCTCATAAGGATTCGAAGTATTCATATTCGTTTCCGTCATGCCATAGCGTTCCAAAACCGCATGGCCTGTGCGCTCTGAAAATTCCTTATGGGTTTCCGCAAGCAAAGGTGCAGAGCCTGAAACAAACAAGCGCATATGCTTTGTCGCCTCCCACGTCAGTCCTTTGTGTTGCACAAGACGCGTATAAAAAGTGGGAACCCCCATAAGTGCCGTGGCCTCGGGCATCACACGCATAATATCATCAACGTCAAATTTGCGCCTGAACAACAATTGCCCACCAGATGCAAACACGGTGTTGGTGGCCACAAACAAACCATGCGTGTGGTAAACTGGCAGCGCGTGAATGAGTTTGTCATGCGCCGTAAACTGCCAAAGCTTTGCTAGCGCTTCGCAATTGCTCGACAGGTTGCCCACACTCAGCATCGCACCCTTCGATTTACCCGTGGTGCCTGAAGTATAAAGGATTGCCGCTAATCGCTCTGCATCATCGTCTGCATCGTCCAATGCGCCGTCACAACCTTGCGCCAGCTCCATCAAACTCCCACCACCAACATCATCAAGCGTCAAAGTCTTCACATTGGCTGGAGCTGTACTATTCGGTGAACAAATAAATAGTGAAGGTTCAGCATCGCCCAAAAAATATGAAATTTCATTTGGCGTATACGCCGTGTTCAAAGGCAAAAATATCAACGCTGCCCTTACACACGCATAAAACAACGCAATTGCTTCAACTGATTTTTCAACCTGAACCGCAATCCGGTCGCCAGGTTTCGCGCCTTGGCTTAAAAGCGCTTGGCCCAACCGGCCCGCCAGCGCCCAGAACTGTCCATAAGTAAAAATGCGCTCATCATCGGATGAAATAAAAATATGATCAGGGTTGCAAAGGCGAGCTTGGGCGATTTGAAGAAGTGTCATTTCAGCAAATTGCGTTTTTTCTGAACAAAATTCAATAGATCACGCTGGCGGGGGCTGGTGTTCCCCCTTAAGAATGCAACATGACCTCAACTGCAGCATTGCTGAAACAACGCGCCCATGGCCATGTGAAACTTCACATGCAGCAATCGGGTGTAGAGCATATTCGCGAAGTGGGCTCGTCTAAAGTTCGTTTGCCATCCGGTTCTGGCCAAGCTTATTTGATTAACACTGCAGGCGGCCTTGCTGGTGGTGATGTTTTTTCGAATGACATTCTGATTGCCAAAAATTCTGCGCTGACCATTACAACCCAAGCCGCCGAGCGCGTTTATCGCTCGCTTGGGCCTCCTGCAACGGTGGAAAACAATATCAAGCTCGAAGCAGATGCAAGCCTGCATTGGCTACCCCACGAAACAATCCTGTTTGACGGCGCAAGCCTTGATCGGCGCAACAATATCGAATTGACGAGCGGCTCACGCTTTCTCGGCCTCGAAGCTACAATCTTTGGCCGCGAAGCCAGTGGCGAAAACATCACCTCCATTTTCTTTCGCGAAGAATGGCGCATCAAGCTGGATGGCAAACTTATTCATTCCGACATCATAAAGCTGGAAACCGAACTACCCAGATCGAAAGCAACACTTGAAAACAACCGTGCCATTGCAACTCTGATATTGATTGATGCCAAGGCCAATATCGATCTCGATCAGTTGAGCAACGCCATTGGAGTTCATGGCGGAGCTTCTGCGTGGAATGGCAAGCTTGTTGCAAGACTGATTGCCAAAGATGGAATGATCTTGAAAAAAGCTCTTGTTTCGGCATTGTCTGTGTTGGCCAGCCCAACAGAGCTGCCTAAAACTTGGGCGTCATGAGGAAGACTTATGCAACTAACTCCGCGTGAGAAAGATAAGCTGATTGTGGCCATGGCCGCCATCGTCGCCCGCAAGCGTCTGGAGCGCGGCGTAAAACTCAATCATCCCGAAGCAATTGCTTTGATCACAGAATTTGTGATTGAGGGCGCGCGCGATGGCAAAAGCGTTGCGGACCTGATGGAAAACGCCGCGCATGTTTTGAGCAAAGCGCAAGTCATGGACGGTATTTCTGAAATGATCCACGACATTCAAGTGGAAGCCACATTTCCCGACGGCACAAAACTTGTGACCGTGCATCATCCAATAAGGTAGGCCAACATGATCCCTGGTGAAGTCATTACCAAAGCAGGTGACATTGAACTGAATGTCGGCGCAAAAATTGTTACACTGGAAATCGCCAACACGGGTGACAGGCCTATTCAAGTTGGTTCGCATTATCATTTTTTCGAAACCAATGATGCGCTGACTTTCGACCGCGCCAAGGCACGCGGTATGAGATTGGATATAGCGGCTGGCACGGCTGTTCGTTTTGAGCCCGGCCAAAAGCGCGAAGTCACACTGGTTCCGCTATTAGGCCTCCGAAAAGTTTACGGGTTTCAACAAAAAATCATGGGAACCTTGTAATGGCAAAAATCTCGCGCTCCACTTACGCCCAAATGTATGGCCCCACCGTGGGTGACAAAGTGCGGCTGGCTGATACTGAGCTTTTCATCGAAGTCGAAAAAGATTTCACAATTTATGGCGAGGAAGTGAAATTCGGCGGCGGCAAAGTGATCCGCGATGGCATGGGCCAGTCTCAAGCCACGCGCGCGCAAGGTGCGATGGATACTGTTATCACCAATGCGCTGATCGTTGATCACTCCGGGATCTACAAAGCCGATGTTGGCTTGAAAGAAGGCCGCATCGCTGCAATTGGCAAAGCGGGCAACCCCGACACGCAGCCGGGTGTGACCATCATCATCGGGCCATCGACAGAGATCATTGCTGGCGAAGGAAAAATCCTGACCGCAGGCGGCGTTGATAGCCACATCCATTTCATTGCTCCCCAACAAATCGAAGAAGCGCTTTATTCCGGCATCACCACCATGCTGGGCGGCGGCACTGGCCCAGCCCATGGCACCTTGGCGACTACCTGCACAGGCGCTTGGCACACTGAACGCATGATCGAAGCGGCCGATGCCTTCCCGATGAACTTAGGACTGATGGGCAAAGGCAACGCATCGCTGCCTGCTGCGTTGGAAGAAATGATTCTATCAGGCGTGTGCGGATTAAAGCTGCATGAGGACTGGGGCACGACTCCTGCAGCCATTGATTGCTGCTTGAGTGTGGCGGATGAGTATGATGTGCAGGTGGCGATCCACACTGATACATTGAACGAGTCCGGTTTCGTCGAAGCCACCATAGCCGCTTTCAAAGGCCGCACCATTCACACCTTTCATACTGAAGGTGCCGGTGGTGGTCATGCGCCCGACATCATCAAAGTGGCCAGCCTGCCCAACGTGCTGCCCTCCTCCACCAATCCAACGCGGCCCTATACGATTAACACAATTGCCGAACATCTCGATATGTTGATGGTCTGCCATCACTTATCCCCGCGCATTCCTGAAGACATCGCATTTGCCGAAAGCCGGATTCGCAAAGAGACGATTGCAGCAGAAGATATTTTGCACGACATCGGCTGTTTCTCGATGATATCTTCTGATTCTCAAGCCATGGGCCGCGTGGGTGAAGTAGTCATCCGCTGCTGGCAAACCGCGCATAAGATGAAAGTACAGCGCGGCGAATTGATGGGTGACAAGGGCAACGATAACTCACGCGTCAAACGCTACATCGCCAAATACACCATCAACCCCGCCATTGCGCATGGCCTGTCGCATGAAGTGGGTTCGGTTGAAGTGGGAAAACGCGCTGATCTGGTTTTGTGGTCGCCAGCTTTCTTTGGCGTGAAACCGGAAATGGTTTTGCTTGGCGGTTCGATTGCAGCAGCACCCATGGGCGATCCCAACGCATCTATTCCAACACCACAACCCGTCCATTACCGTCCGATGTTTGCCAGCTTCGGAAAGCTACGCACCAATTCATCGGTGACGTTTGTATCGCAAGCTGCACTTGATGCTGGTCTGCAAAATCGCATGGGCACTGCCAAAAAAATGCTGGCTGTGAAAAATACACGCGGCGGAATTTCCAAAGCCTCGATGATCCATAACAGTGCCACACCAAAAATCGAAGTGAACCCCGAAACCTATGAAGTCCGCGCTGATGGTGAATTGCTGGTGTGTGAACCAGCAACAAGTTTGCCGATGACGCAACGGTACTTTTTGTTCTGATGAGCGTTCGCGGCATTAAACATATCAGACTGAGCGAAGCTCCTGGCCAAGCGACTGACAATATTACCCTTGATGCTCAAGATCGCTCTATCAGACGCAAGCTGATCAAAACGTCGGGCGGCAAAGATGTTCTGGTCGATTTGCCACTGACGGCCTATTTCGAAGATGGTGATCATCTTGAACTTGATGATGGCACTTATCTTGAAGTCTGTGCGGCTGAAGAAGACTTGTATGAAATTACTGGCGCAAGCCTTGCCCACATTGCGCAACTGGCGTGGCATATTGGAAACCGCCATCTGTCAGCACAAATTGAATCCAACCGCATTCTGATCAAGCGTGATCATATCATCAAAGCGATGCTGATTGGTTTGAATGCCACTGTATCAGAAATACGCGATCAATTCGAACCCTTGCACGGCGCTTATCATGCCCACTGACATTCAAGCATCGCAGCTTCTGCTACTGTTCAATTGGATGTCTCCTGCCTTTCCAATTGGCAGCTTTGCTTATTCACATGGGTTGGAAACGGCGATAGTTGACGACGAAATCACCACGCAAAGCGGAGTTGAGTCTTGGATCGTGGATTTGATCAAAAAAGGTTCAGGTTGGAATGATGCAGTTCTGTTTGCGCAATGTTGGAATGATGAAAGTGCCGAACTGAATGAGCTAGCACTTAGCGTGGCCTCGTCATCAGAACGATATTTGGAAACAACTCAATTGGGACGCAGTTTTGCGATTGCGGCTTCAGTTTTCACTAACGTAAAATTCGCTGACGGAGATTTGGCTTATCCAATCGCCGCTGGCATGGCTTGCAAGAGCATGGGCGTGGATCAACATTCAGCTTTGCTCGCTTTCCTCCAAGGTTTCGGCGCAGCGCAAGTGTCGGTGGCTGTGCGACTTGTGCCACTAGGCCAAACTGCAGGGCTTCATGTTTTGAAAAATCTGATTCCCATCATTTCCGAAACGGCAAATCGTGCTGCCATCGCATCGCTTGATGATCTTGGCAGTTGCACCTTACTAGCCGATATTGCCGCGATGAAACACGAACATCTTCAACCAAGGATTTTCCGCACATGACACATGGCCCGCTCCGCGTTGGCATCGGTGGCCCCGTGGGTTCTGGCAAAACCACTTTGACGGAAAAACTCTGCAAAGCGATGCGTGATAGATATTCAGTGGCCGTCATCACCAATGATATTTACACCAAGGAAGACGCACTGATCCTTAACCGCTTGCAAGCCCTGCCAGAAGACCGGATCATGGGCGTTGAAACTGGCGGCTGCCCGCACACGGCGATCAGAGAAGACGCCTCGCTCAATTTGGCTGCAGTTGATGAAATGTCAAAACGCCATCCTGATCTGGATGTGATCTTCATCGAATCTGGCGGCGATAACTTGGCAGCAACCTTCTCGCCCGATTTGGCCGACCTTTCGATATATGTAATCTCCGTCTGCCAAGGCGAAAAAATCCCCCGCAAAGGCGGGCCTGCGATTACCCGCTCGGATTTATTGATCATTAATAAAACCGATTTAGCGCCACACGTAATGGCTGATTTGGATGTGATGGAAAGTGACACGAAAAAGGCCCGAGGGATTCGGCCTTATGTGTTCACAGATTTGCTGCGACTCAAGGGTTTGGGCGATGTGATTTCGTATATTGAGGAATTTGGCGGGTTAAAAGGTGTTACTTCAACGACTTAAAAAATAAATACCTATTGTTGAAAATAACCCTTGACACCGTACGGTGGTCCTGCTACTTGTGTGTAGTCTCCAAAATTGGGTCTCAACTTCCACCAACAAGTCTTGCAAGCTGACTGAAGACGACGTTGTGTGGAGACAGTGGACCATAGAGAACCTCAATTAACTGCACTCTCCTGACTTGGGCCTCGCCCAAGTCTGTCTCTCTGGCGAGCGGGGAGACTCGATACGGATTGCCATCCTTGCTTGAGTCTCTCCGCTTGCCGGAGAGACAGCCTGAACTGGCAGGCCGGAGCGGGATTTAGATTAACCCCTACTTCGAACAAAAAAATCCCTCCCCTGAGTTAGGGAAGGGATTGTTAAATAAGTAAAGTGACTTAAGCGCCTTCAACGCCCTTCACGAACCAGTCCATGCCGGCCAATACGCCGTCATCGAGTCTTGCGCCCTTGGCAACTTTTTCTGCACCGGATTGATCGGCGATCGGGCCGGAGAATACATCGTAGCTTCCGTCTAACCAGCCAGCCTTGATCTTGTCGGCAGCAGCAACGATTTCGGGAGAAAGCGAGGCATTATATGGCGAGAGGACAACGGAGCCTTCCTTTATGCCCCACCACGTATCGGTGGATTTCCATGAGCCATCGAGAACAGCTTTGGCGCGTGACAAGTAATACGGGCCCCAGATGTCTTCAATCGCAGTCAAGTGAGCGTGAGGTGCAAAACGAGACATGTCAGCGCCTTGGCCAAAGCCGAAGATACCTTTCTTTTCACAAACTTGCAGACAAGCGGCACTGTCTGTGTGGGCGGTGATCACATCGCAACCGAGATTGGCGAGTGTTTCAGTGGCGGCTGCTTCCTTTGCAGGATCAAACCACGAGTCGATCATGACCATCTTTACTTTCACATTTGGATTTACGGCTTGAGCTGCGAGTGTGAATGAGTTGATGCCCATGACCACTTCAGGAACCTTGAAGGATCCGAGATAGCCGATGGTGCCTGTCTTGGTTGTCATGCCAGCGATTGTGCCGAGCACTGCACGGCCTTGGTGGAAACGCGAATTATAAGTTGAAACATTGTCTGTGCGTTTGAAGCCAGTGCAGTGTTCGAACTTCACATCAGGGAATTCTTTGGCAACTGCCAAGGTTTGTTCCATATAGCCGAATGAGCATGTGAAAATCAGCTTATGGCCTTGTTGCGCCAAATCACGAATGATTGGCGTCGCTGTTGCATCTTCTGCAACGTTTTCAACATAATCACCAACCACTTGGCCACCAAGTGAATCGACCATAAATTTGCGGGCCTTTTCATGCGCCCAGGTCCAACCGAAATCGCCGATTGGACCTAGATAAGCAAAGCCCACTTTGAGTGGTTCAGCAGCCATTGCGCGGCCACCGACCATCGGCATGATTAGTGCTGAGGCGCTGGCTTTGATCAAATTACGTCTGTTCATTTTCATTTGTCGTCTCCTTGTTGAAGTTTAATCAGCGGGCATAAATGGCTTGCCAAGACAGGCGGGCGCTTCGCTTCCGGTGCGTTCACGCGCTGAGATAACAGCCAATACAATAATCGCCATCAGATAAGGCATGGCTGCCCAAAACTGTGACGGCAAGATAGCGTTTTTTGACGCTTTGGCATAAAACTCCAATGTCATCAGGATGCCAAAGAAATAAGCGCCACCTAAAAGGCGGCTTGGTTTCCAGCCAGCAAAGACGACGAGTGCGAGCGCAATCCAGCCCCTGCCCGCTGTCATTTGTTGAATCCACATAGGTGTGATGACCATCGAGAAATAACTCCCGGCAATGCCAGCCATTGCACCACCAAATGCAATAGCGCCATAACGAATGCCTATCACGGAATAGCCAATGGAATGGGCTGAATAATCATTCTCGCCAACAGCCCGAAGGATGAGGCCTGCTCTTGTGCGTTTGAGGAACCACGCAACGGCGAACACCATGAAGAGTGCGAAATAAACCATCGGCGAATGACCAAAGAAGATACGACCTATTGGGTCACGCACCAATCCATCTGGGAAAATGCTTGAAAATTCAGGAACGATGATGCCGACAAAATCATTGCCGATGAGCGTGGAAAGCCCGATGCCAAAAATCGCCAGTGCCAACCCCGTGGCGACCTGATTGGCACCGAACGTTAAAACCAAAAGGCCAAAAACCATCGATGCCGCAGCACCAGCCACCGCCGCTGCCAACATGCCGAGCCACGGATTGAATGTTGTGAATGTTATCGCAAACCCTGTCACTGCGCCGATGAGCATCATGCCTTCAACGCCAAGATTGAGAACGCCACTTTTTTCAACCACGAGCTCACCCGTAGCTGCCAACAATATGGGTGTTGAAATTCCAATGACGGTAATGAATGCCGAGATGAAAAAATCGAGCGTCATGCTGGGGCCACCACATTGCGCTGAATGCGCAAACGGTAACGCACCAATACATCACCAGCAAGAATGAGGAACAGCATGAGTGCCTGGAAAATACCGCCGGCAGCACTTGGCACATGCACCGTTGTTTGCGCCACTTGGCCACCGACCGATGTAATCGCCAGCACAAACCCCGCAATGAAAATACCGATAGGATTTAAACGGCCCAAGAATGAAACGATGATGGCGGTGAAACCATAACCTGACGGGAAACCCAAATTGAGTTGGCCGAGCTGACTGGTGACTTCCAGAATTCCAGCAAGACCCGCCATGCCACCGCTGATCATCAAGGTTGACCAGATGGTTTGGTTGGCATTGAAACCACCATAACGCGCAGCATGAGGTGCTGCACCGCTGACGCGCACGTTAAAACCATAAAGCGATTTCTTCATCACGATCCAGAATATGATGGTGAGCACCAAGGCGAACACAAGGCCTGGTGGAATTGACGTGCCTGAAATCAAGCGTGGTAAAAGTTGCGCATCAGTAAACGGCGCAGTTTGCGGAAAATTATGACCGTTGGGATCTTTCCATGGACCCGTGATGAGATAGCTTAAAAGCTGAAGCGAAACATAAACCAGCATCAGACTGGAAAGCACTTCATTGACTTTAAAACGTGTGCGCAGAATTGCCGGTATGGCCGCATAGAGCGCGCCGCCGATTATGCCTGCAATCAACATCAAGATGAGGACCCAATGGCCTGTCACATTGGGTGTGAGATAAGCAACGCCAGCGCCTGCAATAGCACCCACAATATATTGCCCCTCGGCACCGATGTTCCAAACCTTCGCTGTGTTGCCGAGCGAAAGCCCGAGCGCGATGATGATCAAAGGTGCTGCCTTGGTGGCCACGTCCTGCCATTTGTACGATGCCAGAATGGGCGTGAAGAAAAATTCTTTAATGGTGCGCTGGCCATCAAATCCCAACGCATCGAACAATATCGCACCGATGATCATGGTGAGAACGACCGCACCAATTGGTGTTGCGATTTGCATGAGCTTGCTGGGCTCTGGGCGTTTTTCAAATCTAATGCGCATGCACACCACCCATCAACAGTCCAATCTCATCAATCGAAACTGTGCCAACTTTGCGCGGCGGAGAAAGCCTGCCGAGATTGATCACGCTCATTGTATCGCTGAGATCGAGTAGCTCATCAAGGTCTTGGGAAATCACCACGATAGCCGAGCCTTTCGCAGCCAGATCAACAATGGCTTGGCGAATGGCTGATGCTGCTCCCGCATCAACGCCCCATGTGGGCTGGCTTACGATCAATACTTCAGGAGCCTGCAAAATCTCACGGCCCATGATGAATTTTTGCAAATTTCCTCCCGAGAGCGAACCTGCAAGCGCTGTGGGTCCTTGAGCCTTGACTTTAAAACTATCAATAACACGTGTCGCAAATCCGCTCGCTTTGCCTGCATCGATCATGCCGTTTCTAGCCAGGCCTTTACGTTGACGCGCCGTGAGCAAAGTATTTTCGCTCAAACTGAATTCACCAACTGCGGCATGGCCGTTGCGTTCTTCGGGCACTGAACACAACCCCAGCATACGACGATCCGAAGGGCCCATGTGACCAATCGCTTTGCCATCTAAATAAACGGCACCTGCATCAGGCGCTGCAACTTCGCCTGATAACACTTCCAGCAATTCGTTCTGGCCATTGCCGGCAACGCCCGCAATGCCGAATATCTCTCCTGCGCGAACATTGAAACTGATATTGTTCAAGGCCACGCCGAAATCACCAAGCTTGGGCATGAACAAGGATTTGACTTCAAACTTTGACACGCCAAATGTGCGGCCTTCGGGTTTTGAAACATCTTTGAGATTGCCACCAATCATCAACTCTGCCATCTCACGCGATGTTTTTTTGCGCGGATCGCACGTGGCCACAACTTTTCCACCACGCAAGATTGTAGCGGTTTCGCACAGTGCTACGATCTCATGCAGCTTGTGCGAAATGTAGAGAATAGAACATCCGCTGGCCGCGAGTTTGCGCAGCGTTTCAAACAGCTGCTCTACTTCTTGAGGTGTGAGGACTGATGTGGGTTCATCCATTATTAAAAGTTTGGGGTTGAGCAACAATGCACGCACGATTTCAATGCGCTGGCGTTCCCCCACACTTAAAGTGGAAACCACGCGCTGTGGATCAAGTGTTAAACCATATTGATTGAGCACTTTACGAATTTCGGTCTCGAGATCGCGCTGCGAAATTTTGGAATCCAACCCGAGTGCAATATTTTCCAGAACTGTGAGCGCATCAAACAACGAGAAATGTTGGAACACCATGCCGATGCCAAGCTTGCGCGCAGCTTTGGGGCTGGCGATGCGCATCGCTTCACCATTCCAGATAATCTCGCCTTGGTCAGGCTGCATGATGCCATAAATCATTTTGACGAGCGTAGATTTGCCTGCGCCATTTTCGCCGAGCAGAGCGTGAATTTCTCCTGCTCCAACGTGAACACTTACGTGATCATTGGCCAAGACACCGGGGAATTGTTTTGAAATCCCCTTCAATTCAAGCCGCAAGGCCGTCATCCGTTTATCCACATCCCCATCGCTGGCTTTTCACCAGATTTTCAAGCACTATGCGCAGATTGGAAATGACAGGCAAGTGAACCGTGTCAAAAACTTGAGCAAAAACTGAGAATTAATCCGTTCTGCACAATTATTAGCTCTTTGCCCGAAATTTCGCCAAGGAATTGCATATGAAAAAGCCACACCGACCTGAAGATGAAAAGTT
>CAXTKH010000087.1:0-11853 GCA_964244815.1 uncultured Aestuariivirga sp. | reverse complement strand
GTAAGTAGGGACCAGGGATCGTCAGTTCCCACGGCCCATGGTGGCTCGCCACTTTTTTGCTTTCTGCGGTTATTTTGTCAAATATCTCAAAGTAAATTCCTTCCTCCCCGCCTGCGAATAGCTGCGGGGGAGGTGGCGCGAAGCGCCGGAGGGGGGTGTTTGCGGCTAAATTCAACGCGTCGCCAAAAGCCCATTCGCCGTAACCCCCCCCTCCGCCTCGCATACGCTCGGCACCTCCCCCACGCCTGTTCGGCGGCGGGGAGGATGGGAGCACTTCCTTTTTTCTCCCTGCCTGTCTAAGGCAGGTTACATGGATTTAGATCACACCAAAAAAGACGCCCGCGTGGCCGCAACCGCAGCGCGGCTTCAAGCGCATGAGTCGTGGCAAGATCGTGCTCCGCTGGCGTTGGCTTCGATGCCGTTCCCATTCAAAGCGCAACCAAACGCAAACGTGGTTTCAGCGTTTCATCCATATCAATCAGAAATCGATACGCGGCTGCTTTTGGGCAAGTTGGCTGGCGAGGGCTGGACGACGTGTTTGCCGATTGTTTTGGGCAAAGGGCTGCCATTGGAGTTCAGGCGTTGGTTGCCGGGCGAGCCTTTGGTCAAAGGGGTATGGGGCATTGAACGGCCGCCGGAAACTTCGCCAGTGGTGGAGCCTGACGTGTTGATCATTCCCTTGTTGGCGTTTGACCGCAAAGGTTACCGTCTTGGTTATGGCGGTGGGTTTTATGACCGCACACTCGAAAAGCTCCGTATACTGAAGAAAATTGTGGCCATCGGTGTTGGCTATTCGGGCCAGGAGATTGAGGATGTGCCACATGGCACGCATGATCAACCTTTGGATTATATGATGACGGAAAAAGAGATTTTTAAATGCGGTTGATATTTTTGGGCGACGTGGTGGGGAAATCTGGGCGCGAGGCGGTTTATGAACAGCTGCCGATCATGCGCGAGCGCTACAAGCCTGATCTGGTTGTGGTCAATGGCGAAAACGCTGCGCATGGTTTTGGCATCACCGAAGATATTTATTTGAAACTGCGTGAGGCAGGGGCCGATGTGGTGACACTTGGAAATCATTCATTCGACCAAAAGGAAGCGCTTATTTTTATTGAGCGTGAGCGTAATATGCTCCGTCCAATCAATTGGCCCGCAGGTTGCCCAGGGCGGGGCGCGCAATTGGTGGAGACGGCAAAAGGCCAACGTGTATTGGTGCTGCAAGCCATGGGCCGCGTTATGATCGAGCCACAGCTCGATGATCCATTTCCCGCTGTGCTGCGCGAGGTTGAGCAATGCAAACTGGGCCGCGACTGCGATGCAATTTTGATTGATATGCATGCTGAAGCATCGTCTGAGAAAATGGCGATGGGGCATTTTGTTGATGGCCGTGCATCACTCGTGGTGGGCACGCACACGCACACACCTACTGCTGATCATCAGATTTTGCCAAACGGCACAGCCTATATGACGGATGCTGGAATGTGTGGCGATTACGATTCCATCATTGGTATGGCCAAGGAAGAGCCACTGCAACGCTTCTTGCGCAAACTGCCCGTTGAACGCATGAGGCCCGCCGAAGGCCCAGCCACGGTGTGTGGCGTGGCAGTGGAAACCGATGATCGCACGGGGCTGGCAGTTATGATTTCGCCCATCAGGGTGGCAGGACGGTTGAGTCAGATTGATGTCGCTGGCTGGTAAATTTAGTAAGGATTCCAGTTCTAAAATCAATCTAGCTGTCAACCTAAAAGCTATTTTCTAAAAATAAATTTTTTGTAATTTGAAAAACTTTTTCAATCTGGCACCTCTCGGAGGTCAATCATGATTGGCAACAGGTTTGGGCTCGTTGTGCTCCCCCAGCAAGTGGTCATTTTGTATAGTGTTTATGACTGCAACCAACGGCCTGCTCGAATCTGTTGTGACTGGGCGATTCCAGCCGGGGGCGAGCTGCTTCCAGTCGCAGGGGGCCGGTGGAGGTCTATCCCTCCATCGGCCTTTTTAATTTCACGCTTGCAAACCGCAAAACTTCAACTCAATATCGAAGCAATAATAATTCATGCCATGAAACTGGCAGGGTGGAAAATTGGCAGAGCAGCCGGTTATTGCGTTTGAAAATGTAACTAAAAGCTTCGGCAATGTTCATGCCGTGGTCGAGAATAATCTTGTGGTGAAGGCAGGAGAATTTCTTTCGATCTTGGGGCCATCAGGTTGCGGGAAGACCACAAGCCTGCGCATGATGGCGGGTTTTGAACAGCCAACATCAGGTTCGGTTACTATTCAGGGGCAGAATATGAATGGTGTGGCCGCCTATCATCGCCCCGTAAATATGGTGTTCCAACATTATGCATTATTCCCGCACTTGAACGTCGCGGATAATGTGTCCTACGGTTTGCGCCAACGCAAGCCGAAGCCTGCTGATACTGAGCTTTACAAATCCGTTGCCGATGCATTGGAGATGGTGCGTTTAGGCGGTTATGAAAAACGTCGCTCTTATGAACTTTCCGGTGGCCAACAGCAGCGGGTTGCCTTGGCGCGCGCCCTTATCAATCGGCCTGCAGTCTTGCTGTTGGATGAACCGCTCGCCGCACTCGACCGGAAGCTGCGCCGCGAGATGCAAATTGAACTGCAAAATTTGCAGCGCAATTTAGGCATAACGTTTTTGTTGGTAACCCATGATCAAGAGGAAGCCCTTTCGATGTCAGACCGCGTGTGCGTGATGCGCGAGGGGCGCATTGTGCAAATTGGAAGCCCACGCGAACTTTATGATAAGCCGATAAATTCTTATGTGGCTGGCTTCGTGGGCAAGGCGAATTTTTTTGATGGGCCAAAGAAAGACACGGTTCTGTGCGTGCGACCAGAGCTTCTGGAAATTTCTGCCACGCGCAAAACCTTGCCAAAAGGCCTCGCTGATACATTCGATGTAACGGTGCTAAATCGTATTTTCTTGGGCGAGCATACAGAGTATCTTGTGCGCCATGAAAGCCTGGGCGACTTTACTGTTTTATCGCCGCGCAAGTCGGAGCACGCATCTGGTATTTTCGAAATTGGCGATAAAGCCGCCGTTGGCTGGCATAAATCTGCCGCACAAATTCTAACCACTATTTAAACAAGGGAGACTGAAAATGAGCAAAGATACAATCAAGCCACAAAAATTTCTCGAAGAATTGCGCCGTTATCAAAAGGGCTCAGTTACACGTCGGCACTTTTTAGGTGTCACAGGTTTAGGACTTGCCACCGCAGTGCTGGGTTCGGCCGTGCCGGGATTGCAGCCGCGCAAAGCTTTTGCTGAAGGCCTATCAGGCACGGTGAATTTTACCACCTGGCCAAATTATTTCGCCCAAGAAAACATCGATAATTTTACAAAAAACACTGGCGTTAAAGTGAACGTCACGATTTTTGGTTCGAATGAAGAAATGCTTGCCAAGCTTCAAGCAGGTTCCACAGGTTGGGATTTGTTTGTGCCAACCAACTACACCATATCAACCTATAAAAAGCTCGATCTGATTGAACCACTCGATATGAAGCTCGTTCCAAATTATAATGCTTCAACGCAAGATCCACAATTCACGGGCCCTGGCACAATTGACGGCACACTTTATGCGATCGTCAAAGATTGGGGCACCACAGGTTATGTGGTTGATACGCGTAAAGTTAAGAAGACCCCAGAAACTTGGAAGGATTTCTTTGATGCAGCGCAAGGCGAACTTTCCGGAAAAGTGTTGGTGCATGATTATCAACTCACAACAATTGGTGGTGCGCTAAAAGCGCTTGGCCATTCTTTCAATTCGGTTGATGCAAACGAAATGGCAGCGGCGGAAAAATTGCTGTTGGCTACCAAGCCACATCTTTTTGGCATCAATTCAGACTATCAACCATCCATGCGCAATGGTGATGCTGTGATGTCGATGTGCTGGACGAATGATGGCGCTCAGTTGCACCGCGATGTTAAAGAAATGGAATATCGTTTGGGCAAGGATGGCGGAGAAATCTGGGCGGATCATTATGCAATTCCTAAAGGTGCACCTAACCGTGCGGCTGGTTATGCATTGATGGATTATCTGCTCACGCCTGAAATCAATGCCAAGGAAGTGAAATCCAACGGAGCGCCTTCATCAGATTCGCGTGTGAATGCGATGGTGCCGAAAGAGATGTTGGAAAATCCAATTCTTTATCCTGCCAAGGAATTGCTTTCGAAACTGGAATTTGGTGCAGCTGAAACTCTGACTAACCCTGTGCGTGCTGAAATCATGGCCCGCTTCAAGGCTGCATAATTGATGACCGATGCGAAACACTCCCGCACATTAACAGCATTATTGCTGGCACCTGCGGGGGTGTTTTTTATATTTCTGCTCGTGCTGCCATTGCTGGTAATGCTGGTCTATTCATTCGGAATGCGTGCTCCGGAAGGTGGCTATCAGGCTGCCTTTACGTTTGATAATTATTTAAATCTGCCAGCCCGCAGCAAAGCTTTCACAAACACTCTATTGTTGGCCCCTTTGGCCACTATGCTTACGGTTCTATTTGCATATCCGATGGCGTATTTTCTAGCCGTCAAAGTTTCCCCGCGCTGGCGCAATGCGATGTTGGTTTTGGTCGTGGCTCCATTCTGGACGAGCCAGTTGCTGCGCTATTACGCGTGGATGATGATCCTTGGTTCAAAAGGCATTCCCTCTTGGCTAGATTGGATCGGCATCACAGATGTGCGCTTGCTGAACACACCTTACGCCGTTTTAATTGGTGCGGTTTATGGTTTTCTGCCGCTCATGGTTCCGCCCATTTTTGTCAGCCTCGAAAAACTCGATAAGCGCTTGCTTGAAGCAGCTTCCGATCTCGGCTCAAAACCATGGCAAAGCTTCCTGCAAATCACCTTGCCTTTATCATTGCCAGGTGTGGCTACAGGTTCAATGCTCGTTTTCATCCTGCTGATGGGTGATTATATTCTGCCGCAATTCCTCGGTGGCGGTAAAGTTTACTTCATTGGCAATGCGCTGGTTGATCTGTTCTTGCAATCGCGCAACTGGCCATTTGGCGCAGCGGTATCAATCGCGCTCGTAATCATTATGTTTGTCACCATGTATATCTACATGCGCTTCGTACTCGGCAAAACTGACCAGCGCCGCGTGGCCATGGTTTAGATCATGCGGATTTATGCAGCATTGATTTATCTGTTCTTGTATTTTCCGATCATGTTGATTGTCGGCTTTTCCTTCAATGCCGGAAAATACGCGATGGATTGGCAGGGCTTTTCGCTTGCTTGGTACGGCAAGGCATTCTCCAATCCGCTGATCTTGCAAGCGTTGCTCACCAGTCTTTTCATCGCCGGAATGACAGCGCTATTATCAGCGATCATCGGTACGATGACGGCATTGGGCTTGGAGCGCGTCACTGGCCGCACGCGCACCATCTTTGATGCGCTCATTTATATCTCGATCATGGTGCCTGGCATTGTAATTGGCATTTCCACGTTGATTGCGTTTGTAACTCTCTTCAACATGGTCAATCCCTTTCTGGTGAAGCTGTGGAACCTCAAAATTGAAATGGGTGTTTGGACGGTGATTGCCGCTCACGTATTGTTCAATCTCGCCGTCGTGTGCCTGCTGGTGCGCGCGCGGCTTACGGGCATGGACCGCAGCCTTGTTGAGGCATCTGAAGATCTATATGCAACACCCATGGGCACATTCCGTCAGATCGTGCTGCCACTCTTAATGCCTTCGATCCTTGCAGGGTTTCTATTGTCGTTCACTTTTTCATTCGAAGACTTTATCATCACATTCTTCGTTGCAGGCCCTAATGTCACGTTGCCCATTTATGTGTTCTCTTCGATCAGGCGCGGGGTAACGCCGGAGATCAATGCGGTTGGAACTGTGGTGTTACTGTCATCGCTGGTATTGCTGGTGATCGCGCAAGTTATTTTGCAACGCAGCGAAAAAATCGATCCTACGAAAGCCTGAACTCTAATTGGCTTGATATTTTTAAGCGTTTTCGCAACATAAATGCGAAATAGACTATTCCCTCATCCAATTGGATGACGACATCCCGCATATCAAATGTTCAATTGAGGCAGTGATTTGCGTTTATTTCAGGGTTTGCGTTCTGACATGCAATTGTAAACCAGTTTGCATACAGTTGTTAAACTCTTTCATCAACCTGATCGCATGGGTCTGGTATGTCTCCGGTTTCTCCCTGTGACCATTCTGGACCCAAAATCTGTACTAAAGTTTGGAGTTGAAGCCGAACTTTGGTCCCTTGCAGATGACTAAGGGCTGCGCACAAGAGGCCCCCTCGGTGTGCGGCCCTTGGTTATGACTCAAAAACAACGGGGGTTAATTTTGAGTTCTGTGTGCGCTGAAGTGATCCAATGCACCAGACGATTTTAGCCAAAGGTGTTGCTATGAAGGGTTTTAATTTTTTCAAGAACTATCCCACTAAAACCGAGTTTAATTCCGAAACAAATGAGTTCGAAGAACGTCGTGTTCGACAAGATTTCGAGCAAGCTGAACAACCGAACCAGCTTGATGTTCAAGCACCGCTCGCGCTTACATATATGATGTTTGGGTTAAAGCAGCCAGCCAAGCGTAGCCAAAAATTCTGAAATCATAAGAAAATATAATGGGAGTCGACAATGTTGAATTGGCGTTCGCACAGCCTGTTGCTATTGGCCGCATTCGTGTGGGGCATAAGCAATGTTTCGCAGCAGGATGTTTTGAAATATATTGGCCCATTTACAACGGTGGGCCTGCGTTGCCTGCTGGCAAGCATTGTAATTCTTCCCTTTGTATGGGGAACCAAGCAACATCTCCCAGCAATCTTCCGCTCTGGGAAACTTTTGGCATTTGTCACAGCGCTAACATTTTGTGTTGCGGTGTGCCTTGCTCAAATTGGCATCGGCTTTACTACAGTTATCAATACGAGTTTTTTTATCAACACCTGGACGATCATGACCCCTGTCTGCGTTTGGGTTTTGCAACGCGTAAGGCCGGCAAAGTTTACCGTGCCTGCGGGCGCATTGGCACTGGCAGGAACATTTTTTATGGCCGGCGGCAAATTTGATAGCCTCAACATTGGCGATGTGTTGTGCCTGCTTGCAGCTTTTGTTTATTCAATGTGGGCTGTTTGCCTGACGGAGTTTGTTCGCAAATTTGGAGCACCATTTTTGATTTCGTTCTTCCAATTTGCATTCAGCGGAATCGTGTGTCTGGTTTTCGGTCTGGTGAACGAGCCATTTGATCTGCAATTGTTTCCAGAAGCCATTCCTGATCTTATCATTCTGGGTGTGTTTTCCACTGGCCTTGGCTATGTTTTGCAAGCCATAGCCCAGGCTAAGGTCTCGGCTTCTACTGGAGCTGTAATTTTGAGCATGGAAGCCATATTTGGTGCGCTCGGCGGCGTCTTGATTTTGGACGAAAGCTTCACAATCATGACGTTCATTGGCGCAGCTTTGATTTTTGGTGCTGTTGTTCTTGTACAAATTACAGACTTTGAAGCGGTGCCAATGCGACAGAAAAAGGTTTTGGGAATTCAAAATGTTTAAGCGCTTCAAAACAAACAGCAGGGCAGGCGGACTATCGATATTAGTTGTGGCAAGTTCAATTCCGCTCGTAGACAAGCTTGAAAAACTAGCGAATGTATAAGGCACCTTGTAGTTTGCCGCTAGAGCAAAACAGGGCGCTGAAAGGAAAACCAGAATAGAATACAGGTAGTTTAAAAAGACAAATGCGGCGTTCCCTTCCATTTGGGCCAGTTGTTTAAGACCAGCCAGATCTAGGGCATCCGCCGCATTTTGTCAAGTGTTTTTTCCTAAAATAAGGAAAAAAATATTAAATAATTGATTTTATGCCTTTTTTCTGAAAAAGTTAGGAAGCTTGGCTTCTCCGGCGTCGGCAAGTTTTCGCCCAATTGCACTGGCTTTTTCAAACTGGCCTTTTTCCAAGGCAACGGCCGTAGCAGCGCTCATTTCAGTCAAGGTGGCGATAGACGCAAAAAGTCGTCCCGTTGGGGCGGAGTCGGCCAATGATTTCACCTTCCTCAATGCGTTGGCGGCAGTTGCGCCAAAATCCTCGCCTTCAAACGAGAATGTTTCAATCGTAGCCAATTTTGAACTCATACTAAACTCCACACACACACTTACTCACGGGCCTCAATCTGGCGTGTTAACGTTAAAAGCGGGTTAAAGCGGAACGCTTGTGTGAACAGATTGCGTCTGCCTATAAGACTGCAACAGAATCTTAAGGGGCATGCCATGGCCGGACATTCACAATTTAAAAACATCATGTTCCGCAAGGGCAAGCAGGACAAGATGCGCTCCAAAATCTTTTCCAAGCTGGCCCGTGAAATCACCGTGGCTGCCAAAGCTGGTGTGCCTGATCCTTCCGCCAACGCTCGTTTGCGCCTTGCCATCCAAAACGCCCGCGCTGAAAATTTGCCGAAAGACAATATCGAACGCGCCATCAAAAAAGCGGCCGGTGCTGAAGGCGGCAACTTTGATAATGTGCGTTATGAAGGCTATGGCCCCGGCGGTGTTGCCATCATCGTCGAAGCGCTGACTGATAACCGTAACCGCACAGCTTCCAATGTGCGTTCGCACTTTACCAAACTTGCGGGTCACATGGGTGAAACCAACTCTGTGTCGTTCATGTTCGCGCGCGTCGGCGAGATTACTTATTTGCCAGCTAAAATTTCCGCTGATGCCATCATGGATGCAGCCATTGAAGCAGGTGCTGATGATGTATCCTCCGATGAAACATCTCATGTTGTAACTTGTGCATTCGAAAACATTGGCGAAGTTTCATCAGCACTCGCCGCAAAGTTTGGCGAAGCAGAGAGTATCAAGATTGTTTGGAAGCCGAATGTTATGGCACCGATCACCGAAATTGAAAAAGCTGAAACATTGATGAAGCTTCTTGATTTGCTCAATGAAGAAGACGACGTACAGATGGTTTTTACGAATGCTGAAATGTCCGATGAAATTGCGGCAACGCTCAATCCGGAAGAATGAACAAAGTCAGGATCATCGGCATAGACCCTGGCCTTCGGCATACAGGCTGGGGAATTATTGAGGCAGAAGGCAACCGCCTTTCCTATGTGGCCGATGGGGCAGTACATTCAGTCAATGAAGATGATCTGGCCACAAGGCTGTTGCAAATCCATCAACAAGTTCTGGCCATACTCAATGAGTTCAAACCAGATGAAGCCGCGATTGAAGAGACTTTCGTCAATAAAGACGCGCGCGCCACTTTGAAATTGGGCCAGGCGCGGGGCGTGGTGATGCTGGCTCCTGTGCTTCTCAAAATAGGCGTTTCCGAATACGCCCCCAATGTGATCAAGAAAACCGTGGTGGGGGCAGGGCACGCGGAAAAGGAACAGGTGAAGCATATGGTCAAACTGTTGCTGCCCCGCGCTGTTATGAAGACGGCGGATTCGGTTGATGCATTGGCGATTGCCATTTGCCATGCGCATCATCGGGGCGCGCGAAAGCTGGCAGAGATTTTCGAGCGTTCTTGACTTGTTCACGGTTTTGTGCAAAGTAATACTTAGAGGTATTACCATGCGCGTGACCAGCAAAGGCCAAGTGACCATTCCGAAAGCGGTGCGTGATAAGCTGGGGATTACGCCTGGGGATGATATTGGTTTTCGTGAAGAGGGGGCGCAGATGATTCTTGTAAACGAAACAGCTGGCAATGAAATTGAAAAACGCGACGCAGATTTTCAAAGGGCGATGGACCTTATTCGCCAGATGCGCGCCGATGGCCGTATTAAGCCACTTGGAAAGAGCGTTGACGAATATATGAATATGATCAGAGGGTACGATGAGGATGCAAACGATCCTGGATTCAAACGTCCTTCTTGATGTCATCTACGAAGACAGCCAATGGACAAGCTGGTCGCTCAAATGGCTGACACAGTTTCAACAAAACGGTCAACTGATCACAAACGCGGTGATTTTCTCGGAAACCTTTGGGCGCTTCCAACAGCTCAGCGATGCGAACGCAATCATGTCGCGGTTTGGAATTGCCTATGAAGACATCCCCGATGCAGCGGCGCATGCTGCTGGCCTCGCGCACGCCCATTACCGAAGTCGTGGTGGCGAACGCGTTCGTACTTTGCCGGATTTCTTGATTGGCGCTCACGCGAAAGAAAGAGGGCTCCGCATTATAACACGTGATACTGCCCGCTACCGAACCTATTTCCCTGAACTCGACATCATCGCACCGGATACACATCCATGATCGGCAAGCTTAAAGGCAGAATTGACTCGACTGGGCCAGATTGGGTGATGGTTGATGTGGGCGGGGTTTGTTATTTTGTGTCGTGCTCATCCAACACCTTGCGCGCGTTGTCACCAGTGGGTGAGTTTGGCGAGGTGCAAACTGAGATGCTGGTGAGCCAAGATAATATTCGGCTTGTAGGCTTTGCGACGATTTTGGAGCGTGATTGGTTCAGGCTTTTGCAAACGGTGCAGGGTGTGGGAACTAGAGTGGCGTTGGGCATTCTTTCAACATTGTCGCCAGCTGAAGTGGGCAATGCCATTGCGCTGCAAGACAAGGCCATGATCTCGCGGGCTCCCGGTGTGGGCAAGAAATTGGCCGAGCGAATTGTGCTGGAGCTGAAAGACAAGGTTCCGGCTTTTGCTGTGTCCGAGCTTGGGCAAGTGGCATCTGAGTTGTCATCACCACGGCCATCGGCGACGACGGATGCGGTTTCGGCTTTGGTGAATTTGGGTTATGGGCAATCACAGGCGGCGATGGCGGTTTCGCAAGCGATCAAGAAAAACGGAGATGACCAGCCTACGGAGCAGTTGATTAGGCGGGCGCTGAAAGAGTTGGCGCTGGGATGAGTGATGCCAACTCAAATCTTAGAAGTCATAGGCTGCGCTTGAGAGAAGCAATAAATTGTTTCTGCACTGTCCTATTTGTTGGACCTCCGATAGGGGGCATCGTCTATATGTTAGGGCTGCTAATAATTGAACCAGGAAACTTTGAATTTAACCGAGAAAGTTTTCAACTCACTTTCAAAACATTTTTTTTAGCAGTATACGAAATCTATATGGATCTCATGATAGCGGCACTTTTTTCATATTTGGTCGCGTTCGTACCTGCCATCGGCTTTTCATTTGTTGCTGCTCTTTACACATATTTTAAGGGAAATCCGCCTGTAAAATTTGTGACGTTATTGGCGGGTGCCCCATTTTTTCTAATTGTAATTTATTCAGTCGTTCGCCAGCAATTTTTGCAAAATATGCCACTAGTAAGTTTTCACAACACGTTTGCACTTCAAGTTCTTATGATGGTAGCCAGTTTGATTTCTGCTTGGGTTTGTTGGAAAGCGATCAAATTCAAACTGTTTGATTTCGTAGGATTGAAATCAATGCATTTGTTCAAGAATGGAAGTTGAAATCTAAAGTTGACCCGCCCCATCCTCACCACAGAAACCAAACCCGAAGACGCACTCGATACTCATCTGCGGCCGCAACGGCTATCTGAATTTGTTGGCCAATCTAAAGCCAAGCAAAATCTTTCGGTGTTTATTGAAGCGGCCAAGGCGCGTAAAGAGGCTCTGGATCATGTGTTGTTTGCGGGGCCACCGGGGTTGGGGAAGACCACGCTGGCTGGGATTATGGCGCGGGAGCTTGGGGTTAATTTCAGGGCCACATCAGGCCCGGTGATTGCCAAGGCGGGGGATTTGGCGGCTCTGCTGACTAATCTTGAAGACCGCGATGTTTTGTTTATTGATGAAATCCACAGGCTTTCTCCGGCGGTTGAAGAAATTCTTTATCCGGCGATGGAAGATTATAAACTCGATCTAATCATCGGTGAGGGGCCAGCGGCGCGGTCGGTGCAGATTGACTTGGCGCGTTTC
>CAXTKH010000086.1:0-12280 GCA_964244815.1 uncultured Aestuariivirga sp. | reverse complement strand
TGCAGTTTAAGGGCTCTATCCCAGCTTTGATCACCCCCATGAAGAATGGTGCTTTTGACGAAGCAGCGTTCCGCAAATTTGTGGGCTGGCAGATTAAACAGGGCAGCCATGGCCTTGTTCCAGTTGGAACAACAGGCGAAAGCCCAACCTTAACGCCGGAAGAGCACAAAGCCGTTGTGAAGATCTGCGTGACCGAAGCCGCGGGCAGGGTGCCTGTTATCGCTGGCGCAGGATCAAACAACACTGCCGAAGCCGTTGAATATACCAAACATGCCAAAGCTGCAGGTGCTGATGCGGCCCTGGTGGTTGTGCCTTATTACAACAAGCCAACTCAGGACGGTATCTACGCCCATTATAAAGCAATCGCTGAGGCGGTTGATATTCCGATTTTCGTTTACAACGTACCCGGCCGCACGGTTGCAAGTATTTCAGTTGAAACACTCGCCCGACTGTCCAACGACTTCAAAAACATTATCGGCACAAAGGATGCATCTGCCGATCTCACACGACCTTCGCGTCAACGCTTGATGTCGGGTGAAAAATTCATCCAACTATCGGGTGAAGATGGAACAGCATTGGGCTTTAACGCCCATGGTGGTGTAGGCTGCATTTCAGTAACGGCCAATGTTGCCCCGCGTCTCTGCGCCGATTTGCAGGAAGCAACATTGAAGGGTGATTACGCTGAGGCTCTTAAAATTCAAGATCGTTTGATGCCGTTGCATCATGCGATGTTTGTTGAAGCAAGCCCAGGACCGGTGAAATATGCTGCAAGCCTGCTTGGTCTATGTGAGCCAGATACGCGGTTGCCGCTTATTCCGGTCATGGAGAGCACCAAGCAATCAGTACGTGAGGCATTGATCCATGCGGGTCTTTTGAACTGATATGTCATCCAAGGCCGGCGGCGCAAAGGCTTCTCATAAACAAGATGGCATTAAGGTCGTGGCCGAAAATCGCCGTGGCCGCTATGACTATGAAATCTTGCAAACATTCGAAGCCGCCATTGAACTAAAAGGTTCAGAGGTAAAGTCGTTGCGCGTTGGTCACATCAATTTAGGCGAATCCTATGCAGCCATGAAAGGCACTGAGCTGTTTCTGTTGAACGCCAACGTTCCCGAATACCGCGAAGCCAATCGTTTCAACCACGAACAAAAACGCCCGCGCAAATTGCTGCTTCACCGCAAAGAGATTGATCGATTATCAGTTGGTGTATTGCGCGAAGGACTGACAATCATTCCACTGAAAATGTTTTTCAATCCACGTGGCCGAGTGAAAGTGGATATAGCATTGGCGCGCGGTAAAAAGACCGTCGATAAACGCGAAACCATAAAGATCCGCGATTGGAACCGTGAAAAATCACGCGTGTTGCGCGACCGCGGATAACATGATCCTTGTCGCACTCGGCAGCAATCAAAGCGGCCCTTGGGGAACACCCGAACAAACAGTGCAGCGCGCATTGGCCGAACTGAACACTGGTCCAGTAAAACTTCTTCGGGCATCGTCACTTTTTCAAACTGCACCATTCGGGATGATCAATCAACCTAACTTCGTCAACGCTGTAGCACTCATCAATACCGCATTGTCTCCACACACTTTATTACGCCGGCTGCACATGATCGAACGTCAAGCAGGTCGAAAACGGGGCAGGCGGTGGGGCCCGCGCACACTAGATCTGGATCTCATTGATTACAACGGCCAACAAATCAAACAAAAAGGCCAGGTTCAAAAAGCATTGATCTTGCCACATCCTGGCATCGCAAATCGGTCGTTTGTATTGGCACCCATTGCCGAAATAGCACCCGGTTGGAAACACCCTGTAAACCATAAAACCGCTGCATCAATGATTCAGAAACTATAAGATTTAAGGCGCACTTAAGCGCGTTGCTTCATCTTGTGAGGCGTGGACGGATCATCTGTCTGGTGGAATACAAATGTATAAATGTCTTTTGCGCGTCTCATTTGCGGCACTCATGCTTGCGCAAGCGCACGCCAAACAAATTCAGTTCGCACCTGGTACATTTTACATTTTAGGTGGCATGGAAGGTTCGCAAGTCGCAAACGCTGCCATGCCGAATGCTCAACCAATCCCGACATATAACGATGTTGGTTCAGGCGAAAATCGTGCAGTCATAAATTTCAGCACGGCATTAGCTCCCGGTTCAATTCTGGTGCGCACGGCTGAGCGCAAGCTTTATTTCATTCTTCCAGACGGCCAAGCCATTATGTACCGTGTGGGCGTGGGCCGCGATGGTTTTTCCTGGTCAGGCCGCAATCAGATCAGCCGCAAAGCGATTTGGCCAAGTTGGACACCACCAAAAGTTATGATCAAGCGTGAAGCCGCAAGGGGCCACATTATTCCCGAATTCATGGGAGGCGGCTCCAACAATCCTCTTGGAGCACGCGCACTCTATATAGGTGGCACAGATTTCCGCATCCACGGCACCACCCAACCGTGGAGCATCGGCCACGCTGTATCATCAGGTTGCATCCGCATGTTGAATGAACATGTGATCGATCTTTACGACCGAGTTCAAGTGGGTGCAAAAATTATCGTCGAATAATTTTTCATAATATTTATGAAATTCGCGCACATAAACTGTCTCTTAACCTAAACAACGTATTTCTAAACTCAGTTAGTTTGTATCGGAGTTTGTGAGTATGCGTATCAGCGTGCCTGTTGGCGCCTTCGGAGTATCCAAGGCCAAGTTCATCGTTATGGGTTTTGCCGCCTTCATGTTGGCAGGCTGTTCAAGCTCCATCGAACGTTTTGCAGCGGATTACTCAAATCCCTCAGACGCCGATCCGGTTTACACCGCATCAGTACCAAAAATCAGAAAAGTGGCGGCGCGTCCGATCACTCAAAAGTATTCTGCGCCAAAATATGTGGCTCAGAACGAAGAAGTTATTGTGCAAAGCCCAATTACTTCGACACCTTTGACAAAATCTAAGCCGGTTTATGATTACAGCAAGGCTTACAAAGCACCAAAACTGGCTTACAACAATGTGCCAGAACAACCAGCTTACGAAGCACCAGCTTATAAGGCGCCAGTCTATAAGCGCCCTAAATTCACGGCACCGGTTGAAGAAACAATTGTGGATTCAACGCCGGATGTTGCTCCTCCAACTTATAAGCAAGCTGCATCAGTTGCCGAGACCAAACCTAAATTCACGTACAAGCAACCGACAACGGTTGCATCAGGTGCACTCGTTACGGTTGGACCCGGCATGACACTTTATGGTGTGGCCAAAGCCAATCACATGACTGTCCAGCAATTGGCGCAAGCTAATCATCTGAAAGCACCTTACACCGTTTCGCAAGGCCAACAGTTGCGCATACCAGGCGCACATGTTGCAAATCTGCCAGAAACTGCGCCTGCTAAAACCGTTTCATTGGCTGAGGAAGAACAAACGTCAGCGCCAGTGGCAAGACCCATGAAGGCTGGTGGCAATTATACTGTGGCCAGCGGCGATACGCTCTATTCAATTGGCCGCAAATATGGTGTGGCCCCGTTTACAATTGCTGATCTGAACAAACTGCCACACAACAAGGCGCTTTCACTGGGTCAAACATTGCGTATGCCGGCTGGAGCAAACGTTGCAGCAGCTCAGCCAGACACGTCAGAAGAGGTAGCGCCTGGTGAAGACGTATCAATTGCAGATACACCAGCAAAAAAGCCAGCAGCCTTGGCGCTGCCAAAAGAAACAGCAGCTGAACCTGTGGCACAAGCGCCTGCAGCAACTGATGCGGGATCAAATTTGGCCCTGCGTTGGCCACTCAGAGGTAAGGTGATTTCAGGCTATGGCGCAAAACCAAATGGCTTGAAGAATGAAGGCATCAATATTGCAGTTCCCGAAGGCACAAACATTCAAGCTGCCGAAGGTGGCGTGGTTGCTTATGCTGGAAACGAACTCAAAGGTTATGGCAATCTCGTCCTCGTGCGCCATGCCGGCGGTTACGTGACCGCCTATGCTCATGCATCGCAATTGATGGTCAAACGTGGTGACATCGTAAAACGCGGCGACGTCATTGCCAAAGCTGGTCAAACCGGCGCTGTCCAAAGCCCACAGCTACACTTTGAAGTGCGAAAAGGTGCAACAGCACTCGATCCAAACAAATTCTTGGCGTCATCAACCGCGTCAAACTAAGATAACGGCAATCCCCTGCAAGGGTGCCCGGGCGTAACAGCTCGGGCTTCTTTGCGTTAGATCAGTCTAAACTTTGGCGAACCGCCAAAAAACAGAAAACTTAACCGGCAAAAACCAAGGGCGCTTTTGACTTTCCATGAAAAGTCAAAACGCTCTATTGATATTTGCGCAAAAGTCCAACCAATTTGCCCTGAACACGCACTCGGTCTGGGCCAAAAATTCGCGTTTCATAGGCAGGGTTTGCAGCTTCAAGAGCAATCGAAACACCCTTACGGCGCAAACGCTTCAAAGTGGCTTCTTCATCATCAACCAATGCTACGATGATGTCACCATTATTAGCGGTATCACCTTTGCGGATGACCACTGTATCACCATCAAAGATGCCAGCATCAATCATGGAGTCGCCTTTAACTTCCAAAGCGAAATGCTCCCCCCCACCAAGCATTTCAGGTGGAACCATCACATTAGCTGAATGTTCTTGAATGGCTGAAATCGGAACACCCGCCGCAATCCGCCCCATCATTGGAATAGTAGAAGCGCGGTAGCCACCATCATTATTCGCAGAAGGCGCAGATTTCGGAGCTTTGCCCAAAGACCCTTCAATGACATTCGGCGAGAAGCCAGGTTTCTTGATCGTCAAACTCGGTGTGTGTGAATCTGGCAATTTGATCACCTCAAGCGCGCGCGCTCTATTCGGCATACGCTTCAAAAATCCACGCTCTTCCAAAGCAACGATCAACCGATGTACGCCAGACTTTGATTGCAGGTTCAAAGCCTCTTTCATTTCTTCAAAAGAGGGCGGCACACCTTCTTCCTTCAAGCGTTCATTGATGAACAACAAGAGTTCAAGCTGTTTGCGGGTAAGCATGCGGTGTTTTCCTTCGTCTTGCAGACTGAATCAGAACAAATACAAAACAAACATACATGTTCCGTTCTCGTTCTGCAAGTGTATTCGCTATGGACTTCAGAAATCCAATAAAATTACAGGAACTAACGCATTTTTTTCCACGGCAGGTGCACCCGGCGGTCGCACAATCAAGCAATCCGCATCACGCAAATTGCGTTGCATTGACGAATCCTGTTTCGAAAAAACCTGCACGACTCGCGCTCCGTCTTCTTCATATTGAAGCGTGGCGCGCAAATAATCTTGCCGTTCGTCATTGGCGGGCAGGGCCTCCGCAAGCCTCGCCATAATCGGCGCGTCTTGATTTTCAATACCCAACATCTTCTCAATCAACGGCTTCAGAAAAATCCGCGCGCAAACCAGTGCCGAAACTGGATTGCCCGGCAATCCGAGTACAGATAGCTTGCCCTTTGTTCCAAACATCAGCGGCTTGCCGGGTCGCAGAGCAATCTTCCAAAACCCAATCTTGATGCCAGCGCGTTTCAAAGCCTCTTGCACATAATCATGATCACCGACTGATGCACCGCCCGTTGTCACGAGAATATCGGCTTTTGCAGCTTTCTGAATTGCTGCAACGGTGGCCCTCATATCATCGCGAACAATCCCGAGATTGATCACCTCAGCACCCCACGCATTTAACATCGCTGCAAGGGCCTGGCTGTTAGATGAAAATATTTGATCCGCACGCGGATGATCTCCCGGAAGCACCAGTTCATCACCCGTCGTGAACAAAACAATGCGCGGGCGCCTTCGAACCGAAACCATTGCAGCATTTGCAGCTGCCATCAATCCAATGTCACGTGCTGCAATGCGTGTTTTCGCCGATATTAAAATAGCATTCCTTTTAAAGTCCAATCCTTGTGGACGAATGTTGCGTCCCCGTAAGGGCACCTCGTGAACAACCAACTCTTTTCCACTCACGGAAACATTTTCTTGAATGACAATTGTGTCGGCACCCTTGGGCAATGGAGCTCCAGTTAATATCCGAACGGCCTGACCTTTTTTAACCTTGCCTTTAAAACCATGCCCTGCAGCAGACACGCCAACCAACGTAAGCGGTCCATCTAGATCCTCATGGCGCACGGCATAACCATCCATCGCCGAAGATTGAAACGGTGGCTGGTCTCGCTTTGCTTTTAAGTTTTTCGCGAGCACGCGGCCAATCACATCATCAAGTTTGACTAACTCTGGGCCGAGAACTTTCCCCGCGCTCAACACGCGCGCCAGGGCTTCATCAACAGGCATCAAAGCCATTGCGTCAATCCGCCTGAAATAAACCGGACTTGCCGCCCGACTTTTCAACTACGCGTAGATCAGTGATTTTCATCCCGCGATCAACAGCTTTCAACATGTCATAGACTGTGAGACACGCCACTGAACATGCGGTCAGCGCCTCCATCTCAACGCCTGTCTTGCCTTCAACTTTAACCGTGGCTTCAACTTCCACCACTCCGTCTCCAATTTGAAATTCAACACTCGCTCTAGAAATCATCAGTGGATGACAAAGCGGTATGAGATCAGATGTTTTTTTCGCCGCCATGATGCCAGCAATCCGCGCTGTAGCCAGAACATCACCCTTCTTGGCCAAGCCGTCGCGTAGCAACGCTACCGTTTCTGCAAGCATAAAAATCCGCGCCCGCGCTGTGGCGCTGCGTGTGGTTACATCTTTGGCCGACACATCCACCATATGGGCCTGGCCTTGATTATCGAGATGTGAAAGCTTGCTCATCGCTTGGCCAAAATCTGTTTGGTGGCCAATGCCACATCCTCCTGGCGCATCAGGCTCTCGCCAATCAGAAAGCTGTTCACACCACACCGCGACATCCGCGCCAAGTCATGGCTCGTTGATAATCCGCTTTCGCAAACAATCATGCGGTCCTTAGGTATCATCGGCGCCAAACGTTCGGTTGTGGTGAGAGACGTTTCGAAGCTGTGCAGATTTCGGTTATTGATACCAATCATCGGTGAGTTCAACAATAATGCGCGCGCCAATTCAGCCTCGTCATGCACTTCAATCAAAACATCCATGCGGTAATGCATCGCCGCATCTTCAAGTTCGGCAGCCAAACCATCACTCACCATCGCCATAATGATCAAAATGCAATCGCCACCCCAAGCGCGTGCTTCGGCCACTTGATAAGTATCGAGCATGAAATCTTTGCGCAAAGCGGGAAGGGAACAAGCATCGCGTGCAGCAGCCAAAAACTCTGGCGCACCTTGGAACGACGGCGTGTCGGTCAAAACTGAAAGACAAGCTGCGCCGCCAGCTTCATATGCTTTCGCAAGAACAGGCGGGTCAAAATCGGCGCGGATCAAACCTTTTGACGGGCTGGCTTTTTTGATTTCCGCAATCAATCCATATTTGCCGTTCTGGGCTTTCTTTAGCAGAGCATGTGCAAAGCCCCGCGCAGGTAAAGCTTTCTTCGCTGCGTCCTCAACAACACTCAGTGGGAAGCGCTTCTTGGCAACAGTCACTTCATCGCGTTTGTATTCAGCAATCTTTTCGAGGATCGTTACCATCAGCTATTTGAAACCTCGACCAGCCGCGCTAAAGTTTTTTGCGCAGCGGAAGACTTGATCGCGTCCTGAGCCATCTTCACGCCAGACTTAATATTTTGTGCTTTGCCTGCCACTAACAGGGCAGCCCCGGCCGTCATCGCAGCCGCATCACTGAATGCGGATGGTTGACCACTCAGAACTGCACGCAACGCCTCGGCATTATGCACAGCCTCGCCGCCTTTAAGGTCATCAAACTTCGAACGCTTCAATCCAGCATCTTCAGGCGTGAGTTCAAAACTTTTGATTTCGCCATTCTTCAATTCGGAAATCCAGGTTGTTCCAGTCGGCACAATTTCGTCCATGCCGCCTTCACCATGGCATATCCAACAAGCATCAGAACCTAAATTCTTGAGAACTTTGGCGAGGGGTTCAAGCCAAGCCTTTGAATATACGCCCGTAATCTGCTTTTTAACGTCGGCGGGGTTTGACAAAGGCCCCAATAAATTGAAAATCGTGCGGGTCCCGAGCTCAACCCGAGTTGGACCAACAAATTTCATCGATGAATGATGTGCTGGCGCAAACATGAATCCGACGCCAACTTCGTTAAGGCAATGTGAAATCTTCTCCGGTGGTAAATCGATCTTAACGCCCAGTGCCATTAAAACATCAGCAGCGCCAGACTTGGAAGACAAAGCGCGATTTCCGTGCTTTGCTACTTTCAATCCCGCAGCTGCTGCAACAATCGCCGCACAAGTGGAAATATTATATGAGCCCGAAGCATCGCCGCCCGTGCCTACAATATCAATCGCATCATCTGGAGCAACAACGCGCAACATCTTCTCGCGCATCACTTCAACGGCGGAAGAAATTTCATCCACGGTTTCGCCGCGCACCCGAAGTGCCATCAAGAAGCCTGCAATCTGCGAAGGCGTGGCATCCCCCGACATCATGATGTTGAAAGCCTCACGTGCTTCTGCGCGAGACAGCGGTTCGCCACTTGCAGCTTTGGCAATCAATGGCTTCATGTCAGCCATTATTTCGCTCCCGCTTGATCAAGGAAGTTTTTCAAAATCTGATGCCCATATTCAGAAGCAATGCTTTCAGGGTGAAACTGAACGCCATGCACATTCATCGTCTTGTGTTGCAGGCCCATGATCAAGCCATCTGTCTCGGCCGTTACTTCTAAACAATTGGGCAGGGTGGCCTTGTCGACCACTAACGAATGATAACGCGTTGCCGTAAATTGGTTCGGCACATCTTTGAACACGCCTTGCGCCTGATGTTCCACGCCAGAGGTCTTGCCATGCATCTGGGTTGGTGCACGAACCACCTTGCCACCAAAAGCTTCACCTATGGCTTGCTGGCCCAAGCAGACGCCGAAGATCGGAATTTTACCTGCAGCCTGTTTTACCAAATCAACAATGATCCCTGCATCGGCTGGCATACCGGGACCGGGCGAAATCACAATAGCCGAAGGACGCGAGGACATCACTTGGCCAACGCTGATTTTGTCGTTTCTGTGCACAACAGTGTCTGCACCCAAGTCGCCTAAGAAGTGAAATAGGTTCCAAGTGAAGCTATCATAATTATCGATCAGAATAATCATTGCGCTCTCCCCGCGCGACCCGCAAAGCGCACAGCCTCTTCCGCAGCCCGGAACAAGGCTTTAGCTTTATTGATGCATTCCTGGTGCTCGTTTTCCGGCACGCTATCAGCCACAACGCCTGCACCTGCCTGCACATACATCTTGCCGTCTTTTACGATCGCGGTGCGCAGCACAATGCAAGTATCCATTTCACCATCGGCGCCGAAGTAACCCACACAGCCACCATAAATGCCGCGCTTGTTGACTTCGAGGTTATCAATGATCTCCATGGCGCGAACTTTGGGCGCACCAGAAACCGTGCCCGCTGGAAAGCCAGCCACCATTGCATCAATCACATCATATTTCGATGCCAGCTTGCCTTCCACGTTGGAAACGATGTGCATCACTTGGCTATAATATTCGAGAATGAATTTATCAGTGACTTTGATCGAGCCGATTTCGGCAACACGTCCCACATCATTGCGACCCAGATCAAGCAGCATCAAATGCTCTGCACGTTCTTTTGGATCAGCGAGCAATTCTTCTGCCAAAGCTTTATCCTCGGTAGGAGTTGCTCCACGGCGGCGTGTTCCCGCAATCGGGCGGATCGAAACCTTGCCATCGCGAACCCGCACCAAAATTTCAGGCGAAGAACCGACAACAGCAAAACTATCGAAATTCAAATAATACAAAAACGGCGAAGGGTTCACCCGGCGCAGAGCACGGTAGAGCGAGAAGGGAGGAAGTACGAATTCAGTTTCGAAACGTTGCGAAAGCACAACCTGAAAAATATCACCAGCTGCAATATGTTCTTTTGCTTGAAGGACCATCGCACGGTATTGATCAGGTGACGTATTTGATTTCGCGGCTTCAATCATCGGCGCATCAGTCTCGCGCAGCGCCATATCGATAGGGCGGTCCAACGCATCAACCACTTCTGAAACCCGCTCCACAGCCCGCGCATAGGCGGCTCGCGCGGTGACAGCAGCATCGACATAAACTGGTGAAGTCACCGTCACCTCATCGCGCACAGAGTCAAATATCGCCATTACAGTGGGGCGGATCATCATGCCGTCGGGCAGACCGAGCGTATCAGGATTAGGCTCTGGCAAATCTTCCATCAACCGCACCATGTCGTAACCCAGATAACCAAACACACCAGCCGCCATGGGTGGCGATCCTTCGGGCAGATCAATGCGACTTTCTTTCAGCAACGAACGCAAACTCATAAGCGGTTCTTCAGTTACGGCAAAGAAGTGCAAGTCAGGATCGACGAGGGCTCTGCGGTTCACACTTGCCACCCTGGATTCTGTCTTCCAAATAATATCAGGGTTCATGCCAATGATGGAATAGCGCCCGCGCACAGCGCCGCCTTCAACCGACTCCAGCAAAAACGAATATCGTGCATTGCGTGAGAGCTTCAGCATCGCCGACACTGGCGTTTCCAGATCAGCTACCAACCTTGTCAGAACGACCTGGGGCAAGCCCTGATCGTAGGCCTTGGCAAACATTTCATACTCAGGAGATACCAGCATAATCAGAAAGCCTTACTGCGCCTGTTCCGTGCCGGTGTTCAACTTCCAAAGCGCATCGTTAACAACAACGTTGGCATTGGCTCGCAAAGCCTGAATATAAGTCTGGCCGATATCCTGTCCAAAACTGGCCGCAGAATCAGACTGCATTTTCTTGATCGCATCAGACGTTGCCATCATTGAAGGCAGCGCATCTTTCGTTACCTGCATGACGCGTGCTGATTTTCCGTCACCTTCAAGTGTCCAGGCAAAACCATTTGCGGGTGCTGCAAACAATGCTGCAACGGCAGGGCCATCAAATTCAGCTGATGCCTCGTTGCGCTTGATGCCTGTAGCTGTGCTGATTGTAGCCTTGGCTTCGGAGGCCAGACTTTCAAAATTCGCACCAGCTTTAAGTTGCTCGACAAGCTTCTTGGCTTTTTCACCAGCAGCACCGCGCATTTTTTCAGCAATGATGTTTTTCTTCACTTCATCTTTTACAGCGTCGAGGGGTTTCAGCGCAGACGGAATAACCTGGCGCGTCTCATACCAAACATAACCATCGCCAATGAGCAACGCATCATTATCCAAGCCAACATCGCTGGCAAAAGCAGCTTTTAAAACTTCTGGCTTGGAGGGTATCGCAACATCTTTGCCAGTTGGATCGAGTCCACCCGCACTAACCGCAGGTACTACCAAAAGCGGCAAGCCCACAGCTTTGGCAATCTCTTCAAACTTCTGTTGCTTGCCACGCGCATCTTCAACATCATTGTAAGTCGTCTGAATTTCATCACGCGCCTTATCAAGCTGCAAGCGTGATGTAAGCTCTGGCTTGACTTCATCAAGCGTTGATTGTTTCTCTGGCGCAACTTTAACTGCCTTCAAAAGCGCAATGGCCAAGCTGCCTTCAACAGGGTCGCTGACTGTGCCTTCTTTCAACGCAAATGCAGCTTCGGAAATTTTTGAGTCCAAGAAATCACCCTTGGTCTGATCCTTCAAAAGAATATCAGCTTCCTTAGCACCCATCTCGGTTGCGATTTTCATAAAGTCTTCGCCACCAGCAATCCGGGCTTTGGCTTTCTTGGCATCTTCGAGTGTTTTAAATACCAGTTGCAGGATATCACGTTTTTCTGGCGTAAAATATTCGCCCTGATATTTTGCATAGCCGGCTTTCAGTTCTTCCGGTGTGATCGAAATTTTTCCCGCAAGATCAGTCGGATCAACTTTCATAACAGCAACTGATCGATATTCAGGTGCTGTGTAAGCTGCAGGGGTGGCCTCGTATGCCTTCTTCAATTCTTCGTCAGTTGGAGGCACGACATCAGCTTCCGTTGCGGTTACCACAAAATATTTTGCGTCGCGCGACTGGCCACCAAATTGCGCAACGGCCAAATTAAACGTTTGTGGCAGTTTAAGTTCTGTTGCAGCAATTCCTGTGACTGCTGAAAAAAGCTGACCTTGGCGTTCGCGCACAACAAACCCTTCTTCATTCAATCCGTTGGCCTGCAGCACGCGCCGATAAGTGGCGGGATCGAATTTCCCAGCACTATCATGAAACGCCTTGTTATCGAAAATCCCGTCACGAATCGTGTTGTCCGAAATCGCCAACTTCAATTTTGCGCGTTGCGCATCAATGGT
>CAXTKH010000085.1:0-12312 GCA_964244815.1 uncultured Aestuariivirga sp. | reverse complement strand
CTGCGCCGGGATGACGGTTTGGTTGTTGTCTATTCATGATGAATAATAAGGGTGTGACTGACCTTTCAATGAAAAGTCAAACCGCATCAAGGATCAAGCTCAGTATCCCAATAAAGATAATCCATCCAGCTCTCGTGCAAATAATTAGGCGGAAACATCCGTCCATTTGAATGGAGCTGATTGACCGTTGGAATAACTGGCCATTGGAACGGGAACATGTTTGCTGCTTTGGGCAGCGCGCCCCCTTTGGTGAGATTGCAGGGCGAACACGCCGCCACCACATTTTCCCAAGTGGTCTGCCCGCCGCGCGAACGCGGGATCACATGATCAAACGTCAAGTCATCAGGCGAGCCACAATATTGGCACATGAATTTATCACGTAAAAAAACGTTAAACCTTGTGAACGCTGGCGTGCGCGAAGGCTGCACATAGTTTTTAAGCGCAATAACGCTGGGGAGTTTGAATTCTGCTGACGAGCTATGCACCACACGGTCATATTCTGAAACGATATTGACCCGGTCTAGAAACACCGCCTTGATTGCATCCTGCCAACTCCACAAGGACAAGGGATAGTAACTCAATGGCCGGTAGTCGGCATTGAGTACGAGAGCCGGGCAAGCCTCTGGCGCGATGGGCGCTTGATACAAGGTAAACCTCTTTCAAACCAATCAGTGAGTTGTACTATAAGGACTATAACGGTTCTGTGAAGGGGGCAGTTGTCACGCCTGTTTTAGGCCTTTGAGACCCCTATAATGGCTCCATAATAGCCGTGCGGCCACTGCGCGGTGTGGCCGCCAATTCTCGGCATGATGTGGCATTTCTCTGATTTCGGGCCTGCCTTCCAGTTTCAGAAAATCATGAATGGCAATGCGCAAAGCCAGATCACCCGCCGGCCAGGCATCTGAAGCTCCCATGACAGCGAGCAGATAAATATCCGCCGTCCACGGGCCAACACCGGGCAAAGCGCAGAGCTTTTTGAAAATGGCATCCTCGGTCAGATTACCGAATTCGGAAAAATCTAAACGGCCATCCAACGCCCGCGCTGCTATCTCGTGAAAACTTTTAGCTTTGGCGCGAGACAGGCCGAGGCTCAAAAGTTCATCAGCGGAAAATTTTAGAATTGTTGCGGCATCAAATGGTTCAATGGCTTTTCGCACTCTAGCCCAGATGGCCGCTGCTGCGCTGAGCGATAAAAACTGTTCAGTTACAATGAGCAACAAGCCCTCTACGCCTTGCGGACTGGTGCGCAAAGACGGCATGCCATGGACGTTGAGGATGCTGTGAAAACTCGGTTCAATCTTGCAAAGCTGGGCCGCTGATTCTTCTAGGTCGGCGGAATTCAGCAAACGCTTCATCTTAAAAATCCGACGTGATTCCTTTTTTTTCCCAATCGCCATAACGAGTTGGTTCTGGCCCTTTGGGCCCATTTTTCTCAGGTGGCAGATTTAGGGCCGCGGCAGCAACACGGCGGGTTTCTGCCTCGGCCAAAGCCCGTTTTGCAGCGTCAGTTAGCTGAGGTTTCTCCACCTGATTTGAAATTGTCATAGTACCCTCAAAAATTAGGACTTCATTAACCATAGCTTGGCCAGACTTCAACTTTCCCACTTCTGAAGCTTAATTAGCAAGGCAAAAAGTCGCGGTATGACTGATAGAGGCACAGTGCCCTTTGGCGTGACCAAAGACACCTATGCATGGTTTGCAAAATTGCCAACCAGCCTGCGCCCAGCCTTGCGCAAACACCATTATCTACCACGTGGATTTGGCCAAAAAATGGCCTCTTTCTCACAAGGCAATTCACAGCTGGCTTCGGACATGTATGCTGGGAGATTTGTATTTAAAGGCAAAACAATTTCAGCTTCACCAAGCGAAGTGTTTTCAAAGATCGACACACAGCTTGAATGGCTATCACATTTCAACGCAAGCAACCGCGGTTTGCATGATCAATATGCAATGAGGCTGCTTCAATATTGGAGCGGGGCAAACAGGTCGAAGCCCAACCTGGCAACACAGGCCCAAATTATTTTTGCACTTGCAACTGATGGCCAAATGATTGCGCGTCGCTGCCAAGCACCTGTTCAAACAAGCTTCTTTGAAATTGCTGGACGCGAAGTAAAAAAACTAGCCCAAACGAGAGCGCGTAATTCAGATCAGAGCATGGCAAAGGCCATTGCCCTGCTCTATTGTTTAAACAGTTTTCAAGGTCTGGGGCATTTGCGCGAGATGGCCTATGAACTCATTGAGCGAAACTTGGACCACATAATATTGCCAGATGGCGGCCACGCATCGCATAAATTGCCTTTGCTGTTAGAGTTTTTACAATACGCTGTTCCTTTGACGCAGATGAGTTCAGCCATCATGCCGCCAATGCTTTTGCGAGCAATCGAAAATGGTCTGGCATTATTAAAGATGGTGCAAAGCCCAGATGGAAAATTATCTGGATTGATAATTGAAATTCAAGACATAGACCTGCTGCAGAGCTTGCTGAATGTTGAAAGCGTTGAAATTGCGAATTTCAGTTTGGCTCCTCGATCCGGATTTGCCCGCATCGAGCATGAGAAGGCAACTTTGATTGCGAATACATCAGCCTGCCTCGGCCTTGATTTTGCCGATGGCAACCAACGTTTGATGAAATCCGAGTTTATTAAAGCAGGGCAGATGTTGCCTGCAGATATGCAATCTGCACCACAAGGCACAGTTTTGATGATGCAAAGTGCCAGCAAAAAACGAACATGTTTTCTGTCTGCCGATGGACAAGATCTGCGTGTTGAAGATGAAAGTTCGGATGGCGATATCAGTATTCAAGTGGCACAAGGCATAAGACTTTCATCGTTGATGGAGGGGCAGGCAGTGATGTTTGTAATGCCAGATCAATCTGTGTGGCACTTGAAACAGCGCGGCGGGAGCTTGGACATCAGACAGTTCAATATGCAATCTGAAATCATTATTCATCACAAGCAAAAAGGCCCAATCAACTGGTCGCTTAAAAAACAGGCAAAAGCTGTTAAAGCGCCTCGCAAGAAGCAGAGTTTTGAGTCGGGGCTATTGATTTAAAAAACAGGTTTCAAGACAAAAACTGTTGAGCTATGGCATGTTTCATCATGACCGAAAAAATCATCAAATGCGCCCTGCTCTCTGTTTCTGACAAAACGGGATTATTGCCATTTGCAAAAGCTCTGAGCGAGTTTGGCATTGAACTGATTTCAACTGGCGGCACGGCCACAACGCTTCGCGCCGCGGGGTTGGATGTTAAGGACGTCTCCGACGTCACAGGCTTTCCCGAAATAATGGATGGCCGGGTGAAAACCTTGCATCCTAAAATACATGGCGGTCTTTTGAATATCCGCGCCAATGCTGAACATCAAAAGGCAAGGTCTTCCAATGGCATTGAGAACATCGATTTGCTGGTGGTCAATCTCTATCCGTTTGAAGCGACAGTTGCCAAGGGCGCAGAGTGGGATGATGCTATCGAGAACATCGATGTGGGCGGCCCTGCGATGATCCGCGCTGCTGCAAAGAACCATGACGATGTAACTGTCGTGGTTGATCCTTCGGACTATGATTTGATTATTGAAGAGCTTAAACAAAATAGTGCAGCAACTTTACCTGGCACGCGAAAGAAGCTGGCGGCGAAAGCCTTTGCACGCACCGCTGCTTATGACAGTGCTATTGCGACATGGTTTGGCAGACAATTGGGCGAAACTACGCCTGATTTTTTTAGTATTGGTGGGAGGCTTCACCAGTCGCTGCGCTATGGCGAAAATCCTCATCAACATGCCGCTGTTTATAAAACCAGTGATGGCCGTACTGGCATTGTCGATGCTGCGCAAATTCAAGGCAAAGAACTTTCATACAACAACATCAATGATGCAGACGCTGCACTTGAAATGATCCGTGAATTTGGCGGGTCTGAGCAAGCGGCCTGCGTGATTGTAAAACATGCAAACCCATGTGGCGTGGCCTTGGGGGTCACACCTGTTGAAGCCTATCTCAAAGCATTGGCATGTGATTCAACCAGCGCCTTTGGTGGAATTCTGGCCTTCAATAGAAAGCTTGACGGTAAGACAGCAGAAGAAATTTCAAGACTGTTCACTGAAGTCATTATTGCGCCCGCCGCAGATGATGATGCGCGTCGGATTCTTTCTACAAAAAAGAATCTGCGTCTATTGCTGCTAGCGGATTTGACTAGCCCAAGCCCTATGGCCACACTTGTCAAATCCATTTCAGGTGGATTGTTGGTGCAGAGCTTGGACAGCATTTCTGAAATGGAATTGAAAGTGGCGAGCAGGCGCGAACCGAGCCCACAGGAAATGGCCGACCTGCTCTTTGCTTTCAAAGTGGCAAAGCACGTGAAATCAAACGCCATCGTGTTTGCGCAAAATGGAACCACAGTTGGCATTGGTGCAGGGCAAATGTCGCGGATTGATTCAACACGGATTGCCGTGAGGAAAAGCCTTGATGCAGCTGTCGCACTGGGTTTGAAAACGCCTCTGGTAAAAGGTGCGGTTGTGGCCTCGGACGCGTTCTTCCCTTTCGCTGATGGCATTGAAGCCGCAGCCGAAGCGGGTGCCACCGCCATCATTCAGCCCGGTGGTGCCATGCGCGATGAAGACGTGATCAAGGCCGCCGATGCGGCTGGCCTTGCCATGGTGTTTACGGGCGTGCGCCATTTCCGGCACTAAACTGGGTTAGAACTTCCCGATCGCGTTGATGAAGATGCCTTGATCATCGGCCACGATATGGCTGAGATCATCTGAGAAGTGGCCGAAGTTATAGCCAATACCCATTTTGAAATTGTCACCAAATTGACGGTAGACGGCAGCCAGCGCACCAAAATCTGTGCTTTGTGAAGAAGGTGACCAGAGCACGCGGCCTTCAACCAATGCATCCCAGTTTTTAACAACATGCATATCAAGACGTATGACGCCAAGATGGGCGGTGCTGTCTTGCCAGGTTGATCCGGCAGCGCGGTCAAGCGTGCTACCCAAACGGAAGCCATATTTGCCACCAATGGTGAAAACGTTATTGAGATCATAGCTGGCATCGGCTGACAGGATGTGGCTCATCTGCGATGGGCCGTTTAATGTGCCACCTACACTTACCTGATCTGCACCCGGCAGATCATAAACATAGGTGTATTTGAACAAGGCATTCAGACGATCATTATCAATTGGGCGGTAAGCAAAGCCTACGCCACCTTCGACATATGTGCCATTGCGCGTTGTTGTTGTGGCTTGCGAGATAACTGCATTCAGGTTGCCGATCATCCGCCAGTCGTCAGAAGTCTTCACGCCTAAGCCAGTGGCCAGCAGATAAGAATTCAGATCCCGCGTATGGTCTTGTGAATTCTCAAACCGTGCTTCAGCTTTTGCATGCGCATCAAATCCAGATTCAGTGTGATAGCCAACATTGCCCGAGAAGGCTTTGCGGTCAAAATCACTGTACTTGAGATTTGTCGTGGTGTTGATCGTATCATCCCAAATTGTGCCGATTTCAACACCGCCACCAACAGTCCATTCTGGCGCTGGTGTATATTTGACACCGTAAGTTTGCGCGAGTGAACGGCGCGGACCAAATGGATTGGTGTTTTCCTCAACAAAAACCGAGAGCTGTTCATTGTATGAATGATGTGCGCCAGCAACAAATTTGCCAGTCGTATCATCACTCACAATTCGCGTCAGATCGCCACTCGCGTCTTGAGCCGGATTGAGCGAATAGCCGAAATAATAGCGATCATCAGCCGTTGGCTTGTAATTTAAAAGTGCTCTTGCACCAATGCCACCGTCGCCGAAGGAACCTTCACCCGACAAATCAACTTTTTCGGCGAGCTTGGTTTCAAAGCCAACGCCGACGCGATTGTTCGATTTGCGGTTGCCTGTGCGGGCCACTGTGCCTTGACCAAACACATAAGCCTGACGATCCTCGTCAAATTGGTAAGTGAGTTTGGCACCCACATCTGTGCGGTTGCCATTGTCTGTACCTAAAGGCACTTCATGCAGCGACTGCTTGACACCAGGTGCAACAGACCAATGTTCGTCAAGCTGAACTTTCGCTTGCGCGTTGACAACATTTTCATGGCGTCCATCAGCAGTGTAGTGATCATCAACCGAGGCTTCGCCGCTCACTGTTTCGTTTGGAACAATGCTGCCTCTGAGGCCCCAATTTGTTTCATCTTGTGAAGATTGCTTGCTGAGTGATGAGAAACCTTTGTCAGTGTGACTGGCATAGGCATCAAGATCACCCTTGGCTGAACCATCACTAAAATCTTCAAGAGCGGCATGGCCATGCACGCGGTAGGCATTGGCTGTAACGCCCGCCAGACCCGCTGTTGGATTATCAGAAATTGTCAGACCGCCATCGGCAGATGTTGAATTGCCAAAGCCCGGGCCAGTTGATTGTGCAACTTCTGCCTCAACAAAAGTTTGATCAGATTTGCGGAGTAAAACATCAGCGCCATAAAGTTTTTGATCAGCGCCGCCCGTTTTTTCGCTCTCGGCAGTAACGCCAACGCGAACATGATCACCAATCCATTGTTGACCGCGACCACCAAAGGCATAGCCATCAGCATTTCCAGCTACCGGTGTATATTCATAGTTGGCAATAAGATAAACCTCATTACTGCCTTGTGTGGCATTCTGCACAACGTCGGTTGAAGACGTTGATGAACTCAACGGATTTTTGAGGATCACGACACCTTGAATGTAGTCGATCTCGTAATCGGCACCATAGCGAAGTTGTTTCCGTGAAACGACGTTGCCTGTGATGGCATCGCGAATTTCAACGGACAGAGTTTCAGAACCAATTGTCAGATCTTGATGCTTCAAGAAATAGGCTGAACCACCGGTTCCGCGAATGATATCATGTTGTGGCAGAGTGCCGGGCTGTGCGGCATAAACTGTGGCTTCAGTTTTGCGCGCGCCAAACGGCGTTGCTTCAGGTGAACGATAAACCCCACTTGCACCATAAAGTGCGCGCTCGTTGCGCAAGAACTCTGTTCCAGTGATTTGGGTTTTGAAGTTGCCCCACATCACATGGCTGTCATCTTTCTGGAGGCGCACAAAGAATTTGCCGCGCGTTGGTGCATCTTCAATTGCCGTCGAGTCGTCACCGTAAACTGGGTAGTAATCATTCGGGTTGATGCGCTTCAAGAACTCTTTCGGGTTTTTGCCATCAAGTCCCACAAACATCTGGTCAAGACTGGACTCGCCGGTATCGCCTGCAGCAGTGAGCAGATATTTGCCTTTAATCTTGCCCTTCACATAGAAAGCCAAGCGACCCTTGGTGTAGATATTATTGTATTCACCCGGGCGCACTTGCTGAATATTGGCAGAACCTGTGCGGTAGCCTGCGGTTAAATCAGCTTGTGCGATATAGAACCATTCACTCGATGGAATGTTGATGGAACGATCAAAATGCAAACCCTTGCCACTCTTGGCATGATCAAGCACCGAGACATCAACATTATGATCGCCCGGCGGCAAAATGCGCTGCACGACGAAGGCGTTTTCACTATCAATCGGAACAGGATCGCCAAGCACCGTAACGAAATGACCTGCTGGAACATTGCTTCCGTAAACCGTAACAGCGCCACCTTCGACAGGAATGTTACGGAAGGCTGTCCGGTCTTCAGAGTAGCCTGGGGCAACTGATGCATCTTGTGGGGCGTGTTGGTCGTAGTGTTCGGCAGTGCGAGTCAAAGCCAGAGGTTTGGTCTCATCATAGTGACCAGCTTGATCGTAGACGCGTAAAACGTAAAACAGCTTTGAAGGCCCATTGGCTGGCATCGACCAAGAGGCGGCACCAAAGCCAATCGCGGGGATCACATAGGCTGGGCGTGACTCGGTTGTGTCATTTGCATCAAACACGCGGATTTCTGATTTGGCGATCCAGCCCGGATAATTGTTGCTGGCCAAGAAATTGACTTGCTCGCCCGCTTGGTAAGTTTGGCGAACCGGGAATGTGGACACGTTCAAAATGGGCTTTACTTCAAGACCATCAAATTTCACTTGAATGTCGACGCGGTCAAGCGAGACATCAGTTTTACGTTGTTTATTCTTCGGCGCTTTCGTGCCAGCAACATGCTGACCATCAACGCTGATCGAGAACATGGCACCGCCTGTGCTTGGCACAGATTCAGTTTCAGTATTGGCACCCACTGGAAGAGAAGATGTCGCTGGTTGGCACGGCTCAATTTTGCAAATGGTGTTTGCATAAGCTGCCGAAACCGGAGCCAGCATTAAACACGCACCAGCAGCCGAAACCAGAAGGCCATGGCGGAGCATACGCTTTGCATTCAAGGAGACGTTCATTGGGCACCTCCCTTCGCATCGACACTTCGTGTTTCAATTGGCAGTTGATATGAACCGTCTGCTTTGCTCCAGAGTTTGGTGACAAGAGCTGATACGGCACTGAGACGTTTAGATGCCAATGCTGTGGGCTCTTTTTCAGTATGATAAGTTAGACGTAAAGTTGATGGCTCTTCTGCAAGCTTGGCAATCAATGTGCCCAATCCTGCATTCCACTGCGGCAACAGTTCTGTGGAGCCTGGCTTGAACACTTTGCCGTTCAAATCAAGATCAACCAGATGCGCGATAGATGCACCGAAGTTGAGCTTGGTCATTTTGCCAGCAGTCAATCGCACGTCGCGTGGGTTTTCTGTGGTGAGGCGGTATCCTGTTGGCAGGGTGCGTGTGTCCAACTTCATGAGGAAGTTCGAACCAATGCTGTGATCAGGAATATCAGCGCAAGCAACATGGAAGCGACCAAACTTATCCGTGGTGACAAGCAAGCCTTTGACCGTTGCAACACGAACGCCGGGCAGGCCTTTTTCACCTTGGTCTTGATAACCATTGCGGTTTGAATCTTCGAACACGCGGCCGATAATTTCACCACAATCAAACACCGGATCGGCAACGACCGTTACGGTAGCGCGAGCATTTGAGACCAAATTATTTGTAAAGAAGTTCAAGAGTTGCGCCTTGTTGGTAGCGGGGCCAGGTTGAACTGCAGCATTGGCAATCAATGTGAGTTCAACTTTCAGTGCGCCGCCATTTGCTGTGATGTTACTAAAGGTCAATTGGTTGCCATTGATAGTTGGCGTGGCGGCAACACCATTGACGAGGGCTGAACCCGGCACAAAGTCGAAGCCAGGCGGAATGATATCAACCACATTGGCCTTCGGGAAATTCATGGCTGTGGCTTGGATTACATAAGGGACGCGCTCACCACGGTGCACTTCAGATTTGAGTGCAGTCTTGGTGAAGGTAGCAGTACCTGCCAGAATTGGATCAAGCGGAATATGGTTGTGGATCACATTAGGGCTGCCTGCCTGCAACAAGAATGAGAAGTAGTAGGGTTGGGTTGTGCCCGCTGGTGGCGCAGTGGATGTCGGCGATACAAGGCAAGCTGCAGGGAATACGGCGCAAGCATTTGCATTCAACGACCCACCTTGCGGCGCATAAGTTGTCGACGGCGCTGGCAGATAGTTCGCTGGGCTGACGACTGCAATTGTGTAAACTGTTGGGCCAACCGGGCATGCCGGATCAGCACCTGCGACGATATCGAAGCGATAACGCCCATCGGCACCAGTCGTTTGATTTTGTTGACCCGGCAGCAAGCATGCTGCTGGGAGTGTCACGCCACCAGATGTCATTGTCACAAGCGCACCTGCAACTGGCAAACCGGTGACCGAGTTGTAAATCACACCACTTGGATCAATCGGCTCATTGATGTTGGTAAGGATGGTCGAGTTCGTGAAGTCCAATCCGGATATGGCACCAACGGAGACACCTGATGGACTGACGAATATCAATTGGTAGCCCGAAGCCGGCGGGAAGCCAAATATGCTGTAGGTGCCGTCAGTGGCAGTGAGCGTTGAATCAACCACGACGCCGTTCAACACCAGTTCAACCGTGTATCCCGGCAAGACCTGTTCTCCGCCGTCTTTTACAGCATTACCATTAGTATCGAAGAATACGGTGCCGGAAACGGCAGGTACGGTTTTCTTGACTGGAATGGTAACCGTCGCAATTTTGCAATTGGTTGGATTTACGATCTCACAGATTTGATACTGGAAACTATAATTTCCGCTGGCTGTATATTGTGCAAGATCAATCGATCCATCTGGATTGAGCGTTATGCCAGGAGGCAGCGTGCCAATCACAGTGAGGTTCACTGAGGCTGGGGTCACTTGAACACCATTGATAGTGTCGTTGGTGAGCACGTTGCCGATATTGGTAAGTGCAACTTTTGTATCAAATGTGGTTGCAGGGCCCGGAGGGAGCAAGCTGTCAGCAGTTGCTACGATAAGCGGCGGATTGACTGGCACCGTTATGGTCGCAAACTGGCAATTTCCAGGATTGAGCTTTTCACAAATTTGATAAGTGATCACATATGGCGAGCCAGGTAGCGAAGCTGGTGTGCCAGCTGGAACAGATACAATACCCGTCAGAATATCCAGTGTTGGAACAGGTGCGCCAACCGTGACTGGCGTTGCGGGTGTCAGAACTGTGGCTGCTATGGTTGAAACTTGTGCAGGTGTATCCAGCAACACGCCATTCAGAGTGTCATTGGCAAACGCATTCACCAGAGCAGGATTGCCTGTGGCACCGTTAACCGCAGCTGGTGTGTCGGCAGTTGCAACGATCGGAGCGAAGCCAACCACAATCATCGAGTTGACGGTTGAGCAATTCAGTGGGTTTGCTTTCTCACAGATTTTGTAAGCGTAAGGGTAAGAGCCAGCCGTTGTGCCCGGTGCTATCGTTACAGTTCCATCTGGGTTCATGGTGATCGATCCAGCTGTAGGAGCAGGCGGAGCGCCGGGTGTGAGTGTGATCGCTGACAAGACAATGGGAGCACCGTTGAGCGTGTCGTTAGCAAGCAGGCTTGGAGTTGTACCACCTGTCGCGCCATTGATTGAAGTAGTTGTATCAACCACTGCATCAATCACAGCTTGACCCACAATAATAGTAGCAGTGGCGGGTGAACAATTGGTCGGATTCAACTTTTCGCAGATTTGATAGGTGTAAGGATATGATCCAGCCGTTGTGCCTGGCGCTACAGTAATCGTGCCATCTGCATTCAATGTGATCGAACCAACAGTTGGCGTCGGCGCTGTGAGGGTTGTTAGATTGACTTCAGACAAAATGACTGGCGAACCGTTAAGCGTATCATTGGCCAGAACACTCGGCGTTGAACCACCGGCAGCACCAATGATAGCTGGCGGAGTGTCGGCAACCGCAGCTATGACTGGCGGATCAACAACCACGGTGATCGTTGTATTTTTGCAATTGAGTGGATTGAGCTTCTCGCAAATTTCATAAGCGATTACATAAGGCGTACCAGGAACACTGGCAGGCGTTCCAACAGGCACAGACACAATGCCTGTTAGAACATCGAGCTTCGGCACAGGACCGCCGCCGATCGATGTTGCTGCTGTAACTTCCCGACCTGTAATTGTCGACACTTGTGCAGGTGTATTCAGCAACACGCCGTTCAATGTGTCATTATCAAAGGCATTAATGATATTTGCACTGCCAGTAGTTCCATTGACCGCAGGCGGTGCATCAGGGTTGGCAACAATGTTCGCTGCGTCAACAGTCACGGACACAGTGGCTGTTTTGCAGTTGGTTGGGTTCAGCTTTTCACAGATTTGATAGGTGAATGTATAAGTTCCAGCTGGTGTTCCCGCGACAACTCCAACATTACCAGCCGCATCAAAAGTAAGTTGCGGTGGCAGGGTCGACAATGGCGCAAGACTGATGTTGGCGTTCGTTAAAGAAGCCGCCGCACCATTGATAGTATCACCTGCGAAAACGTTGACGACATTGGCTGCACCCGTCAGTCCGTTGACGCCAGTTACGGTGTCATTGCTGGCAACCACTATTGATGGATCAACAACAACTGTAATATTAGCTTCAGAACAGTTGGTCGGATTAAGGTTTTCGCAGATCCGGTAGCGGATTGTGTATGTGCCGGCAGGTGTGCTGGCCGGAACCGAGACGATGCCTGTTGCAACATCAAGTGCTGGTACAGGCGCACCCGCCGTAACTGGCGTTGCAAATGTGACCACTGAAGCTGTGATGTCGGTTAAAACAATCGGCGAGCCATTAAGTGTGTCATTGGCAAAGGCATCTGCAACATTGGTGTTGCCGGTGGCACCGTTGACTGGGCCAAGCGGGTCGGCGACAGCCACTATCGCTGGCGGATCGACTTTCACTGTAATTGTCGTATTTTTGCAATTCGTCGGATTGAGATTTTCACATATTTGATAAGTGATCACATATGGCGTGCCAACCGGGCTGGCTGGTGTGCCTG
>CAXTKH010000084.1:0-12761 GCA_964244815.1 uncultured Aestuariivirga sp. | reverse complement strand
AAGAAGAACGGACCCAACAAGAGGCCGACTTCAAGAAACAGGAAAAACAGAGGTTTAAAAACATGAACACAGCAGTTGTTTTGGGGGAAACCCGTCACGCGCCATTGGATATCAAGCGCGCCGACATCAAGAGCCGTTATTTAGAATCGTTGACGCTGATCGAGCGTCTTCACCGCCGCCTTCTCGACGTGATCAAGGATGATTTCGAACGTTCCGGCGATAAGGAAGTAAATCCAGTTCAAGCTTTGCTGTTGTTCAACATCAGCGATGCTGAACTCACCGCAGGGGAACTGAAAACCCGCGGCCACTATCAAGGTTCAAACGTTTCATACAATCTGAAGAAACTGGTTGAACAAGGTTTTGTCAAGCATGAGCGTTCCAGCGCCGATAAGCGCTCAGTTCGCGTCAGCCTCACAGAAAAAGGCGATGCCATTCGTAACCGTGTTGATGCGCTTTATAACCGCCAACTTCACGCCATTGAAGAAGTGGTCGGCCTTTCAATTGACGAATTCGACCGTCTGAACAAAGCCCTCGGCCGCCTTGAGCGCTTCTGGACAGATCAAATTCTATATCGTCTCTAAAACTAACAAACTACCCTGCAAAAAATCCCGTAGTCAGAAATGGCTGCGGGGTCATTTTTTTGCGGGCAGGGGCTCGCCTGAAGCGTTTTGACTTTTCTTGAAAAGTCAAAAGCGCGTTGGCGATAGCATTTTGGGATACTTTGCTGATTTTTAGAGGTTACCTCAAAAATCAGGTTGATCTAGCCCGCAAGAATGCTAATTGAGCGCCCAAGACCTGTATAACGAAGCACCCGGTTTGGAGAGGTGGCAGAGTGGTCTATTGCGACGGTCTTGAAAACCGTAGGGGGTGCAAGCCCTCCGGGGGTTCGAATCCCTCCCTCTCCGCCAGTCCTCTGAAATTCCGTAAGAACCGTTAGTTCAACTCAGCTCCGCAAAGCGCGATAGCGGGTTTAATTATATTTTCCGATTGTTCTAATGTCCAATCAATCTCGAGGTAAACGCTGGTGATTAAAATTATGTTGGGTGGTTGTCACTGTGGAGCCGTACGTTATGAGACAACCGGTGATGCGATAACCCACGCCTTATGCCATTGCACAGATTGTCGCCGCCATGCAGGTGCACCAATGGTTGGCTGGGCCATGTTCTTGGAAAATCAGATAGCAGTTACCAAAGGAACGACCAAGACTTACAAGTCATCAGCACATGGGCGCAGAGAGTTCTGCCCTGATTGCGGCACTGGTTTATTCTACAAAAATGTCGAAACACTGCCAGGAATTATTGATATTCAGACTGCAACTCTTGATGAACCAAATAAATTACCCGCGCGCAGTCACAATCAAATTGCCGAACGAATTTCATGGATGATCGAAGCATACAAATTACCAGAATTCGAAAGATATCCACCTCACAGCTGATTGGGGCTGCAGAGTTTATCGTAAGATCTACCTCACTAGAAATTAAGTGTTTGCTAATGGCACAATTTTTGCTGGTATCTCTGATGTGTCGCAGAATGGCATTGTTCAGGGGAAGTAAAAATAATGAAATTAGGTCTTATTGGGTTAATGGCAGCAAGCTTGATGTTGAGCGTTGCCACGGCAAATGCAAAACCAGTCGCCACAAAAATGTGGACGCTCGGAGGTTTTGCCCATCCAGAAAGCGTTGAACTCGATCTCGCCCATGGCGTGATTTATGTCACCAGCATTGGCGGCGGCCCTTTGGATAAAGACGGGAACGGCTTTATTTCCAAAGTGTCCAAAGACGGCAAAATGCTTGAAGAAAAATGGATCACCGGTTTGAATGGACCAAAAGGCATGGTGATCAGCGGTTTTAATATGTACGTCACGGACATCGATCAACTGATCGTAATTGACACCCGCACCAAAGCCGTTGTGAAATATGATGCAGCAGGCGCTAAATTCTTGAATGATCCGGCCATTGATGCCGACGGCAATGTTTATGCTTCAGACATCGCCAAATCCACTATCTGGCAATTGAAAGACGGCAAGATGAGCGTGTGGTATGACAAGCCCGGAATGCAAAATCCAAACGGCTTGCGCGTAATCCGCGGCGATAAATTGCTGGTTGCCGGTTTTGGCACAGGCATGCATGATGATGGCGCGATGGATAAAAACGGCAACCTGTTCACCATCGATCTGAAAACCAAAGAATTGAAAACCTACGGCGATGGTCGTCCAGTCGGAACACTTGATGGCTTGGAGCGCGACTATCATGGCGGCTTCTTTGCCACAGATTTCAACCACGGCGCGCTCTACGACATTCAAAAAGACGGCTCCTTCGAAACCCTCCTGACATTGAAGCCGGGCTCAGCTGATATGGACCAATATGATTTCGGCAAAACCGTAATCATCCCGCAGATGTTGGAAAACGAAGTGGTTGGCTATTCAGTGAAGTGGTAATAAACTAGGATCTCGAGAAGGGGCGGATCTGCGGTTCCGCCCTTTTTTATTTGCTTTAAGTTCTGGAACTACTGTTGCCAAATTGCTGCAACGCGCGTTTTTCTTATTAACAGTCTATTAATATCCCGCTAGATTTGATTCTTGCGCGGTAAATAGGGCTCAACGCGGGCTGTTTTTAAGAAATCGAGTGAGGCAAGTAATGACAATCAAGTTGGGTGCATCCTTCAATATGAAATCTCTATTGGTTTTAGCGTTGACGTTTGCTGCCGCATCTTTGCCAACTCTTAACGCCCAAAAAGCCTATGCAGAATCAGACGCCGCCGAAGCAGACCGCATCTCGCGTTTTGAAAAGAAAGGTGCTGGAACAGTCAAAATTACCAATGGCAAGGCCACTTTTCATGGCGGTGGCGGCCCAGCTGTTACCAGCACAGAAGTAGTGAGTTCGCAGAATCAGTTGCCGATGCTGCAACCCCAAAGTGATGTTGCTTTGTCGGCAGCCCAGGAAAAATACGCAGCCATTGCAGCAAATGGTGGCTTCCCATCCGTCCCCCGCGGGACTTACAAAATCGGTTCAAAAGGACCGGCAGTGGCCGTTCTGAACAGACGTTTGAATATTGAAGGCTATCTCCGCATCGAAGCCACGCAAGGCGAATTTACATCACTTTACTCAAATGCAACTGAAGAAGCGGTTCAACATTTCCAACGCAACATGGGCCTTGCTATTACTGGCAAGGTCGATGGTGCAACGTTGAACGAGCTAAATATTTCGGTGGGCGAGCGTATTCGCGCAATCAATGCAAACATTCCGCGCCTTGCAATCTATGAAAAAGATTTAGGCGATCGTTATCTCGTGGTGAATATTCCATCGCAACAACTCGAAACCGTGAGTAATGGTCGCGTTTTCTCACGCCATAATGTTATCGTGGGCAGAACCGAGCGCCCATCACCTGTGGTGATGACACCAATCGCAACGGTTAAATTCAACCCCTATTGGAACGCGCCAATTTCGATTGTGGAGCGCGATATTCTACCGAAAATGGCGGGCGGCACCCAAGTGCTAACACAGATGAACATGAAGGTGTTTGAAGTTGGTCCAAGTGGCAAAGAAGTAGACCCCAACTCTGTTGAATTCACACCAGCAAATCTCGACAAATATCTGTTCCGTCAAGAGCCAGGCCCACACAGCGCCATGGCCACAGCCAAAGTTGAATTCCAAAGCACATTCGGAATTTATCTGCACGACACACCTGAACCAGAACTGTTCAGATCGTCAAATCGTTTCTTCAGCTCAGGCTGCATCCGCGTTGAAAAAATGCCGTTGCTAGCCGAATGGATTTTGAATGGCCAAGATGGTTTTAATGCACCGAAAATTGCATCCATGGCCGAAACTTTGGAGCGCCTTGATGTTCCTGTCAGCGCTGGCCCGCAGTTGCGCGTGGCTTATCTGACCGCATGGCCCACAACAGGCGGAACTGTTGCCTTCCGTAAAGACATATACCAGATGGACCAATCTGGATTCACCGTTGGCCAGCCCATGCCAGTGGGCGAACTGAGCCCTGATGGCTTACGCTATGTGCTGAAGCCATTGCCACGACTTGTGGCCGAAGTGAATGATACCGGATCAAACAGCATTTTCACTTTGTTTGGAAAAAAATCACTTCCCAAAACGTCGTCGCTCGGCACGCCCAAGAAAAACATTTTTGGCGCATCTCTCGGAAGTCCAAGTGTGAAGTCTTCAAGCTTGGCCACAGCGCCAGAAAAGCCAAAGCTTGGAAAAGATAAAAAGCCAATCGGCCTTTTTGACTGGGCGTCATATAAAAAAACTGGCGCATCACCAGCAAAAACCAAGCTGAAAAAACTGGCCAAAAAATCTAAACCAGGCGATGCAATTCCACCAGAACCAATTATCAGCGTAAAAAACGTTGATCAATCCATTCCGCCGGAACCAACAATTCCGAACAAGAAAAAGAAAAAGATTATCGCAGCAAACGACGTTCCACCAGAACCCGTTAATTAAACGCCTGAGCCCTGCGCCAATCTGGGCCTAGACCGCATAAGCACTTTCTGTATAGAGCAGGGGCCTCATTAAAGGGATTCTGCCATGGCCAAAAAACCTGCAAAAAAGACAATAAAGAAACCAGCCCGCAAAGCAACGGCCAAAAAGCCGACAGCGCTGTATCCCGGCTTCTTCAAAGACAAACTGGCCAAAGCTGATCCCAAAATAGCGCGCGCGATTGTCAATGAGTTAAAACGCCAGCAACAAGAAATCGAATTGATCGCCTCCGAAAACATAGTCTCGCGCGCCGTGCTGGAAGCGCAAGGCTCGATCATGACAAACAAATACGCTGAAGGTTATCCCACCAAGCGTTATTATGGCGGCTGCCAATATGTCGACGTGTCCGAACAATTGGCCATCGACCGCGCCAAGCAACTCTTCGGCGCAACTTATGCAAACGTGCAGCCTCATTCCGGCGCCACTGCCAACCAAGCCGTATTCTTCGCACTGCTGCAACCAGGCGACACCTACATGGGCCTCGACCTTGCCTGTGGCGGACATCTCACTCACGGCTCACCCGTCAACCAATCTGGTAAATGGTTCAAGGTCGTGCCCTACAAAGTGCGCGAAGATGATCAAACCATCAACTACGATGAAGTAGCAGCCCTCGCTCTCCTTGAAAAACCAAAGCTGATCATCGCTGGCGGCTCGGGCTATCCCCGCGTCATCGATTTCAAACGCTTCCGCGAAATCGCAGATTCAGTGGGTGCTATTTTCTTTGTTGATATGGCCCATATCGCTGGCCTCGTGGCTGGCGGCCAACATCCAAACCCGTTGGACTACGCCCATGTCGTCACCACAACCACACACAAAACCTTGCGCGGCCCCCGCGGCGGTTTGATTCTGAGCCGCGATGAAGCCATCGGCAAAAAAATTAACTCAGCCGTATTCCCCGGCCTCCAAGGCGGCCCGCTTGAACATGTGATTGCTGCCAAAGCCGTGGCGTTCGGTGAAGCACTAAAACCAGCCTTCAAAAAATACGCCAGGCAAGTTGTACTCAACGCCAAAGCATTGGCCGCAACCATGGTCGAAGGCGGCTGCGATATCACCACCGGCGGCACCGACACGCATTTGATGTTGGTGGACTTGCGCAAGAAGGGCATCAATGGCCGCGACGCTGAAAAAGCCTTGGGCCGCGCATATATAACCTGCAACAAAAACGGGATCCCATTTGATCCAGCCCCCTTCACCATCACTTCAGGCATCAGATTAGGCTCGCCCGCCGGAACCACACGCGGCTTTGGCGAAGCGGAATTCCGTGAGATTGGCCGATTGATCATCGAAGTTCTGGACGGCCTTGCCAAGCATGGCGAAGCAGGCAATGCTAAAGTGGAATCAGCTGTGAAGCGCAAAGTCTTGGCTCTCACAAAACGGTTCCCAATTTATGGTTGACCGCCGCGCGTGCCCAAAAAGTTGTAGACTTTTTGGATCAGCATTCGCGGCTCTTAGGAGAAAATAATGCGTTGCCCATTCTGCGGAAACGCTGATACCCAAGTGAAAGACAGCCGCGCCAGTGAAGATGGTACGGCCATCCGCCGCCGCCGCGCATGCCCCGATTGCGCGGGCCGCTTCACCACATTCGAACGCGTTCAACTGCGCGAGCTCAGCGTGCTCAAGCGCTCTGGCCGCCGCACGGCGTTTGACCGCGATAAGCTGGCTAAATCCGTGCAAGTTGCCCTTCGCAAACGCCCCGTCGAACAAGAGCGTATCGAGCGCATGGTCAGTGGCATCGTCCGTCAACTCGAATCCCTCGGCGAAACCGAAATCAAATCCGAAGTTATCGGCAAACTCGTCATGGAAGGCCTCAAAAACCTGGACGACGTAGCTTACGTCCGCTTCGCCAGCGTCTACCGCAACTTCCGTGAAGCAAAGGATTTTGAGGAATTGCTTGGTGAATTGAGTGATGAAGACAAGGGGCAGGGGTAATCGAAGCCCCCGCCATTAACGCCAGCATGCACCCATGCGCATCCCGCATTGTGTTTCCCGCAAAGCCCAGCTATTCCCCCACCATGACCACACCCCGCAAAGCCCCCATCGCCCGTTCTGCCGCAAGGCTGGGCGCAGTGCAGGCGCTCTATCAAATGGATATAGCAACGGCAGATCTGGGCGAAACATTGGCCCAGTTCTCCAGCCGTGTGGTGGGCAATGATTTTGATGATGGCCAATGCGGCGAAGCTGATTACAAACATCTTCGCGAAGTCGTCGAAGGCGCCGTGCGCGAGCAAGCCTTGATCGACCCCACAGTCGATAAACTGCTCGACAAGGATTGGCCGCTCCACCGTTTGGATGCAACCTTGCGCGCCATCATCCGCGCAGGGGCCTATGAAATCATGTTCAAGGATAATGTGCCCTCACGCGTTGCCATCAATGAATACGTAAACGTGGCCAGCGCCTTCTTCGACGGCGAAGAACAAAAATTCGCCAATGCCGTTTTGAACAACCTCGCCAGACAACGCCGCCCGCAAGAGTTCGCCGCGTGACCCTGACGCGAGAAGTGAGCGTTCAAGCGCCCCGCACCACAATCCTTCTGCTTGCAATAGCGCAATCGCTTTACTCCTGCGCCGTTATCACAGTCTTCGCCACAGGCCCACTCGTCGGCCTCATGTTAGCCCCTAGCCAAGGCCTTGCCACATGGCCCGTCACCAGCTTCGTCGTAGGCTCTATGCTTGCCGTTTGGCCTGCATCGATGTTGATGAAAATCTATGGCCGCAAGCCCGTTTTTATAGGCGGCGCAATGTCGAGCATCATCGGCGCACTTGTTTCTGTCTGGGCTATCTATCACGGCAATTTTTATCTGTTCTGCGCAGGTGCCATGTTGCAAGGCGTGCTCCAGGCAACCTCAAGCTTCTACAGCTTCGCTGCCGCCGAAGCCGCAGGCCCGGAAGATAAATCAGTCGCGATCTCATGGGTGCTCACAGGCGGCGTCGTCGCCGCAATCGCAGGCACGTTGATCTCAAGTCAAACCCGCGATCTGCTCGCACCTTATACCTTTGCAGGCACATATTTTGCAGTCGTAGCCTTCGCAATTCTCAGCCTCATCGTGTTTGCGTTTCTGCACATGGCAAAACCCACACAAGCCGAAATCCAAGGCCCACAGCGCAGCTGGCCCGAACTATTGGCCCAACCCAAACTCGTCATCGCCATGGCAACGGCCATACTCTCATACGCCTTAATGAACCTGATGATGACAGCAGCCCCCGTCGCCATGAAAGCCTGCGGCTTTGGCACAGACGCGTCAATCTGGGTCATCCAATGGCACGTGCTGGCCATGTTCGTGCCCAGCTTCTTCACCGGCGTATTGATCAAGCGCTATGGCGTAAACCTCATCACGGGCATTGGCATGAGCATATTAATCTGCGCTGGCATTGCAGCACTCGCAGGCATCAGCTTCATGCACTTCTCGGTAGCTCTCATCCTCCTGGGCCTCGGCTGGAACTTCGGATTCATCGGCGGCACCACCATGCTAACCACCACCTACACCCCCGCCGAACGCGCCAAAGTGCAAGCGGTGAACAATTTCGGCGTCTCAATCATGGTAGCCATAGCCTCCGCCAGCAGCGGCCAAATGCTAAGCCACTTCGGCTGGGCCAGTGTGGCGCTCACAGTGATGCCGATAGCAGCAGTGATGTTGGCCATAATCATAGTGCGATCAAAAACCAGCCACCAACCGCAATAACTTGCTACTTCCCTCGCCCCGTCGGGAAGAGGGTTGGGGCCCATGCGAAGCATGGGAGGGTGAGGGGCCTTAACCAAGGCTCAGTCGTATGTAATTAAGTGGGGTGGCACCGTAACCCAATTAAGTGGGGTGGCACCGTAACCCCAATTAAGTGGGGTGGCACCGTAACCCCAATTAAGTGGGGTGGCACCGTAACCCCGAACTATAATGAATGTCGCCCGCCGAATAATCCATTCTGCAATTGTAAGGTTTCAGTTTACTTGACCGAGTAGGAGACTTTTACATTTCTCTAGCGTTTCTGCATCCTTTTTGGGATTCATGCACATTTGATAAATCCGTTTATGGCAAACACCCAAAGCAATTGGACATTCAACTTTCCCCTTGAGATTTATGACACTTGGAAAGATTACTTCCTCTGCAGGAGAATTTAGGACAAAATCTGTTTTGAGCTGAATATCAAAATCAAGTTTTTCGTCAAACTTGGTAGGTAGCTTTAAATGACCAATTGTAATTTCGCATGGTCGATCAATGCACGTTTTTTTCCGGAGCCTCGCAATTGAACCTTTGTAAGCAGTGGTAATATCTAGCGCCGTGATTTTGCTTTCAGAACCATTTGGTGTCCATTCTGCTCTTACATCTAAGCGATCATCAGTGTTAAGCGATGATGAGGAAGAGGTCGCAAAATGACAAAGCAATACAATTGTGTATGGGCCGTCATTTACATTTTGTGATTGCTTACCATCTTCCCTTTCATTCCAAAAACAGAAATTTGGGAATTCAAAATCTGTAACCCGTTTTGCTCCCGGTATTCCGACTAAGTTAAACGAGGAGTAATTGAGTTCGCCCTCGGGTGTCGAAAAATTGACAGTGGCTACAGGCGTCAGTTGTAGAAATGTCCATAAAAAATAAATCAAGTAGCCCGAAAAAATCAAAGCTATTGCAATAGCCAAGCCTGAAAGTGCTTTGTTCATAAAACTTCTCGCATCATACGAATCTCTCGTTGTTAGGCCTCAGACTTGTGCTTCCAATAAAATAGATCATCAATCAATGGTTAATATTTCGGTGGGACTACAGGAATTTCGGTTGGAATTCTACTGCATATGCATTCAACTCAATCGGAATTACGGTGCCACCCCACTTAACTCACGCCGCACGCTCCAACGGCACAATCTTCGCCAATTCTCCAGCCAATTCCCGCTTCGCAATCACCGTGTCATAACTCGCCTGTAACCTCAGCCACCAACCATCAGTCAAACCAAAAAAACGGCAGAGCCGCAAATCTGTATCAGCACTAATCCCGCGTTTCCATCAAACAATATCGCCAATACGTTGAGCTGGAACGCCAATGCTTTTGGCTAAGCGATATTTTGTCATGGCCAAGTGCGACAAAAATTCTTCTTGCAACATTTCACCGGCCGAAACCGGAGCAATCATCTTAGCCATTTTTGTCATCCTCAATGATAATCTACAAATTCCATTTCCGTTGGGCCGTCCTCAATAGATTATTGCACCATTTCGTTGAATTCACGCCCCAAACTTCCACCACCCCCAAACTCCCGCCTCGGCATCACCGGAGCAGGGAACAGGTCCAACACCACATGCCAATAACTCCAAGAGCGCGGATCAATAATCCCGGGCGGTGCACTAGCCAGCGCCTCACGCAGATCATCATCGCTTAATATCGATCGCAACACCTTCATATCTTCATGAGTAGCATACCGAAACGCATAAGCCATAAATCGCGTCACATCGCGCAATGCCACATCCGGAGGTTCGAACCAAATCACCCGCGCCGCCAGATCAAGGAACTCTTTTGTTTTTGGAAGCGTGGTCATAGATTTTCTAACCCTTCCAATTTTGGTAGGCAGTTCAGATCAACCGCCCGCACCGCTTTCACCAGTCGCAACTTGAGTACATGAGAAAGCAATTGCAACTGCGGCTCATCAAAATAAGTCAACGCCTTCAATGCATTTTGCGGCGAGAACACCGAACTATAAATATGTTGTGCCGCCGCCAAGGCCATGGGCAAATCAATCTTGCCTTCACCGAGTATTGCATCAATATCAATATAGTCTTTGGCTTCCGCACGTTGCTGAACCACCGCAACTTTAGTTCCCGCCAAATCCAGAAGCGAAGCAATTCGTAAGCCGTTGTCCAACGCAACAAGTGGAGATTTCAATTTTTTGAGGAGCGGCACACCAAAAAATGAAAGCTTCACCGGGCTGCCCCGATCAATCAACATGCTCAGCGTGTTGGGCTCACTTTGAAGAACTGTCCCGCCTTGAAGCAAAGGCAGAGAGCCAGCAAGATCAAGAGACGCAAACGACTTATTTCCGAAAAAATCGAAATCAATCGATTGCCGATGCCCCAAGTGCAAAGCAATCGCTGTGCCGCCATAGAGAGTGAATTCTGGAGGTATGCCAGAAAGCTCAGTCCAGATTATTTGTTGTGCTGCAGGTAACACATCCAGTTTTGGTAGAAACTGCTCCATCTATCCAACATAAGGCAATAACGGTAATTTTGCCAATACACAGATCGACTTCGAAAATTGCACCATCCAATCCCAACGTCGTCTTCGTGCGCTTGCAAGACTTGTCAGGGCAGGGTGATTAGAAATTTTGAACCCAATTGTGGAGTATATCCATACCTAGCAGGCCCACCGCACGCTGTCAAGTATAAAATGCTATGCTAAGAAATAACCATATTCCGGCCATAATGCCAACCCAGAAGAATTCCGCTTTCCCCTCAAAATTCTGAGTTGCGCCAATCATTTGCATCAAGGCATTCCCCTCAATTCGCAATTGCAAATGTGGCTAATTTTTGCCATAGCTCCTGTCACATTCCGGAACCGGCGCAGTGAAGCGTGATTCCATCGCGGCCATCGGTCAGGGTTCCGGATCAACAACAACTTTTGACCAAAGGTTTTATCATGACCAATACACTCTGGCTGATCGTGCTCGCAGGGGCACTCTCAATTGTGTACGGCATCATAACCACACGCGGCCTCATGGCTGCTGATGCTGGTTCTGCCCGTATGCAAGAAATTTCCGCCGCTGTGCGCGAAGGTGCGCAAGCTTATTTGAAACGCCAATATTACACCATCGGCGCCGTTGGCGTCGTGATCTTTGTGATCGCATTTATTCTGCTCGGCAAATTCTCGGCCATCGGCTTTGCCATCGGCGCAATCCTCTCAGGCCTCGCAGGCTTCATCGGCATGAACGTTTCAGTTCGGGCTAACGTGCGCGTTGCCCAAGCGGCCACCAAATCTCTGGCAGGCGGACTTGACCTCGCATTCAAAGCGGGCGCAGTCACTGGCTTGCTCGTTGCAGGGCTTGGTCTTTTGGGCGTCACTCTTTATTTTGGCTTCTTGACAGGCTCACTCGGGTTAGACCCAACCAGCCGCACCGTGATTGATGCTCTCGTAGCATTGTCATTCGGCGCTTCGCTGATTTCCATTTTCGCCCGTCTCGGCGGCGGCATCTTCACAAAGGGTGCAGACGTTGGCGGCGACATGGTGGGCAAGGTTGAAGCAGGCATTCCAGAAGATGATCCACGCAACCCAGCAACCATCGCTGATAACGTGGGTGACAATGTGGGCGATTGCGCTGGCATGGCCGCTGACTTGTTTGAAACTTATGTGGTGACCACTGTGGCCACCATGGTTTTGGCAGCAATCGTATTGCCAGATGCCATGAAGCTTGCGGGCATGGTTTTGCCACTAGCAATCGGTGGTGCATGTGTGATCACTTCGATCATCGGCACCTTCTTTGTAAAGCTGGGCGCCAACAACAACATCATGGGCGCTTTGTATAAGGGCATCATCGCCACTGGCGTTTTGTCCCTCATCGTTCTCTATCCTGTCATCAACTATATGTTCGGCGGAATGGACGTGGCTTTGGGCACACCTGAAAAAGCGTTTACACCAATGAGCTTGTTCTATTGCGGCATAGCAGGTTTGGTGATCACAGGTTTGTTGATCTGGATCACTGAATACTACACAGCCACAGGCAAACGCCCTGTGAACTCCATCGCTGAAGCATCCATCACTGGCCACGGCACAAACGTGATCCAAGGTCTGGCTGTTTCGATGGAAGCAACAGCAATTCCTGCAATCATCATCATTGCCGGCATCCTGGTCACCTTCAACCTCGCAGGCCTGTTTGGTATCGCAGTTGCAGTAACCACAATGCTCGCACTCGCTGGCATGGTTGTAGCACTTGATGCGTTTGGCCCCGTGACAGATAACGCAGGCGGTATTGCTGAAATGGCGGGCCTTCCAAAAGAAGTGCGCCACAACACCGACGCGCTTGATGCTGTGGGCAACACCACCAAAGCCGTAACCAAGGGCTATGCCATCGGTTCAGCCGGTCTTGGCGCACTCGTATTGTTTGCCGCGTATACACAAGATTTGAAGTTCTTCGCTGCTCACGCAACGCCGGGCTCATTCTTCGAAAACGTAAACGTGTCGTTCGACCTGTCATCACCATACGTGGTGGTAGGCCTGTTGTTCGGCGGCTTGTTGCCATATCTCTTCGGCGGCATGTCAATGACAGCGGTTGGCCGCGCAGCGCAAGCTGTGGTGGTTGAAGTGC
>CAXTKH010000083.1:0-12768 GCA_964244815.1 uncultured Aestuariivirga sp. | reverse complement strand
GCAGGGGCCAGGCCTTGGTGCTGTGTTCAACGATGGTCGCGAAGTTATGGCTGTTGTGAAACAAGGCGGAACGGTGCCACTGTTCCTGACGATAGGCAAATTACAAGCAGCAAAATCAACAGCAGCTTTCTGCGCTGTCATGCGCGACATCACCACGTGGAAACGCTCTGAAAAAGAATTGCGCGAGGCCAAGGAAAACGCTGAAGCCGCGTCCAAACAAAAGTCAGAATTTCTGGCGCGTATTTCGCATGAACTGCGGACGCCACTCAATGCCATCATGGGTTTTTCAGACGTGATGCGACTTGGCCAGTTTGGCGATATCAAAAATGAAAAATACCGTGGCTATGTCAATGACATTCACGCCAGCGGCAGCCATTTGCTGGCACTGATCAACGACCTTCTTGATCTGTCAAAAATCGAAGCCGGCAAAATGGAACTGAATTTCACTGCTGTGAACATTGCAGATTGCGCCGACCATGCCATCAAGCTTTTACAAGATTCAGCAACGCGTGGGCGGGTTCTGGTGCGCAAATCATTCCCCGATAAATTGCCGCGCGTGGTGGCTGATTTGAGAGCGATGCGGCAGGTGATGCTGAATCTGTTGTCTAACGCCATCAAGTTTACTGATCCAGGTGGGCAAGTTATCATCTCGGCATCTGTTGCTTCTTCGGGCGAATTCACTCTTCATATGAAAGACACAGGCATCGGCATGAACACGGCTCAGATGCAGGATGCTCTTGAGCCTTTCAAGCGTGTTGAAACGACTGGGCGCGAAACTGAAGGAACCGGGCTTGGACTGCCACTGACCAAGGCGCTTGTGGAGGCCAATCGTGCCAAGTTCACGCTCAGCAGCGAACGCGGCCAAGGCACGTTGATTGAGATCACATTCCCAACCACCCGTGTGTTGGCCGAATAATATTGGCGATTTCCATCCATGAAAATGCCGTAAGTTAAGCTATAAGCCAAAATCATGAAACGCATTTACAAATTTGGTTTTGGTGGTTTGGTCATTCTCGTTTTGGCGGTGTCGAGTTGGCTTTTTATTGTCGTGCCGGGCTTTATCTCTAAAACAGTGCAAGAAGAAATAGCGCGCCGAACGGGTCGCTCTCTTCTGGTCAAAGGCAGCGCATCAGTGCAATTTTCGCCTTTGATGGGTGTTGCTTTGCATGATGTAAGTGTTGCTGGGGTTTCAATAAACAGCGAGCCCGTTGTGAGTGCTAAAGTACTTCACGTGCCTGCTTCATTTTTTCAACTTCTGACTTTGCAAATTCCTCGTCAAGAAGTCACACTTGAAGAGCCAATTTTTACAATGCAAATAGATGCGGCTGGGCAATCCAATATCATGAACCCTCAAGCCATTGAAGATTTGCAAACTGCCAATACGCCGCTGCGGATTCGTTTTGAAAATGGCATTTTCAAATATGTTGATGAGCCGCATGTAAAAAATTCCACTGTGACAGATGTCGAAGGTTTAATCGATTTCAATGCGCAAAAAGAGGCGCATATCAACGCCGCTATGACGGCGGCCGGGGAGCGCACGCATATTGAGGCTAATTTAAAATCTCTGTCGCGAGCGTTCAGTGATGGCTCGCCATTTGATTTTAATCTGGACGCAGTGGGGGCTGCCATAAGTTTTGGCGGGCGCATTGTTGCGACACAAGGCGTTGATTTGGCCGGGCAAGTTCGGGTTGATACAAATAATGCGGCGCGCTTGCTCAAGTGGCTCAGTATGGATTTTCATGGGTTAAACAGCAATGTGCCTTTGGCACTCACGGCTGCGCTTGAATCGAACCAGACGAACATTCAACTCAAAAAGTCTGAGATCTCATTTTCGGGCATGAAAGGCAAGGGCGATATTTCCGTTGTCACAAATCTAAAGCCAATCGTAGTATTGGATTTGAAAATTGAAAATTTGAATACCGACTTGTTTCTAGATTCAAATCAGAATGTGGTTTGGAATGAACGGCAATTCGACGTCCGCAATTTCAATATGCTCGATCTTTCATATAAGTTAGCAGCCGCGAAAATGCGCATTGGTAAATTCGAGGTGGAAGATGCTGAAGTGTCTGGCAACTTAAAGGACGGTGTTTTAATTTCGACTGTAACAAGCCCTAATTTGGGTGAAACAAAAATTGATTTCGACGCCCACGAAGCACCAGCAAAATTAAAGTTGGATATGGCAATCACCCTTGCAGACGCTAAAACGTTCATGCAGCAATTCGCGGGCATGGGCTGGTTTTCAGGCGCTCTGGTTATAAATGGGAAAGTTGAAACGGTTGGCAATAGTCAGGCTGAAATGATTGGTGCATTGGATGGGCCGCTTGAACTCAAATCGAGCGACGCCGTTTTTAAAGGTGTGGCGCTATCGGCACTGGCCGGGAAAGCTGTTGTTCAACCCATCACTGGTTGGGACGGTGGAGAAACGGAGCCTGCCATATTCTACTGCAACTTTATTTTGGCGGACGGCATTGCGACACTTCAAGATAACAGTCTGACGGCACCTGGCGTCAAGATTACAACATCGGGCGACATTGATATCTTACGTCAGGCGGTTGACTTAAATGCGCGTGTGAATGTTGGTCGGGCAGATCGAAAACCTGTGGAGATTGCGATCAAAGGGCCATGGGCCAAACCACAGATTAGCGCTAAAGACTTGCAATGATCAAAGTTCAAGAAGCCCCATTTGATGTTGGCCAAGAATACGCAGCGCTGAAAGCAGGTCGCACTGATATTGGCGCTGTGGCAATGTTTGTGGGCACCGTACGCGATATGTCGGACGGTGCGGCGGTTTCTTCCATGACTCTGGAACACTATCCAGGCATGACTGAAACGGCGCTAGCTGACATCGAAACCGAGGCCCGTAGTCGTTGGTCCATTGCTGATTGTCTGGTGATCCATCGTTACGGCGTGTTGGCTGCGGGCGATGATATTGTTCTGGTCATCACTACATCTGCTCACCGCGAGGCAGCCTTTGCCGCTTGCGAATTTTTGATGGATTGGCTCAAAACCAAAGCGCCATTCTGGAAGCTGGAGGAAGGCGGCGGCCAAGCGCGCTGGGTTGATGCCAAAGCCAGTGACGACGCGGCAGCTGAAAAATGGGAAAAGTGAAGCTGGTGCTGCTAGGGGGAATCGAACCCACGACCTCATCATTACCAATGATGTGCTCTACCACTGAGCTACAGCAGCTTCGGGGCGTGACATGCCACAAGCGCTTGGGTTTCGCAACCCTTCGTGTGGATCAATGTTTATGACTGATAAACCTGCTCCAGAACGCACGATTGAGCGGAAAAAGCGCGAGGCTGCGGCGCTAAAGGCCAATATGAAAAAGCGCAAGGAACAGGCGGCGAAGAAGGTTGAAGGTGAAAAGATAGGTGGCGACTCTCAGAATGATGGGTAGGTTGATTGATTGGTTTTACCCAGCACCATAGCAAAATAGCTCGTCATTCCCGCGAAAGCGGGAATCTCTGTTTTGTTTGCCACGGAAACGCAGATGCCCGCCTGCGCGGGCATGACGATTTAAATTTACCGAAAAATCCATATCTTTCTGATCCGACCTAAAACCCAACCTTGTCCCCACCCTTCAAAGCCAGCATCTTCCTCGCTTCATCAGGCGTTGCAATTTCCAGCCCCAAGTCTTCAATAATCCGGCGGATTTTGGTTACTTGCTCGGCGTTGGACGATGCCATTTTGCCTTTGCCGATATAGAGCGAATCTTCCAGTCCCACGCGCACGTTTCCGCCCATCATTGCAGCTTGGGTACAGAAATTCATTTGATGACGCCCTGCCCCCAGAACCGACCAATGGTAATCAGTCCCAAACAACTTATCGGCAGTTTCCTTCATGAACATCAAGTTCCGCATATCCGCGCCGATGCCGCCCAGAATTCCGAAAATCATTTGAACAAAGAATGGTGGCTTGATGGCACCCTTATCGACAAAATGCGCAAGATTATAGAGATGCCCCACATCGTAGCATTCGTGTTCAAAGCGCGTGCCGCGTTCGCCCATCAGTGACAAAATGCGCGAAATATCCTTGAAGGTGTTTTTAAAAATTGCGTCCTCGGTGGCCGCCAGCATTTCTGGTTCCCACCCATGTTTCCAGGTTTTATATTTGCCCAACAGGGGAAACAATCCGAAATTCATCGAACCCATGTTGAGCGAGCACATTTCGGGTGCTGCTTGTGATGGTCCGGCCAAGCGTTGATCCACACTCATCAACATGCTGCCACCTGTTGTGATGTTGATGACAGCGTTGGTGGCCTGTTTGATCTGTGGCAAAAATTGCATGTAGAGTGCCGGATCAGACGATGGCCTACCGTTCAACGGATCGCGCGCATGGAGGTGCAAGATGGCAGCGCCAGCCTCAGCGGCTCCTATTGCCGAAGCCGTTATTTCAGCTGGCGTAATCGGTAACGCATCCGACATTGTGGGCGTGTGAATGCTGCCGGTGATGGCGCATGAAATGATGACTTTAGCTGACATAGGTGTCGTCCTCGAAGCTCGGCTTCAGCACACGTCAAATGATCTTGGCGCCGCCCGAAGCTTCCTTGCTATAACACAGGTCCAAAATCTTCTGCAAATCAGCCGCGCGGCGGAACGATGGATCGCCGTTTTTGCCTGCTACGATTGCTGAGATAAACTTGTGATAGTTTGAAGGCTCCGCTTCCGTGCGCACAATATCGCGCCAGGCTTGGGTGTGAACGTCTTCGCCAGAACAGACGCGCAGGATTGTGCGGTCATGGTCGTTCTCGATTTCAAGTGCGCCCTTTGTGCCGAACACATGCAGCTTCAGCGTGTTGCCATAGCCCGTCATAAAGCGGCTGGCGTGGATCACGCCCAATGCGCCATTCTCAAATTCAACAGACATGGACGCGGAGTCATTGGCATCCAAATTGTATTCGCCAATTTTATCATCGGGCGCTTTATGAAAGGTTTTGAGGCGCGCCTGAATTGATGTTGGCATCATGCCAATGGCGTAGGTCGTGAAATCCAGGATATGAATGCCCACATCGCCCAGCACACCTTTAGAGCCGTGCTTTTCTGACAAGCGCCACAGCCACATGGGCAGTTTATCCCAAGCACCCCAATGATTGCCCACCAGCCAACTTTGACGATACGACGATTCCACATGGCGCACTTCGCCGATTTCGCCAGACGCAATAATGCGCTTGGCGGCTTGCAGGCCGGCCACACCACGGTAGGTGAGGTTCACCATATTAATCACGCCAGCTTTTTCAGCAGTGGTGGCCATTTCATTGGCAAGCGCAAAATTTTCGGCCAGAGGTTTTTCGCACAGAATGTGTTTCTTGGCGGCCAGAATCTTCATCGTTGTCGGGTGGTGGATGGCATCGGGTGTTACGTTTGTGACTGCATCAAACTCGCCCCATGCAATTGCATCATCAAGCGAACCAAAAGCTTTGCCCGCATGATTGTCGTTTGAAAATTTTTCAGCGCGAGCGAGTTCAATATCAGCACAGCCAACAAATTCAACGCGAGGATCAGCGTTGAATGCTTTGCAATGAGCTGCGGCCATGCCGCCTGTGCCCAGCACAAATAAACGAATCTTCTTAATCATTAGCGGAAACCTTCTTCGCCTTTCTCGTGCAAAGTTGGGCCTTTGACTTCGAGTGGAATGGGCGCCTTATTATGTGGCACATTGGGGGATGGGTGAATGCCTGCCCAAGGCTTGGCTGGATTGTAGGCCCAGCGTGTGGCGTTCTTGATTACTTTCAACACAAGCGGATTATGATACGCTGTGTAAGCTTCGTGGCCGGGGCGGAAGTAAAACACTTTGCCCGCACCGCGTTGATAGGTGACACCAGAACGGAATACTTCGCCACCTTCAAAATGCGAGATCATCACAGTTTCAAGCGGTTCTGGAATCGAGAAAGGTTCGCCATACATTTCTTCATTTTCAATCTCGATCATCTCAGGCAGACCAGCGGCAATTGGATGATTGGGATTGATGATCCACACACGTTCTTTCTCGCCCGCTTCGCGCCACTTGAGCGAACATGGTGTGCCCATCAGTTTTTTGAAAATTTTTGAATAATGGCCAGAGTGCAAAACGATCAGCCCCATGCCTTCCCACACGCGTTTTGCAACGCGTTCAACAATTTCATCTTTCACATCGCCGTGTGCAGCGTGGCCCCACCAAACCAGCACATCAGTTTCGTCGAGTCGCTTTTGTGAGAGGCCATGTTCGGCATCATCATCGAGAAGCGCGTGGCTGACGCTGAAATCCTTGTCGCCTGTGTAAGCGTTCTTCAATGCACCATGCATGCCTTCGGGATAGAGGCTGGCAACAAGCTTGTTGGTCTTTTCATGGCGGTGTTCGTGCCAGATCAATGTACGGATGGTCATCTTCGTAATCCTATTATTTTTCAAGTCGCATTTCGTTTTCGCCAAAGCGGTGGACATGTTGGGCGATGGGTTTCAAATTCAACTTCTGGCCTGTCTTATATTCTGTGCGTCCGGGTTGGCGCACGGTTAGCATGCCTGTGGGCGTAGTGACATATAGAAAACTATCGCTGCCCAAAATTTCAGCATAATCCAATGTGCCTGTAATATCTGTCTTCGTATTTGAGAATTCAAAATGTTCAGGGCGAACGCCGATGGTTTTGGCTTTGAGTTTTTCTGCTGGCGCACCGGTGATGAAGTTCATTTTTGGTGAACCGATGAACCCCGCCACGAAGATGCTGTTAGGGTTTTCATAGAGTTCCATCGGGGTTCCAACTTGCATCACACGGCCTGCTTGCAGCACCACAATGCGGTCGGCCATGGTCATGGCTTCCACTTGGTCATGGGTGACATAGACCATCGTCGTTTTCGGTAGATCGCGCTTCAACTTGGCAATTTCCATGCGCATCTGAACGCGCAGGGCCGCATCAAGATTAGAAAGCGGTTCGTCGAACAAAAACACCTTCGCACCGCGCACGATAGCGCGACCAATGGCAACACGTTGGCGCTGTCCGCCTGAAAGTGCTTTTGGTAACCTCGCGAGGTAGCTGGTGAGCTGAAGCATTTCGCCAACAGCTTCAACTTTGGTTTTAATCTCAGCACGGCTCAGGCCCTGGTTTTCCAAAGCAAAGCCGATGTTTTCAAACACACTCATATGCGGATAGAGCGCGTAGGATTGAAACACCATGGCGATGCCGCGTTTGGATGGCGGCACTTCATTGACGACGGCATTATCAATTTCAATCGTGCCTGAACTCACCTGATCAAGCCCCGAAATCGCACGCAGTAATGTCGACTTGCCGCAGCCTGATGGGCCAACGAAAACAATGAACTCACCCGACTTGATGTCGAGGTTCACGTCTTTCAGAATATGAACAACGCCAAATGATTTGTTGAGATTGACGAGCTTGATGTTAGCCATGGTTAGCCTCCCTTGACCGAGCCGGCGAGGAGCCCGCGTACGAAGTATCTTTGCAGTGAGAAGAATACGGTGAGTGGAACAATGATGGTCACGAATGCGGACGCTGTGAGAATTTCCCAGTTGCCGCCGCGCGAACCGAGCAGTGCATTGAGTTTGCCTGTGAGCACCAATTGATCTGGCCCAGACCCCAAGAACACAATCGCTACCAGCAAATCATTCCACACCCAGAGAAACTGGAAGATGGCGAATGATGCGAGAGCGGGGAAGCACAAGGGTAAAACAATGCGGCGGAAGATTTTGAAATCATTGGCGCCATCAATTTGCGCTGATTCAATCAAGTCCTTTGGAAGGCCCGCAATGTAACTGCGCAACAGATAGATTGCAAAGGGCAGACCAAATCCCGTATGCGCCAACCATATACCAAGATAGGTCTTGGACGGAACGCCTAAAAAATATCCTGCTGCATTATAAAGCTTGAGCAGCGGGATGAGTGACATTTGAAGTGGCACAACCAGCAAGCCCACAATGATTGCAATGAGCAGGCCACGAAATGGCAGCTTCATCCACGCCAAGGCGTAGGCCGCAAATGCTGCGATCAGAATCGGGATGATGGTTGCGGGGATCGTAACCGTCAGTGAATTGATAAACGATCTGCCAATGCCTTCGGAAAATAAAACTGTTTGATAATTATCTAACGTAAAGCGCGGTGGCTGTGATGATACGAAAAACACGCGGCTGCCGCGTTCATCCGCGAACTTTGTAGGCGAAGTTAAAACATAAGCGCCATCCACGCCCACAGTCAGAGTTTGACCAGCATCAAGTGTAACCGTTGAACCTGCTGGATTTGCACCAGGTGTTTGCACCTTCGTGCCAAAAGCTGAAACCTTGCCAGTTGCAGCATCAGCGCTTTCGAAAAGGTTTCCGGAGATTACAAACTTCCCGTCTTTTTCAACCTGGTCGGCAGAGCCTTTCATGCGGCCAACTTGTTTGCGTTCGGCATTTGATAGTGCTGTCCACCAGCCTGATGCGGCGATGTCGTTCTTGTCGCGCAGTGAACTGATCAACAGACCAGCCGTTGGAAACGTCCATAGTGCGATGATCAATATGACTGCAAGATTAAGCAGCAGCCGCGAAGGTTCAAGGCGCAGGCGTTTCAACATATCAATGCCCACCCTGCTCTTTGTTCGCTTGACGAATGTTCCAAATCATGATCGGCAACACGGCCACCATAATGACGATCGCAATGGCCGCTCCCCGACCAAAGTCACCACCACCTCTGAACATCCAATCAAACATGAGATTGGCCAATACAGATGTATCCCATTGGCTGTTTGTCATCGTCAAAACAATGTCGAAGATTTTGAGAACCAGAACTGTAATCGTCGTCCATACCACAAGAATAGTTCCGTAGATTTGTGGCACCATGATGCGGAAGAATATTTTGAATGGCCCAGCGCCATCGATAGTCGCAGCTTCAATTGTGTCTTCGGGAATACCACGCAAAGCGGCGGCTAAAATAACAGTCGCAAAGCCGGTTTGAATCCAAACTAAAATCGCCATCAAGAAAAAATTATTCCAGAATGGCAGCGCGATCCACACCTGAGGATCGCCACCAAAATAAGTAACGATGGCGTTGATGATACCAATCTGGTCTTGGCCCTGCCCACGGTAATCATAAACGAATTTCCAGATCACACTGGCGCCGACAAATGAAATGGCCAGCGGCATGAAGATCAAACTCTTCGCCAAATTGCCCCACCACAAGCGATCGGTCAGCACTGCGATGATCAGGCCCATCAATGTGCAGAGTGCGGGCACAACTGCCAGCCACAAAATATTATTGAAAATGGAAAGGCGGAATTGGTCGTCGTTGAAGGCCCAGATATAATTGGCGAGACCAATATATTTATCGCCAGCGCGATCATGGAATGAAAGCCATAAAGTTTGAATGACCGGGAAGATTAAATAGACGGTGAGTAGCAGCAGCGCTGGCCCTAGAAACAGCCAGGGGCGGATCATACCCTGAACTCTCAAATTGCGAACGGCTGCGGTATCATTGCTGGCATTGGCTGGAAACATGCGGTCCAATAACCAATTTGATCCATAGAAGTAACCGAAACATCCGCCAACACCGATGATGACAGTGAAGAATGCGTAGATGATTTGTTCCGTCATAAGTGTCGCTCCTCGCAGAAAAATATTTGGGCAACATTTGAAATAAACCGAGATCAACTCTCTCAACTTCGTCATTCCCGCGAAGGGCATGAATGTGCTGATCAAGTTGTAACCCGCAGTTATTCCCCCTCCCCCTTGTGGGGAGGGCCGGGGTGGGGGTTGCTCAGGCTTGGAAGGTGTAGAAAGTATTTTTTACAATCCCACCAGCTTGAGCGACCCCCACCCTAACCCTCCCCACAAGGGGGAGGGGATTTTTAAGCGTATCCATTTCTGAATTCGGACACGGCAAAAATGCAGTTTACGGTCTCGGGTATATAAACCCTAAAATAAAAAGCTCCGGACCGGTAGTCTGGTCCGGAGCTTTTCCGTCGCTAGGAGGAAACCTAGATTACTTCAGACCGTCCCAGGCCTTTTGGATTTCAGCAGCTGTATCAGCTGAAGATTTGCCACCAACAAAATCCACCATGCCGGTCCAGAATGCACCAGCACCAATTTTGCCTGGCATCAAATCTGATCCGTCAAAGCGGAATGTTGTGGCCGAGGCCATCAATGCGCCCTGCTTGCGAGCAGCATCATTGATATAGGCAGCAGGGTTGGCGCTCTTTAATGGTGTCAAGAAGCCACCATCAGCCATCCAGAGTTCATGGGCCAGTGGCAACTTCAAAAAGTCGATGAAGGCGCGTGCTGATTTTGAATCCTTGGTGATGGTGAAAAGTGTGCCAGCACCGAGAACAGGTGTGCCAAGCTCAGGCTTTGAAGCAAATGTCGGGAAGTAGAAGAAGTCCACATCGGTTCCAACTTTTTTGCCTTCAGGAAAGAAGGACGGAATGAACGACGCTTGATGGTGCATGTAGCATTTTGGCGGCGTGGAGAAGAGACCCTTCGGGCTATCGCGGAAATCGATTGAGGCAACACCAGCATGGCCGCCATCAACATAAGCGTCATTCTTTGCGAATGAACCAAAGATGTCCAAGGCATTGACCACTGCGGGATCAGTGAACTTCACGGTGTTGTTCACCCAGCCATCATAAACTTCTGGCGTCTGCGTACGCAGCATGATGTCTTCAACCCAGTCGGTTGCTGGCCAACCAGTTGCACCGCCCGAACCCAGACCAATGCACCATGGCTTGCCGCCGTCTTTTACAATCTTGTCAGACAAGGCAATCAAATCTTCCATGGTCTTTGGAACTTCGTAGCCTGCGTCCTTGAAGTTTTCTGGGCTATACCAAACCAAGCTCTTCACGTCGGTCTTGTACGAGAAGCCGTAGAAATTCTTCGCGCCGTCTTTGCCCTTGGATGTTCCAAGATCAACCCATGATTGGCCAGCGCCGTAATTTTCCACCATCCACTTGGCATCATCAGCAGTCAGCGGAGCAAGCAGGCCTTTGCCAGCAAGATCAGCAATCAAACCTGGCTGTGGCAATACTGAGATATTGGCAGGGCTGCCGGCTGATGTATCGATCACAACCTGCTGCTCATAATTTTCCGAAGATGAATACTTCACATCAGCGCCCGTGGCTTCGCGGAAATAATCAAGAATAACCTGAACGTGCTTTTCGTCATCGCCGCGCCATGGACCAAATATCGTCAGTGTTTCGCCTTTGAGATCAACTTTTTTCAAAGCATCAAGATTTGCCCAAGTGAACTTGGCATCTTCACCTGGCTTGTATTTAAGTTCGGCCAATGCCGGTGTTGCCAGGCTAAGTGCAGCAAAAGCCGCGCTGATGAATAGAACTTTTTTCACGTGATATTCCTCCCATTTGAAGTCTTGATTTTAGATTTTCATAAGGCGCTTTGGCTTGATTTTGGATTTTTTCCCAAAGCGCTTTGAGGTTTATTTAATGGCTTCAATAATCAAAACCGTCAAGGCAATTTTTATGTTTGGCGTGTTGCACTGCACCAAATCGAACTTCGCAGTTGCGACAATTATTGAAAGCGCTTTGGAAGTGTGTCACTTAATCTGCCATGAATCTCAAAGAATTATCGAAGCATCTGGGCCTCTCGCCCACAACGGTCAGCCGGGCGTTGAACGGCTACCCGGAAGTAGGTGCCGAAACCAAACGTCGTGTAGATGCTGAAGCGCGGCGCTTAGGCTATCAACCCAACCCCCATGCCAGGCGCTTGGCCACGGGTCGCTCGCACGCCATCGGCCATGTGTTTCCCAATGATAAGACCTTGATGATCGATCCATTGTTCTCGGATTTCGTTTCCGGTGCAGCCGAAATTTATGCGGCGCATGGCTTTGAGGTGATGCTGCACGCCGGCGGCACCGAAGATGAGCTTTCAGTTTATCGCCGCTATGCTCAAGGTGGCGCTGTAGACGGCGTTGTGGTTTTGGGCCCACGCATAAATGATCAACGCATTGCACTGCTCAATAAATTAAAGCTGCCCTTCATCGTTCATGGTCGTCTTGACGAGTCCGAGGATAATTACGCATGGCTCGATATCGATAATCGCCGCGCCTTTCATAAAGCCACCAAACTGCTTATAGATTTGGGCCATCGTCGCATCGGCATCATCAACGGTCTTGAAGATATGACTTTCGCGCTCCACCGCAAGCAAGGCTATGAGCAGGCACTCAACGACAAAGGTATTCAGCTTGATCCATTGATCACATCAAGCGGATTGATGACCGAGGAAAATGGCTACCGCCAGACGAGGCGCATTCTGCAATTGGCCAACCGTCCAACCGCATTGATGTTATCAAGCATGTTGTTGGTATCGGGTGCCATGCGCGCAATCAATGAAATCGGACTTCACATCGGCAAGGATATTTCAGTGATCGCCCATGATGACGGATTGCCGTTCCTAAACGCCGACGGCCTGGTACCCTCCCTCACCACCACCCGCTCATCAATCCGTGCTGCGGGTTCGCGGGTTGCTGAGTTGTTATTGAACATCATCACCGATCCGGAAGCAGAGCAGCCACATGAATTGTGGAATGTGGATCTGATTGTGAGAGGATCGACCGGGGCAGTTGGAGTTTGAGGGGGGAGCGCGCTGCGAGAGCCCTCATCCCGCGAGACCTGCGGACGATTATTTAAATCTTTTTTCCTTTTTATATGCTTTTATACTTGACATATAGGAACAGATGTTCCATATAGGTCCCGTCTGCCCTCGAAGGGGTTTCCGCTCATGACGGTGATCAGAGATGGGGCAGATGTGGTGCTTGCGGGTTTGGGATAACGTATTCCAGGCTCTCGAGAGCTGGTG
>CAXTKH010000082.1:0-13879 GCA_964244815.1 uncultured Aestuariivirga sp. | reverse complement strand
GCGAGATTGTGATTACGGGGCGTGCCAAAGATTTGATTTTGCATAATGGTCGCAATATCTGGCCGCAAGATATTGAATGGGCGGCAGAGCAAATGCCGGCACTCCGTTCAGGTGATGTGGCGGCTTTTGCCGTGGAAGGCGCTGATGGCGACGATGAGGTTGTCGTTCTGGTTGAATGCCGTGTGAGCGATGCTGCGGCACAGGAAGCTTTGAAGCGCGATGTGGGCAAGATTGTGCATCAAAGTGCGGGTGTTGATTGCACCATTGTTCTGGTTGCACCAAAGAGTTTGCCTTTTACATCTTCGGGTAAACTCTCGCGGGCGCTGGCACGGAAAAGCTATCTCTCCGGCGAAATGGATATCATTTCGCATCACACCAAACACTAAGAGCTCCGTCATGGCCAAACGAGGAAAGCGGATTGCGCTGACAGGTGCCAGCGGATTTGCTGGCGGACCAATTCTGACGGAACTGTTGCGCAGCGGTCACCAAGTGAAAGTTCTCGCAAGACGACCTCAACAGGGGCAGTTTGATTCCAATGTTGCAATTGTAAAAGGCGATCTGGATGATCTTACGGCACTCAAAGCTCTGGTCGCCGATGTTGATGTTGTCGTGCATGTGGCGGGTGCGATTTCTGCGCTTGATGATAACGCCTTTTTCAAAATAAATTTTGGTGGTACGCGCAATTTATTCAATGCGGCAAAAACTGCTGGTGTGAAGCGTTTTATCAATGTGTCTTCCATGGCGGCTAGAAACCCTGAGCTTTCAGCTTATGCTGCCAGCAAGCGTGCGGCAGAAGATTTTTTGGAAACGCAAAAATCTGAAATGGAAATTTTATCGCTGCGCCCATCGGCCATTTATGGGCCAGGGGATAAGGCGACATTGCCGTTGCTATCAACTTTGCAGAAAACCGTAGCCACGATTCCTGGGCAATCCAAGGCCCGGTTTTCATTGGTGCATGTAGAGGATTTTGCTTGGGTTGTTGCGCAAGCTACAACCGCTAAGCAAACGGGTGTTATTGAAGTTGATGACATGAGCGGTGGACATGATTGGCACGAGCTTGTGGCTCTGAACCGGAAACTCAACGGTAATCCGCGTCACGTGGTTTTTTTGCCCCGCACTTTGGTAACGGGCGTTGCCATTGCCAGTGAAATTGGAACAAAGTTGACGGGGCAAACGGGTATGGTGAACCGCGGGAAAGTGAATGAGCTTTATCATGGTGACTGGGTTGCGAGAGGGGAGGGATGGCCGCGTGATAATCCTATTGGTCTGGGCGAGGGGCTTGCGGAAACTGTGACGTGGTACCGCGCCCATGGGTGGTTGCCGCCAATGAAGCAAGCCGTTAGAACGGCACCATGAACGAAGCTGAAATTATCCCTAGAATTTGCCAACTGCTTGGCCCTTACAATCCTGAGGGAAAAGCTCTGGCTGCGGAAACTGATATTCCGGCAGAACTCAATATTGATTCAGTTGGTGTTCTGGATTTCATCATGGAAGTAGAAGACCATTTCGATATCGAAATACCGATGAATGTGGTTTCTGAAACCCGCACTGTGGGTGACTTGGCACGCTATGTTGCAGTCCAAAAGAACAAGGCTTGATTGATGGTTGATCTTCTCGAAAAACACCGTGCCATTGCGGATCGTTTTCAGCGCATGATTGATATGGGTGTGAACGCGTTGGGCGTGACCAACGATCAAATGATCTCGCCCACACGCGCCATTGTTGGCAACCGCGAAATAATTTTAGCCGGCACGAACAATTATATGGGCATCACGTTTGAGCCAAGTGTGATTGCGGCTGGCAAGAAAGCGCTTGATGAATTTGGCACGGGCACCACGGGTTCTCGCATCGCCAATGGCAGCTTCGCGATGCACAAGGCGCTTGAGCAATCACTTGCAAAGTTTTTGGGTCTCAAGCATTGCATCGTATTTACCACTGGCTATCAGGCCAATCTTGGAATGCTGTCGGGGCTGGCAGGACCTAAAGACACGATCTATCTTGATGCGGATTCACATTCATCGATCTATGATGGCTGCACTTTATCTGGCGCAAAGTTGGTGCGTTTTCGTCACAATGATGCAGGCGATCTTGATAAACGCATGGCGCGTGATGACACTGAGGGTGGCCGCCTTGTGGTGCTTGAAGGTATTTACTCGATGCTGGGAGACCGTGCGCCGCTTGCTGATTTCGTTGCGTTGAAGAAGAAGCATGATTTCCAATTGCTGGTCGATGATGCGCATTCATTTGGCGTTCTGGGGCCGAATGGTCGCGGGCTTGGTGATGAAGCTGGGCTTGAAGACGGCGTTGATTTTGTGATTGGCACTTTCTCAAAGAGCATTGGTGCGATCGGTGGCTTTGGTGCGGGCAATCATCCGCTGTTTGATACGCTGCGTTACGCCATGAGGCCCTACATGTTCACGGCTTCAGCTTCGCCTGCATCAGTGGCCACTTCGATTGCAGCACTTGATGTGTTGTCGAAAGAACCGGAACGCCGCAAGCGACTTTGGGATAATTCACAGCGCCTGTTTGATGGTTTGCGCGCACTTGGTCTTGAGACGGGTACTGATGTTGTGAGCCCGGTTATCGCGGTGAAAATGCCAGATGAGCTGACCACAATTGCAAAGTGGAACGCGCTTTTTGAGGCGGGTGTTTATGTCAACATGGCTGTGCCGCCGGGTACGCCAAATCGGTTATGCTTACTGCGATGCTCTGTTTCGGCAGCGCATAGCTTTGAAGATATCGACCGGATTGTTGATGTTTTCAGCAAGGTTGTGGCGAATTAGGCGAGTTCAGTTCTTGCTACTAGTCCTGCAGCGATTGCGCCAAAAACAATAATCGGTGTCCAAGCTGCAAGCCATGGTGCGACCAACCCAATTTCGCCGATGGATGCGGCCACGCCATCGCTGACGAAAAATAGAAAGCCCATGCCTACGCCGATCCCCAATAGAGGGCCAAGCCCGCCACCACGCCGGAATCTTGTGGCCAATGGCACGCAGAGTGCAATCATGATCAATGCCACGATGAATGGCGAAATGCGTTTGTGCCACCAAGTTTGATAAACATATTTGGGACGTTGGCCATAACCATCATTGGCGATGTAATCGCTGATTTCGGTGATGGTCATTTCTTGTGGATCATCAGTTGGACCTCCTGACAGCAAGCGCAGCTTTCCGGCATAGTTCATGTCATTGAGATGATACGGAACGCGCCCGCTGCTGTCAAAAACATTGATGTTTTTGAGTTCCCAATAATCTCCTGCAAGCTTGGCATTTTCAACATATAACTGCTGCAATAATAATCCGTCTGTTTGTCTGCGGAAGATGATCAGGTTCTTCATTTCAGATAGATCAGCGTTCACGGATTTAGCTTGAATCAGATCAGGTCCTGACCTGATCCAGATTGGATCTCCCGGATTAACGTGGGTTTTTTTGGCGGCGTAATCACCGATGCCCCAATCATGCAGATAAGGTGCCGCAGCAGGAACGGCTTGATCTGAAATCAAGAATTGAATCGCACCAACCACGACCGCCACAGGCACAAGCATAAAAACCAGACGCGATGGTGATATGCCTGCTGACCAAATCGCAGTCAGTTCATTGCGGTATGAAAGTTCTGTAATTGAAAGCAGTAACGCCAACAGCAGGCAGAGTGGTAGAAACGTCATCGCAACCCCGGGACTCCGCGCTAGAGCGTATTGGCAAACGGATACTAATACGCTGGGTTTGATGGCTTTGATTTGACCAAGCTGACTTACGGTTTCGAGGGTCAATACAAAAAGCGTGATGCTCAACAGCAAAACAAAAAATCGCAACAAAATCATGCGCGACAGAAACCCTGTGATGATGCTCATCATATCGTAGTGCCGCCGTAGTTCATCAAGCTTTTGCCAGTTTAAATTCAGAAATAGTTTTAAACGACATTTCCTTTCCTTGCCACTGTCTGATTGTCAGGTGGGTTTGCCATTTGCCTTTGGCGCGGTCGATTTCATAGTTGTTCCAAGACGCAGCTTCATGAACGCCGTCGTCGATCATTGATGCTGAAGGCACACCCACGATCGGCACAGGGCCATGTTTTGAATCCAGCCAGTTCAAGGTTTCTGTATGATTATGACCATGCATCACAAGGTCAGCGCCTTCTTGTTCCAAAATCGTTTTCAGCTCGGCTGCATCGGACAAAGATCTGAGTGGATGTGCAATGCCCGGAGCTGGTGGGTGATGGATCATCACCGCGCGGTAGAAGCCTCGTTCGCGAAGTGTTTTCAATTTTTCTTGAAGACGCTGGCGTTGTGCGGCGCCTACATCGCCACCAGCGCGCAACCAGCTTTGCGGGGTTGCGCCATTTATCCCAATCAGAGCAATATTGCGGCGCAGGCGCACATATGGAAAGTTATGTTCTTGGCGCATGTCACTTGACATATATTCTTCAAATAGCGCCAAGCTCTTTTCCCACGGTACAGCAACATAGGCATCGTGGTTCCCTGGCACATAGGAAACCCAATCGGCTGGACCGATATTTTTTATCCAAGCAGCAGCAACACGGAATTCTGCAAGTGCGGCGATGTTCACCACGTCGCCTGTGAAGGCAACATGATCGGGGTGGCTGTTTCTAATATCTTCAACCAATGCCAAGGCAATTGCGGGCTGATGAATTTTCTTGCGGTTGAACGTCCATGATTGCGCCCCGAGAAATCGCTTTGCAGAAAAGTTCGAAAATGTTGATCCTTTAGGTAATGGCCCTAAATGAACATCAGAAAAATGCGCGAGCGAAAATTTCATTATACTTAGAGGCTCTTTTCGTAGACCCGGTAGGTTTTATGAATGCGAGAACCAGAAGCTTCCAGGATATGGCGCATGCGAACATTATCTTCCAGAATCCAAGACATCTCGACTTCCTCGACACCACGCGCTTTATGAAATTCATAAACTGCTTTGATTACACCGATTGAAAGCACTGAACCCAGGGTCCCATCTTGCAATTTTTGGCGCACACCCATCAATGGCACGCGGATTGATTTGGATTTTTTAGTGATGAGTTTGCCGATCATGCGGGGCAGGCCATAGGGTAATAGTTTGCCATTGAGCCCAGTAAACCATTCATTCAGATTTGGCATGCTGATAATGAAGGCGGCAGGCTCGCCTTTATAGAAAGCTATTTGTACTGCTTCTTTGGCCACCAACATTTTCAGGTTCTTGGCCAGCATGGCGAGTTCTTTTTCGGTGAAGGGCACATAACCCCAATTATTGCTCCAAGCATCATTGAAAATATCGATGACGATTTTGATTTCGTTTTGGATATCAGACTTGTTCATGCAGCGTATTGTGACATTGCCTGTGGCTAGTCCACGCTTATAAATTCGTTCAAGCACATCGGGCAGAGGAATACGCATGTCTCTGATATAGGCATGCAAGTCCTTCGCTTTTTTGAAACCTGCGGCTTCGGTTTGCTTTTGATAATAGGGCAGGGCGTGGCCCATGAAGCTGTTGGGCGGTGTGTTGAAACCATCAATCAGCAAGCCTGATTCATCGTTGATCGAAAAACTGAATGGCCCACGCACGCGCTTGATGCCTTTGGAGCGCAGCCAATCTTCGGCAATTTCGAACAAGGCTTTAAAAACCTCGGCATCATCAATTGCTTCTAAAAAACCAAATTGACCGCAATCGTCTTTATAGCGCTCAAGATGCAAGCGGTCGATTTGGGCCGAGATACGCCCAACGGCTTTGCCGTTTTTTTCGGCAATGAAAAGCTGGGCGTCTGCATGTTCAAAATATGGGTTCTTTTTTGGATCGAGATGTTCCAAGCGCTCCAAAAAAAGTGGTGCAACCCAATTTTTGTCGTTCTTATAAATCTCGAATGGAACTTTGAGGAATGTGAGTTTGTCGGCTTTCGTTAAAACGGGGCGCACATTGATTGTAGCTGCGCTCATATCAGGGAATCCTCTTCGTCATTGCCGTGTTATTCATCATCAATTATAGCGAATGTGAGGCTGGCACAAGCGAGGCGAAGCAACGGATGCACCCTATTTTCTACAAGATTTTGAAACGGTTTGGCTTGCGCACATTTCTGCGCCTTTCGCGGGGAAAAACTCTGGGTGTGCGTGTTGCAATTTTTGATACCTCGGGCGCGGTTATGTTGGTGAAGCAGTCATATTCACCGGGTTGGATTTTGCCTGGGGGTGGTGTGGAGAAGGGGGAACTGCTTGTTCCTTCGGCTATCCGCGAAATCCAAGAGGAGGCTGGGATTATGGCAGAAGGCCCGCTGGTTCTGCACGGTATTTTTTCGAACGAAGCAACGTTTCCGGGAGATTTTGTGTGCCTTTATATTTTACGGCAGTTTCGGCGCGAAGCTTGGAAGCCTGATCATGAGATTTTAGAGGCGAAGTTTTTTCCTGTCGCTCAACTGCCCAATGATATTACTGATGGTTCGCGTCGGCGGTTAGAAGAAATTGTTAATGGCCAGCCTGTTTCCGAGCATTGGTAAGAATCCTTGACGAGGGGCGGGTGTGGTTGTATCGCGAATTCGATGTTCACATTTTTTCACATTTTTCTGCGACGACGCTTCAGCGCTTGCTAAGCGGTCTTGCCTTTTTGGGTGGGACTAATGTTTCCTCATCTGAATGTGAATGACCATGAGCTTTGAATTTTCCCCTGTTCCGCAAATAGCGGCTGATACCCCGATCATCGAAAATATTCTTGATAATGCCTTTGGCCTCTCCCGGCGCACCAAGACGTCTTACCGGCTACGTGAAGGCAGCAGAGCCGCTGCGGGTTTGTCGCTGGTGATCCGCGATACTGAAGTGGGCATTGCTGGATGCATCAGTTACTGGCCGATTACCATTGGTCATGCCATGCAACCTGCCTTGTTATTAGGGCCGCTTGCTGTGCATCCCGCACGGCAGAATCTCGGTATCGGTTTAAAACTCATGCAGGTCAGCTTGAGCAAGGCGCTTGAGTTAGGGCATAGTTTGATTTTGCTGGTTGGCGATCCACCATATTATGCACGGGTAGGGTTTCGCCAAGTGCCCGAGGGGCAGATGGATTTACCGGGGACTTATGATCCCAAACGATTTTTGTATCTGGAGTTGGTGGCGCATGCATTATCGACGGCTAAAGGCTTGGTGCTTTCGGCGCCGCGTTCACTTGAACTTCTAGCGGCCCTCACGGAACCACATTGCTGAGGCGGCGATCAGCAAGAGCAATAGGCTTAGCAATGTTGAGAACAGCGAAATCTGCGTAATGGCAGTGACGCGGAATTGATTATTGGCGCGGATGTTCATCCAGCCTGAACCAGCCACTAATTGGCCTGCTGAGGATTTGCCGATTGTTGGCATGCCGTCTTCAATCCATGCCACGCCGCCGCCGGTGGCTGCGGCAACAGGTTGAAGTTTTTCTGCTGTGGCGCGGATGTCGGAGGATTCCTTGGCATCGCCAGCGCCTATAGCTGTGGCTGCGATTAATTTGCCGTCGTTTAGAGTGTGCAGTCCAGCTTCGGTGATAGGCATTGAGGCTGTGAAGTGGCCTGCGCCAGCGGGTGCCAGTTCCACATTTTGGGTTTTGCCCGATGGCGTTGTGATAACTACAGGTTCGGTCTTGTCGGCTAGCGTTTGGCGCGTGATCACTAGTTTATCACCCAATTGTTTGCCCGAAAGTTTCTCTTCTTCCAGATCAGGCTCCTTCATCAGCCAATGGGCCATGCGGCGCAGAAGTTCGGTTTGCGGGCCGCCGCCTTCAAAGCCACGTGCCCAAAGCCAACCATGATCGGATAGCAATTGCGCCACGCGGCCTTCGCCTTGATGGGCGAGAACGAGCAGCGGTTTGTCATCGGGGCCAGACATCAGTGTCTCTGCGTCGGGCGCCGGCAATGTATCGATTAACCGGAACCACTTACCCCAAGTTGGTTTGCCGTCGCCTGCGCCGGGAAGCCCACGCGTGACGGGATGGCGTTTTCCGGTATCAGTGAGCGCTGGTTTAAATGGCGTTTCAGTCACTTCGCCCGTGGGGGCAGCGCTTAAAACATCAGCCAGCGGAGTAGTGTAGATTCCGTCGCTCTCGGCAAAGTCTGGGCCAGAGGCCACCAATACAGCACCGCCCTTTTTCACATATTCGCCGATGTTGGCCATGTAGGCATCGGGCAGAATAGCCTGACGGTGATAGCGATCAAAAATCACCAGATCAAACTGATCAAGCTTATCGATAAAAAGTTCGCGCGTTGGAAAGGCGATAAGCGAGAGTTCCTTTGTCGGCGTGCCATCTTGTTTTTCAGGTGGCCGCAGAATGGTGAAGTGAACGAGATCGACAGATGCATCGGCTTTGAGAAGATCGCGCCAGGTGCGCTCGCCAGAGTGGGGCTGGCCAGAAACAAGCAGCACACGCAAGCGGTCTCTGATGCCATCAATCACGGCAACAGTGCGGTTGTTTTCTTTTGAAAGCTCGCCGTCACGAATGGCGGCGGAAAGTTCAACGAAGTTTTGGCCTGCGTGTTCGATTTTCATCGGAAAATCTGTGACGACGCCCGGGGTTACATTGAGGGTGGTCGAAGCGCCGCCAGGGATTTGCAATGTGACGGCCACGGGCGATCGATCACTGCTGGATTCTTCCACATGAAACTGAATGGTTTGCTCTTGGCCCACAATGCCAAAGCGCGGACTTTTATCGATGACAATGCGGCGGTCACTTTCGTTTTTGCTGCCGGAGATCAAGCTGTGAATAGGAGCGGGCAGACCTGTGAGTGTTTGTGGCACATCATGCACTTGGCCATCGGTAATCAAGATTGCGCCTGCAAAACGATCCTTCGGAATGTCTGAAACGGCTTTGCCAAGCGCTGTCAACAATCGTGTGCCATCGCTTCCGGTTTCGATTCCAGAGGTGACGTTAGCAATGCGCAATTCGGTGTTGCCCAAGCTGGCGAGGCGCGATTTTATATCAGCCAAGGCTTTTTGCGTTTGAGCCGTTCGCTGACCAATATTTTGGCTTTGGCTTTGATCGACGATGACTAAAGCAATATCTGAAAGTTGCTCGCGTTCATCTTGGCGGATGGTGGGGTTGGCGAGGCATGCGAGCAGCAGTCCCGCCGTTGCGGCGCGGAGAATTGTTCCGCGTCTTCGATTGAGAGCCATAAATATTATTGCCGCCAAACACATTGCAGCGAATATGCCTAGTACTGGCCAGCTTACAAAAGGTGCGTATTCAATCTGAAAGTTCATTGGCCCAGCCTTTCGAGAAGGGCAGGCACATGCACTTGGTCAGTTTTGTAATTTCCGGTGAGGGCATACATCACGATATTCACACCAACACGGAAGGCATATTCACGCTGACGATCTGAGCCGCCGACGATGGCATTTAAAGGTTGTGCGTTGTCGTCCAATGCCCATGCGGCTGCATAATCGTTCGAACCAATGATGATGCCTGAAACACCGTCGGACTTGGCGGGGCTTTCGCCGTTCTGGGCTTCCACCCATAAGGCACCGCCTTCGTAGCGGCCAGGCCAATCTTTGAGGAGATAGAAAGATTTTGTGAGGGCATGGCCTTCTGGCACCGGTTCCAATGGTGGCACATCAAGTTTCGCCAGGATGCCTTTTAGTGCAGTGCCGTTGGGGCTTCCGCCGCCGAAATCAGTTCCGGCATCACGGGTGTCAAAAACAATGGTACCGCCATTTTTCATGTACGCATCAATACGGGCGAGTGCTTTGTCGGTTGGCGGTCGGGCCGCTTCATTTACGGGCCAGTAGAGGACGGGGTAGAATACCAGTTCATCGGTTTCCACATTCAGGCCAACGGGAGCGCCCAGTGCTGCTGAAGTGCGGTCAGCCATAATCAGGCCAAGGCCTTTTAAACCTTGTTCGCTGGTTTGATCAATTTCCGAGTCTCCCGTTTTGACGAATGCGAGATGGGTTTCGATGGCGGCTTTGAGGTCAGATTGATCGTCGGCGCGTGCTTCATTGGGGTGAATAGCGATTATGCCGCTCATCAGCATGATGAACAGTGCTACTGTGGCTTTGCTGTGGTTCGGGAGCTTCAAGCCGCCGCCCAAAATGATTGCAGCCAACGTATCTGCCAAAAACAAAAGTGCTGCCAAAATAAACAAGCTTGCAGCATAGCTGGTGGTTTTTGGGGGAACGATGTTTTGCAATGCTACGCCCTCTCCGAGACTGGTTATAGGCGTGAGGTCTGCCTGCTTCAAATCAAGATTTATGGCGCGTTCTCTTGTGCCCAGAGCATATATGCCAGCTGGAGTTTTTGCTGTTGCTTTGGCGTTGTCGAAATCTTTGACGGGGATGGCAGCGATGTTGGCATTTGGCGTGACGAGTTCGCCTGACCCATTGAGCAACAGCCGCATAGCAAAGGCGTTGGCTTGATCGTTTGAAACTGTGGTTGCGGTGTTGCTGCCAGCCGCAGGAGCCAGATCAGTGATGCGTTGGAGCATGTCGACGAAGGTTCCCGACAACGGCAAGTTCGACCAATCGGCATTAGCTGTGACGTGGAACAAAATGATGAAGCCTTTGCCTTTGCGCGTGGCTGTTACCAATGGCGTACCATCGCCCAAGCTAGCCCAGGTTTTATCGGGTAAATCGGCATCCGGTTCGGCCAGAACTTGGCGAGAGATGGCGATTTTGGGATCAAGGTTCAAACCTGCGAAGGGGCTTTTTTCGGCGAATGATGCGATAGCTTGCGGCGTTTCCCAACTGAGGGCACTTCCTAAATTACGGTCGCCTTCGCGCAATTTTACAGGCAGCAATTCATCATTGGTTGCAGCTAAATGTGGGCCTGCAAAACGTAGCAAAACGCCGCCTTTTTCGATCCATGGTGAAATAGTATCTCTAGTTTCTAGGTTGAGGTTGCCGATATCAGCCATCACCAACATAGAAAGCCCAGCATCCAGGGATGTTTTCAATTCCTCTGCATTGGTTGGCTCTTGGATTTCTCCATATGGCTCTAATGCGCGCGTCACATAATGCAATGGCGAGAGCAGAGGTTGGGCTGCTTCCAATGCTGTGCCAGATTGGATGGCGATTGATTTTCTGCGCCAGCGATCATCGAGCAATTGTTTAGCGCCTGCGTGATTTTGCCCGCTGATGGTGATGGCTTGAATTTCATTGCGCAGTTCGATTGGCAGTCCGAGTCTTGCTGTGGCTGTGTTGGTGCCTGCAAAATTTATTTGTGCTTCTGACAATATGCGACCATTGCCAGCGATGGCCTGGACTACCGATTTTGTGTCTGCGTTCGTGCCTTGAATGACAGTGATCTTGATGTCGCTACCGTCAACAGCAGGGCGGCCTAAAGCAAGCGGTTGATCATCTGGCAATTGCAAAGCAGAGACAACATTTCCGAATTGCGCTGTTAGACCATCGGTAAAAGTTTCTGCAGTGCTTGAATCCAAACCGTCAGTGAGCCAGACCACTTGGCCGGCTTTTGGTTTTTCATCGCTCAAGCGCTTCAGCAACGCTGCGCGATCAGTTGAAAGGGCTTGAGGTTGCAAGGCGCGTAATGAGTTTATGGCATCGCTTGCGGCGCTCTCTGTAAGATTGGTCAGACGGCTTTGCGGTGTGGTGGTGGCAAGCGTTACAACACGTCCTGCGTTTTGTGCATCCTGCAAAATTGTTTGCACCGCATCTAAACGTTTGGGCCAATTTTTGGCGGCGGCCCAGCCATCATCGACAATCAATAATAACGGGCCGGAACCCTGAGCGAGGATATTTTTTTCGCTGTTTTTGGGGTGGGCAACAGCAAGGATAAGAATTGCAGCCAATGCCAACCTTAAGAGCAAAAGCCACCACGGGGTTTTATCCGGCGTTTCTTCTTGTTGTTTCAGGCCCAGCAAAATGCGTAAGGGTGGGAACTTGATGGATTGTGGGCGTGGCGGTGTAAAGCGCAGCAACCACCAAATAACGGGCAGAGCTAAGAGACCCCAAAGCGCCAATGGTGTTCCGAAACTGAGGGCTTGGAAAAACTGCATCACCTGTCGCTGATCCTCTGATGCAGGGCTTGCAGACATTTGCTGGGCTGTTCGTCTGTGCGGTGAACGGTGAATGACCAGCCGAGACGACCCGCGATTTGGCGAACAGCTTCGCGTTGGGCGGCAAAGGCTTCGATGTATTTCTGGCGCAGATTTTGGGTTTTATTGGCGAGGAATTTTTGGGCAGAATCGAGACCCAGAAATTCCATGCGACCATCATAGGGCAGGGTTTCTTCTGCTGGATCAATGATTTGCAACAAGTGCCCGCGCGCGCCGGATTCGGCCAAAGGAGCAATCGCGCGTTTGATAGCTTCTGGTTCATCAAGGAAATCAGAGATTAAAACAGCGGCGGACTGACGTTGCATGGCGCGTGGTATGGGCAATGAATTGTCGTTTGGCGATGCGCAATGTTCGGCCAATTGGCGCAAGGCCATTTGGCCTGTTCCAGCGCGGCGGTCGCTGCCGATTGCGCCGATGCGTTCATGGGCGCGGATGGCCAAACTGGCCAAGGCTAATTGAAGTATTTGCGCGCGTTCTTTTTTGGTTTCGGTTGCGAGATGCGATTTAAAATCCATGCGTGGGCCGATATTTGCCCATAACCACAAGGTGTTAGCAGCTTCCCATTCGTTTTCGCGAATATAGACTTGATCGGACTTCGAGCTTTTGTGCCAATCAATGCGCTGGGTTGAATCGCCAAAACTATAGTGTCTGTATGCCCAGAAATTTTCGCCGGGCCCTGCGCGTTTTCGGCCATGCACACCCAGCATCACTGTGGCGGCCACGCGCTCGGCCTTCACCAATAGTGGTGGAAGTTTTTGCGAAAGAGATTGCGCTCTTTGGCCAATGTTATGAGATGCTTGCGCCATTTTTTTTATGTAATGGTTTGCGCCAAATGGGCGATGACGTTTTGCACGGTTATGCCATCTGCACGGGCGGAAAAGTTCAGTGCCATGCGGTGTTTGAAGACGGGTTCTAGCAACGCAATCACATCTTCAACCGAAGGCGAGAGGCGGCCCTGCAACATGGCGCGGGCTTTTGAGCACAGCATGAGCGCTTGAGCGGCGCGTGGTGATGGCCCCCAGGCGACGTTGTCGTTGACCATTTTACTCGCATCACCACCTGGTCTTGCTGCACGCACCACCTTCAAAATCGCGTCTGTAACTTGCTCACCAACGGGTATATCGCGGGTGAGTTTTTGAGCGCTTATCAGATCGGCAGTTGTGAGCACGGCGACGGGTTGGGATTCTTCATTGCCAGTGGTGGCAAACAACATACGACGTTCAGCATCGAGTGGCGGATAGGAAATATCGACTTGAACCAGAAACCGGTCGAGCTGTGCTTCCGGCAATGGGTATGTGCCTTCCTGCTCAATCGGGTTTTGCGTGGCGAGCACGTGGAAGGGTTGCGGCAGATCGTGACGCTCGCCTGCTACCGTTACATGATGTTCCTGCATCGATTGCAAAAGCGCAGATTGCGTGCGTGGGCTGGCGCGGTTGATTTCGTCGGCCATGAGCAATTGGCAAAATACGGGGCCGGGCACGAAACGGAATGCGCGTTTGCCATTTACTTCATCAAGAACTTCGGAACCCAGAATATCGGCTGGCATCAGATCAGGCGTGAATTGCACGCGCTTTTCGTTGAGGCCCAGAACGGTTCCCAGAGAAGTGGCGAGTTTGGTTTTGGCAAGGCCGGGTGCACCCACAATCAACGCATGGCCGCCTGCGAGAATTGCGATCATGGCCAGTTCAATCACATCATTCTGGCCGAATACGATATTATTTAGAGCGGATTTTGCAGCCTGTAATTTGGCGCTTGTAACATCATAGTCATTTACCGGTTTAGCTTTTGCCATCTGTCTTCCTAATTCATTTGTCTTTACAATTACGCCCAAGAATGGCGCAATCATGTCAGCCGCTTTTTGCGACTCAAT
>CAXTKH010000081.1:0-14176 GCA_964244815.1 uncultured Aestuariivirga sp. | reverse complement strand
CAATTGATTTTGGCACCAGAAAACTTTGCCCATCATGATAGCTGATGCCAACAAAACGGAACGGCATTTTGGTTTCGCGCTCCATCGTCCATGTGGTATTGCGCGCCAGAATATCCACAGCGCCAGATTTCAAACTCTCAAATCGGTCCTTGGTGGTCAGCGGCACATAATCCACTTTATCGGCATCGCTTAAAACAGCGGCAGCCACGGCGCGGCAATAATCCACATCAAACCCCGCCCATTTTCCGTCATCGCCCTTAAGCGCAAACCCCAGCAACCCCGCATTCACCCCACACAAAAGCTTGCCACGCTTTTTAACATCATCAAGCGTAGACGCCGAGGCGATGCTGAACATGGCTGTGAGGAGGAAAACGAACGAGAGGATTTTGCGCATTGAGACGAATCCGATTCAGGGTTGTGGGTGAACTCTAGCTTTAACCAGCGAGGCTGCCAAGCTTTGAGATATGTGCGTTAATCGCCTCGACTGACGAATATGTTATAACAGCAGGCTTGAACGGCCTTGCGATCATCACCACTGGAATTTTTAAGTTTCGCGCGGCAACAAGCTTTGTCTCCGTCTCGCTTCCGCCTGCGTTTTTTGAAACGAGATGGGTGATTTTGTGATCGCGCAACAATGCCATTTCACTTTCTAATGTGAAGGGTGGGCGTTCGAGGATGAGATTCCAGCTGGGTGGCAAGGCGATTGAGGTGGGCTCGATCATGCGGGTTACACCTTTGAGATCGCCGCGTTTGATGAAAGGTTCAATTTCTTTTCGGCCAATTGTCAGCATGACTGAGGCGTTCAAAGGAAGTGCCGAAACTGCGGCATCGATATTTTCAACGTTGATCCAATTGTCATCCGGTCGCGCCGTCCACGCGGGGCGCTCTAAGCGCAGTAGTAAAACCTCGCCTGCTGCTGCAGCAGCGTTTGCCGAAATGATCGCCGCGAATGGATGGGTGGCATCGACTAACACATCAAACTTTTCAACTGCGAGATATTGGCGCAAGCCTTCGACACCACCAAAACCACCAACGCGCACTTTGCCTTCGGGCTGAACTGGATGTTCGGTGACGCCAGCAAATGAAGTCGTCACATCATGGCCTGCGTGGATGAGGCGGAACGCGAGTTGGCGCGCGTCGCGTGTGCCGCCCAGGATGAGAACTTTTTTAACTGGCATGAGCAATAATTTTTCCTGCGCGGTCGATAACAATAACATCTGCAACCGAACTTGATTCCAAAACGCGCTTTACATGAACCAGTGCCTCATGCGCAATTTTTTCTGCAAGCGTTGGCCCGACCATTTCTAACACTTGTTGGGCCGTATTTGCGGCCAGCACATCTGCTCGCATCGCTTCAGGCGCACGTGTCGCCAGCCAGGCAAAATCAACTTGGCTTCTGCCCGAATGTAAATCCATTGCTCCCTGCGCCAGCTTCACCATCTTGCCAAAGCCACCGCCGATGGTGACGCGTGGCACGGGGTTGACGCGGACATATTTCAAAAGGCCGCCCGCAAAATCGCCCATGTCTAACATCGCTTCAAGGGGCAGATTGAAATGCGCACGCACCGCATCTTCAGAGGTAGAACCAGTGCAGCCAGCAACGTGTTCCAACTTCATCGCACGAGCTACATCAATGCCACGGTGAATTGATGCAATCCATGCGGCGCAGGAAAATGGATTGACGATACCTGTAGTGCCCAAAATCGAAAGACCACCAATAATACCCAAGCGCGGGTTCCAAGTTTTGAGCGCAATGTTTGCGCCATCTGGAATTGAGATTTCAATTTCCACATCGCCACCGCCCAGCGCTGCAATCTCGGCCATCATCGTTTGGCGCGGCACCGGATTAATGGCAGGTTCGCCAACCGCGATTGGAAGGCCAGGCTTGGTGACCGTGCCAACCCCCTCGCCCGCTTTGAACGTAACCCCTTTGCCGCGAAGGCGCACCGTGGCGATCACCATAGCACCGTGCGTTACATCAGGATCATCACCAGCATCTTTGATGATGCCGACGCGCGCCCAGCCTTCGCCTTTTTCTTCAAGCGCTAACGGGAACGCTGGCGTCTCGCCTTTCGGTAAGGTGATCAAAACCGGATCGGGAAACTGGCCCGTCACCAATGCCGTGTACGCAGCCTTAACCGCCGCTGTGGCACATGCGCCGGTGGTCCAGCCACGTCTTAATGGTGATTGAGGCTTTTCCAAACGCATGAGCCTATCTATAAGGGGCCATGGCAAATAAAACCACCAAAACTGTCGCAAGCTGGGAAGCAAATTCTGGCAACGGTTCAGGCTTTGCAAAGCTGGATGCTGAACCCTTTCCGCATTTTGCCGAAGGTTGGGTATGGTTGGTGGGGGCTGGGCCGGGTGCGCCGGGATTAATGTCCTTGCTCTGCTATCACGCCATGCAGAACTGCGATGTGGTGGTTTATGATGCACTCGTGAACCCCGATATTCTGCGCTGGGTCAGGCCTCGAGCTGAACTGGAATATGCGGGCAAGCGCGGCGGCAAGCCTTCGCCTTATCAAAAAGACATTTCGGTTCGCCTCATAGAATTGGCCCATGCTGGAAAGCGCGTTTTGCGCCTCAAAGGCGGCGACCCATTCATGTTTGGACGGGGCGGCGAGGAAAGCCAGAGCTTGGCCAAAGCTGGCATTCCCTTTCGCATTGTGCCGGGCATTTCATCGGGCATCGGCGGTCTGGCCTATGCGGGCATTCCTGTCACGCACCGCGATACCAACCATGCCGTAATCTTTTTAACCGGCCATGACGCGACAGGCAAAATGCCAGCAAACGTCAATTGGCAGGCCATAGCGACGGCTGCCCCCGTGATCGTAATGTATATGGGTGTCAAGAACTTAGGCGAAATTGCTGAGACTTTGATAAAAGCGGGCCGCCCGGCTGATCATCCGGTGACCATGGTATCAAACGCATCCATGCCCAACCAATCGGTGGCCAGCACAATTTTGAGCGAAGCTGGTGAATATGTGAAAACCCATAAGCCGCCAACACCTGCAATAGTGGTCATTGGTCATGCATCCGATTGGCGCGAATTGCTGGATTGGTATTCGCCTGCCCTCAAGGATAATCCAATTGGCTAGAGGCTTGCTGATTGCAGCACCTCATTCCGGCAGCGGCAAAACCCTAATCACACTCGGGCTCATTCGTGCTTTACGTAACCGTGGCATGAACGTGGCGTCGGCCAAGGTTGGCCCTGATTATATTGATGGCCGATTTCACGAAGCTGCAAGTGGGCGGCCCTGCATCAATCTCGACTATTGGGCGATGGGGGCTGACGCCTGCAAGGCGCGGTTCGCCGAAATTGATGCTGATATTGTTATCGTCGAAGGCGTGATGGGCCTTTTTGATGGGCCGGACGGCGCAAAGGGTTCAACAGCGGATTTGGCCGAAGCTTTGGGATTGCCAATCATTCTGGTGATCGATGCGGCCAAACAGGCGCAATCTGTGGCGGCTGTGGTGCACGGGTTTTCGAGCTATCGACCGAGCTTGAACATCGCTGGCGTAATCTTGAACCGCGTGGCCAGTGACAGGCATGCCAAGATGCTAACCCACTCTTTGGACTCAAGAATCCTGGGGATAATGCGTCAGAATGACTCGGCAATTTGGCCGTCGCGGCACCTCGGATTGATACAAGCGCAAGAGAATCAACAGCTTGAAGCATTTATCGAATCAGCCGCCTCAGGAGTTTCCCGTGAAACATTTCTTGACAAAATTAACGAATCGGCAACTGTTTTATCGATTAACGATGCCGAATCATTCAGTCCGCTGCCACCGCTTGCCCAAAACATCGCTGTTGCGCATGATCTAGCTTTTGCATTCGCCTACCCCCATTTGCTGAATGATTGGCGAAAGCAAGGTGCCGAACTTTCGTTTTTCTCACCATTGAACAATGAAACACCCGAGGGTGAAGCCGTGTTCTTGCCCGGGGGCTATCCCGAACTTCATGCGAGCAAACTCGCGTCCAACTCTGCGTTTTTGAATGCGTTGCGGAAGCATAAGGGCCTGATCTACGGCGAATGCGGTGGGTACATGGTTTTAGGGGATGCGATTATCGATGCAGATTGCACATCTCATGCGATGGCGGGCTTATTGCCTGTGACTACCAGCTTTGCCACCCGCAAACTCCAGTTGGGATATCGCCAGTTGAAACCGCTCAATGCACCGTGGAGAGTAAATTTGCGCGGCCACGAGTTTCATTATTCGACGATCATGTCCCAAGGCGTAACCGATCCTCTTTTTCACGCTTCTGATGCCGCTGGAAATGACTTAGGCATGATTGGCCAGCGCGTTGGTAATGTGATGGGGTCTTATGCGCACATTATTTCGCAGGCGCAAGCATGACCGCTAAAGCCATCATGTTCCTCGGCACAGGTTCCGATGTAGGCAAATCCCTCATTGTTGCAGGCTTGGCGCGAGCATATGCAAATCGCGGGCTTCGGGTTGCGCCATTTAAACCGCAAAACATGTCGAACAATGCTGCGGTAACCTCCGACGGCGGCGAAATAGGCCGCGCCCAGGCTTTGCAGGCCCGCGCCGCGCGTATTCCAGCGACTGTTCATATGAACCCAGTTCTGCTGAAACCCGAAAGTGAGACTGGTGCGCAAGTGATCGTACAAGGCAAACGCACAGCCACGCTCAAAGCCCGCGATTTCTTCCGCGAGCGCGCCGCTTACATGCCCGCAATCCTCGAAAGCTTTCACAAACTAGCCGAAAACCATGATTTGATTTTGGTGGAAGGGGCCGGCAGCCCGGCAGAGGTGAACTTGCGTGAGGGTGACTTGGCCAATCTTGGTTTTGCCAGTGCAGCCAATGTTCCAGCACTATTGATCGGTGATATTCACCGTGGCGGTGTGATTGCTTCCATTATTGGAACCTTTACAGTCTTGAGCGAAGCTGACCGGAACCACATAAAAGGATTCATAATCAATAAGTTCCACGGCGATACGGAATTGTTCTCTGAAGGAAAACTCTATCTCGAGTGTCAAACCAAAACTCACTGTTTGGGGGTGGTTCCCCATTTCAACAGTGCGGGAAAACTGCCTGCTGAAGATGCAGTAACTTTAGAACACATGCTTGCAAGCGATTCAAAAGGTTTAAAAATCTGCGTTCTCCGCCTGCCCCGCATTGCCAATTTCGATGATCTTGATCCGTTGCGTTTGGAGCCAGACGTCAATGTTCAGTTCATTTCAACGGGCGAAGCCATTCCGGGCGATGCAACATTGGTGATCATCCCTGGCAGCAAATCGACGATGGCTGATCTCATGGCGCTGCGAGCTGCAGGTTGGGATATTGATTTGAAAGCCCATGTGCGCCGTGGCGGTCGAGTTCTAGGTCTGTGTGGTGGATATCAAATGCTGGGCCGCATGATCCATGATCCGCAAGGGCTGGAAGGCACTGCCAAAAGTGTTGAAGGCCTTGGCCTGCTCAATGTTGAAACCACACTTCATGGCGACAAAACCACTACCGAAACCCAAGCCGTCCACGCCCTCAGCGGCCAGCTCATCAACGCTTATGAAATCCACTTGGGCAAAACCACGGGGCCCGACTGCGCGCGACTGTTCGCTCAAACTGCCAATGGGCCCGAGGGCGCTTCCAGCCCAGATATGTTGGTCACGGGAACTTATCTTCACGGCTGCTTTGCCGCCGATGGATTCCGCCAAGCCTTCCTCAAATCGCTTGGCGTGAATGCTTCCAATTTCGCGTTTGACCAAACTATCGAGCAGACTTTGGATGATCTCGCCGCCCATCTTGAAACCCATCTCGATCTCGACCAGATTCTCGAACTCGCCGGAGCCGTACAATGAACCATTTTGTGATGGCTGCTTTTGCTTTGGTGATTGAATATTTTGTTGGCTATCCGCAGAGCCTCCAACGCGCCATCGGCCACCCTGTCGAGTGGATCGGGAAATTGATCGCCTATCTCGATGAAGGATTGAATGATCCAGACTCTGAAGACAGCGACCAACGCAATCATGGCATCTTCGCGGTGGTTGCACTTTGTATTGCAGTTGGCGTTCCAGCTTTTCTTCTCGAAAGGCTTTTGCTGTCCTTTCAATATGGCTGGATCATAAATACGCTTCTCGCAACGGCTTTCATCGCGCAAAAATCTTTGCGTGATCATGTGACAGCAGTGGCCCGCACCCTGCCCCAATCAATCGTTGCGGCTCGCAAAGAGGTGGCAAAAATTGTGGGGCGTGATCCGTCAACTTTGGACGAAAGCGGTGTAGCCAAGGCAGCGCTTGAAAGTCTGGCCGAAAACACCGCCGATGGTATTACCGCGCCCATATTCTGGTTTGCCATTGCGGGCCTTCCCGGCATTGTGATTTACAAATCAATCAACACTGCTGATTCAATGATCGGTCATAAGTCCGAAAAATATCTGAATTTCGGCTGGGCTGCTGCAAAGCTGGATGATCTCGTGAATTTGCCCGCCTCGCGTTTGACTGGTTTGCTGTTTGCATGCGCTGCATGGTTTAAATCAAAAACCCGCGCGCAGACCGCGCTGAACGCAATGTGGCGCGATGCCAGCAAGCACCAGTCGCCTAATGCTGGTTGGCCAGAGGCTGCAATGGCTGGAGCGCTCGATTTGAAATTCGGTGGCCCGCGCCAATATGATGGCGAGATAGTTCAACTCCCTTACATGGGCGATGGCCGCGGGCAGATGACCACTGCTGATATTGATAAAGGCCTCGAAATTTATGACCGCGCTTTGCTTATTCTTTTGGCGCTTGCGGCGGTTTTGGCATTGATCCTTTAAGAACCAGCGGCAAACCAGCGGCCATGAAAACCACATGGTTTGCAATTGCCGCAACGCCCTGGTTTGCTATGCCTTGAATATCTCTGAAAGCGCGCCCCAATTTATTATCAGGCACCACACCAAGCCCAACTTCATTTGAAACAATAACGATGTTTGCCTTAGCCGTCTTCAGATGGTCAATGAGTTCGCCAACCATTTCAGCACAATCAGCTTCAGAGAGTAGTAAATTGGAAAGCCAGAGCGTTAAACAATCTACCAAAATAAAATGGTTCTCTGCATCGAGATCTTTGAGAATGTTGACCAAATCAAACGGCACTTCATGGGTCAACCACCCATCACCTCGTTGGCGCTTGTGAGCGGCAATGCGGGCACGCATTTCATCGTCAAAAGCTTGCGCGGTTGCGATGTAATATTTTTTGCCGAATGCGAGTGACTCCGCCATCCGGCTTTTGCCGCTGCGCGCGCCACCCAAAATCAATGAGACAGTCATAACTTCACCGGTGGCATGCGGGCGATGAAATGCCCGCGCATGGCTTGCGGCCATTGCTTGAATGGAACCTCACCAGTTTCCGTTGCGCCGTGCGCATCAAACCACTGCAAGATCGCCTCGGCTTGCGCCTTGGTCGGCTCATTGCCGCCGGTCACATATGAAAACCGTTCATCATCGCGCATCACCACGCTGCAAGGCCTTGTGCAATTCCACAAACAGATTTGAGTCTGAACAGAGACATCACCGCGGCCCTGTTCAGCCAACACATCCTGCATGGCTGCAATTAAAATCGCTCCGCCCGTGCGCCCATCGGGAGCCAATTTAGAGTCAGCCGAAAATTTACAGGTAGAACAAATAACCAGACTTCGCATCTTTGGTGGACAAGCCTTCAAGCAATGGTAACGTATTTGAATCAATGTATCGCCAACCATAAACTGTCAATGAACAAATAACGGCATGAAATACAATCGCATCGCCTTTTTCGCCTCAGAAGCCCCCGAAGCACGCAAAGCATTGGCCAGACTGGCGAAGTTATACGGTAACGCCGACCCAACCTCCGCTGATGCCGTGGTGGCACTAGGTGGCGATGGCTTGATGTTGCAAGCCCTTCACAAATTCATGTCTTCAGGGCTTCCCATCTACGGCATGAACCGTGGATCAGTCGGATTTTTGATGAGTGACTTTTCTGAAAAGAAATTGCTTGAACGATTGCATGAAGCTGAACTCACCAGCATTCGCCCTTTGAAAATGACGGCAGTCGGCCATGACGGCAAAGCTCATCAAGGCTTGGCATTCAATGAAGTGTCACTATTGCGCCAACGCAGCCAAGCCGCAAAACTGCATATCACGATCGATGGGCAAACCAGACTCGACGAGTTAATTTGCGATGGCTTAATTGTGGCAACACCGGTGGGCAGCACGGCATATAATCTGTCAGCACACGGACCGATATTGCCAATTGGTTCGCCACTGTTAGCCTTAACACCTCTCAGTGCATTTCGCCCCAGGCGCTGGCGCGGCGCAATCTTGCCGCACAACGCCAAAGTAAAAATCACTGTGCTGGAAGCAGAAAAGCGCCCTGTGGCAGCTGTGGCTGATCACATTGAAGTGCGCAACGTGGCGACAGTCGAAATTGCCGAAGATAAAAAACGCAGCGTTAAATTATTATTCGACCCCGGCCACAGTTTGGCTGAGCGCGTTTTGAACGAGCAGTTCAAGTTCTAGGCCGCCCGAACCATGTCAGCTTTCAAGCGCTTGGCAATCTTGCGAACACGCTCTGAACCATAGCGCCCGAGATATTCAATCTGCTTGGCACGGTCAGCAGAATTCATTTGCTCGTAACGCGTCATCAATGCTTCGAGTACGCGGCGGCCAAATTCTTCAGTTTCCAGTGGCAGGCCTTCATCTTTGGCATCAGCAACCACATCGCAAGCTGCTTTCAAAACCCCAAAGCAGGCAGCTGGCAAACCAGAACGCTTGAATAGCGATTTAAATCCAAGTGTTGAGCGCGAATACATTTGTTCACAAGCGCGTGTTTGCGAAATGCCTGAAAGATGCGCAAATGCCGCCTCAACAACGCGCATTTGGCCGGTGGCGGCAGCACGCACAATCAATGCTGGAGTGAGCATGTTTTGCCGCGCCAGATATTGTGTGGCACCGGCACGCTCATCTAAATCAGCTTCTGATAAAACTCGAAGAACTGCATTATCTTCTGCATCCGAAACCAATTCAGTTGCATCATTGGCAGGCACCCAGCCCCGCTCTGCCATAAGCTGGCGCATACGGCTGGCAGCACGTTTTGCCTGAGTTATACGAATATCAAGCGGCAAATCCGAACGCGCCAAAAGATTTTCGACAATTTCAGGGGCGTTACTGAAGCGCTGATAGAGTGTGTGACAGTCTTGCGTTTCGAGAATGACAATAGGGTTATTCATCAACGCACGAGCCGTCATCATCGGTGAAGATTTGATGATATAGTTGGCGGCTTCAGCTGGAATATCATCGCGGGCTGCAACAACGCGTTGCCGCGCTTCATCGCCCACCCGTAAAATCGCCATCATATGCCAAGAATTGAGTGCAGGCGTTTGGGTGAGAAATGGGAGAGCAATCGCATCTTCGTCTGCAATAATTGAGAATACGATATCAGAATGCAAACTTGGTTCATGCGTTAGAGCCAACACAAGCGCGCGCCGAACATCGGGGCAATCATCTACGCTGAGCTTAAGAAGGATTGGCGTTACTTGTTCGCACTCAAGTTCAGTGGCTGATCCGTCGGTAATAAAACAGGCAAGTTGCAAGGCAAGCGCTCTACGCGCCGCATCATCGCCAGTTTCCAAAACATGATTAAGGACTGAAATATCGAGTCCCAAATTAACGTTTTCACTCATCACCAACACCAACTCGTCTAATCACTGCTGGGAAAGTTAGAGCCTAAGGTTTAACAATCAGTTCATTATGAAATTTAAGGTTTTGGTAAGGAGTTGGCCCAGGTTGTAACCAACCTATAATCATCTTCCCCGCACAGGCGCGGATCCAACTTCCAACAACATCGGATTAGGTAAGTTGAGTTCCCGCCTGCGCGGTAATGACGACAGGTAGGAAGTCGATTTCAATTGACCGTTCGACGCTTTAATTCGGACGAACACCGGCTTGTTCAAGCTTGAACAGAAGTAAATCACGATCAAACGGTTTCACCAAAAAATCTGCTGCACCTTCAATAATTGTTTGGCCCACTGACTCCATATTTGGTTTCTCTGCGTAAAGAATGACAACGGGTCTTTGATGAGAACGCCCTTGATAACGCACCAGCCTCAAAAATTCCTTCGCCGCTTTAACGCCGGACGCTTCCATGACAACCACATCTGGGTTACTTTCCTGGCAAAAGCGGATCCCCTCTTCAGCACCAGCACGCTCGTCACAATGAAACCCCATCGCGCCCAGCATTTGCTGCAATTTTTGCCTTTCTACCGGATTTTTATCAATCAACAGACAACTTACCATTTGCTTGCACTCTCAAATTCACAACGGCGTTTTCCGCACGTAATACGAGTCCTGACTCCGCCATGGTTAACAGATTATTAAACAGGTTATCCACAGGGACGAATGAGACTTAATATGTTGATATATAATAATAATTTCAATTCATCCACTGAGTTATCAACATGGCGAAATTGTGGCGTTCGAGCAATGTTCACGACTCGCAGAGCGACTCACACAAAATTAAACTAACGCAAAGGTTGTAATTATGACGGCAATACGCCGTTTATGACGCAAAGCCCTCAAGCGGGTCTTCGCATTTTCCAAGCTTCGTCCACAGTGGCATATTCGGCATAGCCTAAACGGGCAATGGGCTTCATGGCAGCGGTGTTGACCCTGCCGTTTTCAATAAACTGATCATCAATATGAACGCCGACCACTTTACCAATAACCAGCCAGTCGGCGACGATGTCTTGATCATTTGGCAATTCTATGGTTTTGAAATGACGACACTCCAAACACACTGGACTTGCAGCAACACGCGGCGGGAAAATCATATTGCATTTTGCTTTTTCCAGTCCAGCCAGCGCAAACTCATCACCTTCTACGTTTGAAGATGTCACATTCATCGCTTCACGAAGATCGAAAGTGGCGAGGTTGACGGCAAACTCTCCCGTGTCAGCAATATTCTGAATTGTATTTTTAAAGCCGCCCGAACCAAATGCCACATAGTGCGGATTATGGGCGAAAGCATTGTAAAAACTATATGGCGCTAGATTAGCCAAACCATTTTTAGACAAAGTGGAAATCCAACCAATCGGACGTGGGCCTACGAGCGCATAGAATGGATCAAGTGGCAGACCATGATTATTTTTAGCAACTTCATAAAACATCAGGCCAGACTTTTCAGCAGTGGGGCTATATCGGCAATCGAATCCAAAATATAGTCAGCCAAATGTGCGATGTCTTCACGCGCTGCATTTCCAGTCAGCACTCCGATCGCCAGCCCTGCTCCACCGGCGCGCGCCTCTTCCATATCATGTGTATTATCTCCAACCATCGCAATTTCATGCGGCTTCAGACCTGTTGCCTCGGCAAAGCGCTTTATCATCTGGCCTGAAGGCTTAGCGATTGCCACGCTATCAGCGCCGATAATCTCGACAAAATAGCCGTGCACACCGAGCTGATGCATATGGCCCGTTGCAGAACGAAACGTGTCGTTAGTGGCTACACCCAATTTCAAATCCATATCGTGCAACTGATCCAAAACCGGCACGAGGTCCATCAATGGTTTCATGAAATCCTGCGCGAGATGCGCAAAATCATTGTTGAGCAACAAATATTTCTCATACACGCCTCGCTCATCCAACTCTGGCCACCAAATTGCAATCGACTCTTGTGAAGTGCCAGCAGCAAGCACACTACCGGGAATAAGCTTGTTGTTTTGAATGTCGTAACCAGCCTTGGCCATCAAGGCATCAACTTCGTCCGGCCCCAATTTTTTAACTTGCGCGAGGAAGGATTTGAACACGGCAATCCACGTCCCATCAGATTCAATCAGCGTGCCATCCTTGTCAAACAACACTCCGCGAATGGCCACTATGATTCAATCCTTGTGAGCAAGCTCGAAACATCAGGCCGAGGTCGATCCTCAAGTTCTACACTTGATGTTCCAATATAAATAATGCCAGAAACCCTTTCGTGCGCAGCGACACCCATCACGGCCTTTGCCGCTTCATCATAGGCCACCCAATCCGATTGCCATTGCGCTGCAAATTTTAATGCAGTTGCAGCAAGTACCGCATTATAACAAACCGACGCAGAAGACATTTGTTGTTCCCAAACCGGAATTTTGCCATGAACAGTAGCGGTAGAAACCACAACTAAAATGATCGGAGCGCGCATAAACAGACCACGCTGAAACTCTGATGTTTCCGCACCGTGAGTTGGATTGTTCTTTGCCCAAATCTCGGCAAAGCCTTGCCCCATGCGAGCACGACCTTCGCCTTCGATCAAAATAAAGCGCCACGGCGCTAGCTTGCCATGGTCTGGCACACGCACTGCGATTTCAAGAATTTCATCCATCTGCGCTTTAGAGGGCCCCGGCCCCGTCATAGCTTTGGCTGAAGCAGATTTGCGGCTTTTGAGAAAAGCCAAAACTGAAGACGTGTCATTGAGTTTCATGATACCATCTATTTGGCAAATGACCCCTGCAGAAGCAATGCTTTCAATTGCAATGCTGCCATTAACCATTCGTTAAGCATTTCCTTGCCGACCGTCGTTGCCCATGCTTGAACACTTTTACCGACCGTAGAGCTCGGGGGAGAGTTAAATTAGGGGACACCGCGCATGGGCGATCTAAGCACCCGTCCAACGCATATCCGCCACCAAAGATTAGTGCGCCTCGCGCCTGCTTTGGTGGCGGCTCTATTTTTATCCACCGCTACTGCCCAAGCAGCAACGCAAAATCCAATCAGTTCAACATCCGGATCAAATGAAATTACGCTGCCCGCCACTGGCGAATGGGCCGTCACAACGGTTCCGACTGGCCAAGAAACTTTGGAGCTATCGGCGCTTTATTCAGCAAACAGCAGCGCACGAATTGATAACATATACTGGAAAATCAGTGATCAAGATCAAGCGCTGATCTATGACAAAACCGCATCGGCAGTCACCGTCCCATTGAAGCCGGGCGAGTATCATGTTGAAGCCGTTTTTGGTTCTACACACTTGGAAGAAGTGATTAACGTACAAACCGGCACCAAAACTGGCATGAGATTTGTGATGAACGCAGGCGCATTGAGGGTTCTGCCTCGCGTAAAAGGCGTCGATCAATTGGGCATCGCCAGCATCAGCAAAATCTACGCTGTTTCAGGTATAGAGAAAGGTAAACTGATTGCCACCAGCAATAGGCCTGGTGAAGTATTAAACGTCGCTGAAGGTGCCTACCGGATTGAAAGTAAATTTGTATCAGGTAATGCACTCGTCGTCACAGATGTCAATGTGAAGGCCGGCTACACAAGTGCCGTCAACATCGACCACATTGCAGGCCTTGCAAAACTGAATGTGGCTGGCAATGCCGAACGTGAAGTTCACTGGCAAATCATCGATGACAATGGCAACGCAATGCCAGCATTCACGAGTGTTGCAGCTGAAGTAATTTTAAAGCCCGGCCATTATTTTGCCGAAGCAAAACTAGGCGACCAAAATCTCAAAAGTGATTTTCAAATCGCGGCTGGCCAAATATCTGAGATCAACCTCAGTCCATGAGAAAGGGGCAGATCGCTGTGTCTTTTGGAAGACAATCAGATCATAGCGAAAATACTATAATTCGTCATCCGCGCGAAGGCGGGGACCCAAGTTAACACAAACGAACATAACATTAGTTGGTTTCCCGCCTTCGCGGGAATGACGTCTTTAAATTATACGTAAATAAATACCGATAGCAGCACCTAATATCATGAACCGCTAAACCAGTTATAGCCTTGGTCTTCCCAATAGCCACCTGGATAATCATTGGTTACAAAAATTTCCGTAACCTGTTTTGGATTTTTAAAGCCGAGCTTTGTCGGCACACGCACCTTGAATGGAAAGCCATTTTCCATCGGCAAGACTTTATCATTGAACGTCAGCGCCATAATGGTTTGCGGATGCAATGCCGAAGGCATATCGAGGCTCGTCCAATAATCATCAGCACATTTGAAGCCAACATATTTGGCTGTGGTATCAGCGCCAACCATTTCCAGGAATGTCTTCAGCGGAACCCCGCCCCACTTGCCAATCAAGCTCCAGCCTTCAACACAGATGTGCCGTGTGATTGCAGATTCTTGCGGCAAAGCACGAAGCTGATCTAACGTCCAGCTTTCTTTCTTGGCAATCATGCCTGAAAGCGTGAGCTTATAGGTTGCCTCGTCCACAATGCGAAGTTCATCAAT
>CAXTKH010000080.1:0-14313 GCA_964244815.1 uncultured Aestuariivirga sp. | reverse complement strand
AACCAGTCTTTGTCCCGACAGGTTCGTGGTTCCTTGCACAACACGAACCGCCCCCGTCACTTCAAGTGTATTGGCCTGAACATTAAAAATCGCCGTTGTTCCGGTAATCACCTGGGTTTTGGTATTGATCACCACATGGCCCCTGGCATTCACTTTATCGGTAACAGATTTGAGCGTGCCATCTGGCTGCTTCACATCAACGTTTGTCACCACCATTTCGTCTGACCGAATTGTTTCTGATGGCCTGGTTGAAATGACATTGCCGGTGAAAATTGTTTTTTGCTCGGTATCAATAATTTCCATCTGGTCAGCTTCAACCACAACATTGCCAGTCGCCTTTTGAGCGAATGCATAATGCGGCATCACCAGCAGAGCCAAAGCCGCGAAAATTAAATTATTCTGTTTCATTGCTTAACTCCCAAGTTTCTTTCTGTTCCAAACACGGCTTTCACGCGGCCCTTGAATAGAATCCGCCCACCATAAGGCCCAACAGTCATCGTGTCAGCCTCCACTGTCCCGGTTGACGTGTCAACCTTGACTGGCGTTTGCGAAACCAGACTGTGATCATCCACATTCACACTGGCCGCTTCCATATATGCAGTATAGCGGCCCGCTTCTTTGAGAACCACCTTGCCTTCCATGCTGAGCAGTTTTGTATTGGAATCATATTGCGCAGCATTGGATGCAAGACCAATCGCTCCTCCACCTGCTTTGTGGAATGTGCCCGTGACTGTTTGCAAATGCACCAAATCAAGATTAGCCGCATCTTGCACACCGTTCACAGCAGCCAGTTCAAAAGGCTGTTTGTTTTTATCATAACCAGTGATCTTTGAGGCTTGGCCACTAACCACTTTTTCAACCTTTTGCGGCGCTGCAGGAGCAGTAACTTTTGGCAGATCAGGACTGACAAAAAGCGACTGCGTTAAAAACGCACCCACCACACCAAGCCCGATAATACCGGCACCTATTCCAAGAAGCGGAGCAAGGCGTGCACGTGAAACCGCGCGTTTGGCGCGCCCCTCAGCCGAACCGCCTCTGCTATGATCAATGTGCGAAGACATCTTCTTCAGACCAGCCCTGAAGATCAAGTGCGGTACGCGTCGGGATAAAATCAAAACATGATTTAGCCAAAACGCTGCGGCCTTCGCGCTCCAACATCTGTTCCAGACGCTGCTTTAACTCATGCAGATAAACCACATCTTCAGCGGCATAGGCTTTCTGCGCATCAGTCAGAGAGTGCGCACCCCAATCAGAACTCTGTTGTAATTTATTCAGATCAATCCCCAGCAATTCACGCACCAACTCCTTCAAGCCATGACGGTCCGTGTAAGTACGCACCAACTTTGAGGCAATTTTAGTGCAGAACAAGGGTGCTGTATCAACATCAAGATATTGCTTCAGCACCGCAACATCAAAACGTGCAAAATGAAAAATCTTCAAAACTTTCGGATTGGCCAGGAGTGCCTTCAAATTCGGCGCATCATATTTGGCTCGGTCCATCTGCACCAAAACCGCATTGCCATCGCCTGTCGAAATCTGCACCAGACATAATTTATCGCGCGCAGGCTTAAGACCTAAAGTCTCAGTATCAATGGCAACCGAATTGCCCGGATTAAAATCAGCAGGCAAATCCCCGCGGTAAAGTTTGACAGTCATTGTTTTAAAGCGCCCTATGCATCACTGCGCGAGACATACAAGAGCGCAAGGGAATACTCAAGGCTGGGGCGTGATCAATAAACACTGGCTAAACCAAGTTCCACTGCTGCTGCGTGTAAGCGTTTGTTGTTGGTCCAAATCTTGGACTCACTTATCCTTGCCGAAGCTAAGAGGTGAGCGTCAACATATCCAATGCCTTTGCTAAATAGTTTGTTGTTCTCAATCAACGCAAGTACCTCAGTATCGTGAGCCTTCTGAGCTTCTGGTTGGTCGGACAACTCACGCAGCAATTTTTTGCGTTCCTTCAAACTGCCAACCGCCAACTCGCCAATCACAAACGGGTGGATGAGAATTTGTCCGTCAACCAGCAATCGACCAAAAACCGAGTTGTGAGACCGCAGATGATCAATCCAGATTGAAGTATCCGCAAGGATCATTCTATCGCTGACCTGCGCTTTGGCCCTGCAGTTGCTGTGGGGTCAGTACCACCCATGGCCGCCAATCTGCGTCCGGCCTCGCGGGCAACAAGCAACTTCAAGGCCTCATGCAAAAGCGCCGATTTTTCTTTAATGCCGGTATATTCTTGCGCTTTCGCAACAAGATCATCGTCTAAGGCAACAGTAGTGCGCATGGGACTTTCTCCAACAGGCATGAAAAATAGCATCATATGATGCCGATTTCAATGCCCTAGTCGAGGTGGTATTCTAGTTTGCGGAGCATATGAAATATATTTTGACCTTGAAATCAATTCTCTACGTGAAGTCTTCCTGTTATTTTCTGGATAATGTGGTCACTCGCAGAAACTGATGTTGCGTATTCAATTTGAGCAGGTAACAATTTTAGAGGCAATTCATTATTCCAATTTGGATTGTGAACGACTGCCATGGAACAGGATTTTGATAGTAGAACGTTTTCGTCAAGGTCTACGGCCCACAATGCATCTATGTGCTCATGACTTGAGTCTAGAAATACATTGGAAGCAACGTCGGCCCTATTGTGATCGGATGATGTAAACGTACCACATCTCAATTCCACCAGTCCGTCTTCGCTCTGCGAGCTTCGCCGGACACGCTTCGCCCAATTAGTCTCCGCCGTGGCTGCGCCACGCGTAGCCCAATTGGGCGAAGCGTGGTGCCCTGAAGAGGACTCGAACCTCCACGCCTTTCGGCACACGGACCTGAACCGTGCGCGTCTACCAATTCCGCCATCAGGGCAACGGCGCTTCCTTAGGGGGCGGGCATTTGGCTGTCAACCAGACTGTGGCACCTAAGCCTTTGCATCTCACTTATAAGCCCGTTAAAAGCCACACCATCAAAAGATTTCAAATCAGAGGCTCCTCAATTGACGACTGCAAATTCAGATAAATTGGTAACCGTAATTGGGGGTTCAGGCTTTGTGGGCCGCCATGTGGTCAGAGCTTTGGCCAAACGTGGCTACCGCATCCGTGTGGCCTGCCGCAGGCCTGACCTTGCAGGCCATGTGGTGCCTCTGGGTGTGCCTGGCCAAATCGTTCCCGTTCAAGCCAATGTGCGTTATCCTGCTTCCTTGGCTGCAGTATGCGATGGCGCTTATGCGGTCATCAATTTAACAGCCGTTTTTTCAAATGCAGGCGCACAAACTTTTGAGGCCGTGCACGAATTTGGCGCAACGGCAATTGCCAATGCCGCTAAAGCTGCACAGGCGCAAGTCTTCATCCATATGTCGGGCCTTGGAACTGATAAGCCTTCAACCAGTACCTATGTGAAAAGCCGCGCCAAGGGCGAAGCTAATGCAGCTGCAGGATTTCCCGGTGCAATCATTATCCGCCCAAGTGTGATTTTTGGGCCAGAAGATAATCTGTTTAACAAATTTGCTTTGATGGCCAGGTTCTCGCCCATCCTGCCTTTGATTGGTGGTGGTGAAACAAAGTTCCAACCCGTGTTCGTGGGCGATGTGGCAGAAGCCATCGCCACTTTAGTGGACCGCGGCGTTGCAGATGGCAAAGTTTACGAGTTAGGTGGACCAGAGGTGATGAGCTTTAAACAAATATTGCAGTTTGTTTTGGAAACCGCACAACGCAAACGCGTGTTGCTGCCCATTCCATTTGGCATAGCGTCTATCTTGGGCACTGTTGCAGGGCTGCTTCCCAATCCAGCGCTCACAGCTGATCAAGTCGAATTGCTCAAGTCAGATAATCTGGTTGATGACCAAGCCGAAAAACAAGGCCGCACTTTAAAGGGCCTCGGCATCACGGCGCGAACAGTTGAAGCGATTGTCCCGAGCTATCTTTATCGGTTCCGTAAAGCCGGTCAGTTCAGCTTGCCAAATGTGAAGCCTGAATAAATCAAACCCAGCAAAGCGCCGCCCAGGATAACGCGGTAAATCACAAACGGCAGGAAGCTGTGGTTACGGATCAAGCGCATGAGAAATGCGATGGTGATGAGGCCGATGAAGAATGTGAGAACGCCGCAAAGAATCATCGGGCCCGTGATTGGGTCGTGATTTTTGATCGCGCTGCCAATCTTGACGATTGAACCAGCAGCATTGGCTGGAATAGAAATCAGAAATGAAAACCGCGCAGCATCAGAGCGCAAAAATCCCAAGGCGCGACCTGCCGTCATTGTAATGCCCGAACGGCTGGTCCCAGGATTAAGCGCCAACATTTGCGCAAGTCCAATATAGAGCGCAGTTTTTGGCGTGATGTCGGCAACCCGGTTGCGGTTCACGCCATAAGCATCAGCTGCGTAAAGTGCTAAACCAAAGACGATGGAGTTGATGGCAATGATCAAAGGTGAGCGCAACATCTCATCAAAATGAGTAATTTGGAAAATCAGACCCAAGACCATAACGGGAATAGACGCGATGATAACATTGATCACCAACTTGGAAGCGGCGGTTGTCTGGCGCTTGATTAAATCGAACAGCCCGCGGAACATCGAAACAACATCACGCCAGAAATAAAGAATGGTCGCCATAACAGTTCCGACATTGGTGATGGCATCAGTCAGCGCACCTTGGTCTGGCCAGCCTGTAAGTGCGGGCACCAAAATATCATGGCCAGAAGAGGATATAGGGAGATATTCCGTTATGCCCTGGATAAGAGCCAAAACGATAATTTGTTCAATCGACATGAGGTTCCCCGAATTATCCTTAGTATACGAATATCTTGCTGCTGTACCTGTCTGGCCTTATATGCCAGATCATGATTAAAACAATATGCGGCACGGTTCTTAATTTTTGTTTAGACTGGTTGGAATAAGAGATGCCCAAACTTTATCATTTCACACTTGATCCCTATTCGCGGCGGATTCGTTTGAGCCTCGCTGAATATGGCGAAGCCTGCCAATTGGCTGATGAGCGCGCCTGGATGCCAAGCCAGACAGTGCGTGACTTAAATCCATCAGGGTTGCTGCCGGTGTTTGTAGAAGACTCTGGACTGGCAATTGGCGGCATTGAAGCTTTGAGTGAATATCTCGAAGAAACCCGCATGGGCAAGGCAAGGCTGTTGCACGGCAATGCCTTTGCACGTGCCGAGATCAGAAGATTGGTCGCTTGGTTTGATGTAAAATTTTATACTGAAGTCACCGAGCCATTGCTGACCGAAAAAGTAATAAAGCGGTTTATGGATTACAATGCAGGTGGCGGCGCCCCTGACATGGCGCGCGTGCGCAGCGCCAAATCGCGGATCAAACCGCATCTGGATTATGTAGCATTTCTGGCCGAGGAACGTTCGTGGCTTGCAGGCGAAGACCTGTCGCTCGCAGATTTGGCAGCAGCTGCGCATATTTCAGCGATTGATTATCTGGGCGATATTGATTGGTCTGAAAATCCGGTGGTCAAGAGTTGGTATCAACGCATCAAGTCAAGGCCATCTTTTCGCGTGCTGCTGGCCGATGCATTGCCAGCCATGCCAGCTTCCGCATCCTACGCCGACCTTGATTTCTGATCTGGTCAAACCCCTGAAGGCCAAAGCGCTTGAACTTGGCTTTGATGATGTGCGCATCACGTCAGCCTCCTTGAGTTCAAGTGTTGGCGATGAGCTTGAGGCTTATGTGCAAGCGGGCCATCACGGCGATATGGGCTGGATGGTTGAAACGCTGGACCGCCGAAAATCGCCCACTGCCATGTGGCCTGATGCAAAGTCAGCCATCATGCTGGCTGTGAACTATGATCAAGGTTTGGACAACGCTGCGCGGCTTGAGGAAAAATCCGTCGGTGTGATTTCAACCTATGCGCTGAACCGCGATTATCACGACGTGATCAAATCCAGATTGAAGATTTTGGCAACATGGTTTGCAAACTTGAGTAGCCATGATGTGAAAGTGTTTGTGGACACTGCACCTTTGATGGAAAAACCTTTGGCCGCGCAGGCAGGACTGGGCTGGCAGGGCAAGCATACCAATCTTGTTTCGCGCAATTTAGGCTCATGGTTTTTTATCGGCTCGATTTTGACAACGGCTGAGTTGGAGTTTGATGAACCTGAAATTGATCATTGTGGAACATGCCAGGCCTGTTTGGACATTTGCCCAACCAAAGCATTCAATGGCCCGCATCAGATTGATGCAAGGCGCTGCATTTCTTATCTGACGATTGAACATAAAGGACCTATCCCACCAGAGTTTCGCAAAGCGATCGGCAACCGGATTTATGGATGTGATGATTGCCTGAGCGTTTGCCCCTGGAATAAATTTGCGCGTGAATCATCCGAGATAAAATTGAAAGCGCGAGAGGAATTGGTTTCACCTTCACTTGCTGAGTTATTAAAACTAGATGATGCTGATTTTCGGAAGATGTTTTCAGGCTCACCGGTAAAGCGCATCGGGCGTGATCGATTTATCCGCAACGTTCTAATTGCGGCGGGAAATTGCAATGACCCAGATTTGCGGTTTGCTGTGCAAGCTCTGCTGAATGATCCTTCGACTGTCGTGAGTGAAACCGCACATTGGGCGCTCGAGGAGCTATCGGCATGAAACACCTTCTCTGTTTTGGCTTTGGATTTTCCGCTGAAGCTCTGGCCCATAAGCTTAATCCTATTGAGTGGAGTGTCACCGGAACTAGTCGATCCCTAGAGGGGGTTGCCGCAATTAACGCGCAAGGCTTTGAAGGCATCCTGTTTAGCGAGTTGCATTCAATACCAGAATCAGTCACCCACATCGTGACATCAGTTCCGCCAAACGACGATGCCGATCCGGTTTTGCTGCGCTTCAACACCGAACTTTCGAAACGCGCTAAATCATTTGAATGGGTGGCATATCTTTCGACCACTGGTGTGTATGGTGATCGAGGTGGTGAATGGGTGGACGAAGATAGCGCGCTTCAACCCAATACGGATCGCGGGCAACGCCGTGTTGATGCGGAAGCGGCTTGGGCGCAGATTGCGGGTTTGCCGCTTCATATTTTCAGACTGGCTGGAATCTATGGGCCGGGGCGTAACGCATTTGAAAGTTTGAAATCAGACAAAGCCCAGCGCGTGATTAAGCAGGGCCAGATTTTTAGTCGCATCCATGTTGAAGATATTGCGGGCGTATTATTGGCTTCGATCAATAATCCAAATCCTGGCCGCGTTTATAATATGGCCGACGACGAACCTTGCCCTCCGCAAGATGTAATTGCTTACGCAGCTGAATTATTAGGCCTGCCAATTCCACCCGATGTTCCATTTGAAGATGCCAAGCTTTCAGCAATGGCCAGAAGTTTCTATGCAGACTCAAAACGAGTTTCAAATGCGCGGATCAAAAACGAATTGGGATATGAACTGAAATATCCAAATTACAAAGTTGGTTTAAAAGCCCTGCTTTAGAAAGTCTCGCCATCAGCGCGTTTGGCCAAATTCAAAACTGTTTCTTGCAACAAGCGCAATTGCCCGGCTGAAGATAATCGGTGGTCACCATCTTTTATGAAGGTCAAAGTGATGTCGGGGCCGGTTAGGGCCTCGAAAGTTTTGATAGCATGCGGTGGCGGCACGTCGACATCGTCGGAGCCTTGTAGAATTCGAATTGGAAATGGCAGATATAATTTATCACGCAGAAGTAAATGCTTTTCGCCATCAGCCAGAAGTTTAACCGTGATGGGGTAGGGTTCGCCGTAAGCCGAATGCCGCAAATACATATTAGTGGCGCGAAGCTCTTCTCTCGCCGCATCATCAAACTCATCCCACATCAGATTTTGAGTCATGTCGGTGGCAGGAGCGAGAAGCACCATGCCCGCAATGCGGCGAAAGGCTGATGGGTCTTCTACGCGCAATCGTCTTGCCAATAAAAGCGCTAACCATCCGCCCATGCTAGAACCAACAATAATCCGCTTGCCTTTGGCATGTTTCAAAAACATGTGGGTGGACTGTTCCAGCCAGTCGGAAATTGTGCCATCCGTAAACTGGCCGGATGACACGCCATGGCCCGAATAGTCAAACCTTGTGAGTTGTCTTCTGGTGGCGCTGGCCAGATTGGCCAGGCTTTCGGCTTTTGAGCCGCGCATATCGGAACGATAGCCCCCGAGCCAGAAAATGCCACATGATCCAAATGCGTCATGGCCGCCGTCGCGGATGAAGGCCAGCCGCACATCTTCCAGTGCATCGTCAAATTCCAGTGCAGCCACCTAGGATTTCCCCTCGAGATTCAGTGTCTATACGTGTGGGCTATTGTTCTGCTAAGAGGTGGCCACCGGATTCGCAATATTTATTGTAAAACGGCACCCGAATAACATTAGGAGACGATCGACCCTTGAGTATACCCCCACGCAAACCGGCACCTGTGCGCAGCGCCCAACCGGCCCCGAAGGAAGAAACCCACCGCATCAACAACAAAATTGACAGCCGCGAAGTGCGCTTGATTGATGCTGAAGGAAACAATGTTGGCGTTGTGCCAACAAGACAAGCTCTCATCATGGCTGAGGAAGCCGAATTGGATCTGGTTGAGATTTCCCCAGATGCCAAACCGCCAGTGGCGAAGATTCTCGATTTTGGCAAATTCAAATTCCAGGAACAAAAGAAAGCCAATGAAGCCCGCAAGAAACAGCGCGTCATTGAAATCAAGGAATTGAAATTGCGCCCCATGATCGATGATCATGATTATGAAACTAAGATGAAAGCTGCCAAGCGCTTCTTTGATGAAGGCGACAAGGTGAAGGTGACTTTGCGGTTCAAAGGCCGTGAAATGGACCACCAGGAATTGGGCCATAAGCTTCTTGCACGGGTAAAAGTGGATACCGCGGAAATTGCCAAGGTTGAAATGGAACCGCGCTTTGAAGGCCGCCAGATTATTATGATCCTGGCTCCCAAAGCCGTAAAATAACCGATATCAGAACGCATAAGTTATTTATGCGTTCTTTTTATTCCTGCCATAATTTCGGCTTTATTCTGTGGTTTAAAGTCCTTCAATAGGATTTGTAGATATACCATGGTTTTGAGATTTATATTACTGGTTTTGATGTTGGGGTGCTTAGTTGCACCAGTTGAAGCGCAAACGCTGACATCCTCGAATGTTCAAATCACCTGGAAAGTGTCTAACCGCTTTCGTTTGTTCCGTGACCCCAATATTTTCAAGCAACAAGAATTGGCCTGGCGGCAATATGGCCAGCATGTGAGCCAACGGTCAGGTTCAACTGAAGACAGCGCGATGTTTTATTACAACAGCTCGGTGCTGGGTACTGAACACGTGCTGAATGATCGGCGCATTCCTTTCACCAATATCTTGCGCACCAAATTCAACTGGCGTGGCTGGGCTGCTTCAGCTGTGAACGATACCTGTTGGAATGAGAAGCAACGCCGCCATACGGCATGTGGTGATATTGAATCTTACGTGAGTCCCAAGGTCCATGAGATTGAAGTGCAGCTCAAACCTGTAACCTCGAAAAACTTGATCTCAGAGTTCAACTGCGTTTGGCGTGTGACGGGCAATGCAGACATAACAGCACCGTGCGATGAAACCGTAAAAGCCAATTTGCCTTATCCCGAAGGCGGAACGATTTCTGTCAACGTGGAGGGTGAACGGCCCATCAGCATTGATGCAAGAGTGAAAGACATTTTGATTTTGGGCTTAGGCGATAGCTTTGCATCAGGTGAAGGCAACCCTGATGTGCCAGTTGAGCTGGATGAAAACCAACGCTCTGAAAACCTTTATCCGGCGCGCGTAAACAGTGATGTCTCAGGCTCTGCCGTATGGCTCGACGACCTTTGCCATCGCTCGCTCTATAGCCATCAATTGCGCGCAGCGTTGCAGATTGGCTTGGAGAATCCGCATGGGTCTGTGACCTTTATGGGCTACTCTTGTTCTGGCGCTTCAATTGATAAAGGCATTTTAGGACCACAATCTTATGTTGAATATGTGAGCGAAGGATCTCGCAAATCTACAACCTCAATGATCAGGCCAGTGACTGGTCGCAAAACTGATACGCAGCTATACTGGGCATTACGCGAACTTTGCAAAGTTGATCTTGAAAACCGAAATGGTAATTGGATTTGCCCAGACAAACAATTCAGACGCAATGTTGATTTTGTGTTTTTATCTGTAGGCGGCAATGATGTGGGCTTTGCCAATCTTGTGGCGTGGTCAACTTTGCGCAATGGCGCTTCATCAGTACTCGCGAAATTTTTTGGTGCGACAGTTCCGCCTGGACAATTTGCGTCCAATGTAAATGAAAAACTTGGCACGTCTTATCAAAGGCTGAGCCATGCTTTGGAAGCATCTATTCCACTGTCGAATGGTGACATGGCTTTTGACGCTTCTCGCGTGGTTTTGACGGCCTATCCAGATATTCTTGCGGACGAGAATGGCCAGACTTGTGCAGGGGTAGGAACTGATGATCGACCCGAAGATGCCTATGCCGCCAATCAATCGCTTGACCGATTTTCATCCTGGCTAGTGGTTGCAAAATCCAAGCTTGACCAAGCCCATGCACAACTTGATGTTTTGCATCGGCGCATGGGTGAGCTGGCAGAGGCCAATGGTTGGACTTATGCCGGACGCGCTTACAACGACCAACCGTTCAAGGGCCACGGCTTTTGTGCAAGAAGTGCCGATCATGCAGATGATCCTGCTGAGGTATTGATGATACCTTGCTATGGAAAATCGGAACGGCCCACGCAAACCTGCCAAACCGGAATATTCAAGAAGGCTGAAGGATGGAAGCCTTATGACCCAGCTAAACAAAATTATCCCTATGCTTTAAGGCAGCGTTGGGTGCGTACGTTCAACGACGCAGTGATGGTAATGAACCAGAAAGTGGCGGATAAATATGGCGAGATTGACGAGCAATCATCAAAAGCCAATTTTTCGGAAACAACGGGCGCAATGCATCCAACGGCTGAGGGCCACGCGTCCATGGCAGATGCCATGCTGATGGATCTGCGGCCAGAACTTGAAAGAGTTTTTTCAGAAAATTAAACGGCCGATGGTGGGATAGGCACCACCGGCCGAACCAGCCAGAAGCAGAACGCCCCCGGACATACTTCTGACCGATTGAAGACCCGGATTTTACGTGAAGGCAATCAAATTAACGGATTAGCTTGACCACCATGCTGGGGGAGCTCGCTTATCCAAGTCTTTGTCAATTAAGATTGACAACGTTGACATAGTCAGGTTAGACCATATTGTCAACTCAGATAGACAATATTGTGCGCATGGACGCTTGCGAAATTTGCATGGTCGTGTCTATTGTCAATCATGGTTGATGAAAATGATGCTCCAGTTTCGCAGGATAATGTGAGAACCTTGCTGTTTTACTTTGGGTTAGCAATCGACGACCGATTGTCTCAATTGCGTCGCGGCACGCCCTATGAAAAAGTCAGACCTTCGGATGTACGAGTTTTTGTGCGGGCTTTGCGCAAATCTCAGACCATTTCGGAGATTGCGCGCGAGATGCGCATCACTAGACAAGCTGCTCAAAGCTCTGTTCAGCGCTTGATGAAACTTCAGCTTTTGGAGTTGCAGCCAATACCTGACAATAAGCGCGACAAATTGGTGAAGGTTACACCACGGGGTGTGTTGGCAAGCAAAACCGCAGGCCAGCAAATCGGCCAGATTGAAGAAGAGTTCGCCAGTCTGATCGGACAAGACAAAGTGGAAGAATTTCGAAAACATCTTCAGGTGATGCTAGAAGGTATGAAGGGAAAGCTGAAGGCGAATTAGATTTTTGCTTTGGCAAACATGCGCGATTGTCCAAATGATCTAAGCCACCGGCGTATACTCATCCTCGTCTTGTTCGCGCATCAGTTGGCGGATTGTTTCAAATGCAGCACGAACTTTGAAGTTTTCAGCAGATGTTCCAAAACAAATACGGATATGACGCGGCGTTAAACTCGGCACCAGCAAAAATGCCGAACCCGGCGTGACTTTTATATTTTGGGAATTAAGCGCAATTGCAAAGCGCGACGGGTTCCAATGCTGTGGCAGTTCGAGCCACGCATAAGGCGCACCTGGTTCGCATCTGAAATTACAATTTTTGAAAACATCAATGAACGATGCGCGCAATGTTGCAAGTTCGCGGCGCGTGCGACTTAAAATAGTTTCAGCAACATCACTTTCAATCCAATATCGCGCAATCTCGCCTGTGATGCCAACGGTGCGCGACGCCATTGTACGCACATGTGCGCGAAGCGATCTTTCCTGACCTTGTGGTGTGACCACAAATCCAATCCGCAGGCCTGGTGCAAGGGTTTTTGACAGACTTGTGATGTGATAGGTCAGTTCTGGTGCCATCGCATAAAAGGTTGGCGGCTGAACGCGCGCATCCAACAATCGGAAAATATCATCTTCGATGATGGTCACTTTATATCTGCGCGCAATAGCAACAATCTCTTCGCGCCGTCTCATGCTCATCGTGCTGGTTGTCGGGTTTTGCAATGTTGGAACCAGATATAGAATACGACATTTTGAAGTGCGGGCTGCATGTTCGAATGCACTAGGCGTTAAACCTTCGGTATCCATGGCCAATGGCAACGGCTCGACATGTGCGTTCTTGAATGTGTTGCGCAGCAATGCATAATTTATACCTTCAGCCATGACAGTTTCACCAGGCTCGGATATGGCTTCAAGCACGGTGATCAAGCCAAGATGTGCGCCTGCGGTGATAAAAATATCGCGCTGCTGTGCATCAATGCCGCTGCGCTTTAACCAATGTGCGGCCATAACTTTATGGAGCGCAAAGCCGTCTGGTGGCGCATAATCTAAGAGATCAAGCTTGCGCGGATCGCGCATGACGGCTTGAAGGGCTGCATCAAACTCTTGTGATGTTACGACTGGCGGCGGAATGGCGTGGGTGAGATCAACCATGCCGTCAGTTTCTTTGGCAATGGGCATGATTGATGAAACCGGATTGCCGCTGCGAATATAACTTCCACGCCCCACTTCGCCAGATAAAAACCCACGGAGTTCTGCTTCTTTATAAGCGCGAGTAACGGTGCCTAAAGTTACGCCAAGCTTCCACGCCAAATCCCGCTGCGGCGGAAGCCTGTCACCCTTGGCAAGTGCTCCCCCATCAATATCAGCACCGATTGCATCGGCAATGGCCAGATACAGTGGTTTCGAGCGATCAAGAATTGGGAGCCAAATTGTCATGGTAACAATGTTTCGATTGTGTTGATATTCCGAGTCATTGTATCTAATTTTTGTGAGTTATCAAGCGCAATAATATTGAATTAATGGATACAATAGATACATTTCGCAAAGGAGTAGAAAATGCGCGAGTTTTGCCACCACGAAGCTTCATCCAGAATGGCTTATGGCCGCTGGACCTGGGTCATGCGTGTTTTTGGCAATTGGCGCTTGCGCAGTGATTTGAAAAAGATTCAAAAGTTTAGCGACTATCAACTGCGTGATATCGGTCTGGTGCGCGAAGATTTAACGTTTTTATTATCGCGGCCTTTGGGCTGTGATATTTGCTGGGAGCTAGAGCGGCGAAATTTGCTGAAAAGTCGCGAATAAGGGGCGTTATTTTAAAGATGAGCCAATGTTATTGAAGCGCCACTCTAGTGCAGATGTGATATATGGCTCGATAATAATCAGGCAAGCAGCCATGGCAGCAGCAATAAGCCCATATTCAATGGCGGTGGCACCAGATTGATTGTTTATGAACTTACGCACAGCACTCTCCAAAATTTTAAATCCTTGTTCCAAGCCTGAGCAAGTTACTTAACCTCGGCATAGATTATTAATCGCAGTGCTTTAACGCAACGTTAAGGCGCTGCCAAAAAAACAGTAAGACATTGGTTTAGGCTAAAAGACTGGACTCTTGGTAAATGTTTGATGGCAAAACATTAAGCTCGTTCATAAGCTATTTGAGAGCAGAACCGATGTTGTTGAAGCGCCATTTGAGTGCGCCGGTGATGAAAGGCATTGCTGTTAACAGGCAAATAGCCATGGCCGCGGCGATCAAACCATATTCGACAGCAGTGGCACCTGATTGATCTTTGATAAATTTCTTCATGATTTACCCTCATTGATTGTAACAAGATTGCAGCCGGACCTCATTTACGGCCTTGATGGGCGATATCTAAAATCTTCAATCTAACAGAACGTTAATGTTGGAGGGCAACATTAAACGACCGTAATGAAGCTGATGAAATGGTTAAGTGTTGGTGAAGTCTGGCAATGGTTGCAGTTTACTTCAAGCGCTTGCCTTTAAACGCGTAATCTGCTTTATCCCCGCTACCTTCACCTCAAAACTGAAGTATTCACGTCGCCT
>CAXTKH010000079.1:0-14708 GCA_964244815.1 uncultured Aestuariivirga sp. | reverse complement strand
TGTCAACCATGTCCCCGAACATATGTCAGCTATGTCCCCGGGCTAAACAGAAGGCCGGGATTGGGCTTTGATTTGAGTTGTAAGCCCAGCCCCGGCCTTAGCCGCTATCGGATTCACACATCTTTTTGACAACTAAAAATGATTCCGTATCAACGACTTAGCGCACGCTGTGTGGTCAAATTGCAAAGGAAGAACACCTGCGAAAAGCGAGGTTTTTTGCGTGAAATCAATCAACTCGTTGAAATGACTCAAAAAGATGTGTGCACACGATAGCGGCCTTCGCCGGGGTGACGGGTTCTTTTGTTAGTTGCTCGGAAAATTCCATTTTTGCACTCCTACTTCAATGAAAGTCCCGCGATTTCGGCACTGTTCTTACATCACGCGGGTGGCGGAATTTTGTGGCGCCGGGGTGGGGTGATGCGGGTTGGCTGGTATCTTCGGAAAGCCTGCCTAATTCATGAGACCTGTCGAAAATTCGTTCAGCAACCAAATGCACTACACCTTCGGGGCTGCGCTGCACTTTGCCTTCGACCAGCAACAATCTTCCGCCCATAATTTCGCGGCGGAAAACTTCGACCAATTTTGGCCAGACCACAACATTGCAGATGCTGCTTTCATCGCTCAAGGTTATGAATACAACACCAGCGCTGCCCGGCATTTGCCGTGTGAGCACAACGCCTGCACAAGAAGCGCGGCTTGCATCTTTGGCTTTCCAGATTTGCGCGCAATCTAATACGCCTTCGCTTTTGAAAAGATCGCGCAGAAAAAACATCAGATGGGCGCGCAGCGATAAGCGCAGCATTTGATAATCAGCTAACACATGCTCGCTTAAGGGCATGGCGGGCAAAGGTGCGATTTCTTCTTCAGGTTGTTCTTCCACATATTGCGAGGCAAACAGCGGCAAATCTTCATCATCTGGAATGCGGCGCACCGCCCATAAAATTTCGCGGCGGTCTTGGGCGATGGATTGGAAGCAATCTGCTTCGGCCAGTGCAACAAGGGCGCGCTTTGGCAGCTTTGCGCGCCTGGCCACATCATCAACCGCGTTAAAACCATTGTTGCGTTTAAACAGCAGAGTGTTTGCCCAGGCTTCGCGAAAGCCATCAATCTGGCGAAAGCCCAGTCGCAAAGCCAGGCTGCCATCTTCTGCCAATTCCAATGTGTTGTCCCAATGGCTGAAATTCACATCCACATGCCGCGCTTCAACATTATGCTCCACGGCATCGCGTACCAATTCGGCTGGCGCATAGAAACCCATGGGCTGAGAATTGAGCAGAGATGCCGCAAAGGCTGCGGGGTGGTGTTTTTTCAGCCACGCCGAAATATAAACCAGATGCGCAAAACTTGCGGCGTGGCTTTCGGGGAAGCCATAAGAGCCAAAGCCTTCGATTTGTTTGAAGCACCTTGAGGCGAATTCTGGATCGTATCCACGTTCCGTCATGCGACCCACAAATTTATCACGAAAATTATTGATCGTTCCCACATTGCGGAAGGTGGCCATGGCGCGGCGCAGGCCGTTGGCTTCTTGTGCTGTGAATTTTGCGGCCACGATGGCAAGCTTCATGGCTTGTTCCTGAAACAACGGCACGCCCATGGTTTTGCCAAGCACGTTGATCAACTCGTCCTTGTCACCATGCTCTGGTGCTGGCGACGGGTATTCAACTTTTTCAAGGCCACTGCGCCTTCTGAGATAGGGGTGAACCATATCGCCTTGAATGGGGCCCGGGCGAACCAAGGCCACTTCAATCACCAGATCATAGAATTTAGCGGGCTTGAGGCGCGGCAACATATTCATCTGGGCGCGGCTTTCCACTTGAAATACGCCGATTGAATCTGCTTTTTGCAGCATGTCATAAACCACAGGGTCTTCGCGCGGCACCGTGGCCAATTCATAAGGTTTGCCTTCGTGAATGCGAATGAGGTCAAAGGATTTCCGAATGCAGGTAAGAATGCCCAAAGCCAAAACATCCACCTTCATCATGCGCAGCACGTCGATATCGTCTTTATCCCACTCGATAAAATAACGATCTTCCATAGTGGCGGGGCCAACGGGCACACATTCATCCAAGCGGTCTTGGGTCAGCACAAATCCTCCCACATGTTGTGAGAGGTGGCGCGGGAAGCCGATTAACTCATTGGCAAAATGCATGGCTCTGGCCACCAATATATTGGCAGGGTCAAGCCTGCCCTGCCGGATATGGGCTTCGCTTACATGGCTGCCCCAGCTGCCCCAAATACTGCTGGAGAGATTTGCGGTTATATCTTCTGTCAGTCCAAACACTTTGCCCACTTCGCGGATGGCGCTGCGCGGACGGTAGCAGATCACAGTGGCAGCCAATGCTGCGCGGTGATGGCCATAGCGATTATAGATATTCTGGATCACCTCTTCACGGCGCTCATGTTCAAAATCAACATCAATATCGGGTGGCTCTTTGCGCTCTTCGCTGATGAAACGTTCAAACAGCAAACCGATCTGCATGGGATCAACTGCGGTGATGCCAAGCACATAACAGACGGCTGAATTGGCCGCCGAACCCCGCCCCTGACAGAGAATATTTTTGCTGCGCGCAAAGGTGACGATATCATGCACGGTGAGAAAATATTGTGCGATATCCATTTTGGCGATCAGGGTTAATTCGCGTTCGATAAGTTTTTTGATATTTAATGGCAACACATGGCCATAGCGCTTGATGGTGCCTTCCCATGTGAGATCAGCCAGCTGTTGTTGCGCGGTTTTACCTTCGGGGATGGTTTCATTTGGATAGTTATATTTAATTTGATCGAGAGTGAAATTGATCATGCCAGCAAAGCGCACGGTTTCGGCGATGGCTTCTGGTGCATTACGGAATAGATTTGCCATTTCGCTCGCAGATTTTAGATGGCGTTCGGCATTGGCCTCTAAAATGCACCCGGCTTCGTTCAGGGTTTTATGTTCACGAATGCAGGTGACGATATCATGTAGCGGGCGGCGCTCTGGGCAATGATAAAGCACATCATTGGTGGCCAGCAGGGGTACATTGGTTGAAACGCTCAAGCGTTTGAAAAAAGCCAAACGCTTTTCATCATCACCGTGATGGGGCATTGATACGCCGAGCCATGTGCGACCGGGGGCGAGGCGCTGGAGGTGTCGCAAATCATTTTCTAACGCGTCATTCCCGCGCAGGCGGGAATCTCTGTTTGGGTATTCCGGCAGAAGCGAAACGGAGATCCCCGCCTTCGCGGGGATGGCGGAGGAAGGAGGAGGAGGATTGTTGGACTGTTTTCGGTTCCAAAACTTCCCCGCCTCTTGCCTCACGCTCACAGGCGCTTGGGGATGCGGCGGCATTACCACCATTAACAGGCCCTCTTGCCAGTTCAGAAAATCATCAAAGTGAAGATAGCATTCGCCTTTGGGGGCATGGGACTTTCCGGCACTGAGCAAGCGGCACAAATTTGCATAAGCAGCGCGGTTGGTTGGATAGGCCAAAATATCAGGCGTGCTATCGATGAACACCAGCCTTGCGCCCACAAGAAGCTTTGGTTTAACGCCTTTCAGTTCTTGGTGCGCTGCATAAGCCCGCACTACACCAGCCAGTGTATTGCGGTCAGCTATGCCAATGGCCGCAAGGCCCAGCTCTGAAGCTGTTTCCATCAATTCTTTGGGATGCGATGCGCCGCGCAAGAACGAATAATTCGTGGTCACAGCGATTTCGGCATAGGCGCTCATGCAAACAGGCCCTGCAGAAACCATTTATCAGTGGCGGCGTTGCAATAAAACCAATAGCGCCTGCCCTCCTCGTCTTCTGCGCGAAAATAATCGCGCGTGGGCACTGCCTCTTCATGCCGCCACCATTCCATGGCGATGCGTTCAGGGCCTTCGTTTTCAGTTACGATGCGGTTGGTTTTGCGCCAGTTAAGCTTGGTGGGCGTGGCTAAAATAATTGGCTCTGGCCTGGCAAACATGCGCAAGGGCCTGCGCGGTGTGGCATTTTTTATGCGTGGTTTTTTCCAATCTGATTTTGATGCGAATGCTGCTTGCGCTTGCACCATTGTGAAAGTTTTTTCGGGGATATGCGTATCGTTGAATTTAAACACCACAACACGGTGGCTGCCAAAACGGGCGGCCAAACGATCAATCAGAAAACTGATTTCAGCCTTTTCATGGGCATGGGTATTCAGATCAGAAATTTCTGAATTGATGCTTTCCACACGCACCGCGCACAGGCGAATGAGATCAAAACCAAAGCCTGGATCAAGTGGGTCTGCAATCATGGCCAGCTTCTCGTGAAACAGGCGGTCAATCATTGCGGGGTCTCTTGTCGGTGCTCCGGTTTCAATTGCAATGTGCCGCACTGCGCCATCGGTGCGGAAGAACGCGGCTTCAAGGCGGCGCGCGCCTTGGCCATGGCTTTCCATGGTTTTTCCCAGTGCCAGAGTTAATAATGCCAATTCTGCCCTTATAAAATCTTCATTGGCGATGGGCTCAGAGAAGCTTTTTTCTTGGGCATATTCAGGGGGTGGCCGGCGTGGGGTTATGGGTTTCGAGCTGCGCCCTAAAGCCTCGTCCAAAACTTCCAGCATGGCTGCACCTAAGCGCACCACAAGTTCTTTGCGTTGGCGCGTTGCCACTTGGCCTATGGTTTTAAGGCCTGCGCGGCGAAGGGCATCTGTGGTGGCGGAGCCCAGATTAAGCGCCTCAATGGGAAGTGGTTTTATGGCGTGTTCTTCTTGGCCACAGGCAATCACCGCGCCATCTTTATAACGGGCCAAGGCGCGGGCGGCCACGGCTGTTCCAGCCATCGCAGCGCGTAATGCAAAACCTTGGGCGCGCAACTTTGTGCGAATGTGATCAAGCATTGCTTGCTCGCCCCCAAAAAGATGGGTGGCACCCGTGACATCCAACAACAGATGACGCGGGCCGTCGAATGCCACAAACGGTGTGAACCTGTCACACCAATCGGCAATGCGCGTCAGCAATTTTGCATCTGCCGTTTCATCGGTTTGCACCACGTGAAGTGCGGGCAACATCGCTCTGGCATTGGCCAAGGGTTGGCCCACGCGCAAACCAAGCGAGGTTGCCTGGCGGTCGACCGCTTGCAGAACCATGGCACTTTTAACTTTGGCCACGGCAACCAAGGGCGGAGATGCCGAGTCTGGCTGGGATCGGCGATGTAACCTGTCAGTTGCTAGACGCGGAAACCATAGCGCCACAATCCGGCGCGGCATTTTGAAAGACACACTCATCACAATTCCATTCCATAAACCATTGTCCGGTCTTTCCATGCCGGTTACGAACCAGATTTGCTTCAAAGGCGGGATAGCCCCAATCTTCAAGGCGTTTGGGTGATGGTGCCCCACGCACCAGCCAACGGGTTTCGGCTGTGCTGGTGTTGGGCTTTGCGCCAAAGCGCAAAAGAATGGCAGTGACTGATTTTTGTGAAGCAGCAAGCGTTAGTCGTCTGCTTGCCACCAAATCAAATATTTTTGGATTGCCGATCATTTCAATGATAACGGCACCAAGTGCTGCACAAGACAATGCATCATTGGCAACGCGCAAGGCATCATCAGCATTGGTTGCATAGAATAATAAAAACCGAGATGGGTTATGCCCCAGCTCCAATAATCCTGTTGCAGAAATCTCCCCAAATTCATGGGCTGAAAAATCTGGTCTGATCCATAGTGTTTGCTTTGCGCCAGACATGCGCGCAGCAAGCCCTGCCATAAAACCTGTCGCTGCGGTTTCATGGCCAGTCACCGCAAACACCTCATGCAACACGCCGCGTTTGAGGCCGCCGTGCAAGCAAATATCAACTTCATTTGCCCCAAGTGGAATGCGAATCGATGCTTCCTGCAGCTCTGGCTTTTCAATTAAAGCCTTTAAGGCCGTCAAATTTACGACGCGATGAGATAAAGGTATTTGCATTCGCGGAAGTAAGAACAAAATAAGAACACTGTCAAGCTGAGTCTTGTTTGCATTTGATTTCAGATGTGAACTGTGTTTCCATAGTTAACGAATTTGGAAATCCAAATGACTGAAACAGCATTAGTGAACCAACAAATATCCGGTGCCCTTGGGCGTCCCAATTCACCTTTGATCAGCTTGCAAAATATTTATCAAAACTTTGGTGCCATTGAAGCTTTGAAAGGCATTAGTTTTGATATTCGCGCTGGAGAAGTGGTGGCTTTGCTCGGCGATAATGGCGCAGGCAAATCCACGCTGGTGAAAATCATTTCAGGCGGACTTACTCCTTCTTCAGGCAAAGTTTTGTTCGAAGGCGTTGAACGCAACTTTGCCTCCCCTGCTGATGCGAAGGCGGCTGGTATTGAAACGGTTTATCAAGATTTATCGCTGTGCCTTAACGTTGATGTTGTCGCAAATTTTTTCATGGGTCGTGAAATTGTAAAAAGCCGATTCGGCATTCCTGTTTTGCAGGAAAAAGAAATGTATGCAGCGGTTGAAAAAGCCATGGCCAATGCGGGTACAAAAATTCCATCACTGCGCACCAATGTTGAACATCTTTCTGGAGGCCAGCGCCAGGCAATTGAACTTAATCGGTTTGTTCATTGGGGCGGAAAACTGGTTCTGCTTGATGAGCCGTTTGCGGCTTTAGGTGTGGAACAAACACGGCGCGGGCTGGAGATGATCAAACGCATTGCCGCCCAAGGGATTGGAGTAGTAATCATAACGCACATCATGGCGCAAGCCTTTCAGGTGGCTGACCGCATTGTGGTCATCAGACAAGGGATTGTGGCTGGTGATGTTGATCGCCGAAAAACGACGCCAGACCAAGTGGTCAGCATGATCACGGGAGAAAGTATTACCAACTACGCAACATAAAAAACTAAATGAGGAGATGCCAAATGAAATTTAATAAACGTAATTTGCTTTGTGCACTGTCGCTTGCAGCGCTCACCTTCGTATCGCCTGCCTATGCCGAATCCAAAGGCAAAGTTTATTACATGGTGCCAACACTGCTCGACGAATTTCAAACTGAATCTGTATCGGCCATTGAAAAATTTATGAAGGGTGTGGGCTATGAACCCGTCACTTTGAATGCAGATAACAAAACTGATTTGCAACAAAGCCAGATGAATGATGTGATCGCCTTGAAGCCCAAAGCCATCGTTCTGGCTGCGGTGGATTTCAATGCGCTTCAGCCATCAGTTGAAAAAGCGCGGGCAGCAGGGATTCCGGTGATGGTGTTTGATCGCCAGATTACCGCAACTGCGGTTGATTTTACATCGGTGGCTGGAACAGTTGAAATTGGTTACGTTGCAGCCAATGAAATTCAGCGCTTGCTGAAAGAAAAGAATGGCAGCGTGAAAGGCAAAATCTTGCAAGTGCTGGGTGATCCATCTGATCCCTATTCGCTTGATATTCAAAAGGGCTTTGAAGAGAAAATGAAAGCCTTTCCAGATGCGAAAATTATCTCGCTTCCCGCTATGGGCTGGGAAGCTTCCAATGCTGGAACGATCGTTTCAGACCAAATGGTAGCAAACCCCGATATTGATCTGATCTTTGTGCATGCCGCACATTTGGCCGTTGCTGCAGTGGCTTCGCTTGAAGCCAAGGGCAAGAAGCCGGGTGATGTGATGCTGGTATCTTCGAACGGTGCGCCAGTTGGTCTTGATCTCATCCGCAAGGGTTGGGAGAATGTTGAGGTAGAGCAGCCGCTTTATGCTCAAGCCGCCGCATTGGCGATGTTTGTCGATAAGGTGGTGAACAAACAGGAGATCAAAGCAGGCCAATACAAGGTGCTTGGTCTTGACTCCACGATAACAATTGAAAAATGGGGCCCAAATATAAAGATCCCTGGCGCCGCCATCACCAAAGCAAACATTGATGAGCCACGCTTTTGGGGCAACCTCAAAGCGCCGACTGATCCAGTCATGGCTGTTGAATAAAATTAATAACCCGAGCCTTTTCCAAGGCTCGGGCTTTTTTTCGAAAGTCGAAATATGATCAGCTCAGCGAATAGGGCCGTGGTAGAATTTGTTCTGGATCATCTGGTCTGGTTTTTGTTGGTGGTTGTGCTGGCGATATTTTCTGCCACCGTTCCCAACTTTTTTCAGCTTGGCATTTTTATCAACATCATTGAAAGCTCAACGATGGTGGCGGTTATGGCCATTGGTTTGGCCATCGTCATCATTGCGGGCAATATGGATCTCTCGGTGGAATCCGTTGCCGCATTATCGGCGATGGTTACCGGCATTTTGTTTTGCTCGCATGGCATTGGCATTGGCTGGGCATTGACACCTGCGTGGTTAGCTCTGCCCATATCGATTATCATCGCGCTGCTGGTTGGCGCGGTGATTGGGGCACTTAATGGAGCGCTGGTGGTGCGCCTGAAGATGGATGCATTTATTGTAACTCTTGCTTCATTCATTTGGGTGCGTGGCCTCGTGGTGGCGCTTTCTGGTGGGAGATCTGCACAGGATCTCACACCGTCAATTCGGTTCATTGGCATTGATACATTTCTTTCCATTCCGCTGATCGCGTGGATTGCAATTTTCTGTTTCATTGTTTTCAGTTTTATCATGCGGGTCACCCCGTTTGGGCGGCACATCATCATGGTGGGTGGCAACCGCATCGCCACGTTTCGCGCCGGAATTAAAGTTGACCGCCTATTATTGATTTCATTTATTTTGAGCGGTGCCATTGCTGGCCTTGCTGGTTGGCTACTCGCCATTCGCACATCTGGCGCATCTGCTGGTCTTGGCCAAGGCATGTTGTTTCAGGCATTTGCTGCTGTGGTGATTGGTGGGGTCAGCCTGAAAGGGGGTATCGGGCAATTGCCAGGTGTTTATGCTGGCGTGTTGTTGCTGCACGCTATTCAAACCGCCATCAATCTGATGGGCCTGCCTGCGCACTACACTCAAGTTATATTGGGTGCATTAGTATTGGCGGCGGTTCTATTGGATACGGTAAAACTCGCTATTCGCAAGAGATTGGCGTGATGATAGATATTCTGAAATATTTCGAAGTTGAGAATGTGGGCACTCGCATTGAAGATTTGGAAACACCAGTGCCCATCATCGATGTCGATGTGGTTGAGCGCAATTTGAAAAAATGGCAGGCACGGTGCGACGCGATAGGTATCGCCAATCGTCCTCACATTAAAACACATAAGCTGATCGGGTTTGCAAAATATCAAATAGAATTGGGCGCCAAGGGCATCACTGTGCAAAAACTAGGCGAAGCCGAAGTGATGGCTGATGCTGGCATCACCGACATATTGCTCACCTTCAACGTGGTTGGAAAACACAAACTGGAAAGATTGGCTGCACTTGCAAAGCGAACCTCCATCATCGTTGTAGCAGATAATGAAGCGATGCTTGAGGGGTTGTCTTATGCTGGTCAACTGGCGGGCCGAAACATCAATGTGTTGGTTGAGTGTGATACGGGTGCACACCGCAACGGAGTTCAATCTCCGCAACAAGCAGCGGCATTGGCGCAGTTGATTAATGGTAAAGCTGGATTGAAGTTTGAAGGCTTGATGACTTATCCGCCGAATGGTGGCCGCGAGCAAAGTACTGCCAGCCTTTTGGAAGCTTCCCACTTGATTAATCGTAACGGGCTTCAAGCAACAATCATTTCCACTGGTGGGTCGCCCGATATGTGGAAGGATGAGGGCATGGCTGGTGCCACCGAATATCGTGCTGGAACCTACATCTATTTTGATCGGTCATTGGCTGAACGTAAAGTTTGCAACTATGATGATTGTGCGCTGCACGTGCTAACCACAGTCGTCAGCCGCCCTACTGAAGAGCGCGCGATGATTGATGCGGGTTCAAAATCTCTCACCAGCGATTTGATGGGGATGGAAGGTTTTGGTGTTGTGCCAGCACTGAAATTTGCCCAGATTTATAATATGAGCGAAGAACATGGTTTTGTGGATATTTCAAAATGTGGGGCCAAGCCAAACGTGGGCGATTTGTTACGAATCGTGCCAAATCATGTTTGCCCGGTAACTAATCTTTTTGATAAAGTCATTTTGGTTCGCGGCCAGCACGTAATTGGCGCTGTAAAGGTGCATGCGCGGGGGCTTGTACAGTGAACATAAAATAACCGAGCATTAAAATTGCTATTTGAAAGATATATTCTATTTGTTTGCAACGTCGGCGTTATGCTTGATAATAATTGTTAATTGGCAAACCACCACCGACTTGCTACTGTTTAAGTCTCTCATCGTGACGAAATCGGCGGATGTGCTTTGTTCAAGCTTTCGGATTCCAGATCTATAAAATTTCGTATTGTTTCACTGGTCGTAACAATTGTTGCGCCTTTGATTGTGCTGTTCACACTTGAGGCGATAAACCTTGCGGAAGCAAATCGTGCCACAATCGAGTTGCAGCGCCAAACTACGACACACGAGCTTTCAGCTGCAGTGGACCGCAAGTTTTTGGAACTTAGAGGTATTCTGAACGGCATAGCATTATCACTCGCATCGCGCACAGCCATAAGCATGCAGTTTGATCAGCCATTGGCTGAAAAAGCAAAAATTTCACAGATCGTTGATCTCTGGAGTTTTGACGTTTCCGCCAACGTCAAAGAACAATTTATCGATGTATCCCGGAAATTGCCTCGCCCTATTTTAACACCTGAGCTCGTTGCGCAGGTTTTTTCTGGCCAATCAGCCGTTTCACAAGTGGCTGGCCTTGGATTTGACGGCGCAACAATAATCATCGCAGTGCCGGTTTTTCAGGATGCAAATACGGTGACATCGGGTCTCGCTGCTGAAATCAAAGTATCCTATTTCGCCCAGGTTTTTAAAGAGGCGGGAATGAAGGATCAATGGGTTGCTGCTGTCATTGATCAATCGGGGGATTTTGTGGCACGAAGTCTGGACGGCGAAAAGCGTGTCGGCATGCGTGCGCGACCAGAGCTTCTGGAGGCTGCAAAAAGCAAAGACTGGTCTGGCACATTTGAGAACGTGACAATAGAGGGACTTCGAGTATTAAATTCCTATCTTCGCTCACCTGTCACGCAGTGGACAGCTGTCGTAGCCGTACCAAAAACAGAGTTGTTAGCTCCGATGCAGCGCGCTTTGACATATATGTTTCTCGGCGGCTTATGCGCTTTAGGATTTTCAATTCTTGCGGCTACTGTTTTTGCACGGAGAATAGCTACGCCTATCTCCAATCTCAGCCGTTATGCAAAATCACTAGCCGAGGGAAAACCAACACCGCCGGAAAAATACAAAATCACCGAAATCGAATCTGTGAGGGAATCCCTAGATCAAGCAATGGTAAAATCGGCACGGCTGGCTGCATTGGTTGCCGCTTCAGGCGATGCTATCGTGAACGCTGGCGTCGATAATAAAATACAAGATTGGAACAACGGTGCGGAACTTCTCTTTGGCTATAAGGCAGAAGAGGTTATTGGAAAACAAAAATCAATTCTGGTTCCGCCAGAGTTGATGTCCAATTTTGAAGTGCAGCGCATACAGATTTTCAAAGGGGAAGTCGTAAGAGCCGATACAGTTTATCTTAAAAAAGATTTGACGCGTGTTAACGTTGAATTGATTGTGGCCCCCATCAAAAATGCAACTGGCAAAATTACCGGTTATTCAACGACCATCCGCGATATCACCGAACGGACGACTGCACACAAACATCGACTTCTGTTGATGCGGGAATTAGCGCACCGAACAAAAAATCAATTGGCAATTATTCAATCAATCGCGCAACAAACAAGACGCAATGCCACTACGGTTGATGGATTTGTTGCGGCATTTAATGCTCGTATTCAGGGGCTTAGTGCATCACACGATATTCTGTCAAAGCAAGAGTGGCGGGCCGTTCCCCTCCGAGAACTGGTGATATCTCAAATGTCGGTTCTGACTGATCAGATCGATAAATCTGTGAAACTGACTGGTCCGGAAATTGCCTTGACTGCAGTTCATGCCGAAGCGCTCGGATTGGCACTCCATGAACTTACAACCAACTCCATCAAATATGGCGCTCTGAGCATCAGTGCTGGCAATGTCGCAATTTCCTGGGCTGTTAGCATGCAAGATTCAAAACCGCAGATTCTGTTTGAATGGCGGGAATCCAATGGCCCAAAGATTGAAAAATTGCCAACCGGCAAAGGATTTGGGTCAATCGTTTTGAATCGTGTTACAGCAGCTTCTCTTGCTGGTAAATCAAACAGCGAATTTTTGCCCGATGGCTTTTATTGGTGTGTGAAGTGGCCGCTTAAAACTTGAGCTCAAACACGCTGGCTCAAATTCATAAATGATTCAGCCTCTGCCTTCACCCGCGACGGGATCGTCAAATTGATCAGACTTTCAGCGGCCGATTTGGAAGTCTTCTTGTAAGACAAGCTCCATTTTTCAAACCAACGGCCGCTGGATGTTTCAGAAAATCTCACAATAATCCCAGCATGACGACGATCCGAATTGATTTTTTCCATTAGATTATCAACGGCCTCGGTTGGGCCTTCAATAATCTGCCAAAAATTCACGCCATTGAACAAAAGCAGGCCTGTAATGTCTTTCGCCTTATTAGCAGCCTCAGCTTGTTCTGCAATTTTCTGCACTGCGGTTTCGTCATTATTTGACGCTGCCGTGCTGATGTAACAGACGCGTTTTAAGTTCACGGTTTTGTGCGGAAAATTGTATGAGTTCATGATAATTGAAGCCAGTCGATGTGGAATTGTGATTACGAGTTTAAATATCAACAAATTGAAACAAAAGGCTAGCTAATTCGTTGTAATGCTATGGCATCCATCGCATTGATTTTAGAAGATGAGTATTTTTTGGCCGATGAACTGAGTTTTTTAATATCTCAGAAATACGGGTTTGAAACGTTGATTGTCAGCAAACAAAGCGAAGCTCTATCTCAATTGACATCGGATGTAACAATGGCGGTTCTCGATATCAACACCGAAGATGGTGCTAGTTTTAAAGTTGCTGAAAAACTTATGGAATTAAAAATACCTTTCATATTTATTTCAGGCGTAGAACAAAAGCATCTGCCAGAAAAATTCAAATTAAAGCCCTTTTTAAAAAAACCGTTCTTACCTTCGGAACTTTTTAGAATGCTAAACGGTCTCGAAAGTACCAAACACAACAACACAGATTGAATACCCCAATGACTTGAGGTTGTCGGTGCACTTGTATACACTCAAAGTTACAACAACTGTGTAAAGACGCCCGCACATTAAATGTCATTACAGATCAGCAATAAACCAAACAACCTGCTTGAAAAGTTGCGATTGCCAGAGTTTGAGTTGATCAAGCCTCATCTGTATGAAATTGATTTGCCTTCTGAAAAAGTTATTTATCGGCAAGGCGATGATGTTGAAACGGTGTATTTTCCGTGCGGCTCTACGCTTGTTTCATTTGTCGTCGAGACAGAAAATGGTAATGCGGTTGAAACCATGATGGTGGGCCGTGAAGGTGCTGTTGGCGGCATCGTAAGCCAAGGTCGGTTGCCGGCCTATAGCCAAATCATGGTTCAATATGGTGGCAGCTTTCTCTGCATGCCGACTAAAATATTGAATGACTTAAAAAAATTATCGCCTGAGATAAATAGCCTGTTCGCACGGTATGCTGATTGCGTAATGGCTCAGATATTTCAATCTGCCGCATGCAATGCGTCTCACACCGTGGAGGAACGCGCTGCCAAGTGGATATTAGCAGCACAGGAGCGCGTTGGCACCAATGTGATTGTTTTGACCCATGAGCGTTTAGGAGCAATGCTTGGGGTTGGGCGGAGCTATATCAGCCGAATTATTCAACAGCTCAAATCAGATGGTATTTTGGAAGGAGGCAGGGGACGTCTGACTATTATCAATCAGAGTAAACTTATAAAAACGTCATGTGACTGCAATGATAGTGTCCGCGATCATTTTCAGATTGTACTTGCTGGGGTGTATCCTAATTTCGCAACTCAGACCAAATAGCTCATTGCGATCTAGATCAGAGCATAAATTGCGATGCAGTTTGCAACCAATAAGGTTATGGTCATGCCATAGAAGCAGGCTATTGGTTCAATTGAAAAATCGCGCATAACTTATACTCCTCTGGATTCACTATACTGTTCTTAAAACAGTTAAAGCGCGCAACTCATCGTTCGAAGGCGTGGAGAATTGACCTTTCTTCACTAACCACTGCGGCATCTCATTAGATGTTTTAAAAACCGTGGTTACATTTCTATTGCCTGTTAAAGCCTGCTCAACCGAACACGTCTCAATGCATTGCGTTGAAGTGAGCGCCGTTCTAGATGGCGCTCCCGGAATTGTATTTAATGTCATAGCAGACAGTGGAAAAACCAAAAACTGGGCAATGACAGCAGACGTAATTGTAATAATACGCACGATACCCTCCAAATGGTTTGAAAAACTTTGAACACTGTGTTCGCATCGTATCAACGCGTGCTTTTGAAATAAGTTCCACCTCAAATTCAAACCTAAAATGAACTTTCTGGCTATTTGCGCGTTGTTTTTTGTAAGCCCTCGGACACCTAGAACTCAAAAAAATGCAAGATTATAGATGGCGATAGACCCTACCTTGATTGCTGCGATATTTAACTCTTCAAAAGATGCCATTCTCAGCATTGACCTCAAGGGGTTCATACAAGCTTGGAATCCTGGTGCTGAAGACGTGTTTGGACATACCGCAGATGAAGCAATTGGTAAAAACTCAACCGAACTATTAGTTCCCGAGTGGTTGCGCCCAGAACATTATTCTAAAGTTGAACTTATCAGGCATGATTCCAAAACA
>CAXTKH010000078.1:0-14723 GCA_964244815.1 uncultured Aestuariivirga sp. | reverse complement strand
TGGTGATTTTCTTTGGTGCGCTTTATCTTTTGATGAGCCGCATGGTTTTGCCAAAGCTCGGTGCCATTCTTACAACGCGTAAAGCGCAAATGGATGGTGACATCGCACGAGCACAAGCATTGAAAGATGAAACCGAAGCCGCCGTGAAGCATTATGAAAAAGCCTTGGCTGATGCAAAAGCCAACGCTAATGACATTGCCCGCGATACCAAAGCAAAAGTGACTGCGGAAATTGATGGCGAACAATCCGTATTGGACGGTGAGCTTTCCAAGAAAATCAAAGACGCGGAAGCCCGCGTTGCGAAAGCCAAAGCCAAGGCGATGGAATCCGTTGAATCAATCGCTGGTGAATCAGCGGCTGATATTGTTGCCAGCTTGACTGGCGGCAAAACCACCAAGACAGCCGTGGCAAAAGCCATTGCTGGCATTAAGCGCTAGGAGAACATGATGTTTGATCAAACCTTCTACGCCCTCGTTGCTCTCGTCATTTTCTTTGGCATTGTGTTTTATGCGGGTGCCCACAAGAAGGCGGGTGCCGCCCTTGATAACCGCGCCAACCTGATTGCCAAGGAATTGGCCGATGCCAAGAAACTGCGCATGGATGCAGAACAGCTGCTGGCTGACTATAAGCAAAAGCGCGTGGACGCTGAAAAAGAAGCAGCCAATATTATTGCCCAAGCCAAAACTGACGCCGTGGCTTATGCTGAAGAAGCCCGCAAAAAACTAACCGAAACCATTGCGCGCCGCACCAAGCAGGCTGAGCAAAAGATATCTCAAGCCGAAGCTGCCGCCGCCAAAGATGTGCGTTCTATTGCCACTGATTTGGCCGTGAATGCGGCAACAAAGTTAATCGCCGAACAAAAGTCTGGCGCGAAACTGATAGCGGAATCAATCGCTGCGGTGAAGTCGCGCTTGAATTAAGCGAACCGACATTTGAAATTAAAACCCGGCGTCGATGCCGGGTTTTTTATGCGCCGTTGAAACGTTCGCCCGTCCATGGGTTGAAAGTTGGAACGCCGCTCAGGACGAAAGGGCTTTGATCCCGTGTTACAATAATGAGACCATTTTCAGCTGCGACCGCCGCAATGAGCATGTCTGTTTCATGAGAAAAACGGTGAACCTTTTTCATGTGGGCAGACAATATTCGCCACCGCAACAACACATTTTCGGTCACCTTCAGCATACGACCATGCATCCAAGGCCGGATCGATTCAGCGATCCACTGCTTCAGCAGGTGGCGTTTCGTAAGATCTTCGGTGAGTTCGGCTCCAAAGGTGAGTTCGGCCATGGTGACTTCAGAGGTGTAAAGCTGCAACACCTCTTGCTCGGTCAACCAATTTATTACGTTTTGAGACCGATTTGATTTTCTTGTCTCTGAGATGACGTTTGTGTCGAGCAAATACCCAGTCATTTCATCAGTCTTCAAACCTGAAGTCGCGATCATGACTGGCAGCAGGTCGCTCAGGCAAGTCAAAATCAATTGGCGGACCAGCCGAAAGTGCTTTCACAAAATCTGCGCCCGTCTTGCCTGAAAAATCAATTTTATTTTGAGTAATCGCTGAAACCACGACTGCGGGTGCGCCATGAATTGTAACGGTCTGCGGCCCTTCGGTTTGGGTTAACCGTACAAGTTCACTGAACTTGGCTTTGGCTTCTTGTAGGGGCCAAACCCGAGAGTGATGGTTCATACGAGCAATCTCCAATTCCGACTAGTCAGACTAGTCAGAATTGGAAAAGAAGTCAAACCAACCCGACCTCGGGCCACCCAGCACTTCCATCACTTTAAAATCATAAATGCCGCGCATACATCCCACCGTATAAGGAAAATCAGCGGTGGCGTGGTAGTGATACATCTCTACCAGTTTTCCATCCCACATAATTTTGTGCTTGTGGCCATGGCATTCGTCCAAATCTTTACTATCGAGAATCTGGCCGCCTTCGCCCGCTATGCCAAAAATTCCAAAACCGTCCACAATGTAACCCAACAACGTCGAGTGTTCATTCGGCAGATGTCTATCCTCGATGCAACCACTCAAGTTATGATAATGATAGGCACCAGTGACCTGCGGATGGCCATTGCAAGCGTCTTGCGCCTCGTGGGCAGGGGCATCGCGGCCCGGCGCATCAATCGCGCTGAACAATGAAACGCCGCTCAGCATGATGCCAACCGCGCCCGGTGCACAGCCCGCCTGTGCGGCTAGCTCTGGATTGGCGGGCAACGAAAAACCGAACTTCTGTTTCTTGATACGATTTGGATTGCGATCATATTTGTAAGCTTCAGAACCTTCAGCAACCGGATAAACGCCCGTGCCATGTTCTGGCAAATCATTGGTGCTAAATATGCGCCTGTCACCCTCAAGCGTGAACTTGAAATCATGCGGCCATTTTACATCGCCTTCAACCACCACTTTCTGCGTGCTGTCCCACGTCTTTCCATCAGCGTTCATCCAAGGTCCATCTTTCAACGCGCCGCCTGCATTGGCCTCAATATGACATGGCCAGATATAGCCAGCTTTAGGTGCGTCCGATTTCAAGTTATCGCCCAATGGCAAATGTTTCAAATCATGCGCAGTTGCAGGGCCTGCCAACAAAATTCCAAAGATAATAACTAATAATTTGAGCATCCGAAATTCCGGCCTTTTGACCAGAGACGCGTGCGAATAACTATTCCGTCGGGCCAGTTAAACGACGCCGCTTTTTCTCGTCGCGTGACCCAAAAGATTCTCAGTCGAGAATGCATCATTCAATTGTTCTTCAGTCATCAGCCCACGCGCTAACACAACAGCGCGCAAAGATTGCCCAGTCTTCAACGCATCCTTCGCCACTTCGCTGGCAATAGCGTAACCCACATAAGGATTGATCGCGGTCACAGCCACCAAAGAATGCTCAAGCAAATATTTGCAACGCTCTGCATCAGCCTCAATACCAACAATGCATTTCTCGCGCAGCACTTTCATGCCGCGCGTGAGCATGCGCATCGATTGCAGGATGTTAAGAACAATCACTGGCTCCATTGCATTGAGTTGAAGCTGGCCTGCCTCTGCTGCCATCGTCACTGTTATGTCATTGCCAATCACTTGGTAAGCAATCTGATTGATCACTTCAGGCATTACCGGATTGACCTTGCCCGGCATGATGGAAGATCCCGCTTGCACCGCAGGCAGTTTGATTTCACCAAACCCGGCACGAGGACCACTGTTGAGCAATCGCAAGTCATTGCAAATTTTTGAAAGTTTCACGGCCACACGTTTGAGCACACCTGAAAATGTAACAAACGCGCCCATGTCTGAAGTTGCTTCGATCAGGTCGCCCGCACCAATCATCTTCTCGCCTGAAATAGCACTCAAGTGTTCGATGACAATATTTGCATATCCATCTGGCGTATTGAGCCCAGTGCCAATGGCCGTACCTCCCAGATTGACCTCGCGCAGCAAATTGGCAACTTCGGTAAGGCGGTCGGCATCTTCACCAATCGTCACACCAAACGCCCTGAATTCATGGCCAAGCCGCATTGGAACAGCATCCATTAATTGCGTGCGGCCAACCTTGATCACATCGTGAAATTCAACACCCTTCTCGAAAAATGCAGCCTTAAGCGCCAGCAACTCGGCAATCAAAGCCGGACAAGCCCGCACCATGGTGAGGCGCACCGCCGTTGGATAAACATCGTTTGTCGATTGCGAAAGATTAACATGGTCATTGGGATTGACGAGTGCATATTGCCCAGCGGGCTTTTGCAACTCACGCAAAGCCATATTGGCAATCACCTCATTGGCATTCATGTTGGTTGAAGTGCCAGCACCGCCCTGCAACATGTCAACAACGAATTGATCATTCGCCTCGCCAGCAATCACCCGGTCGCAGGCGCGCAAAATGGCGTGGCCTACTCGTTCATCAAGCTCGCCCAAATCAATATTGGTTTGCGCTGCCGCTTTTTTGACCATCCCCAAAGATTGAATAAGTTCTGGATAATCACGCAGCAACATGCCTGTGATTGGAAAGTTGGCCACTGCGCGCGCGGTGTGAATACCATAATAAACATTAGCCGGAAGCGAAATGCTGCCTAATGAATCAGTTTCAATCCGCGTTGCTGCCACGTTATTCTGCCGCCTCCAGATATGCTTCAATCGGCGGGCAGGTGCAGATTAAATTGCGATCACCATACACGTTGTCGACGCGCGCCACCCTCGGCCAATATTTCTCGTTGGTGTAACCTTTGTGTGGGAAGAATGCTTGCTCCTTGGAGTAAGGATGTGTCCATTCCTCAAACAATTCGCCATGCGTGTGCGGCGCATTTTTCAATACATTGTCCACCTTGTCAGCGCGGCCATGTTCCACATCAGAAATCTCACCAGCAATTGCAATCATCGCATCGCAGAAGCGGTCTAGCTCGCGCTTGGCTTCTGATTCTGTTGGTTCGATCATCAACGTATCAACCACAGGAAAACTCATGGTCGGCGCGTGGAAGCCATAATCAGCAAGACGCTTGGCCACATCGTCGACAGTGATGCCAACCCGATCCTTCATCCAGCGCAAATCGATAATGCATTCATGCGCCACATGGCCCGAAGCACTTGTGTAGAGCACAGGAAAATGTGGGTTCAATCGCTTGGCCATGTAATTGGCGCTCAGAATGGCGATCTTGGTTGCTTGGGTCAAGCCTTCGCCCCCCATCATTGCGATATACATCCACGAAATTGGAAGGATTGAAGCTGATCCCCAAGGAGCGGCAGACACCGCATGTTTCTTGCGTTTATCGATAGCAACGATGCCATGGCCCGGCAGATGTGGCGTTAAGTGCGCACGCACGCCAATCGGCCCCATGCCTGGTCCGCCACCACCATGTGGGATGCAAAACGTCTTGTGTAAATTGATGTGGCATACATCAGCACCAAGTTCTGCAGGCCGCATCAAGCCAACTTGCGCGTTGAGATTGGCACCATCCAGATAAACCTGGCCACCATTGTCATGAATGATCTTGCAAATGTCGATGATAGACTCTTCAAACACACCATGCGTGGAAGGATAAGTAATCATGAGCGCGGCTAAGTTTGCAGCATTGGCTTTCGCCTTCGCTTCAAGATCAGCCACATCCACATTGCCATGCGCATCACAAGCCACAATCACAATCTTCATGCCACACATGGCGGCAGAAGCCGGATTGGTGCCGTGGGCTGAAGTGGGGATCAAGCATACGTCACGGTGTTTATCGCCGTTGGCATCATGATACCCGCGAATAGCCTGCAACCCAGCAAATTCGCCCTGACTGCCAGCGTTGGGTTGCAATGATACAGAATCAAAGCCCGTGATTTCACACAGCATTTTTTCCAGATCATTGAATAATTCGGCATAACCCTTGGCTTGCTCGACAGGCGCGAACGGATGCATATGTGCAAAATTCCGCCACGTAACGGGAATCATTTCACTCGCCGCATTCAGCTTCATGGTACACGAACCAAGTGCGATCATTGCTTGATCAAGCGCTAGGTCTTTCGACTGAAGCTGGCGCAGATAACGCATCATCTCGGTTTCGGAATGATAGGAGCCGAACACAGGGTGTGTCAGATACTTCGATTGGCGGTGCAACTTGCTTGGAATGACTACATTGGCTGTGCCAGGCTTTGCAGCAAAAACACTCAGCACACGGATCAAATCATCTTCACGGGTGCTTTCGTCAAATGAAACTGCAACATGATCGGCATCAACCAAGCGCAGATTAATACGCAGCTTGTTTGCCGCCGCCATTAATTGCTTTGCTCCTGCGGGAGCATGAACTGTAACTGTATCAAAGAAATTTGCATGCACAACCCCAAAGCCAGCCGCTTTCACGCCAGTGGCAAACCGGGAAGCGCTATCATGCGCGTGTTGCGCAATGGCCCGAACACCGTCTGGCCCATGATAGGTGGCAAACATCGCAGCCATCACTGAAAGCAAAACCTGCGCGGTGCAAATGTTGCTGGTGGCTTTCTCACGGCGAATATGCTGCTCGCGTGTTTGCAAAGCCATACGCAAGGCGCGGTTGCCTTTGGCATCAACCGAAACGCCAATCAACCGCCCCGGCATCACGCGCTTATACTCGTCTTTCGTTGCAAAAAACGCCGCATGCGGCCCGCCATAGCCCATGGGCACACCAAAGCGTTGCGCCGAACCCAAAACCACATCAGCGCCCATTTCACCCGGCGGCTTCAATAAGGCGAGTGCCAGCAAATCAGACGCAACAATAGCTAACGCACCAGCGCCATGCAGATCCGCAATCGCAGTAGTAAAATCTCGAAGTTGCCCTGAAGAACCCGGATAAGAAAACAGTGCCGCAATAACCTTCGCGGGTTTCAAATCGACAAGCGGATCACCAACTTCAATTTCAATGCCAAATCCGCGTGCGCGGGTCTGCAAAACTGCAATTGTTTGCGGATGCGTATCAGCATCAACAAAGAACACCGACGCTGAAGATTTGGCCACACGCTTTGCCATGGCCATGGCTTCCGCTGCAGCAGTAGCTTCATCCAGCAACGAAGCATTGGCGATCTCCATACCCGTCATATCAACGACCATTTGCTGATAGTTGAGCAACGCCTCAAGGCGGCCTTGGCTCACCTCTGCTTGATAAGGCGTGTAAGCCGTATACCAACCTGGATTTTCCAACACATTGCGCAGGATCACTGATGGCGTGACGGTGCCGTAGTAGCCCATGCCAATCATCGATGTGAAAACCTGGTTCTTATCTGCTACTTTGCGCAGATGCGAAAGCGCATCACGCTCGCTCATTGCGGGGCGAAGTTCCAACGGCCGCTTCGAGCGAATTTTGGCAGGCACGGCCTTGTTGATAAAATCATCGACAGAAGATGCGCCTAATTCTTTCAACATCGCGGTTGTATCCGCAGCAGAGGGGCCAATATGGCGGGGTATGAAATCAGTGCTCATATCTTACCCCACAAACTTATCATAAGCGGCTTTGTCCATCAGTGTGGACAATTCATCAGGCTTGGCCAGCTTCACTTTAAAAAACCATGCCTCGCCCTCTGCATCACGGTTCACCAATGCTGGATCACCCGTCAACTCGTTGTTGACTGCAACAATCTCGCCAGATACTGGCACATAGATTTCGCTGGCGGCCTTCACACTTTCGACCACAGCAATTGATGCATCACGCTCCACCTTGGCACCAATCTTTGGCAGCTCGATAAACACCACATCGCCCAATTGTTCTTGCGCGTGGTTGGTAATTCCGACAGTGGCCACATCGCCATCCACCACAACCCATTCATGATCTTTTGAAAACACTTTGTTCATAGCAGTCCCCTTAACGTTTGAAATTATTTGGAATGAAAGGAAGTTTGATAATCTGTGCAGGCATGGCTTGGCCGCGCACAATGAGGTTCACTGCTGTGCCCACATCGGCAAATGCAGTCTCAACATAACCCATGGCAATCGGCCCATTCACGTTTGGACCAAAGCCGCCAGATGTAATTACGCCGATCTTGCGCCCTTCGGCATTTTGAATCTCCGTGCCATCGCGCGCAGGGGCACGGCCTTCTGGTCTGATCCCCACACGCTTTCGCAAAACGCCCTGCGCCAACTCCTTCTGAACGCGAGCCGCACCAATAAATCCGCCTTCTTCGCGCCTGCGTTTTGCAATCGACCAAAGCAATCCCGCTTCGTTAGGGGAGGTGGTTTCATCAAGCTCATGCCCATACAGACACAAGCCGCCCTCAAGTCGCAATGAATCGCGAGCGCCCAAACCAATGGGCCGCACCAAATCATCGGCCATCAGCAAATCCCATAATCGCTGCGCATCTTTCGCAAAAACGGAAAGCTCATACCCATCCTCACCCGAATATCCTGACCTTGTTACGTGCGCGGCAATGCCTTCAATATCCAAAGCTGCATAATGCATAAATTTGAGATTAGCGGCAGCGGGCGCAAATTTTGTCAGGACTTCAACCGCCTTTGGCCCCTGCAATGCCAGCAAGGCCATGTCCTCACCTTTTTGCAGCGTCACACCTTCTGGCAAATACTTGGCAATATGCGCATAGTCAGCCTCCTTGCGTGAAGCGTTCACCACCACATAAAGCCAACCTTCATAATTTTTATAGGCAGCTCGCGTGATCATCAAATCATCAAGCACACCGCCATCTTCATTCAACAGTTGCGAATAGCGCTGTTGATGTGGGGCCAGCCCCGCAATATCCGCAGGCACCAATTTTTCCATGGCGCGGGATGTGGTTTCAAAATCTGGGCCAACAATAAAACACTGCCCCATATGCGATACATCAAACAGCCCGGCATTGGCCCTCGTCCAATGATGTTCAGCCATAACGCCAGTGGGATATTGCACTGGCATTTCATAGCCAGCAAAAGGCACAAGCTTCGCGCCAAGCGCTTTATGCGCCTCATAAAGTGGGGTGCGTTGAAGGGTTTCGTTCAATTTTTTGGTCTCCTGACAAATGTTGGCAAGACCCAGTGCAATCTGAGTCTGCCCCCTCTGTCAGGAACCTGAGAGTTTTCACACGGTCACCTCGTAGACGCGACCCTGCTTTCTCCTTCGGTGAGCGGCAAGGCGTTAAAGCCAAACCTCTGCTCTCCAGATTTATATTTCACCAAGCGGTCCTTTTGCCTGAAAGTTTCCGGGGCGGTTGCTCCTTCGGCGCTGGGCAAAAACCCAGTCTCTCCCGCGTTGGTGATTACGCGAACGCCAACAAATTGCGTCTTGCGCGCCGAAAAGTCAAGTCAGCGCCGATCAGGGTGTGGAAATTGAGCTATCATCCAAACAAATGACCCGTCATTGGTTTGAATGAGGCACGCACTGATGTTCTCTGCCAGCTTTTATCGAGGGACGCTAAAAGTCTGGAGAAACAAATGTTTAACTATGAGAAATTGGTTGGCTCCATTTACGATTGCGCCGCCAATCCGGACTTGTGGCCAGAAACATTAGGTCAAGTTCGGGACTGGGTAGGGGGTGCATATGCCTAGCGGCATTTGTCGATATGACAGAACTTGCCCTTGGTCGTCCGACTAACTTTAAGAGGGTAAATAGTACGTGGGATGAAGACTGGTTGCGCAAGTTGGAAGTCTTATCGGACAAGCTTCCAAATGGGGGTGGCGTGACTGGAGCGGAAATTGATCGATCATGGACGCAACTAACACGTGCCACCGAAGCCGAATTTCAAACAACCGAATTTTATGCATCAGCCTCACAGAGCTTACAATTTAAATTAATGCGCCCTTGAAATACAAAAAGCCACAGACTCAAGCAGCGCCGTCTTCCATTCACTATCCGGAAAAATCGCAAGCGCGTCACACGCCATTGATCCATAGTGTCGCGCGCGTTCAATCGTGTCGGATATTGCGCCGTGCCGTTCCATCAGTTTGGTCGCATACATCAAATCATCGTCGGTCTGATTGCCGTCTTCCATCACGCGCTTCCAGAAATTACGCTCTTCTTCAGCCCCGCGCCGGAATGATAAAACAACTGGCAGCGTAATCTTGCGCTCGCGGAAATCATCACCCACTGCTTTGCCAAGTGATGCCTGCTTGCCAGAATAATCCAGTGCATCATCCACCAATTGAAATGCGATGCCTAAGTTTCTACCAAATGACTCCAAAGCTTCCTGCGCATTGCGTGGCTTGCCTGCAATTACGCCACCCACTTTTGCCGCAGCTGAAAACAGCGCAGCAGTCTTGGCACCTACAACCTTCAAATATGAATCTTCAGTTGTCGACGTATCTTGAGAAACTGAAAGCTGCAACACCTCGCCCTCAGCAATGGTGCAAGCTGCTTCTGATAAAATTCGCAAACAATCGAGAGATCCCGTTTCCACCATCATCTTGAAAGCTTGGCCTAACAAATAATCGCCAACCAACACCGATGCCTGATTGCCCCAGATCACGCGTGCCGCTAGCTTGCCGCGCCGCAAATCACTCTCGTCTACGACATCGTCATGCAGCAATGTGGCCGTGTGCATAAACTCCACGCTCATAGCGAGCTTCAGGTGGTGAAGCCCGGTATAGCCGCACATGCGAGCAGCAGCGATTGTCAGCATCGGCCGGATTCGTTTGCCGCCGGAATTGATCAAATGCCCAGCAAGTTCCGGAATCAGCTCCACATGGCTCTGGGCTTTTTCCATGATAAATTCATTCACCAGGGCCATATCGGAATTGGTCAATGCTACCAGCGAATCTAAACTCGCTGTCTGCCTCTGCCCACCCTCAAATGCGATGACGACGCCCATATTGCACCTGCTCGTTGTTTGCATCTAAATAGGAACCTCGGCGAGCACAATTCAAAGGTGACCCATTGCCGCGTCTTAATATCTTTTAAACGATGTAAGATGTAGTAACCTTTCGCTAACCATCTTGCAGCTAGGTTTGCCCACAATATGCAACTTTCCACTGAATCCTCACAAACCACTGCTCGCCCCGCTGGCGCAGGCACAGCCACGCCTTCATCGTTGACTGATGATGCGTTTCTCGGTGGTCGTCTCCAAATCCTGCAGCCCGAAAAAGGCTATCGTGCTGGAATTGATGCAGTATTCTTGGCGGCGACTATTCCTGCCGTTGACGGCGAAACAATATTTGAGGCAGGCATTGGCGCTGGCGTAGCTGCAATGTGCTTGCTGGCCCGCAACCCTTTGTTGCATATCACAGGAATCGAACTGAATTCGCGTTACGCGGTGTTGTGCGAGCAAAATGCCAAGCGCAATAAGCTGAGCGATAATATTCGAGTCATCCAGGGCGACGTGAAGGACGCTATGCGCCGCGATTTATCTCACATGCCAGAACATGGTTCATTCGCGCATGCATTTGCCAATCCGCCTTATTTTGAAGATGGCAAAGTCACGCAGTCGCCATCGTTGCTCAAAGCAGCCGCTCATTCATTCGGGCCTGATGATCTCGAGCTCTGGATCAAGCTGCTCTACGCAATGGTCACATTGCGCGGCACGGTTACAATGATCCACCGTGCAGAGACTCTTGGCAAATTGCTGCAAGGCATGGAAGGTAAATTCGGCGACATCCGCGTGGCCCCGCTCTATGCACGCGAAGGCACTGCGGCCTCGCGCGTCATCGTGCAAGGCATCAAAGGCTCCAAAGCCCCCATGCAATTATTGCCTGGTTTGATTCTGCACGAAGCAGACAACGGCTTCACTCCAGACGCCGAAGCCGTACTCCGCGACGGAGCCGCTTGGCGTCTGCGCTAAAAAATTGCTTTAACCAATGACAATCATTCTTGGCGATTTCCAGCACCCGCAAGTTCAAGCCTTATTAAAATATCATTTGGAGCAGATGCACGCCAATTCGCCACGAGGGAGCGTATTCGCCCTGAATTGGTCTGGCCTCCAGAAGCCGGAGATTTCATTCTATACACTTTGGGAAGATGACACCTTGCTTGGCTGTGGCGCGGTTAAAGATTTGGGCGACGGCACAGCTGAAATCAAATCCATGCGCACCCACCCTGAAAATTTGCGGAAAGGCGTGGCTGAAAAAATTTTAGTTCACATCATCGAAATAGCCAAGACGCAGTACTACCGCACGCTGCTGCTTGAAACAGGTTCAGGCCCGGCGTTCGATCCCGCATTGGCACTCTACCGCAAACATGGGTTCATAAACTGTGGGCCATTTGCTGATTATGAAAAATCGCCGTTCAACCAATTCATGCAATTGCAGCTTCCACACTCCCCAACTTGATATTTGCCACTTTCCGCCCTACATACGCGCATGTTCAAACGTCTCCGTAAACTCATCCCCTCCCGCTTTCGCAAGAAAACCCAAACCATAAATATTCTCAGGCTTGACGGCGTCATCGCGTCCGAAGGCGGCATAGGTGGAGGTAAGCGGCTGAACCGAAAATCACTCGAACCGCTGCTGAAGAAGGCATTCAAAAAGGGTGTCTCTGGCGTAGCACTTGCCATCAATTGCCCGGGTGGTTCTCCGGTGCAATCGGCCATCATCGCAAACCGCATTCGCGCCTTGGCAGCTGAAAACAAAATTCCAGTCTACGCATTTTGCGAAGACGTCGCAGCTTCGGGTGGGTATTGGCTGGCTTGCGCAGCTGATGAAATTTATGCTGATGAAAATTCCATTGTCGGCTCGATCGGTGTTATCTCAGGAGGCTTTGGTTTTCCGAATGCCATGAAAAAATATGGCATTGAACGTCGCGTGCACACATCAGGCGAAAGCAAATCCACCAATGATCCCTTCAAACCTGAAAAACCTGAAGACGTTAAAAAACTTAAATCCATGCTTTCCGAAATGCACGAAACCTTCAAAACCGAAGTGCGCGCACGCCGCAAGGACCGCTTGAAAGAATCAAAAGAGCTTTTCTCCGGCGCCTATTGGACAGGCCGAAAATCACTCGAATTGGGATTAATTGATGGCCTGGGTCATCTGGATGAGGTTTTGAAACGTAAGTTTGGAGAGATGATTGAACTGGTCGAAATCGAAGCACCAAAGGGTTGGGGCTTGAAAAGACTAGGTTTTTCGGCTGCCACAGAAATGCCTGAAGCCATTCTTAACACTCTGGAACATCGGGCATTGTGGCAACGTTTCGGTTTGTGATAGTCTGGTGACTTATAAGAGGTGGTAATATGGGTTTTTTAAGAACAGCTGCTTTGATGATTTTAGGTTGGATCGCGCTCAAGACAATGATGCGCGCGCTGCAAAATCTTGAAGCACAAAAAGTAAAGGCCAAGGTGAGGGATCCTCAGCAACACGCCAAAGATATGCCGCGCCTGCGTCTTGATCCCATCACTGGCGTATACGTGCCAGAGGCATGACATCAACAGCCGATAAACGCATTGAAAGCGTTTATCATTCCACGTCGCGCGAACAACTGGCCAAAACCTATGATGATTGGGCATCCGATTATGATGCCGATATGCAATCCACGGGCTACATTCATCCCGCAATAATGATCGGCCTCGTGGCCCGTTATGTCAAAGACCCAATCGCCGAAATTCTCGATGCAGGCGTGGGCACCGGTACATTGGGCCAACTGCTTTCCATTTTGAATTACACAAATTTGCACGGCATCGACATGTCTAAAGGCATGCTTGCAATCGCCCGCGAGCGCACTGTCTATGCGCAACTAACCCAAGGTATTCTGGGCGAACCGCTCGATTTTAAAACCGCATCAATGCAATGCATCGTTTCCACCGGAACCTTCACCACAGGCCACGCACCAGCCTCGGCTTTTGATGAGCTAGTGCGGATAACAAAACCGGGCGGCTATTTGATATTCACTGTAGGCACCGTGGTATGGGACGAGGCAGGCTTTGCCGCAAAGCTGGCAGCACTCGAAACATCCGGCCAACTCACAAAAGCCGAAACCACCCCAATCTATCATCCCATGCCCAAATCAAAAACTGAAAGCGGGTTTACAACGCGCGCCCATGTATACCGCCGCAGCTAAGTGCCTGAAACACCACATTTCCGCTTCACCCCCCATCCATAATGTTCTAAGCACCGCCCATCACAACATAAGAATTCGAAATGCCCTTAAACCCCACTAAATCCTTCCAAGACTTGATCTTAACCCTCCACAATTATTGGGCAGAACAAGGCTGCGTTATCCTCCAGCCTTATGACATGGAAGTGGGCGCTGGCACATTCCATCCGGCCACAACTCTGAGATCAGTCGGCCCCAAACATTGGGCCGCGGCTTATGTGCAGCCATCGCGCAGACCAAAAGACGGCCGCTATGGTGAGAACCCAAACCGCCTGCAGCATTATTATCAATATCAAGTCATCATCAAACCATCGCCACCCAATTTGCAGGAACTTTATTTGGGCTCGCTCAAGGCCATCGGCGTTGACAGCGCGTTGCACGACATTCGCTTTGCCGAAGATGATTGGGAAAGCCCCACATTGGGTGCAGCAGGCCTTGGCTGGGAAGTCTGGTGCGACGGCATGGAAGTTTCGCAATTCACATACTTCCAGCAAATGGGCGGCATGGAATGCAATCCGGTTTCTGGTGAACTCACCTATGGCCTCGAACGCTTGGCCATGTATGTCCAAGACGTCGATAATGTTTACGACCTGAATTTCAATGGCCGCGAGCAAGGCCATGGCCGCATTTCTTATGGCGATGTGTTCTTGCAAGCTGAGCAAGAATATTCGCGCTATAATTTTGAAGAGGCCAACACCGAGGCGCTGTTCACGCGTTTTGCCGAATGCGAGAAAGAATGTCAGGCGCTGCTCTCTAAAAATATCGACGGCAACAAACCAACATTGGCACTGCCCGCTTATGACCAATGCATCAAAGCCTCACACACATTTAACTTGCTTGATGCGCGTGGCGTGATTTCCGTGACCGAACGCCAAGCCTATATCGGACGCGTGCGCGAACTGGCCAAAGCCTGCTGCGTGGCGTGGAGCAATACTGTGGGAGGGAGCGCATAATGGCCGAACTCCTCCTTGAACTATTCTCTGAAGAAATCCCTGCGCGCATGCAATCTAAAGCCGCTGAAGATTTAAAGTCGATCATTACCAACGCATTGGTCGATGCTGGCCTCACTTACGAGGGCGCGCAAGTTCACGCCACACCGCGCCGCTTGGTGCTGTCGGTCGAAGGCCTCAACGCCAAAGCCGCGGACACAAGCGAAGAACGCAAAGGCCCGCGCATTGATGCGCCACAGCCTGCCATTGATGGATTCCTGAAATCCACAGGCCTTCGTCTTGATCAGCTGACCATTCAGGAAGACAAGAAGGGCAAATCCTACATCGCCATCA
>CAXTKH010000077.1:0-15211 GCA_964244815.1 uncultured Aestuariivirga sp. | reverse complement strand
AGGACGGCAGCCTCTCACGTTGCAAAGGCGGGTTCGACTCCCGCAGGGATCACCACATCAAGTATTTTTACAGAAATTTCTTTTAACTTCAGGTAGTTAAATTATTGGGCGTACACTTTATGGAATGGGTGTACAGTTTGTGTTTTTCTTACGTTCCGCCAGCTGTAAGTTGCTTCATTCCTAGATCAGCGAGTTTCCCTTTGTTAGCAGCTTTTGTATAGTGCGAAGCTTGGCGGTTATCTCGCCATGCGAGAATTGCCGATATTATGTTCTCGCTTGCACCCGCTTCAGCCAGGCGCGTCGCAATTAGTTTTCTAAGCCCGTGGGCCGAACATTCTTTTAGACCCGCTTCGTTGCAGCGATCCCGAAACCAGTTTCCAAAGCTTGCCGATGAAGAGAATGGTACGCCGAAGCTGGTAACCATAAATATGAACCTATCCTTGATGCTTGAAAGCTCACTCAAAAGCAGGGGATGTAATGGCACATTCAATAATTCATTATTCTTCTCGATGCTCTCGACGACGAGCCTGTCACCGCGAATATTTGGTTTCCCCAATTTTATTAAATCTGAACGCCGAACTCCTGTGCAAGACATGATTGCAAATCCGAGATACGCCATCGTCCCCGGCGGATGACGTTTAACAAATTGTCCAACTTGTTCTTCAGTCCAAGTGTGAATTGGCTTGGCTGCGTACCTAATTTTCTCAACACCTTTTGCGGGATTTATTTTGATCCAACCATGCTTAACGCCAACATCGAGAACCTGACTAAGACGTTTTAGCAACTGATTTGCCGCAGCAGGTGTGCCAGCTTTTGCTGCAATGATCTTTTCGACATGATGCATTTCTAACAAAGCGACTGGCTTATCGCCGTGTTCCTCACAAAAACTATCCAGAACATGTCTATAAGTTCGCTGCGTTGAGTGCTTGGCAAGGCCAGCGAATTTTGTGCTGCCGTAAAAGAGATTTACTAATGCTGATACTGATCCAGGTTTGATCTTCTTTTCACTTATAGAAAGGCCAAGCGCTGACTCATATGCCGCCACAAATTCTGCGCTGCCCGGCACGCCGGGAATAGCCATGCGTTTGTGACCTTTTTTCCGGAATGAATAATAGTATTTTCCGTGTCTATTTTTCGTCCGGTGCAAATATTTGAATTCAATTTGCGCCATTATGTATCCCATGGGTTTACTCCCAAGTTTTGCACACTACCTTTGAGCTTGTCAAAGGCAGCGTCTAATTCGCGCCTATCCCAAAGTTTGCGCTTTCCGATCTGCAATGGTTTTGGAAGAACTCCCTCCGCAACCTTTTCATCAAAGAAAGTTACGCCCAATCCAACATACGCGGCTGCTTCGGCGCGCGAAAGTCCGCGCGCACTCGATAGAGCAACTTGTTGAAATGATTTTGTCCAAGGCATTTCACAAATTTCGTACAATCCTGAATGTTTCTCAATTGGTAAAGGCGGGAAAAGCTGGGAAGGCGTTTGGCTTCGATTGTGTCATTGGAAAACTCCATCGCTTTTATTGCGTTTGAACGTCACCTACCCTCTTTCGCAACTGAACCCAGCGAGCGGGGTGGGCGGCAGGAGCGACGGAGAGGCCCGCTGAATGAGGCGGGCCGCACCGAAGGCCGTAACAACGCGAAGGACTGTGCGAATGAGGGCATTGTTGTTCAACCACGGCCATGAGAGCTTGCGCAGTTGCGGTCCGCCGCAGCGGGCATAGAAGGAAGCGACAGCCCACCCCGCGAACGGTGTTCATGTTGTCTATTTTCGCTTCAGATACCCAAGCCGCGATTGCGCCCGGCCAACTCCCAAGCAATGGTCGACCCTGTGACTTTGCCCGTGAGGTTCTTGCCTCTGATGTCTTCATAGCTTGGACGCCACGGAACAAGCGTAAACTCTTTGCTATTTTCGAAGACAGCGTATTTACCCGACGCGAGTGTGATGGGTTTGTTGTATGCCCCTTCAAAACGTTCGCCGTCCATCAATTGAGCTGCATGTAAGCCATTAGCGGCAGAAAGCTTGGCAACGGCATGGTTCAACTCATTGCGGGTGAGCGCCTTCATGGCAGCGGCAGCAGGGCGGATACCACCATCTGGCGTTGACTCAACCATGCCGCGCTCGGTCAGCCATTGCAGGCGATTGCCCAATGCGGATTTGACGTCCGTCCCAAAGCCTTGATTACTGAGATGTGCTGGCGACTTGCTGGCAAGCTCTCGATCAAGCCAAGTCGCACCCTCTGTGGCAGCAAGATTTTCCAGATTCAAATAGGACAGAATCCGCAATCGCGACTGTTGGCGGCTTCCCGATTCTTGTTCTGCTGCTTCAATTGAAACGATCATGCCTTTGCCCGGCAGTGCTTCCGGCCTAATGCGCCCTAAATCAGCATGGTGAACTTTGCCGTCGATACCATCAACAACGATGAAGTAACGATCATTGATCTCGTCCGTAAGACCCACTGCTGCGACACGACCAATGACGGGCCCTGTTGACGCCTCACCATCAAAGATGGCGAAGCTGACGCCCGGACGGTCAATCTTGGCCTCCCGCATGGCCCTGTGCATCGTGGCAATGATATCGTTGCGGTTACCCAGACTCCTGAGTTTGCGTTCAATGTCTGGATCAATCTCCCAGACCCCTGTTTGTAATTCAGCAGCCAAACCTAGATTGGAAAGGTGCTTGAGTCGCCTCATATGCGAGCTATGCACATGAGGTTCGGACGGTGGCATGGCACTGATGACCAGCATGCCTTGAACCACATGCTTCAAGATTGATCTGTCGAGTCTGGTGAAGCGTTCTGTTTGAACTTCCCGGGCCAGCTTGATAACTTTTTCAAACTCATCCTCCGGCCCCAGTTCCAAGGTCAGCCATTCGCCCGCCCGCGCCCTGATGCCGTGGGTGATATAATCCTTGGCCATAATCAGGTCTTTGCCATCATCGCCTTTGCCCCGGATAATAATATGGGAATGCGGATGCCCTGTATTGTAGTGATCAACAGCCACCCAATCGAGCTTGGTCTCAAGGTCACGCTCCACGTCCTGCATTAAGTCACGGACAAAGGGCTTGAGGTCAGAAAGCCTGTCACCGTCATCTGGGGACACAATGATCCGGAACTGATGACGGTCGCCATCGCAACTCTCAGTAAATGCACCAACACCAACATTGTCCAATTCCGGCCCGTACAGTTTCCCCGGCTCACCTGACCGATCAACCCCGTCACGCTGGAGATAGCGCAGATGGGCGCGGGGTGCGGCTAAGTTGCCAGTCCTCAACTTCGCAATCCGCACCTTCACAACTGCGCGGCGGCCCCATTTGTTCATAAAGCCTGCTGACGCCAGCGTGCCCCATGCCGCACCGCGTCCAATGCGCTGTCCGGTGAACGATGACTTACGCCTTGTCATGAAACCGCTCTTGTAGGCAACATCCAGCACCTGCCGGACAAAGGGTTTCGGCCTTGCAGATTTCTTGTAACCTATCCTGCCGAAGCGGGGCTCGAAATCAAACTCATCTACCATGACAATCAAACTCCAATTGGAGCGTCCCGCTGTGTCAGATGTGGATGATTGGCCAACTTGCAAGATGGTGTCTTCTGACACCAGCTGTTTCAAAGGCTTACAATGATGTAGTCCACATTTTGCAGTTTCGGTCAAAAAGTGCTGGTATGATAAGTCATTCTACTACAATGGTTTTCGGCAATTTTGTCACCACTTTGTGAACAATGCTTTAATCCTGCTTTCCTCTCCCACAATGATCCGTGTACTGAGGAATTCTTGGAACTTCACTTGGTCCGCAAAATGTGATGCAACGCACCAATAACCACAGTGGTACTGCGTAGTTCCGAGCGTTAACTTTTTTAGAACAATTTTTACTAAACTGGAGGATAATTTTGTGATTTTACACAAGAAAGGTCCTCACACTTTCCAGAAAAATGGAAGCAGACCAAGTGGATTTTCCATTCCAAAATGATCAAAAGCGACCAGAATGGGCAGCGAAAAATATAGATTCAAAGTCAGCCGAAACGAACGCACCTGCGCTCGCTTTGCGCACTTGCGGTCGAGCAATTTGGACTTAAGGGGAGGCATTGCCAACATGGGTCACACCGTAAGATGAGTCCTAACGCTATCATCAAGAAGTGCCTTGCGGTCACCTGCCAGAACTGTTTTGCCGCGATTGAGGATGATAAAATTATCGGCCAGCATTTTCGCGAATTCAAAATACTGTTCGACCAAAACTATTGCCATGCCGCCGCGATCTCGCAGGAGTGCAATGACGCGTTCAATGTCTTTTATAATTGACGGCTGAATGCCTTCCGTGGGTTCATCCAATAACAATAGGCGCGGGCGTGTGACCAAAGCGCGTGCGATGGCCAGTTGTTGTTGTTGACCACCAGATAAATCGCCGCCGCGACGGCCCAACATGTTTTTGAGAACGGGGAACAATTCAAAAATTTCATCGGGAATGTGGCGCGTTGCGCGGGGTAAACAGGCGTATCCGGTTTTCAGGTTTTCTTCGACCGTAAGCGTCGCGAAAATCTCGCGCCCTTGCGGTACAAGTGCGATGCCCTTGCGGGCGCGTTGTGCCGTGCTGAATGCTGTGATGTTTTCGCCATCAAACATCATTGAGCCGGACTTTGCTGTTTGCAGGCCCGCTATGGTTTTAATCAAACTGGTTTTACCAACGCCATTTCGGCCCAGCACGCAAGTGACTTTGCCTGCTTCAGCAGCAATTGAGACTTCGGAGAGGGCCTGGCTTGCGCCGTAAAAAACATTAACTGACTTCACATCAAGCATGGTCATCGCCCCAAATAAACGTCGATAACGCGTTGGTTGTTCTGCACGATATCAAGATTGCCTTCGGCCAGAACCGAACCTTCATGCAGCACTGTGACACGCACATCCAAAGCGCGGATAAAATCCATGTCGTGTTCAACAACGACCACAGCACTGGTTTTGGCAATGTCGCGGAGCAGCTCTGCCGTCTTTTCTGTTTCAGCATCGGTCATGCCGGCAACGGGCTCATCGACCAATAATAACTCAGGCTCTTGCATCAGCAACATCCCAATTTCGAGCCATTGCTTTTGGCCATGACTCAGATTGCCTGCGAGATTTTTTGCAGAAGGTATAAGATTGATACGTTCCAGAGTGCTTTGAATGTTTTGGCGCTGGTCATCCGTTAATTTCCACCGCAGCGAAGCAAATGTTGAACGTTTGGCTTTCATTGCCAGTTCAAGATTATCCCAAACTGTATGGCTTTCAAACACTGTGGGTTTTTGGAATTTTCGGCCAATACCAATATTGGCAATGGCCACTTCATCTAAGCTGGTCAAAGCATAGTCGCGGAACGACACGCGGCCTTCGTCAGGCCTCGTTTTGCCAGTGATCACATCCATCATCGTCGTTTTTCCTGCCCCATTGGGGCCAATGATGGCGCGCATTTCATTTGAGCCAACGTCGAGATTGAGATTGTTCAACGCTTTGAAGCCGTCAAATGAAACGGAAACACCTTCGAGATAGAGCAAAGTTTCGGCGGTCATTCAGCGGCCTCGGCAACACAAACAGGCAATTCCGATTTCTTTGGCAGACTTGACCAACCTGCAAAGAATCCTGCCAAGCCTTTCGGCATAAAGATAGTGACCACGACGGCTAGTCCACCCAAAACAAAAAGCCAGGCGTTGGGCAGAGCGCCCGTGAGATAGCTTTTAGCCGCGTTGATTACAATGGCGCCCAGTGCTGCGCCCCAGAGGGTTCCACGTCCGCCAAAGGCCGTCCAGATCACTGCTTCAATCGAATTTGAAGGCGCAAATTCTGAAGGGTTTATGATGCCGACTTGCGGCACATAGAGTGCGCCTGCAAAACCTGCCATTATTGCTGATACTACAAAAATGAAGAGTTTGTAGTGTTCGACGCGGTAACCGAGGAAACGGGTTCGCGATTCTGCGTCACGAATACCGATGATAATTTTTCCAAACTTTGAATTTACGATTTGCCTGGCGATGATGAAACATGATCCAAGTGCCAATGCTGATAGCATGAACAGAAGGGCTCTTGTGCTGGCCGTTTGAACTGAGAAGCCCAGAACATCTTTAAAATCGGTCAGGCCATTATTGCCGCCAAAGCCCATGTCATTACGGAAGAAGGCGAGCAGCAACGCGTAAGTCATGGCCTGCGTGATGATTGAAAGATAGACGCCGGTCACGCGGCTGCGAAAGGCAAACCAGCCAAACACAAAGGCTAAAATGCCCGGCGCTAGAGCAATCATCAAAAGCGCGAATGGGAAATATTCAAATCCGTGCCAATACCATGGCAGTTCTTTCCAATTGAGAAATACCATAAAATCAGGAAGGTCAGCGTTGCCATAGACGCCGCGCGCACCAATTTGGCGCATCATATGCATGCCCATGGCATAGCCACCGAGTGCAAAAAAAGCGCCATGGCCGAGGCTTAGAATTCCGCAATAACCCCAGACCAGATCGACCGACAGAGCAAGCAGCGCGTAACATAAATATTTGCCGCCCAGTGTGACGGCGTAATCCGGCACATGGAACAGAGATGTGGAATCCGTGAACAAATTAAGCATCGGCACCAATATGCCCACTGTGGAGAGAACAGCCAAAAACACAATTCCGGATCTGCCCAAAAGCGGCATGAAGACTTTGCTGATCATGCATCCACCCATCGGCCTTTGAGCGCAAACAGCCCGCGTGGCTTTTTTTGAATGAACAGAATAACGGCGACCAATATAAATATTTTTGCAAGAACGGCGCCGGCAAATGGCTCTAGGAATTTGTTGGCGATGCCCAGAGTAAGCGCGCCCGCAAGTGTGCCCCACAAATTACCCACACCACCGAAGACCACGACGAGGAATGAATCGATGATGTAGCTTTGACCAAGATTGGGGCTGACATTATCAATTTGTGAAAGAGCCACACCAGCAAGCCCAGCAATGCCAGAGCCAAGTCCAAATGTCAGCGCATCAACGCGCGACGAGCGGATGCCCATGGCATTGGCCATTGGGCGGTTTTGAGTCACAGCGCGCATTTGCAAGCCAAGCGGTGTGCGCTTGATCAAGATCATCAGACCAGCAAATATTGCGAGCGCAAATATTAATATTGCAACTCGGTTTAAAGTGAAAGAAAGACCATTCGAAAAATCGACGGAGCCACTCATCCAAGTCGGAGTGTTTACGGACTTATTCGTAGGGCCAAAAATACTGCGCACCGCTTGCTGTAGGATCAGGGATACGCCCCACGTGGCGAGTAGTGTTTCGAGGGGTCTACCATAAAGAAAGCGGATAACGCTGCGTTCAATTGCAATACCCATCAAGCCAGAAACTATAAAGGCGGAGGGAATGGCAGCGAGCAACGCATAATCAGCAATACCGGGCATGTAGGTTTGGAAGATTTGTTCAATGACAAAGGTTGTATAGGCCCCCAGCATCACCATTTCGCCATGCGCCATATTGATGACACCCATCACACCAAAGGTTATGGCAAGGCCAATTGCGGCAAGTAGAAGGACAGAAGCCAGCGAAAGCCCGAACCAAATGTTTTGCACCGCCGTCCATGTGCTGAGTGACGATTCAATTTTTTGCGATGCCGCCAAAGCCGCGGTCTTCAAAGGGTCGGCGACACTACTGGCATAAGTTCTGAGAAGCGAAGCCGTGTCGCGGTCTGTTTGCTTGGCCAATGTTTCAATTGCTGCTCGTTTATCAGCGTCGGGCCGATCGCTTTTGAGTGTGGCTGCCGCAGCCGCAATGTGCATAATCTCTGCAACTGCTGGATCGTTCTCGGCAGGTATAGCTTTTTCGAGCGCGGTTAACGCTGTCGCATCGCCAGATTTCAGAACAGCCAGTGCCGCATCTTTGCGCACTTTCGCGTCTTTGCTGAATAGAGTGAGTCCGCTCATCGCATTGCTCATGATTTCGCGCAGTGCGTTGTTGACTTTGATTTTTTCAAGTTCGCCCTTGGCCGCTTGCCCCGCATCAGCGTTGCTCGCGGGGTCTACAAGCGTGAACACATCGCCTGAAGCCGTTGCGATAAAAACTTTATGGTCTGATTTTCGCGCAAATAACGTGCCATCTGACAGGGCTTGCAAAACTGGTACAACGGCCGGATTACCTGAAGAAACCAGCGCAGAAACTGCGGCTTCTCGTTCTTTAAAGCTGCCGACACCCAAGTTATTGATAAGCACACTTACATCCTGAGCAGTAGCACTCGCCACGCTCATAAAAATTAATAAAGCAGCTATTAAATATCTGAAGACGCCCATAGAAGCTCAATCCTCCTTATAAAAGCCCAGTCGGGGGAGGAACCCGGCCAGGCCTTCTTTTTTTGATATTATGTAGCGCCACCGCATTTTGCGGTTACGACATTGAAGTTGCCGCAATGCAGAGGCTTGCGCCAATCGGAGATTAGGTCTTTGGAGCCGGGCAAGAAATCTGACCATTCGTCTCCTGCGACGAGGCCTGCAGTTTGCCAGACAACATCGATCTGGCCATCAGCTTGTATTTCACCGATGAACACTGGCTTTGTGATGTGATGGTTAGGCAACATGGCCGCATAGCCGCCTGTCAAGTTAGGAACGCTCACACCAATGATTGCATCTTGCACAGCATCTGAATCGGTTGTGCCAGCTTTGGTCACCGCGGCAACCCACATGTTAAAGCCGATGTAATGGGCTTCCATCGGGTCGTTGCTGGTGCGCTTGTCATTTTTAGTATAGGCTTTCCAATTCTTGATGAACGAAGCGTTCTCTGGCGTGTCGATGGACATGAAATAGTTCCATGCGGCCAAATGGCCGACCAGCGGCTTGGTATCCAAACCGGCTAGTTCTTCTTCGCCGACAGAGAAAGCCACAACTGGAATGTCCGTCGCCTTCACGCCTTGGTTGCCGAGTTCCTTGTAGAATGGAACGTTCGCATCACCGTTGATTGTAGAGACAACGGCGGTTTTCTTACCAGCTGAACCAAACTTCTTTACATCTGACACAATCGTCTGCCAGTCAGAATGACCAAATGGCGTGTAGTTGATCATGATATCTTCTTTGGCAACGCCCTTCATAGTGAGATAGGCTTCAAGAATCTTATTGGTGGTCCTTGGATAGACATAGTCAGTGCCCGCCAGAACCCAGCGCGTCACGCCTTGGTTCATCAAATAGTCAACTGCTGGAATTGCTTGTTGGTTCGGTGCAGCACCAGTGTAGAATACGTTCTTCGAGCTTTCTTCGCCTTCATATTGCACTGGGTAGAATAGCAAGCTGTTCAATTCTTCAAATACTGGCAATACAGATTTACGCGAAACGGAAGTCCAGCAACCAAACACGGCGGCGCATTTATCGCCCGAAATCAAGCCACGTGCTTTTTCAGCAAAGAGTGGCCAGTTTGAAGCAGGATCAACTACTACGCCTTCAAGCTTCTTGCCCAGCAAGCCGCCCTTGGCATTTTGCTGGTCAATCAACATCAGCATCACATCTTTCAATGTGGTTTCGCTGATCGCCATGGTGCCGGATAAAGAGTGCAGAATGCCGACCTTAATCGTTTCGCCTTCTGCAAAAGCATATTGTGGAACGAGTGCCGCGCCAGCCAGTGCTGCGAAGGCGACTGTTGATTTTAGAAAACCCCGTCTGTTTGTCATGTTGTTTTTCCCTGATGCAATTTGTGCACTGCGGAAACTCTGCAACGGACGTGCCATATCGTTAACAGAAGTTAATGCGCTGTAATATATCGACAAAATGAAGTGATTTAAAATTAGGCAGAAGGTCTATGACCGAATCTTGGGCGCGCGCGCCAAAGACTGATCAATTATTGTGCGGTGCAAAGGGCGCAAAAATGCCGGAATATTTTTTCGAAAGTGGAGTCGCATAGCCGCCAATCTTTGATGTTTGCAGCTGGCTGCGCGCCAACATTTCGATCAAGCCAACAGCAACCGAAACACCGTCGATCACTGGCAGTCCATGTTCTTGCGAAAGGCTTTGCGCCAAGTCTGCCATGCCTGCACATCCAAGCACGATGGCCTCGCAGCGATCTTCCACTTTAGCTAATTCGATTTCCGTCGAGATGCGTTTTCGTGCAGGCGAGTTTGGTTCTTCTAACGAGAGAACTGGAACTTCGGCAGCGCGCACTTTTGCACATCGTGACGCTAATCCATAGCGCATGAGATTATATTCGATAACGGGGATTGACCGGCTGAGAGTTGTGACCACGCTGAACCTATCAGCAATCAAACTTGCCGCGTGAAAAGCGGCTTCACCAATGCCTATAACAGGCGCTGTTGCTGCCATGCGGGCCGCGTGTAGTCCTGTGTCATCAAAACAAGCAATCACGTGTCCTGACACTTTTTTCTTTTCAGCTTCGACAATACGCATCAACATGCCGGGCATTGCGAAGACTTCATCATAATAGCCTTCGATAGAGACAGGGCCCATATCAGGTTGGGTCGCGAAAATTTTAGTGCCGGGAGAAACTGCGGCTTGTGCAGCAGCCTCGATTTTGCGGGTGAAGGATTCAGTGGTGTTTGGGTTTACAACATGGATAAGCATTTCAAACCCCTCTGCCTGCATCAGAGCCAAATTTTTTCTGGCGGCGTTGCAGCAGTAGAATTACCCCAAGGCAGAGGCCGATCACAATAAAAGAAACGCCTGTGGTGACTGTTCCCAGCGCATAGATATCGGGGTTGGTGACGGTCGTGGTAAGCCCCTGCAATTCGAGCGGTAACGTGTTGACAGAGCCAATTGCCTGACTGGAGCGTGCCAGTTCATCCCACGAAAGCGTGAAACCAAACAGCGCAATGCCGATGACGGAGGGCAAGATAATCGGCAAAACTACAAATCGGAAACTCTGCCAAGGCGTTGCCCCTAAATCCCGTGCGGCCTCTTCTAAACGCCCATCAAAACGGTTGAAAATGGCAAACATGATGAGAAGCCCAAAAGGCAGGGTCCAGGTAAGATGTGCACCAAGTCCAGAGGTGAAAAGGCCCATGCCAGTTTGCCAATCGCTTGAGATATAATTCTTGAACAGATCATCAATGATGCGGAACTCTAAGGCAATGCCTAACGATGTGACGATTGATGGCACAATCAGGCTGGCGATTGCTGCATAGAACAAAATTGAGGAGCCCCGAAATTTTTTGCGGAATGCCATGCCTGCTGAAACTGATAATACGACCGTGATCAACATCACCACAAGCCCTAAGGCCATGGAGCGCCGCAACGCTGCACCAATATCGACAATGCCATTGCCTGCAAAAAGCTTGGCGAACCAATGCGATGAAAAGCCGTTCATTGGAAAGGTAAGGCCGCCTTGAGGGCCTTGGAACGACAGCACAAAGATTGCAAACATCGGGCCATATAGAAACAGCACATAGGCAGCGAAGAATGTAGCCAACAGGTAAAAGCTTCTGGGTCTTCCCTCACGCATTACAGTTCCTTCCTAATATCAACCAGCCGATTGAGCATGGTGATAATCAAGAACGTAATTGCGAGTAGAATAACGGCATTGGCCGCAGCGGCTGGGAATTGCAGTGCATTCAAGCGCGTTTCAATAATCTTGCCTGCCGCTGCTACTTGCTGTCCCCCCATTACACCGATCGTGATGAAATCGCCCATCACGATGGTAATCACAAAAATAGACCCTATCACAATGCCAGGCTTGCACAGCGGAATAATGACGTTCCACAAGGTTTGCCAACCTGTGGCACCGGCATCATAGGCCGCTTCAAGCAGCCGCCGATCTATACGCATCATGGAATTGAAAATTGGTACGATCATGAAAAACGTGAAGAGATGGACGAGCGCAAGGCAAATTGAAAATTCTGAATAGAGCAACCACTCGATTGGTTCATGGGTGATGCCAAGATCAATCAGTCCCGTATTGACTAGACCGTTTCGGCCGAGAAGTGGGATCCACGCGATCATGCGGATGACGTTTGATGTCCAAAACGGAATTGTGCAAAGCAGTGACAACGCAATCTGCCAGGTTTTTGACCGCACATGAAACGCGAGAAAATACGCAACGGTAAATCCAATCAGAAATGTAAACAGCCACACAATCAGACATAGCTTTACCGTTTTCACATAGGTGGCGAGCATGGTGCAGAGTTCAGGCAGCTTCGTTAGACAGCCTTCAAAACTTTCGTAATAACCCCGCGTCGTAAAGCTGGGGATCATTTGATATTCGTTGTAATCCCAAAAACTCACCATCACTACGAAGCACAATGGCAGAATGAAGAATAGAGCGAAGACCAGCATCATCGGGCCAGCTTGCAGCCAAGATAACAAAGTGGGCGCGCGGGTGGGAGTCAAAGAAGTAAATCCAAAATTAAATAGTCATTCCCGCGAAGGCGGGAATGACAACAAATTGGTGTAATCGTTTTATTTATGCCGCAATGAACTCATTCCATTTCCGCACCATATATTCATTCTCGTCCATCACGGCATTCCAGCAGGCTACATTGCCCATGCGGTCGTCGTAGGAGCCACCGTCACGCACAGCACCGGCTTTTTCAAGCAATGTGCCATCAGGTGCCTTGATGTCTATTGTTGCTGGTTTGCCTTCCATCCAGTAAGCCCATTCCTCGGGCGCCATGGCCGCTTTCGCGGTTGGAAGCACGGCTGAATAGTAGCCCTGGCGGTTGAGATAAGCCCCCGCAAAACCAGACAGGAACCAGTTTACAAATTCGTAGGCATAGTCAAGCTTTGGCCCAGCAGTGGCTTTTGACACGCAGAAGCCTGAGGCCCATGAGCGATAACCTTCTTTCAAGGGCTGGAATGTGCAAGCGATGCCCTTTGAGCGCACAGCGGTTACAGCAGGCGACCACATTGATTGAATGACGGTTTCGCCGGAAGCCATCAAGTTTACCGATTCGTTGAAGTCTTTCCAGAAGGCGCGGAATTGGCCAGCCTTTTTGGCTTCGGTCATGACTGCCATGGTCATGTCGATTTCTTCTTTGGTCATATTGCCTTTGTCAGGATATTTATATTTGCCAGTGGCCTCAACAACCATGGCCGCATCCATGATGCCGATGGATGGAATATTGAGGATCGATGCCTTGCCCTTGAACTCCGGGTTCAGCAACTCAGCCCAGGATTCAATCGGACGCTTAATCAAGTCAGGGCGAATGCCAAGCGTGTCGGCATTGTAAACGGTCGGGATCAAGGTTACCCATTGTGTGGGTTCCTTGGCAAATGTCGTTGAGTTTTCAGCTTCAAGGAACATCACTTTCTTAGGCGCTGTGCCTTGATCACCAATTTTTTTACCTGAAGGCAACTCACCCTTGGTGAAGATTGGTGTGATGTTGTCGAATTCTTTGATTTTCTTGGCATCAAGTGAAAGAATGTTTCCTGATGGCACCAATTTCTTAAGGCTGAAATATTCGGTGTCCAAAATGTCGAAGCTATTGGGTTGCGTGATCACGCGCTTGGTGACATCGTCGGTGGTAGCTGAAATATATTCAAGCTTAATGCCTGTGTCTTTGAATAGTTGTTTGGAAATGTCGTCCGCTTGGTTCACGGCAGTGCCGAGGTAGCGCAGCACTTTTTCTTCGCCAGCATGAACCGCAGGAAAACCGGTTATCATGCCTGAGCCAAGGGCGAGGCATGCGCCCGTCTTTAGCAGGTTGCGGCGGTTAAGTGTTTTCTTCATCATTGAATTCGTCTCCCGAATTTGTTGAAGCGCTTTTGTTTGTTCCGTTCAGCCAAGCGCGTGGGCTGAAGCCGGCTCCCATATTGCGTAGACTTCGGCCCCCACTTTCAGTGGTGTGGCATCGAATTTATGTTCAGGCATCTGCACCATCATGTCTTCGCCCGAAGTGCTGTTCAGGGTGATGTGAAAAACTGTGCCTTGATATTCTATTTCTGAAATTTTACCCGCTATGGAATCTATTTTTGCGGTGGGCTTTTTCATCTGCAATTCCATAAGATCGCTGCGCACTGCAAATTTCTTACCGGCACGAGCAACAATATTATGGCCGCCAATAAACTTCGCAACAAACTCGTTGGCTGGCGCATTGAAAACTTCGCGCGGCGTTCCAGCTTGCGAAATTTTTCCGTCATTCATCAGCACAATCATATCAGCCAATGCCATGGCTTCATCTTGGCCGTGGGTTACATGGATGAAGGTAATGCCTAGTTCACGCTGCAAACGTTTCAGTTCAGCGCGCATACGGATGCGCAGGAATGGATCTAAAGCGGAAAGCGGTTCGTCAAGCAACAAGACTTGTGGTTCTGTGATCAAAGCCCGCGCAAGCGCCACGCGTTGTTGCTGGCCGCCTGAAAGCTGGGCTGGCAATCGTTCTTCATAGCTTGCCATATCAACAAGCTCGAGGAGTTTCCGAGCTTTTGCATGTCGTTCAGTTTTCTCAACGCTACGCATTTTCAATGCGAAAGCTACATTGTCGATAACCGACAAGTGTGGAAACAACGCATAAGACTGAAACATCATTGCCGTGCCACGCGCAGCAGGTGGCAGATCAGTTACATTTTGTAGGCCAAGCAGAATATCGCCCGAAGTTACTGCTTCATGACCTGCTATCATGCGTAAGGTTGTGGTCTTGCCGCAGCCAGATGGCCCAAGGAGGCAGCAGTAATTGCCAGCGGGAATTTTGAGATTGATTACATCAACAGCGATTGTCGAAGCAAAGCGCTTCGAAACACTAATCAACTCAACCTGCGATCCTGAACTCAACCTAACCCACCCTTTGCGCCCAGCAATCATTTTCACCTTCGGCTGGTTGCGCCTAACTCTGAAAAGCAAGCCTTATGCCAGATGGTTAATTCATGAGCGGCTCTCAAAAAAGGGTTTTATTTCATGGGATTAACAAAGTTCCCTGACTTTAGTCAGAAGAAGGGTTACATTAACTCTGCTTAAAAAATATGCGCAAGGCAGAATGTGACTGAAAAATAAGCGCCATTATCAGTTAGAGTTTACGCGTGACAAATCTGTTACCCCAGTACCAAGACTTCGAAGGTTCACTATTTTGAACGTTATAGCGTAATGGAATATTTGACTGAGTTGGCAGGGTGTACACGTACTGCATAACGCTTTGAAATAACTCGAGACAGCGTGTACACTATTATTGGGATTTACGCTTTAAAAGCTCGAATTTTTCACTCCCGCAGGGATCATCACCCAGAAATTAAATCATTGAAATTGTTATTATATTTTAAAAGTGGGACACTTTTAGTTCATATTACGTTCGCGGAACCATCAGTGGCATCGC
>CAXTKH010000076.1:0-15253 GCA_964244815.1 uncultured Aestuariivirga sp. | reverse complement strand
CGCCCGCCGATACGATAAGTCAAATCATTGATCAATAACATGGCCGCTGCATAGCGGCTGAAAACCCGAAGCGCAAATCAGACTTTCCCTTGACTTCGACTATGTTGCATTGCACAAAACACAATTATGAACAGCCAAAAGCCAATTCTGACTGAAGATGCCAGTTACATCGACGAAGTCACAGCCACACTTCGAAACTTGCTTCGCCAGGTGATCAAAACACGCGAGCCAGAAGTCCTGCCGATCATAGACCAGCCAGAAGCCGCGGCCACAATCCCATCCCATCTCGTCGAACACGCGTTGCAAGCTATTGGCATCTGGCTGCAGCTCATGAACATTGCGGAAGAAAACGCCGCCATCAGAAATCGCCGTACGTTGGAAAAACAAGCAGGCCCGGACGAGGTGGGCGGTTCAATCAGCCAGGCCTTTGCCGAAGCAGCTAAACTTGGTGTTTCTGCAGAAACTGTGCAAGACGTTTTAGACAAACTCGATGTCGGCCCCACCATTACCGCACACCCCACCGAAGCCAAGCGCGTGACTGTTCTGGAAATCCATCGCCGCATCTATCTTAAACTATTTGAACTTGACATCCCGCGTTGGACGCCTCGTGAGCGCGAAGTCATGCTTGTCCAACTCCGCAATGAAATCGATCTCCTATGGATGACAGGTGAAATCAGACTTGAAAAACCATCAGTCGAAGGCGAAGTCGCTTGGGGACTGCATTTTTTCCGCGATGCTTTGTTTGATCGGACAACAGCCATTTGTGATTTGATTCAGTCAGCAGTGATCCGTCACTATCCCGAGCTCACAGCACGCATTTCCCCACCTCTAAAGTTTTCGTCATGGATTGGCGGAGACAGAGACGGCAACCCCTTTGTAACTGTTGAAACAACACGCAGTGCTTTGGCATCAAACGCACAAGCATCAGTAAAGCGGCTCGATCTAAAATTGAAAGAACTTGCAGAATTCATATCTGTCAGTTCCTACGAAATGCCAATTCCCGAAAACTTCACTGCACAACTCGCAAAGCAGTTGCAACTCGCATCAGACGCGACAGAAATTATCGCGCGCAATCCCACTGAACCATTCCGCCAATTCTTCAGTGCGCTGAGGATCAGATTGAATGCAACGCACGCAATTTCAGCGGCAAAAGGTTTCGCCAATGTTGATGAGTTGATCAACCTTCTTCTGTTTGTCGAAGACGCGCTTTCAGAAATGAAAGCCCCAAGCTTGGCAACGTCGCTGGTGCGTCCCGTGCGCTGGGAAGCAGAAGTGTTTGGCTTCCGCACAGCGTGTTTGGATATCCGTCAAAATACCACAGTCATCAACCGCGTGATCACTGAGCTGTGGCGCAAGATGAACCCGCTCGAAAAATCTGACGCACCAGAAATCCATTCTGCCGATTGGAGCAAATGGATTGCTGCTGAACTTTCAAAACCGATGGGCTTCGTTCCACAGTTCCGTGACGTTTCCCAAGAGGCCGAGGAACTCTTGGGACTTCTGCTTCTGATCCGCGAAACTCTAGATGGCCCCGATCCAAAAGCCATTGGCGCCTTCATTTTGTCGATGACTCAGAATGCTGACGATGTTTTAGGCCTTTATCTGATTGCAAAGTATTGTGGCCTGTTCAGCGATCCATCAAGCCACGAATCCTGCCGCATCCGCGTTGTGCCACTCTTCGAAACCATCGAAGATTTGCGCGCAGGCCCTGCAATTATGGAAAGCCTTTTGGCCAACCCCATCGTCCGCAACTCTGTTGCCGCCAATGGTGGAACACAAGAAATCATGTTGGGCTATTCGGACTCGAACAAAGACGGCGGCTTCTTCACAGCGAATTTTGAACTCTTTGAGGCTCAGCGCCGGTTGATCCGCGCTGGCAAAAAATCTGGTGTGAACATCAGTTTCTTTCACGGGCGTGGCGGCTCGGTCAGCCGTGGCGGCGCACCAGCGGGCAGGGCGATTGCGGCTCAACCTTCAGGTTCGGTCGGTGGTAAAATGCGCGTGACTGAGCAGGGCGAAGTTGTGTCCTCAAAATTCGCCAATCGCGGCACCGCTTTAATCAACCTCGAAACGTTGACTTCTGCAGTCTTGCTTCACACACTTAAATCTACTGACGAAGGCGAACAGCGCTTCAATCCGCAACATCAAGCGGCGGTCGAAAATATTGCCCAGCTTTCGTTTAAAGCTTATCAAAAACTAGCGCTCGATCCTGCTCTCATCACCTACTTTCAAACTGCATCTCCGGTCGAAGAACTAGCACTGCTCAAAATCGGTTCACGTCCTTCAAGGCGTTTTGGTGCCAAGGGCCTTTCTGATTTGCGCGCCATTCCTTGGGTTTTTGCTTGGAGCCAAAACCGCCATCTGCTGACGGGTTGGTACGGCTTAGGCTACGCGCTTGATGATTATCTCTCAGCAAGCGGCCCAGGCGGGCTTAAATTGCTGCGCGAAATGTTCTTGAAATCACCTGGTTTCAGATTGGCCATCGATGAAGTCGAAAAATCTCTGTTCCTCGCGGATATGAGCGTGGCCGAAAAATACGCCTCGCTCGTTCCAGATCGCAACGATGCCGAGCGTTTATATGCGTTGATCAAACACGAACATAAGCGCACATCGAAAGTGATATTGGAACTTTCAGGCGATAGAGAACTCTGCGAACGCTTCCAAGGCTTCAAACGCCGCTTCAACCGCGTGCGCCCGATGGTTGATCAAGCTAATGAATGGCAGGTGCAGCTTTTGAAGCAAACACGCGGCGACAAAGCGACCGAGGCAATGAATATGTCATTGCTCATGACGATGAATTGTGTTGCAGCAGGCTTAGGCTGGACGGGTTGACTTAAAGTCCTCTCCCGTTTCTTCAACGGGAGAGGAAGGGGACCCAATGCGAAGCATTGGGGGAGGTGAGTGGGCCGCAAGCTCCGAGGCCGCCGTCCCTCACCTATCCCATTGCGCTAACGCTCAATAGGCCCCTTTCCTCTCCCCGTTGAAGAAACGAGAGAGGACGATTATTCACTCCACAGCTTCGCATACTACACTCAACTTATTCCCATCCGGATCGCGAACATAACATGCGTAAAAGCTCGCATGATAAGGCCGAAGCCCTGGATTACCTTCATCGGTGCCGCCATTGGCCAAAGCTGCAATATAAAACTGATCCACTATTTCGCGTGTTTTTGCACTCAGAGCAATCATCGTGCCGTTGCCCCAATTGGCCGGCAGTTTCAAATACGGGCGACCAATCCATAAAACGTTTTCGCGATCTTCGGGCGTTCGGTTCATCGCGCCATAGCCAAGTTCATCTTCATCAATGTGATTGCGCAGCATGCCCAATGGAGCCAAGGCGGCATCGTAGAATTTTCGGGAACGCGCTATATCGTTCGAACCCAAAGTCACATAAAGCAGCATTTCAATCCTCCCTAAAACGGCCCTAGATGTTTTTCGCCTTTTTTCTTCGCCAAAGTCATTTGTACTTGGCGCTGACGGTTTGATGCCTTTTGTTGGTCAGTCAGGCGGTCTGCGCAATGCGGGCACGAAACACCTTCTTCGTATTTAGGCGAACGGCGCTCCATCGGTGAGACTGGATTCATGCAACCGTGGCACAGCGAGTATTCCGATTGCGTCAGTCCATGCCCCACTGCAACGCGTTCATCAAACACAAAGCACGAACCTTCCCACATGGATTTTTCTTGCGGAATTTTTTCAAGATATTTGAGAATACCGCCTTTCAGGTGAAACACATTCTCAAACCCTTCATGCATCATGAAGCTCGAAGCCTTCTCGCAGCGAATGCCGCCCGTGCAGAACATTGCAATCTTCGCATCGGGCTTAGTTTTCAGCTTCTCGCGCACAAATTTGGGAAATTCTCCGAAACTCTCAGTATGCGGATCAATTGCGTTTTTGAAAGTACCGACACCAACTTCATATGAATTTCTTGTATCAATCAAAATCACATTGGGATCAGCAATCAGCGCGTTCCAATCTTCTGGTTCGACATATTTGCCAACCTTGGCCAAGGGATCGGCAGGCACATCGCCAATCGTCACAATTTCTTTTTTTAATCGCACTTTCGTGCGGCGAAACGGCATTTGACTTGCGGCTGAATATTTGGGCTCTAAATCATTTAGACCCGTAATAGCACTAATCGCCACAATCACCATGTCGATGTTCTCGGGTGTTCCGGCAATTGTCCCATTGATGCCTTCAGCTGCAATCAGCACTGTGCCTTTGATACCATGCGCATGGAACAAATCCAAAAGTGGCATTTGCTTTTCAGCATAATCTGGAAACGCCGCAAACTGATAAAACGCGACAACTTTAAAAGGGGCAGGGCTCATAACCGCCTCAATATAGCGTTAAATTCGTCAGAACAAGTCGTTTAACGCTTGCCCTCAAAGCTCTTTTCGGCTGTAAATTATCTCAATTCACATCAGGGAGAAAAAGAATGATGAAGAGAACTTTGTTGGCCGCTGTGGCCATTCTGGCGATGGCTGGCGCTGCAAACGCCGCCAACATGATTGATAATTGTGAAGTGACAGGCGAAAAAGGATCAATGAAAATTGATGCTCCAGCACAACCTGGCCAATTGACGCTCGAAACCAATCTGCCAGCTCCAATCTGGTACAATGGCGATACGCCAGAACTGATCAAAGATGGCATGGAATATTGCATGGGTGCAGAAATCGCCTGGCGCGCCGGTTTCGACAAAGTGAAGCTGGTTCCGGTAGAATGGGATGCGCTGATTGCTGGTCAAACGCATGATTTCGACATGGCGATGTCAGAAATTTCGATCACAGATGAACGCAAGAAGGTTCATGATTTCTCGACACCTTATTTCAGCTCAGATATCGGCGTGTTGACAAAGGCAGATGCCCCGGTTGATGCAATCACAATCAAGAAAGCCCGCATCGGCGTGCAACAAGCGACCACAGGTGCCTCCTTCGTAACCGACAAGTTGGGCGTTGCAGCTCCTCAAGTGTATCCCGATTCAGGTAGCATGTTTGCAGCTTTGACAGCGGGCCAAATCGACGTGGCGATGACCGATACCTCCATCGTGCTTGCGCAAGAAGTGCAAGGCGGCGGGAAGCTGAAAGTTGTTGGCCAATATAAAACGGGCGAAACTTATGGTGCGATTTATCCAAAGGGCAACCCGAACAATGCCACAATCGACAAGATTATTGCTGCCATGATTGCAGATGGCACGATGGCCAAACTTAGTGGAAAATATCTCGCAGCCGCATGGGGCAAAGACCCAGCCACCATCACATATTTCACGCCATAATAGTTAAGTGACAAACCGACATATAACCGAAGATGCGCCAAGCTCAGGCGCATCTTCTTTACATCAACGCGCTGATCGTCTGGCGTGGGGTGCAATTGCTTTCGCAACGCTTTGCGTTTTAGCCGCAATTGGAACGTCTTGGATTGTGGATGGTGCTCTGACTTACCTGGAGGCCAACAGCCCGATATACAAATTCATTTTTGCCGCTGTTATCTTGGCCGTGGCCACTCTTTTCATTCCTGCCTTTCGCGGCATAAAGCTGACGCGCAGTGCCACTGCAAATCTGGCAAGCGGCGACATTGTCCAAGCACGCATCGACACTGCCGCGGCTCGCGATCACTCATCAATAACTTTCGGATGGGGATTTTTCGCGCTGATTTTTCTGGGCTTCATCAGCTTTATTTTGATTAACAATGTTGCCGTTGGCCAAACATTTTTCAAATTGCCGCTGATGCAGGCAAAATGGTGGTTGGTAACTGTCAAGTTTTTCACCGTAAACTTATTCATCTTCGTTGTCGCTGAAATACTCGTGTTAGTCTGGGGCCTTATAGTAGCGCTGTTGCGCTTAACACCAGGCCCCGCTGGCAAACCCATTCGCGCACTCGCCATCATGTATTGCGATGTGTTCAGAGGTCTTCCCGGAATCGTCACACTTTATCTGATTGGTTTTGGCATACCAACCTCCGGCTTATCTGACGTATTGATGACGCACGTTATGGGTATGTTCATGGACTTGTCAGCGCTTTCACCGATGGAGCGCTCGGCGGCTGTGCGCATCGATGTTGTTTATTGGTGCATCTTGGCGCTCACTTTAACCTACGGGGCTTATGTAGCTGAAGTCTACCGCGCAGGCATCGAGAGCATCCATCAAAGCCAAACCATGGCCGCGCGTTCATTAGGTCTCAGCTATCTGCAAACCATGCGCTATGTGGTGGTCCCTCAAGCCGTACGCCGCATCGTTGCGCCTTTGTTGAATGATTTTATCGGACTGCAAAAAGATACGGCACTTGTGCAAGTGGTCGGCGTGGTGGACGCGTTTAGCCAAGCAAAAATTATTGCCGCCAATGCGTTTAATCTCTCGGCGGTAACAGTAGTGGCCATTCTTTTCGTGTTGATCACTATCCCGCAAGCACGGCTCGTGGACCGGATGTTGGACCGCGATAATGCGCGCATGCGGGCAGGGAGCTGACACATGGCATTTCTCGAAATCAAAAATGTCGAAAAACATTTTGGCCCCGTGCCCGTTTTACGTGGCACGAATTTGAATGTGGATGAACACCAGGTGGTTTGCCTAATCGGCCCGTCAGGCTGCGGCAAGTCCACGCTGCTGCGCTGCATCAACGGACTTGAGCAAATTCAATCTGGTGAAATCAGATTGGAAAATGACCGCGTATCTGGTCCGGGTGTTGATCTGAATCGACTGCGCCAACAAGTTGGAATCGTGTTTCAGAGTTATAATCTATTTCCGCATATGTCGGTTTTGGACAACGTAACTTTAGCGCCAACCAAAGTTCTGGGCATGAGCAAAGCTGAAGCTGATGCCAAAGCAATGGTATTGCTGAAGCGCATAGGTATGGACGCCAAAGCAAAGGACTATCCTGACCGCCTTTCTGGCGGGCAACAACAACGCGTGGCTATTGTACGCGCGTTGGCGATGGAACCCAAGCTCATGCTTCTGGACGAAATCACATCGGCGCTGGATCCCGAATTGGTTTCTGAAGTTTTGAACATCGTGCGCGATCTGGCATCGCAAGGCATGACGATGCTTCTGGCAACCCATGAAATGGGCTTCGCTAAAGAAGTAGCATCAAAAGTGTGCTTCCTCTACGAAGGCGTAGTCCACGAAGAAGGCCCGCCCGAACAGATTTTCGGCAATCCTGAACAGGAGCGCACGCGCGGGTTTTTGAAACGAATTATCGAAGCTGGACGGCTTTAATTTCATATATGGCGGAACAAATGCGTTCATCTGGCGTTCAGACTTATGAGCAATTGCGGCAGAGCTGTACACAGTTCTGCCGCAGTCATTTTGCATTAACGCAATCGCCTAGACGAATTGTGGCACTGAATCGGAGGATTTTATGAAGATATCATTGAACGCGGCTAGCATTTTTGGTTTGGCACTTTTCATGTTGCCACTGGCAGCGCAAGAAAATCCACCCGCAGCTGAAGTTCCTGCTGTAGACCAGCCAGCTGCTCCAGCGCCTGAAGCCGCAGCACCAGCATTGCCAGAAAATGTGTTGAAGTTGGTTGCAGATACACGCCCCCCTACGGAACTCAATGACCAAGAGCTTGCAAAACGTGCGAAACAAGCAGCCGCCTTGGCTAAAGATGAATCTTTGCCGCAAAATATCCGCGAACAACTAACCGCCATAGCTGAAGCAGCAAAAGGTGAGCTACAGACAAGGCAACAAGCTGCAGAGCAACAAAAAGCTGCAGAAGAGCAGGCAAGTGCTGGAAAAGAAGCCGCTGAAAAGGCTGCAAAGGATCAGGCTGCCGCAGAAAAAGCCGCAGCTGATCAAGCAGCCAATGAACAGGCTGCAACTGAAAAAGCGGCCGCTGCAGCTGCTGCGAAAGAACAAGCAGCTGCCGAAAAAGCTGCAAAAGAACAAGCTGCGGCTGAAAAGGCTGCAGCCGCAAATGCTGCAAAAGAACAAGCCGCCGCAGAAAAAGCTGCTGCTGATCAAGCTGCAAAGGAACAAGCAGCTGCCGAAAAGGCCGCAGCAGCCAAGGCTGCTCAAGATCAGGCCGCTGCAGACAAGGCAGCCCAGGATCAAGCAGCAGCAGATAAAGCCGCCAACGATAAAGCAACTGCTGATCAAGCCGCAAAAGCCCAAGCTGCTGCCGATCAGGCCGCTGCTGATCAAGCTGCAAAAGATCAAGCTGTTAGCAACAAGGCTGCGGCCGACCAAGCTGCGAAAGATCAAGCTGCAATGAAGGCAGCTGCGGATCAAGCAGCTAAAGATCAAGCCGCTGCAGATCAAGCAGCTAAAGATAAGGCTGCTGCGGATCAAGCGGCCGCCCAACCAGCCCAACCAGCAGCTCAGCCACCTGTCGCCGAAGCTGCACCTGCAGTTCCTGCGCCTGCGCCAGCAGCGCCACCACCACCTGCGCCGGTAGCCGAAGCAGCACCGCCGAAAATTGTTTTGGCACCAACCCCGCCACCAAAAGAGGTTCCGCCACCACCGCCACCGCCACCTGAATCAAAGCCGTTGCCACCAGCTGCTGCGGTTGCACCTCCGCCGCCTCCACCAGCACCCGCTGCAAGCACGGCTGATGCCCAGGCGTTGGATAATAACACTGGCAACCCAGCAGCTGAAAAGCAGGCCAAGGCTTATCTGGCCGATAGCACTGACGTGAACACATTGACCGATGAGCAGTTGCGCGCACGCTTGGATGCAACGCGTGAATTGATGGCTGCCAACGAATTGTCTCGGCCAACGGAACGCGCTTTGCGAACCAAACTTCAAGCTGAAAAGGATATCTTGCGTCAGCGCATTGCAAAAGTTGAAGCAGCGAACCAAGCCAAGGCAGCCCAAGCCAATGCTGCTACCCCACCCCCAGCTGCAGCCGCTCCTGCAACACCTGGCGCACCTCCCAAGGCTGTACCTGCTGCACCAGCACAGACAACCACAACGAACAATACGACCAATAACACAACCAACATCATCACTGTTCTAACGCCACCACAACAAGTATTGCGTGATCGGCGCCCGGCAGAACGGCTTGATGTGTCTGAATTGCAAATCCGCATTCAGATCTTTGGCGATGCGCAAAACAACAATAGCTATGACCCATCATACCGCGATTACTGGCGCGCCTCGGTTGAGCGTGACCGCGCCATTCTGCGTCGCCGCCTGATTGAAGAGCGTCATCGCCGCGAAGCTGAATTAGCATTGGAAGCAGCCGATGATTCATTCGAAATTTCGAATGACTATCAACCCTCCCGCAGGCCACGTCGTGATGTGTTCGCAGCGGAAATTGATGATGCAGAAATGGAAGACGTGTTGATTGCACCACCGAGTGATTTTGGACGTGAACCAAAACGCCGTTATAAAGTTGACGAAATTGCTGTTCAACCAAAGCTGCGCAATTCCATTTCACGTATTGAAATTGACACAATTCGCTTTGGCTATAACGAAGCTTTCATTCGCGATGAGCAAGTGGGCAATTTGGATGGCATCGCAGCGATCATCGAAAAGATCGTGAAGAAATATCCTAATGAAGTGTTCTTGATCGAAGGCCACACTGATGCACCGGGTTCTTCAGTTTATAATGCCAAGCTCTCAAAGCTGCGCGCAGAATCAATCAAGAAGGCGCTAACTTCTTACTTCGTCATTCCTGGAAAGAATTTGCGAACCGTAGGATTGGGTGAGCGGTTCTTGAAAATTCCGACAGCCGACGCTGAACCAGAAAACCGCCGTGTTTCAATTGCGCGTATCACTTCGCTTTTGACACAACGTTAAGAAGCAAACACTTGCCTCGAAGATGAACCGCCGCTATGAGGCGGTTCATTCATTTCAACTCGAGGACAACATGGCCAAATCACCTGCTCTAGAACGTACATTTTCAATCATTAAGCCAGATGCAACACGCCGCAATCTGACTGGCGCAATCAACGCCAAGATCGAAGCCGCAGGCCTTCGCATTGTTGGCCAAAAGCGCGTAAAGTGGAAACTGGCTGATGCCAAGAAATTCTATGCTGTGCATGCAAAGCGTCCTTTCTTCAAGGATCTCGTAAAATTCATGGCGTCTGGCCCAATCGTAGTTCAGGTTCTTGAAGGCGAAAACGCGGTTGTGAAGTATCGCGACATCATGGGCGCAACAAATCCAAAAGACGCAGCAAAAGGCACAATCCGCAAGGATTTTGCTGAATCAATTGATGCAAATTCAGTGCATGGTTCCGACAGCGTTGAAAACGCCAAGAAGGAAATCAAGCAGAACTTCGCTGCCAAAGAAATTGTTGGCTAAGGAATTATAAAATGTGGGTTGTCTTTTATATGCTCGCAATCGTTCTTTTGAATTGGCTGTTCACGCCTTCAATGTCGATTGAGGGCGTGACACAATGGACAACTCCCATTGGAATTCTTTATATCTCTAATATTGTTGTGGGTTTCGTTTTCGTGTTGCGTGATTATGCGCAGCGCGAAATCGGCCACAAGGTTCTAATAGCCACGGCGCTCGCTGGCATTTTGACTTACTTCGTTGTTAAGTGGACAAACGATCCAGCAATTGCGTTCTCACTGGCTTTTGCCAGCATCACCGCATTTGCCGTTTCAGAGATGACCGATTGGGCGATTTATTCTTTCACTAAGTGGCCGCTGCAACAGCGCATCCTGTGGTCAAGCTTGGCTTCAGTGCCACTCGATACCGTGATATTCCAAAACTTGGCAGGCTATTATACGCCAGCTGCTTTCATTACTGAGCTTTTGAGTAAAACTATCGGAGTGGCTGCGGTTTGGTATCTCTTGAGATTACGGGTTGGGAACTCCGAGTTGCCAGTACCTTCAATCTGAAACTTTTGACCTCATGAGTTTCAGGTGATATACTAAACTTATGAGTATAATTGTTGTAAAAGCAGACTGGGATCCGGAAGCCGAAGTTTGGGTGGCAACAAGTGCTGATGTACCTGGCATGGTGGCTGAATCAGGTACGCTTGAGAAATTGCGTCCAAAAGTAATCGCCATGATTGAAGACCTCATTGAGGAGGGTTCTGTCACTTTTGATTTGCGCGAGATTCCTGTGCACTTTATTGCAAGCTCTACAGAGAACTTGAAAAATCCAGTGGCTGCCTAGTGGCCAATTTCTATCGTGATCTCATACGCGTATTGGCAAATGCCGGATATTTCTTGAAACGGCAAGGCAAAGGCGACCATGAAATCTGGTGGCATCCACAAACAGGTAAGCGCCTAACTGTTGATCACGGCATTAGGTCTCGTGATACAGCAAACGCAATCTTGAAAGAAGCAGGACTTCCAAAACAATTCTAAGGATTTAACATGGGTAGAGGCAGACTCGAAGCATTCAGTGACGGCGTGATCGCCATTATCATAACGATCATGGTGCTGGAACTTAAAGTTCCCCATGGTGCAGAACTGAATGATTTAGTAGTGCTTTGGCCAGTGTTTCTCAGCTACATATTGAGCTTCGCCAATGTCGGCATCTACTGGAACAACCACCACCATCTGTTGCACACAGTGGAAAAAGTGAATGGCAGCATTTTGTGGGCCAATCTGCTTTTATTGTTTTGTCTTTCTCTCATGCCATTCACAGCAGCTTGGATGGGTGAAAATCATTTCGGCACATGGCCGGTTGTTCTTTATGCCACCGACCTTCTGCTATGCGCTGCTTCCTACGCTATTTTGCAACACACAATTATTAAAGCTCACGGCAAAAACTCTGAGCTCGCCAACGCTGTAGGATCTGGCACGAAAGAAAAGATTTCCCTTCTATGTTATCTCATTTCAATTCCTACAGCGTTTTATGCATCCTGGTTGTCAGGGCTGCTTCTATTCTTGGTCGCGGTGATGTGGTTGATTCCTGATCGCCGCATTGAACGGCGCGTTGAACACGTATAAATTTTATCAGTCGAGCTAATGGAACTTTTTTAACTAGCAAGCTGTTGTTTCATTACATTGACACGGACAATTGTAATTGACAGCCAAAAGACTGGAAACTCACGGCTGACCTTGGAGGTCTTTATGTAAGGCTTTAAGTTAATAGGTGTTGGATCATCACTCACTTTTCTCGCGACTTCGGCTGTTGCTCAACCACACTGTGGCAAGCGCAACGACCTGATCAAGATACTCGATCAAACCTATCACGAAGCGTCTACTGGTCTTGGCACAATCAATGATCTTGCCGTGATTGAAGTGTTTACCTCCGAAAAGGGGACATTTACAATTCTGGCGTCTCAGGCAAATGGCGTAAGCTGTATTATTGCAACAGGCGAAAACTGGGAAGCTTCTAAATTGCCCAGACATATGACGTCGCTTTAAAGTCGACCGGGGTCGGCAACGTTTGCCTCAATTCTTTTAAGGCGTTCGCGATTTGAAATATAGATCGCGCACGCCACAAGAATTGCCACTCCAACGAATGTCCACCGGTCTGGAAAGTCTCCGAAGAAATACCAACCGGCAAATACCGCGTTGATCATTTCTGCATAGCCAAAAGGTGCGAGCAGTGAGACCTCGGCATACTCGCACGCGAGAACTGTAAGATAATTTCCCGTGGTGCCGATCAACGCCAATAGCAAGAACATCATAATTTGGTGCTGATCCGGCGGTTTCCAAAAATAGATGACGACGACGGACGCAATGGCTGCACCAAATAAGCTGTTATAGAACGTGGTCGCTAATGCGCTGCTCGAGCCTGCCAGAAACCGCGTGAGTAAAAGTGATAGGGCCGAACATACGCCCGAACCAAAAGCGAGTAACACGCCCATGTTAAACTCTTGAAAACCAGGTCTGATGATGATTAGTACTCCGCTGAAACCAATAAGCACCGCAATCCAACGCCTAATGCCCACATGTTCGCCGAGCAGAAATGGGGCCAGTACAGTGATCACCAGTGGCTGCACAAAATAAATGGCGAGCGTTTCCGCAATTCCTTGATAACGCAGCGCACCAAAGAACATTGCTGTAGCAGCCAAGATCAACACACTCCGCGCTAGGTTTAGCGTTTGATCGCGAGGGCGCAGCGCCTGCACGCCTTCACGTTTAATGAGCAGCGGAATCAAGAACAAGGCACCGAAAAACTGCCGAGCCCAAACAATCTCAGGAACCGGGATACCTTCATTGCCAAGATATTTGGCCACCGCATCCAGAAACGGAAACAGCAGCATCGCACAAACCATTGCGGTAATGCCGACGAGTGGTTTGTTTTTTGCTATCCCCATTATGCCCTTAGTCGATCATTGGCGGAATCCCATACCGACTCAGGAATGATCCGCGCTTTACGTTTCTCTCCCAATATCATGATTTCAAATTCTGTACCAATTGCTGTCAATTTTGGATCAACATATGCAAACACTAGCGATGCTTCAACCGCGTAGCCATAAGCGCCGGATGTGGTGACGCCCACAACCTCGCCGTTATGATAGACCGGCTCATTGCCCATGCAGTCTGAATCGGTGTTGTCGATGGAGAGATAGGAAAGCACCATGCGAGGGCCCCGTTGTTTGTTGGATAGGCTTGCAGCTTTGCCAATGAAGTCTTCTTTTTCCAGCCGGATAAAGCGGTGCATTGAAGCTTCGAACATATCAATTTCTGTAGTGAGTTCCGAACCCCAGCCGCGATAGCCTTTTTCCATGCGCAGTGAATTCATGGCGTAAGAGCCAAACAACTGGATGCCGTGCGGCTTTCCGGCTTTCATCACTGCGTCATAAACTGTTTTCAGATGCGCCATAGGCACATGGAGTTCCCAGCCGAGTTCACCCACATAATTGACGCGGAGCAAACGAACACCTTCAACGTCGGACACTTTTGCAATGCGCCCTGTGAGCCAACGGAATGACAAATCTTCATCCGTACACGCAGCAAGAGTATCACGCGCGCGTGGGCCAGCTAGTACCAGCACGCCGTAATCATCGGTAATATCAGTAATTGTCAAATTCTCATCGGCACGCTTGCGCCAATTGAGTTGGTCTAAATCATGCAACTGCGCAACGGCAGCAGAGAGCACGTAGAAATGCTCAGCACCCAAACGCGTGACAGTGATTTCTGATTCAATGAAACCAGCTTCAGTCAGTAAATGCCCCAGCATAATGCCGCCGTCTTTGGTTGGAACTTTGTTGGCGCAGATGCGCTCGAGGAACGCATAAGCATCCGGACCCTTCACATCGTATTTCGAGAAGGTGGAAAGATCCATGAGGCCTACGCGCTCGCGCACAGCCAGCGCCTCAGATCGTACCGCTTCCCACTGATTAGAACGGCGATAAGAAAAATCTTCACCCTTGCCAGATTTATCGAACCAACGCGCGCGCTCCCATCCAAAAATTTGCGCAAACTGCGCGCCTTCATGTTTGAGCGTGTCATATAAAGTCGACTTGCGAAGACCACGGCCCACTTGATGTTGCTCACCCGGTTTGTAGCAATAATACATGTGGTGATAATCGGCGATGGAGACTTCCGTTGTGTAATCCTTCGTGGCCCAAGTGCCAAAACGCCTAGGATCAAACTCGCGCATGTTGATTTCAGCTTGGCCATGCACCATCCATTGCGCTAAATATTTGCCTGCGCCTGCACCTTGGCAAATGCCAATGGAAGCGCCGCAATGCATCCAATAATTCTTAGGGCCATGCGCTGGGCCAGACAGATAAACCCCGTCTGGCGTGTGGGTGATGGCACCAGAGATGATCGACTTCACACCCGTTTTGCCAAAGATCGGTAAACGCTCCGTGGCCTTTTCCAGCCACGGCATGATACGGTCCAGCTCGTTGACTTCAAGCTCGCTTTCATAATCCCAGCGCGGCTGATTGCCGTCCCAACAGACATGTGCCGTTGCCGTTTCATAAGGCCCAACAAGAATGCCATTGGTCTCTTCGCGGAGATAAGAATGCGAATAGGGGTCGCGCACAACAGGCAGCTCTTGCTTCAGGTCGATGAGTTCTTGCAATGGTTCTGTGATCACATACTGATGCAACATATTGGCAATTGGTGCGATGTGCCCCGTCCAGCCTGCAACGACATCACAGTAAGAACCAGCGGAATTGACCACATGCTCGCAATCAATGTTGCCGTTCTCGGTGAACACACGCCATTCGCCATTCGGCAAGAGCTTGATATCCATGACACGTGTGCGCCGATAAATTTCGGCACCCAATTGGCGCGCTCCCGCGGCCATGGCGTTAGTGATATCAGCCGGGGCCACATGGCCGTCCGTTACCGTGCGGAAGGCGGCTTTGACACTAAAAGTTTCGTGATAGGGATGATATTGCGCAATTTCAGATGGCCCGTTGAGTTGGCCTTCATATCCGGCCAG
>CAXTKH010000075.1:0-15733 GCA_964244815.1 uncultured Aestuariivirga sp. | reverse complement strand
AATATGACGTGCGCTGGGTGGCAGAGCAGGATTGGATTGCAACGCGGGAATTTGATTGGGATGGCGAGAACTTCGGTGTTTTAGAATATGACTTTCTAGACACTGTCACGGAAATTAAGATCAATGGCAAAAATGTAAAGAAAACCAATAATTGTTTTATCGGACAGATGGTTCCTACTGCCGCCCTCGTACCAGGCAAGAACAAGATCGAAATCCGCTTCTTATCAAACGTTGTTGAAGCCCAAAAACGCCAGAAAGAACATCCATATTTTGTGCCCTATGCGATGCAAAATTGTCCCATCCCCGATACGAATTTCCTGCGCAAACCGTCGTGCCACGCCGGCTGGGACTGGAATTTGGCCATCATGCCCTTCGGAGCCTATGGAAAGCTAACAATTCGAACTTTCCCAAAACCTTTTCCGGTTATCACAACTCACACCAATTATTTCGATAAGGGTTGGATAACAGTCATCGTCAAACTGCAACTCCGCCAAAACGCTTCAGAAAAATCTAAGTGTGCAATCAAATTTGGCAACGAGACAAAAAATGTCGAGTTTTCACAAGAAAGGCCGATGCAAATTGTTTCTTTTTTGCTAAAGGAGCCGCAGTTGTGGTGGCCAGCAGGATCAGGCGTACCGCATCTCTATCAACTATCAATCGAATGCAATGGAGTTCTCAAAAAACAGAAAATCGGTCTGCGCAAGATTGAGCTTGTCAACGAGAAGGATGAAGTTGGCGCACGTTTTGCTTTTAAAGTGAACGGTAAAGAAATCTTCTGTCGTGGAGCAAATTGGATTCCTGCAGATGCACTGCCATCGCGGGCTACGCCGGAATTGACTCGCAAATTGCTGCAAGCCGCAGTTGATGCCAATATGAACATGATTCGCATCTGGGGCGGTGGCTATTACGAACAGGATTGGTTTTACGACATTTGTGATGAATTGGGCCTCATGGTTTGGCAGGATTTTCAATTTTCTTGCAATCTGTATCCGGCTGACGAGAGTTTTCTGGAAGAAGTTCGACAAGAAGTCTCATACCAAGTCTGGCGACTACGTTATCATCCTTGCATCGCGCTATGGTGCGGTGACAATGAATTGATTGGTGCTTTGACTTGGTTTAAAGAAAGCCGCGATAATCGTGATCGCTATCTCGCTGCCTATGACCGTTTAAATTACGCCATTGAACAAGCTGCAAAATCAGTAGACGAAAATCTGAACTGGTGGCCCTCATCCCCATCACCCGGGCTCCTTTCCTTCGGTGATGCGTGGCATGACGATCGCTCTGGCGATATGCATTTCTGGTCCGTCTGGCATGAGGGGAAAGATTTTGAGCATTACCGAGATGTGAACCCGCGCTTTTGTTCGGAGTTTGGGTTTCAGTCTTATCCATCACTCCACATCGTCAAACAATTTGCCACCAGTGAAGAAGACTTAAACATCTCCTCTTCAGTGATGGAAAGCCACCAGAAAAATGCGGGTGGCAATGCGCGGATTGCCGAGACCATGTTCCGCTATTTCCGTTTTCCCACGGATTTTGGAAATTTTTGTTATCTCTCCCAAGTGCAACAAGGCCTCGCTATTAAAACCGCCGTTGAATATTGGCGCAGCTTAAAGCCGCATTGCATGGGCACGCTCTATTGGCAGCTGAATGATACATGGCCAGTGGCCTCATGGTCGTCGCTTGATCATGGCGGTGGTTGGAAGTTGATGCATTATATGGCGCGGCGGTTTTATGCGCCTGTCGCTGTGATGGCTTTGCCGGATAAGAAGACGGGGGGCATCATCATCAAAGCGGTGAATGACCGCCTCACCAAACAAAAGCTTTCATTGAAACTCAGCACGCTTGATCCTGCGGGCAAAGCTAAACATTTGAAAGACATCAGCGCCAACATTCCCGCTGATAAAGCTGTTGCAGTGGCGAAGCTGAAAAAGGGCCAACTTCCCGCAGGTCATATTCTCATTCTCGATTATGAAGCTGCCGATGGAAGCAAGGGCAGGGTGCATTTTGCGGGTGAGCCCTATAAGGCGATGAATATCGTCGACCCCGAAATCACACACAGCACCAAGATCAAAGATGGCAAATTGCACATCGCACTCAGCGCCAAGAATGCTGCATTGTTCGTGACCGCTGAAACAGGCGTGTTCGGAAGTTATTCCGACAATGTGCTCGACATGCTGCCCGGCGAAAAAGCCGACATTATTTTCACGCCCGACAATGCGGATGATCTTAAGACCGCAGAGACCAATCTCATCATCCGCAATCTCTATTCATCATCGCATTAAGGAGGCCCGCAATGCCCAAACGTATTTCATTCCAGCTCTATTCCGCCCGAAACTTTCAACCATGGGCACCTATCGTCGAGCATTTGGCCAAATGTGGTTACAAGGAAGTTGAAGGCTTCGGCGCAAATTATGAAGATGCAGTTGCCACGCGCGCTCTGCTGGATACCAATGGCATGACCATGCCCACTGGCCATTTTCCGATTGAGATGTTGGAGAAGAACCCGAAGAAGGCGGTCAAGATTGCTGCCACTTTGGGCATGCGCAATATTTATTGCCCATATGTCATGCCTGATGGGCGCCCAAAAACTGCTGCAGGTTGGAAAGCTTTCGGCAAGCGTTTAGGCGTTGTTGGCACGGTGATGCGCAGCGAGGGTTATGGTTTCGGCTGGCATAATCATGATTTTGAATTCAAAAAATTGCCCGATGGTTCCATGCCGCATGAGCGGATTTTTGAAGGCGGGCCAATGCTGGATTGGGAAATTGATATCGCCTGGGTTGCCTTTGCCAAGCAGAATCCTGTGAAGTGGATCAAGGCTTACGCCGACCGCATCACCACTGCGCATATTAAGGACAACGCACCCAAAGGCGAAAACCTTGATCAACACGGCCAAGCCGATGTGGGCGCTGGCACATTGAAGTGGCCGGAGATTTTCAAAGCGTTAGAAGCCACGCGCTGCATGACCTATGTGGTCGAGCATGATGATCCAAAAAACTTCAAATCATTCGCGAGGAATTCTTACAACTTTTTATCAAAGATTTGAGCTACGCCCTCTCCCGTGAAACGGGAGAGGAAAGGGGCCCGTCCGCCTTTGGCCAAGGCGTGATGGGATAGGTGAGGGGACGTCAATCTCCAAGCCGTCCCTCACCTCCCCATTGCTCTGCAATGGGTCCCTTCCTTCTCCCGCAAGCGGGAGAGGACATTGAAATTTAAGGAGAACTACATGAGCAAAATACTCGGCGTCGGCATCATTGGATGCGGTAATATTTCCTGGGCTTATTTAACGCTGGCCAAGAAGTTCAATCACATTGAAGTGAAAGCTGTGGCCGATATGAATATGGCCGCAGCAGAAGCGCGCGCTAAAGAATTTGGCGTGAAGGCGCAAAGCGTTAAAGATCTTTTGAAAAATGATGATGTGCAGATCATCGTCAATCTCACAGTGCCTGCCGTGCATTATAAAGTATCAAAGCAAATTCTTGATGCGGGCAAGCATGTGTATTCGGAAAAGCCGCTCACGCTTTCCTATAAAGATGCACTGGCATTGCAGAAATATGCCGCCAAGAAAAAGCTCCGTGTTTGTTCAGCGCCTGACACATTCCTCGGCAGTTCGCATCAGCTGGCGCGCAAAGCCATTGATGATGGCAAGATTGGCAAGATCGTTTCCGGCACCTGCCATTTCATGGGCCCAGGCATGGAAATGTGGCATCCAAACCCCGATTTCTTCTTCCTGCCTGGTGGTGGCCCGATGCTTGATATGGGGCCATATTACATTTCAAATCTCGTGAATCTGATCGGTCCGGTGAAGCGCGTTTCAGCACTGGCCACCACAGGCCGCAAAACACGAACGATCAGTAATGGCGCACGCAATGGCGAAGTGGTTAAGGTAAAAACGCCAACCACTTATCATGCGCTGCTTGAGTTTGCTCAAGGAGCATGCATCACCGTTTCACTTTCATGGGATGTGTGGGCGCATAAGCATCAGAACATGGAAATATATGGTCAGACAGGTGCCATGTTTGTGCCCGATCCAAATTTCTTTGGTGGTGATGTGATGGTGGCGGGTGATGACCAAACGCCAAAAGCTCTGCCCGCATGGGATCATCCGTTCGGCAAAAACAATTGGGGCCATCATAACGATCAGGTTGATGTCATCTGGGCCAACTATCGCTGCGCTGGTTTGGCCGACATGGCCGATGCGATCATGAAAAAACGTTTGGCGCGATGTGATATTTCGATGGTGGCGCATGTTGTTGAGGTGATGACATCGGTGATGGAAGCTGGTGCGAAAGGCAAAGTTGTAACGTTGAAATCTACCTGCAAACGTCCGGCACCTTTGGGGCCGGATGATGCGCGGGCTTTGATGAAATGAGCGGCATGACCTATAGACGAAGTGGGCGCAGTGGATTGCTGCTTCCCGCTTTGTCACTTGGTCTCTGGCATAATTTTGGTGATGATCATAAGCTGACGGATAAGCGATTGCTATGCCGCAAGGCATGGGATTTAGGGATCACACATTTTGATCTCGCCAATAATTATGGCCCGCCTCCGGGTTCAGCCGAAGAAGCTTTTGGTAAAATCCTCAAGCTCGATTTCAAAAGCCACCGCGATAAAATGATCATCTCCACCAAGGCTGGTTATCACATGTGGGATGGGCCTTATGGCGAATGGGGCAGCCGCAAATATCTGCTTTCAAGTTTAGATCAAAGCTTGAAGCGCATGGGGCTTCCTTACGTCGATATATTCTATTCGCACAGGTTTGATCCCAATACGCCACTCGAAGAAACCATGGGCGCTTTGGATACCGCCGTGCGTTCGGGCAGGGCGCTTTATGTTGGCATATCAAATTATCCGGCGGCGGCACTTCGAGAGGCAGCGCAGATTTTGAAAGACATGGGCACGCCGTGCCTCATTCATCAACCACGCTATAATATGTTGCAGCGGGAGCCAGAGATTGGTGGCGCATTTGAAGCTGCAGATGCAGCGGGCATGGGCACGATTGTGTTTTCGCCATTGGCACAAGGCTTGCTGACCAACAAATATTTGAGCGGCATTCCCAAAGGCAGCAGGGCCACTGAGAATGGCTCGTTGAAGCAAGAACAAGTGGCACCAAATGTTATTGCAAAAGTGAAAAAGCTGAATGTGATTGCAGAGGCGCGCGGTCAAACGCTGGCGCAAATGGCAATTGCCTGGGTGCTCCGCGATAAGTGGATGACGTCGTCGCTGATCGGCGCGTCTCGCCCCGAGCAAATTGAAGATTGCGTAGGCGCGTTAAACGCGCTTGCATTCACCCCTGATGAACTATCAAATATAGAGAAGGAATTAGCAGCATGAGTTTCATCAAACAGGTCGCTCATGTGTGTGTGAAGACGCATAATTTGAAAGCAGCAGAAGAGTTTTATGTCGGTGTGCTGGGGTTGGAGAAAACTTTTGATTTCAACCGCCCTAGTGGCCGCATGGGATTTTATCTTGCTGCGGGTGGGCGCACTTATGTGGAAGTGTTCATCGATGAGAAAGCGCCCCTGCCAGCGTTTGGGCAAGTTGATCATTTCTGTTTTGAAGTGACAGACCTCGATCAAGCCATTGCGAAAATCCGCGCTAAAGGTGTGAAAGTGACGGACAAGAAATATGGTGTTGATGATACGTGGCAGGCATGGCTGGCTGATCCATCAGGTTCGCGCATCGAGCTGTTTGAATACACGGCCAAGAGCGCGCAATTTGTGGGCGGAGATCGCACGCCAGATTGGTGATGTAAGTGTCACCAATCTGTCAAACTTTGTTTCTAACTTGCATTGACATATCTCGCCTTGATGGAGTTTATCATGTCACCCAAGACTTCCCTGCTTACAAGTATTGCTCTCCTCGCGTTTGCTGCCCAAGCTTCTGCAGAAACAAAAATTCCGCAATCCCAAGACCCATATTTTAAATCAGCGGCCGAACAATTGGCACAGCGCATGGCATTGGTGCCAAACACGGGCAGGGCCAAAAATATTATCTTGATGATCGGTGATGGCATGGGCATTCCGATGATCACCGCCAGCCGCATTTATGATGGCGAAAAGAAAAAGATCGATGGCGTTTCCAACAAATTGGCATTTGAAACTTTGCCCTATTCGGCATTGTCGCGCACCTATAGTGCCGATGCGCAAGTGACTGACTCTGCGCCCTCTGCAACAGCCATGACCACGGGCGTTAAAACCCGCAATGATGTGCTGGGTTTAAGCTCTGACGCAAAGTTTGGCGATTGTGCCGGTTCAAAAGGCAAAGAACTTCTGACGATATTTGAAATGGCCGAAGCCGCGGGTCTGGCCACTGGCGCTGTCACCACCACACGCATCACCCATGCCACACCCGCTGCCGCTTATGCGCATTCCCCCCACCGCGATTGGGAAAACGACTCTCAACTTGGAGATGCTGGCAAAGGTTGCAAAGATATCGCTGACCAATTGGTGAACTGGCCTGCAGGCGATGGTTTAGAAGTGGCCATGGGTGGCGGGCGCAGTAACTTCATTCCTGCAGAAACGCCCGACCCAAATGATGAAGGTGCAATGGGCGCGCGCAAAGATAAGCGTGACCTCACAAAAGAATGGGTAGCTAAAGGCAACAACCACGTCGTGGTTTTTGACCAGGCCGGCTACAACGCGATTGATTTGAAATCTGGCCCTAAAATTCTGGGCCTGTTTGAACGCTCGCACATGCTTTACGAAAATGATCGCGCCAATGCCAAAAAGGGCGAGCCTTCTTTGGCAGAAATGGCGAAGCTGGCCATTGACCGTCTTTCACAAAACGAGAAAGGCTATGTGTTGATGATTGAAGGTGGCCGCATCGACCACGCGGAACACGAAGGCCATGCAGCTGTGGCGATGGGTGAAACCTTGATGTTCAATGAAGCCGTGAAAGTTGTTTTGGCCAACACTGATACGAAGGACACTCTGGTGATCGTGACTGCTGATCACAGCCACACCATGACGATTGCTGGTTATCCCAAGCGCGATAATCCAATCCTTGGCGTTGTGGTTGGTGTGGACGGCAAGAAAACTTTGGCGGCTGATGGCAAGCCTTACACCACGCTCAATTTTGCAAACGGTCCCGGTGGTTTGTTTCCGGCCATTGAACCAGGCCAAACAGCAGCGGATGCGAAAGCGCCAGTAACCCGCCCTGACATTTCGGATGTGGATACGGAGTCAGCGGCTTATATGCAGCAAGCTGGCATCCCAATGGCCTCTGAGACACATGGTGGTGAGGATGTGGCGATCTATGCTTCGGGGCCAATGGCACATTTATTTGGCGGCACGGTAGATGAGCAATACATCTATCATGTGATGGCTGCTGCTTCTGGCTTGGGGCAGTAGATTTCGCTTAGATGGCTGGTTAACCGCCCGGCAATAAATTGATTTTACCCTAGGCAATTATGCGTGCTATGGCATTCGCCAGTTCTATAGTTGCTGGGGGAATATTTGTCTGTTTTGAAACAATTGGCTGCTGCGGTGGCTCTTGTATGTTCGTGCGTGTGTGCTCATGCAGATGTGCCTTCGCCATCCTGCGATCCTCATCCCGGACTGACTGCGGCTGACTTTTCACAAAACGTCACCAATATTGACACAAACGATAAGCGTGAAGGCACTGACGCGCTCAAAAAGCTCGGGCTCAAAACTGTCATTCGTTACTATGATTGGCCAAGTGAAACCAAACAGTGCAAAACTTTGATGCCTGACGAGTCTGATGCGATTATCAAGGCAGGTCTAAGCATCGTCACGGTGTTTCAATATAAGGGTGAAGACCCAGAGCGTTTTTTAGCCCGCAGGCACGGCGCCCCCGATGCAAAGCGTGCGTTAGATTTGGCAGCTGCAAATGGTCAGCCACCAGGTTCAGCAATTTATTTTGCGGTTGATGGTGTTGACGCTGCAATCAAGGATTTGGTGTTCGAATATAGTTTGCACCGCGGTGGCTCAATGCCCAAGTCGCGGAGATCGCGGCTTATTCGTGCTGATGGGAGCTACCGCCGACATATCGATCATTACGCGCGCTTCAGGCTTTATCATAAGCGGCACTTCGGAAAAGCGGTGCCAAGCATTGGTCCACGTGATGTTTTGCCGGCCATCAGTGATTATTTCAAAGGCGTGAACTCAGTTTTCAAAGCCCAGCCCGATGGCCGCAGATTCAAGATCGGCGCTTATGGTAGCGGATTGGTGTGCGAGCATTTGTTGTCTGAGAAACTGGTGGATTATTGCTGGCTATCGCAATCCCAAGGCTGGCCGCAGTTTCAAAAATTCTATGCCAGCGGCAAATGGAGCATGGCGCAGAAGATGACAACGCGGTGCAAGGTTTTGCGCTTTCAGGGTGCCGAGAGGCTGAACTTTGATTTCAACAAGGTCAATCCGAAGATCGCTGATTACGGGCAGTGGTCGCGCAAGGTGGACGCGACGGGGTTGAAGGATATCAAGTGTAATCAGAACTAGGGATTGGGTGATCGCTTCGTTTTAGCTTGTAGATGCAGCCGCGCGTTAAATTTGCTATTACACTTTTGTGGAAACTCTTTTGCCGCAATTGCAAGATTATCTCGACCGCATTTCATATCGCGGCTCGCTGAATCCTGATGCCCAAACACTCTCTGCTATTCACAAGGCGCAAGCCTTGTCAGTTCCTTATGAGGCCATTGATGTGTTGGCGGGGCTAACGCCCGATCATAGCATTGAAGCAATATTTGATAAGATCGTTCGGCGGCGGCGTGGCGGGTGGTGCTATGAGGCCAATGGTCTGCTGGGCTGGGCGCTACAACAAGTCGGCTTTGAAGTTCAGCGGGCAGTCGCAGGCGTTTACCGTAAAGACAAAGGTGACAGCACGCTTGGTAATCATGTTGTCTTGTTGGTCAAACTTGACCAAACCTATTTAGCGGATCTTGGCCTTGGCGACGCGCTCCGTGAGCCCATGGTTTTACGCGCAGGTGAACACATCCAAGGTGCGTTGACATTTCGGCTTGAAAAATTGTCTGACCGATATTGGCGATTTCACAATCACGCATTGGGCAATCCGACGAGTTTTGATTTCAGCGATGTTCCAGCGGACGAGAATTTGTTGACAGCGAAAGCGTCGGAGCTTCGGGTTGATCCAGAGTCATTCTTTGTCCAGAATTTTGAATGTATAGCGATGCGTGAGAATATTTCTGTTGCGATTTTGGGTCGGGTGCTGCGGTTCACCAGTTCGGCGGGTGTAACAAAGCAGTTGATCGCGTCGCCCGAACACATGGAACAAATATTAGCGCTGTATTTCGGGATTGAAGGCGTCGATGTTCAGGCTTTGTGGCCAAAGATATTAGAGCGTCATGAAGTGGTGTTTGGCGCAGCAGATGCTTCACCGCGGTGAAGTCAAAAGGCATGTCCATAAAACGACAAAAGCCGCATCCCTTTTGAGAATGCGGCCACAGCAACTCTGTCGCGCCGCCGGTACATACGTGGTCGGCGCGGAGAGTCTGATCGATTAAAGCTTAAACAGCCTGCAAGCTGTCAGCTGATGATTTGCCTGTGCGCTTGTCAGCGACGATTTCGTAACCAATCTTCTGGCCTTCGTTGAGACCACGGAGACCCGCACGTTCAACAGCGCTGATGTGGACGAATACGTCTGGTCCGCCGGCGTCTGGCTGAATGAAGCCGAAGCCCTTTTGCGCGTTAAACCACTTTACGGTGCCTTTTTGCATAACTTAACTTATCCTTGTAACAGTTCAAAAAAATAACCCAGCCCGCAAAATTGCGAACCAAACCAACCGAATTAAGGATAAGGGTCTAGGGCCTTTCGCGCTTTTAGTAATAAAAGTGAAGTGCCACGCGCCAATAGGCCGAAACTCGATGGATCGCATATATGCCAGTTCATATTAAATTACAAGTCTTTTAGCCAGTTTTGTAAAAAGAGTTGCACCACTGAGTCATCACTCGTGCTATGTCGTCCGCGCGCGTGGCGAATCTCTTGTGATTTGGTTCCGCTTTGAGCGTGGTTTTCGACTAATGGGGCGAACTTTTGACCGTGAATTCAGTGAACTGGGCGCAAAAATTAGCGCCATATCGTGCAACTAAAAATGGCCGTGCTATTTTTGAAGTTATTCTTACCCTCACACTCTTTGCCGCCTTTTGGTATTTGACCTACCGGTTGTCATTCATCAATATTTGGGCCCAAATGGCATCGGCGCTGCTCGCGGGTGGTTTTTTGATCCGCTTGTTCATGCTGCAGCATGATTGTGGCCACCTTGCACTGTTCCCATCAAAACGCGTCAATGATACTGTTGGACGTTTGCTTGGCGTTTTGACGCTGACACCTTATGATTATTGGCGTCACGCCCATGCCATGCACCACGCAGGTTCAGGCAATCTGGATAAACGCGGTGTCGGTGACATCAAGACGATGACGTTTTCTGAATACCGCGATGCTGGTATCATGGGCCGCTTTGGCTACCGGCTTTACCGCAATCCATTTGTGATGTTTGTAATTGGCCCGATTTATCTGTTCATTTTCCAACAGCGTTTGCCGCCCGGCGCTTTTAGCCAGGGCAGGGCGTCATGGGTTAGCGTTCTTCTCACCAACATCGGCATTGCCGCATTTGTTGCAGCGCTTTGTTACTTTTTTGGCTGGCAAGCGGCTTTGCTGGTTCATGTGCCGATTGTTATTCTGGCTGGTGCTATTGGCGTTTGGCTGTTTTACGTTCAGCACCAGTTTGACCCCACACATTGGGAACCTAGCGCGCACTGGAATGCCCATCAGGCGGCGCTTGAGGGTTCATCCTATTATGATCTTCCAAAGCCTTTGATGTGGTTGACAGGCAATATCGGCATTCACCATTTGCACCATCTGGCCAGCCGCATTCCGTTTTACAAATTACCGCAAGTTTTGAAAGATTTCCCAGAGCTTGATGAAGTGGCCACGCGCCTCACCTTCTGGGAAAGCCTGCGCTGCATCAATTTGTCGGTTTGGGACGAGCGCAAGAAAGAGCTGATCTCGTTTCGCCGTGCGCATGAGGCTTTAAGGTTAGAACCTAAAGTCGCTTAACGCCTGCCCTGATACAAAATGACGGAATGTGCCATGTCGCTCACAGTTCTAGCTGTGGCGAATTTGCTTTCATGGCAAGAGGCATGTTGAGTTAAATCTGCCAAACGAATTCATCACACTGCATTCCCCAGCTGGACATTCCAGCTGGTTGATGTAGTTTCACCTTATGAACAATAATATCACACGAGGAAAAATAATATGACCGTTGGAAGCGACATTGATATCGCACGCGAAGCCAAGATGAAGCCGATTATGGAAATCGGCAAGAATCTTGGTATTCCAGAAAAAGACCTCGTTCCATACGGTCACACCAAAGCTAAAGTGCATTTGGACTATATCGACACGCTGAAGTCCAAGAAGAATGGCAAGCTGATCCTTGTGACCGCCATCAACCCAACGCCTGCGGGCGAAGGCAAGACGACCACCACTGTGGGTCTGGGAGATGGTCTGAACCGCATCGGCAAGAAAGCGATGGTGGCTTTGCGTGAGCCATCGCTCGGCCCCTGCTTTGGCATGAAGGGTGGTGCGGCTGGCGGTGGCTATGCGCAGATCGTGCCGATGGAAGACATCAACCTGCATTTCACTGGCGACTTTCACGCCATCACATCAGCGCATAATCTTTTGTCGGCAATGATCGACAATCACATCTACTGGGGCAATGAGCTTGGCATTGACACGCGCCGCGTGGCATGGCGCCGGGTCATGGATATGAATGACCGCGCACTGCGTGACATCGTCTGCTCACTCGGCGGCGTGGCTAATGGCTATCCGCGCGAGGCCGGTTTTGATATCACCGTTGCCTCCGAAATCATGGCCATCCTTTGTCTTTCAACTTCGATTGCCGATCTTGAACGCCGCATTGGAAACATTGTGGTGGCTTACAAGAAAGATAAAACACCCGTTCTCGCCAAGGATATTAAAGCGCCTGGTGCGATGACTGTTTTGCTCAAGGACGCGCTCATGCCAAACCTTGTGCAAACATTAGAAAACAATCCAGCCTTCGTGCATGGCGGCCCGTTTGCCAACATTGCCCATGGCTGCAATTCGGTTATGGCAACCCAGACAGCTTTGAAGCTGGCCGATTATGTGGTGACAGAAGCAGGCTTTGGCGCAGATTTGGGCGCTGAAAAATTCTTCGACATCAAATGCCGCAAAGCTGGCCTCACACCAGCGGCCACAGTTATCGTGGCCACTGTGCGCGCGCTCAAAATGCATGGCGGTGCCGCCAAGGAAGATTTAAAGGTGGCCAATGTTGAGGTGCTCAAAAAGGGCCTTGCGAACTTAGGTCGTCATATCGAAAACGTGAAAAAATTTGGTGTGCCTATTGCTGTGGCTGTCAATCATTTCATCACAGATACCGATGCTGAAATTGATGCTGTGAAAGAATATTGCAAAACCCACGGCGTTGAAGCGTTCAAGTGCATGCATTGGGCCAAGGGCGGTGCGGGCATTGAAGAGCTGTCACACCACGTAGCGATGTTGGCCGATAAAGATTCAGCGCAGTTCAAGCCAATCTATGGCGATGATATTTCTCTGTTCGATAAGGTCAGCACCATCGCCAAGGAAATCTACCGCGCCAATGAAGTGATCGCCGATAAATCTGTGCGCGATCAGCTCAAGGGTTATGAAGCGGCGGGTTACGGCAAGTTCCCGATCTGCATGGCCAAGACGCAATATAGCTTCACCACCGATCCCAACATGAAGGGTGCCCCCGTCAACCACACGCTGCCAATTCGCGAAGTGCGCTTGTCGGCTGGTGCGGAGTTCATCGTGGTCATCTGCGGTGAAATCATGACAATGCCAGGCCTGCCAAAAGTGCCATCAGCCGAAGTGATCGGGCTAGATGCGGCTGGGCAGATTCAAGGGTTGTTTTAAAGTCTTCTCCCGCTTGCGGGAGAAGAAAGGGGCCCAAGGCGCGAAGCGACTTGGGATAGATGAGGGAGCCGCGAGTTCCCTCACCCACCCCAATGCTTCGCAACGGGTCCCCTCCCTCTCCCGCAAGCGGCGGGAGAGGACATTAAAGGAAAATTTCACATGGCCAAAATCATCGACGGAAAACTTTACGCAGAAGGCCTGCGCAAGCGCATTGCAATCGCCGTGGCCGCTTTAAAAAAAGATCACAACCTCATCCCCGGCCTTGCTGTGGTGCTGGTGGGTGAAGACCCGGCGTCTAAAGTTTATGTAGCCAATAAGGCTAAGCAAACTGTCGAAGTGGGCATGAACAGTTGGGAGCATAAAATGCCCGCTGATACATCAGAGGCGGATTTGCTGGCCATGGTGCAACGTTTGAACGACGATCCATCCGTACACGGAATATTAGTGCAGATGCCGGTTCCCAAACATATCGACAGCGCCAAGGTTCTCAACACCATCGACCCCGCCAAAGATGTGGACGGGTTTCATGTGGTAAATGTGGGTAAGCTTTCGACTGGTCAAGACGCTCTGGTGGCCTGCACGCCCACCGGCTGCGTGATGCTGGCCAAGGACACGCTGGGCGATCTCTCGGGCCTCAACGCTGTCGTCATTGGCCGCTCCAACATTGTGGGCAAACCCGTGGCGCAATTGCTGCTGGCGGAAAATTGCACCGTTACTATTGCACATTCACGCTCAAAAGATCTGGCCGCCATCGTGCGCGGCGCAGATTTAGTGATCGCCGCCGTGGGCCGCCCCGAAATGGTGAAGGGTGATTGGATCAAGCCAGGTGCCTGCGTGATTGACGTGGGCATCAACCGCATTGAACGCGACGGGAAAAACAAACTGGTGGGCGATTGCGATTTTGCATCGTGCGAAGCCGTGGCAGGCAGCATCACGCCCGTGCCCGGTGGTGTTGGGCCAATGACGATTGCGTGTCTGCTGCATAATACGGTGAAAGCAGCATGTGCGATCAAGGGTGTTGCAACTCCTCAAATGTAACTCACCCTTCCCCCGTCGGGGGAAGGTGTCACGAAGTGACGGATGAGGGCTTGCGCAGCAAGCAACGCAAGCTCAGACTTCAACCCATGAAGTTTACCCCCAGCAAAACTTTAGGCCGCGCCAGATTTCTTCGCAGAAATCAAACCGAAGCCGAAAAAAAGCTCTGGGGTTATCTGCGTAACAGCAGTCTGAACAATTACAAATTCACAAGGCAAACCCCTGTTGGCCAATACATCGCAGATTTTTTATGCTTCGACAAAAAACTGATTGTTGAAGTTGATGGCGCAACTCACGGCGATCCGCACGAAATTGTATATGATGCCAAGCGTACTGAATATTTAGAGCGCGTCGGTTTCCGCGTCTTCCGCTGCTATAACGCCGATGTCTTTGAAAATATCACAGGCGTGTTGGATGGTATTCTCATTCAACTTGAAAAGCCGTAGCTCGCGTCGCTGCGGCCTGCACAAGTGCGCCACCTTCTCCGGAAGGGCAGGGCAATTGCATGTGGAAGTTAAGACCCTTCCCCCGACGGGGGAAGGTGCCGGAAGGGCGGATGAGGGCTGTGCCTGTTTAGGCGCAGTGAAACGGTTGACAGATTTTCAGGTTAAATTCTGAGTGTGATTGGTCCTCGCTGCGCTGCGGCCCGCATCCGGCGCAAGTGCGCCACCTTCCCCCGACGGGGGAAGGGTAGCAAATGTAGATGCGAACTCATCACCAATGCCCTCGGCACGGTGGCCCGCGCCAAAGGCATGACCGAAGTGGCGCGCAAAACCGGCCTCTCGCGCGAGAGCCTTTACAAAGCGCTGAGCGCCGAAGGCAACCCAGAATTTGCGACGATACTGAAGGTGATGAAGGCGCTGGATTTGAAGACTACAGCGGCGGCGGCTTGAGGGCTGTGCTACATTAAGCAAACGAAAGATTGAATGTGTCAACAGTATGGGGTCTAATTTCTGCCGAAATCACAACGTGAGCGTAATTGTTTGGAAAATTTGATAGCAGCAAAATATCAGACTCTACTTCGAGTGAAGTAACGAGCCTGTCGTCTTCAAGCAGACAATAAAATGGGTCTTCTCCATTGCTAGGACTTTCATTTTGTGGAAGCTGATTTAGATGGGCAGGTTTTGTAAGCGCGTCAATAATTGTCTTAACACGGTTGTCTATATCGCCAGCACTGACAGCCGAATTGATTCCGTCCTGACGTAATAAAAGTATTTGCAATTTGCAGTGCAATTTCCAATCCTTGCGCGCCAATGGCACAAATTTGTATCCATGTTCTCTATGCATATTTGCCACTGCTTTATTCAATGAAACGAACTGGCAGGAATCTGGCTGCCAAATATTTTCATAATCAGATACAGAAGTGTCCACTCCGTAGTACATTGGTTCAACTCTGGCCGTGCTTAAAAATAAATCTTGCTCCCAGAGACGCTTGAGTTGAATGTGAAAAGCCTTGCGTAATTGGTGCTTATGAAAACACTGCTTTGATTGTCCTGTACTCCGATCTGGTGGTTGACTTGCCTTAAGTTCACCAGAGTAAATCAATCGTAGTCGCACTGGTCAACTCCTCACGAATTATTTCGTATCCATTCAACCATCGTAATTGAACAAGGTTCTATCAAGCTTTTAATACAATACCGAGAACTCATCCAATGGCAAGCCGTCATCCCTGCGAAGGCAGGGGAATCGCAGACGGCCACGTTGCCCCCTCCGCCCTTCGGGCACCTCCCCCAGCAATGTTTAGCCCGGGGACATAGCTGACATATGTTCGGGGACATGGTTGACACTTTTT
>CAXTKH010000074.1:0-16078 GCA_964244815.1 uncultured Aestuariivirga sp. | reverse complement strand
GCTTGTTGATGATTGCAGGCATTCCTTATGACAGCCATGAAGGCCGCGGCATTTGTGCTGCGATTTCCGCCATCATGACTGGTGTTTCTTACGCAACTTCTGCTGAGATCGCCTCGGAACTTGGGCCATTTGCTGGCTTTGCCAAAAACCGCGAACACATGCTGCGTGTGATGCGCAATCATCGCCGCGCTACTTATGGTGCTGCGGTTGGTTATGAAGGTGTTCGCACGGCTCCAGTTCCACTGGATGAGAATGACATCAAGGACAAGTCACTTGTTGCTGCTGCGCGTCGCGCTTGGGATTTGGCTGTAGAAATGGGTGAAGCCCATGGTTACCGCAATGCGCAATCGACCGTTGTTGCCCCGACTGGCACCATCGGCTTGGTGATGGATTGCGATACCACTGGCATTGAGCCTGACTTTGCTCTTGTTAAGTTCAAGAAACTGGCAGGTGGTGGTTATTTCAAGATCATCAACCAAGCTGTGCCCGAAGCTTTGCGCACATTGGGATATACCCCTGAGCAAATTGAACTGATCATTGGTTATGCTGTGGGCCACGGCACATTGTCTGATGCGCCTGCGCTTAATCATGCGCAGCTTAAAGCCAAAGGTTTTGGTGAAGAACAAATAGCCAAAATTGAAGGTGGATTGGCATCGGCGTTTGATATCAAGTTTGTATTCAACAAGTGGACGCTGGGTGAGGAATTCTGCAAGACCGTGCTGAAGATTTCTGATGCACAGTTGAACGATTTCTCATTCGACTTGCTGGCTCACATTGGTTTCTCACGCGCTGACATTGATAAAGCCAACATCCACGTGTGCGGTGCCATGACTTTGGAGCAAGCGCCTGGTTTGAGGGATGAGCATCTGCCAGTGTTTGACTGCGCTAATCCTTGTGGCCGTATCGGCAAGCGCTTCTTGTCAGTTGAAAGCCACATTCGCATGATGGCCGCCTCGCAGCCGTTTATCTCTGGTGCGATTTCCAAAACGATCAACATGCCGAACGACGCATCGGTTGAAGAGTGTGCTGCATCATACATGATGTCCTGGAAGCTGGGTGTTAAGGCCAATGCTTTGTACCGCGATGGTTCCAAGCTTTCGCAACCTTTGTCTTCACAGCTGATTGCTGATGAAGATGACGAGGATGTGGATGCCGTGGAAACTTTGATGGCCAAGGCACCGCAGCAACGTGTTGAAGTGATCGTTGAAAAGATCGTTGAGAAGATTGTTGAGCGTGCCCAAAGCCGCGATAAGCTTCCGGGACGCCGCAAAGGCTATACACAAAAGGCTGTTGTGGGTGGCCATAAGGTATATCTGCGCACTGGCGAATATGATGATGGCAAGCTTGGCGAAATCTTCATCGATATGCACAAGGAAGGTGCAGCGCTTCGCGCAATGATGAACAATTTTGCGATCGCTGTATCGGTTGGTCTTCAATACGGCGTGCCGCTGGAAGAATTTGTGGATGCGTTTACATTCACCAAGTTTGAACCAGCAGGAATGGTGCAAGGCAACGAGTCGATCAAGAATGCAACGTCGATCCTTGATTATGTGTTCCGTGAACTTGCTGTGTCTTATCTTGGTCGTCATGAGCTTGCTCATGTTGAAGCTTCCGAAATGGGCTTTGATGCCCTTGGCAAAGGCGTTGGAGATGATGAACCAAAGACTGCACCAGCGCAGCGCTTTGTGTCAGCTGGCTTTGTGCGCAAGCAAAACCTCGCCAATGTTGTGGTGATGCCGCAAGCATCTGCTGCTTCATCACAATCAACATCGCATGCATTGTTGATGCGTGCAGCAGAAACAGTTGGTAGCTTGGCTTTGGCTGAAGCACCGGCACCTGTTTACGCTTACGAAACTGTATCTGCCCCTGCTCCAGCGATGGATCAACGTGCGCAGGCACGCATGAAGGGTTATGAAGGCGACAATTGTGGTGAGTGCGGCAACTATACGATGGTGCGCAATGGCACATGTTTAAAGTGTGACACATGCGGATCAACGAGTGGGTGTTCTTGATTTTGATTTTATGAGCTCAGGAAAGCCGGGATTGATCCCGGCTTTTTTGTTTCTGATGTTGTGATTCACAGTTTGAATCGCGTTGAATCAGTGTTCAATGCAACTATTTTCAAAATAAATTGTGGAAAACATTTTTGAACGACGCGCGACAAAGTGAAATCAGTTGTGTACTTTATTTCATCCGTGCACTGATTATATCATAAAAAGCATTGTTTTATGCCGCTAAATTAAATTTTCTTATTCGTCAGTGCACTGACTAACTTTCCAGTCCAAATTTATTTACCATTTGTTAGCCAAGTGCGAGCGATACACAAGATGTAGTCGGTATATTGCCGAATCACACAAACGGGTTCAGATATGTTTTCAGTTACGAACGAAAACAAAAAAATATATTTCTGTTGACGTTTGTTACAAGTCTGTACGGCCTGCGTTGTGGGGCATTAACTTTAATCTCTAGGAGAGAACATTATGGCTGCTGCGAAAAAAGCTGCGAAAAAAGCTGCAAAAAAACCTGCCAAGAAAGCTGCAAAGAAGGCTGCTAAGAAGCCTGCTGCTAAGAAGAAGGTTGCTGCTAAGAAGAAGTAATTCTTCTAGCTTTACTAAAATACAAAACCCCGGAGTGCTTTTTGCCTCCGGGGTTTTTCATTTATAGTTTTATTTTAGTTTGGTTTTCAATAGTCGTCATGCCAGCGAAGACTGGCATCCACCTTGAAAATTCAGTTACGAATTGTGGCTAGCTGGACCCCAGTCTTGGTTAAGGGTGATGGTTCAAATTTGTTGAACGCGAAATACAAATCTTACTGATAAACGTAAATCTTAGCGCCGACTTTGACCCTGTCATAAAGATCAATAACGTCGGCGTTCATCATGCGGATGCAGCCGGATGAAACAGCGCCGCCGATTGATGCTTCGTTGTTGGTGCCGTGGACGCGGTACATGCGTCCGCCGATATACATGGCACGCGCGCCGAGTGGATTGCCTGGGCCACCCTCCATGAAAGGCGGAATGATGTGGCCCTTTAATGCTTCACGTTCGATCATAACTTGTGGTGGTGTCCAGCTTGGCCATTCAGCTTTGGCAACGATGGATGAATTGCCGCTCCATTGCATGCCCTCGCGGCCGACGCCTACGTTATACCGAATTGCTTCGCCTTTTCCTGAAACGAAATACAAGGCGCGCTCAGGAGTTTTCACAATCAAAGAGCCTACCGGATATTTACTTTCGTTCCAATCAACAACCTGGCTGCTGGTTTTGCCTGAAAGCACGGTGCCTTGCACTGAACCCAAGCTTGCTTGCTGAATGTTTGGTTTGCGGTGTGATCTGCCGCCGAACAAACACTGAAGAAATGACGTGCAAGTGCGGGTTGGGGCGGCAAAAGTTGTTTGAAATTTTTCCGGTTTTTTCTTGGCGACGTTGATTGAACTCGTGGTCAGATTAGCTTCAATGAATTTTTGCGGCTTTTTCTTCTTGAGAATTGTGGCGCTCGCGGTTTTTTCTGTAGCCGTTGCGCTTTGTGCAACGGACATACCGCTGCAAACGATGACAGCAGCCATTGCAGCTGCAAAAACTCTATTAGACATCCGTCGACCTCGTGTGATTATCCCGTAATGATAATCAAAGGGTAGCGATTCATCAATAAAAGACGGTTAATTTTCTGGCAAATTCAAGCGGATGTGTAGTTCGCGCAACTGTTTTGGGGTTGCAGCTGAAGGTGCAGACATCAACAAATCCTCTGCTTGTTGATTCATCGGAAAGAGTACAACTTCACGGATGTTAGGCTCATTGCAAAGCAACATAACGATGCGGTCCACACCGGGTGCAATGCCGCCATGCGGCGGTGCGCCATATTGGAATGCACGGTACATGCCGCCAAATTTTTCAAGTAACACTTCTTCAGGATAGCCGGCAAGCTCAAACGCCTTTTTCATAATATCGGGGCGATGGTTACGAATGGCACCTGATGAAAGCTCCACCCCATTGCACACGATGTCGTATTGATAGGCGTTGATGGTGAGTGGGTCTTGATTGTTCAGTGCGTCAAGGCCGCCTTGCGGCATGGAGAATGGATTGTGTGAGAAGTCGACTTTTTTATCTTCTTCGTTCCACTCATACATCGGGAAATCAACGATCCAACAGAAGTCGAAGCGATCATTTGGAATGATTTTCAATTCTTCGCCCGCCTTGGTGCGGGCTTCGCCTGCAAATTTATACATCTTGGCCGGAACGCCCGCCACGAAGAAGCATGCATCGCCAACGGCAAGGCCCAATTGATTGCGGATTGCATCAGTACGTTCGGTGCCTATGTTCTTGGCGATAGGCCCTGCACCGCCCTCCTCACCTTCACGCCAGAATACATAGCCTAAACCTGGTTGGCCTTGGCTTTGGGCCCATGAGTTCATGCGGTCACAGAAAGCGCGGCTCCCGCCCTTGGGTGCTGGAATAGCCCAGACTTCAACTTTTGGATCATTGGCGATCATGCCTGCGAATACTTTGAAGCCAGAGCCTGAAAAATGCTCTGTTACCGATTGCATTTTAATCGGGTTGCGCAGATCTGGCTTATCGGTGCCGTACCAGCGTATTGAATCCTTGAATGCGATATGCGGGAATTTTTGCGTGACTGGCAAGCCACCGCCAAATTCTTCAAATACGCCACGCAGCACGGGCTCTACCGCGTTAAACACATCCTCTTGAGTTACAAAGCTCATTTCAATATCAAGTTGGTAAAATTCGCCTGGACTGCGATCAGCGCGCGCATCTTCATCGCGGAAGCATGGGGCGATCTGGAAGTAGCGATCAAAGCCCGACATCATGATCAATTGTTTGAACTGTTGTGGTGCTTGGGGAAGTGCATAGAATTTTCCAGGATGCACACGTGACGGAACGAGATAGTCACGCGCACCTTCAGGCGAAGACGCTGTGAGAATTGGCGTTTGGAACTCAAAGAAGCCTTGATCGACCATGCGGCGGCGCAGCGAATTGATGATGCTGCCACGCTTCATGATGTTGGCGTGAATGCGGTCCCTGCGCAAATCGAGGAAGCGATATTTGAGACGAATGTCTTCTGGGTATTCAGTGTCGCCAAAGACGGGCAACGGCAGTTCGGCTGATTGCGACAACACTTCAATCTCAGTTGCGTAGACTTCGATATCGCCTGTGGGCATGTCCTTGTTTTCAGTACCTGCCAAGCGTGTGCGCACTTGACCATCGATGCGTACGACCCATTCCGAGCGGAGTGTCTCGGCGATTTTGAAAGCTGGTGATGCAGGGTCTGCTACAACCTGGGTTAAACCGTAGTGATCACGCACATCGAGAAATAATACGCCACCATGGTCGCGCACACGGTGAACCCAGCCTGACAGGCGGGTTTCAGTTCCAGCGTGGGTGCCACGAAGATCGCCACATTTGTGGATGCGGTAGGCGTGAGTCATTCTCGAATTCCTTGATTTCGGCGCTAAAGCGCATGCGCCTGACGATTTGTCAAGGTTTTGACGATGTGTCGTGAAGCGTGGAAGCTAGAGGTTTGAAGCGAAGATCGATTTGAACTTCTTTTTCTTTTTAGGTGTTAAAATTACTGACTTATTCTTAGGCTTGTGAGTTTGCCAGAAAAACTGGAATGGCTGGTGCGGGGTATTCAAGAAATCACTGTTCGACGTGTTGTCGTCACCAAAATCAAATAGGCCACCATTAATCTGGAATGTACTATTTTTGTAACCGGCCTTTTCAACGAGGGCGAAAAGCGTTGCCGCATTTTCCGGTGCCAGACGAACGCAGCCATGCGATGCGCGAGTTCCTAAACGCTTGGTGTGGAAGCTGCCATGAATAGCGTGGCCTTGGCCCGTGAAAAACATGGAATAAGGCATCGGCGCATCATCCCATTCTTTCGAGAAATGCTCTTTTTCCAGGCGGAAGGGATGGAATGTTCCTGACGGTGTATCATAACCAGTGCCACCAGTCGAAACCAGCCAACTATATTCTTGCTGACCGTCTACGGTTACCGTCATGCGTTGGCTGACCTTGCTGATAACCACCAAAAGCTTTGTTGCCGAGGCCGCCGTTGTCATTAGCGCCAAGGTGGCGATTGCTGCCAAACTGAGTTTAAAAACCGTTTTTTTTGTCACAAGAATCTCCACCACAACTACCCCAATGATTGCTAGATAGTCCAATGTTGGGGCGTGGTCGAGCGACAAATATAACTGGCGGATGTTAAATTTATGAACAACTCGATATTTCACGAGGATTTTAAGGCTTTTCCATATTGGTGGGAGCATTATAAACCCGAAGATTTTCCTGAAACAGCACTTCCTGCAGAAGTGCGAGTTTTGGTAGTCGGGGCTGGATATACAGGTTTATCGGCTGGTTTGGAGCTGGCAAAGCAAGGCGTTGAAGTTTTGATATTGGATGCAGCAGAGCCTGGCTTTGGGGCATCAACGCGCAATGGTGGCATGGTTTCGGGTGGTGTGAACGTAGGCAAACGTTATATGTCCAAGCCCATGACTGCAGAACAAGCGGCACCATTTATGAATAGCGCAGCGGATGCGTTTAGCCATATCGAGAATTTGATAGAGCGCGAGAAAATTGAGTGTGGTTGGCATAAGCGCGGCTATTTTTTGGGCGCTTGGTGTCAAAGCCATTATAATGACATGGCAAAGAAAGTGGCGTTGCTGAATGCCGAGGCGCAATCGGATTCATACATTGTGCCGCGTGAGGCACAGCGGGCTGAGATTGGGTCTGATTATTATCATGGCGGCATGGTGATCGGGCGTGCGGCACACTTGCAGCCTGCGCTATATTACAAAGCTCTGTTGGGTTTGGCGCTGAAAGCTGGAATCAAGATAGCGTCTAAAACTGAAGTGACTGGGCTTTCGCAAAATGCTGATGATAGCTGGATTGTGAAGACACTACGGGGTGAAATACGGGCGGGCGAAGTCGTTATCGCGACGAATGGTTATACCGGTGGGATAACACCACAGTTGAAGCGGCGTGTGGTGCCTGTTGGTTCATATATTATCGCTACCGAAGAATTACCGCTGGATTTGGCAGCTTCTCTTTCGCCGCGCAATCGGAGCTTTGCTGATACAAGGCGCGTCCTCACCTATTACCGTATGTCGCCTGATGGCAAGCGGTTGATATTTGGAGGGCGTGCTAAATTTGGGCACACTGATCCTGTGACGACAGCACCCCTGCTCTATCAATTTATGATTGATCGGTTTCCGCAGTTGAGAGGCGTGAAGATTACGCATTCGTGGACCGGCAATGTGGCTTTTACTTTGGACGAGCTTCCGCATATGGGCAAGTTTGAGGGTCTACATTATGCGCTAGGCTGCAATGGGTCTGGTGTGGCGATGATGACCTATTTGGGGCATCAGACTGCTTTAAAAATTTTGGGCAAGGCCAACCGTGCTTGTGCTTTTGATCAACCCGAGTTTCCATCGCATCCACTTTATACGGGCTCGACCTGGTTTCTGCCATTTGTTGGTTATTGGTTTCGGACGCGTGATTGGATTGACCGACGTTGGAATTAGAAATTATTTGCCGACCATTTTCAGAAGCGGCATTTTTGATTCAATTTTGCGCAAGCGGTTTTCCTGTTCGTGAATATAGTCGCGGGTCAAAGGCAAAACGTTTTGGTTTTTACTGAACTGGATTTGAAAATTATTCATTCCAGCAAAACGGAATGCCATTTCGGAAGCTGCTAGATAGAACTCCCACATTCGGCAGAAGCGTTCATCATATATTTCTGCAGCCTTGGCCCGGTTGGTTGCAAAGCGATGACTCCACTCTTTTAAGGTTTCAGCATAATGCAGACGCAAGATTTCAATATCGGTCACATACAGACCTGCCTGTTCGATATGTGGGAGCACTTCTGACAAAGCTGGAACATAGCCGCCAGGGAAGATGTATTTCTTGATCCAAGCGCTGGTTGCGCCTGGGCCGTTGGAGCGATTGATAGAATGCAGCACAGCTGCACCATCATCTTTTAATAATGTTGCAGCTTTCGCGAAAAATTCGGGGAAGTGGCCAATGCCAACATGTTCGAACATGCCCACTGAAACGATGCGGTCAAACAGGCCATCGAGCTCACGGTAATCTTTAAGCAAGAACTGAGTATGCCCTTCTAAACCGCGTTGGTTGGCACGCTCGTTGGAAAGTTTAAACTGCTCCTCTGAGAGTGTAACGCCTGTAACTTCAGCTCCACAGACTTCCGATAAATATAACCCCAATCCTCCCCAACCTGATCCTATGTCTAAAACTTTCATACCGGGCCTGATATCGAGCTTTGCAGCCAGATGGCGTTTCTTAGCGAGCTGGGCATCTTCGAGCGTGGAATTTTTCATCTCGAAATATGCGCAAGAATATTGCCGATCACGATCTAGAAACAAGTCATAGATTGCGCCAGATAGATCATAATGATGGGCAACATTTTCCTTGGCTTTGCCAACGGGATTGTGCTGATGAATGCGACGCAGCGCCTTGCGAGCTCTATCGAGTGCGCGGTGCACCGGATGATAATTGTTTGTTCCGGCGTTTTGCATTGCAATGCAGAGAAAATCGGCAATCGAACCGCTGACAATTTTAAGACTGCCATCCATATAACTTTCACCGAGATGAAGATCAGGATCAATGGCCATACGGCGTGCGGCAAACGCTGACTCGAATTTGATGTGGGATTTCGGATATGAGCCGTCGCCATAGTGGCGTACACGTCCGTTCCAATCGGTGACTGTTAAGTCTCCCGTTTTTACTAAACTGCTTAATATACGCTCAAGAACCATACGCAACCTCAAGCTTCAGAAACGCGACAATTTACATTAACTAAGCATGAATTTCCGTTAGCCGCAACAATTTGAAGGATTAAATGGTTAAGTCGCTTTCATGTTATTTACAGAATTTTTTTCCAATTGACGCAGTCGTTCTTCTTCGGCTTCGATATAGTTGCGCGTGTAAGGCAATGCATGTTGGTTTTTGCTGAACTGAATTTGGAAATTGTTCATCTCGGCATAAAGAAATGAACCTTCGGAACCGGCCAAATAAAAATCCCACATTCTGCAAAAACGTTCGCCATAAATTTCAGCTGCGCGTTTGTGGTTAGCGGTAAAGCGCCTGCCCCATTCTTTCAAAGTTCGCGCATAATGCATGCGTAAAATTTCGATATCGGTGATGTAGAGTTTTTCGCGTTCCATATGCGGGATTGTTTCAGAAAGTGAAGGCACATAACCGCCGGGGAATATGTATTTTTGAATCCACGCGCCTGTGATCCCTGGTCCATCGGCACGGTTGATTGAATGTAATACCGCCGCACCGTCTGGCTTTAGCAGTATCGATATTTTTTTGAAAAACTCGGCGTAGTGGCCAACGCCCACATGCTCGAACATGCCTACAGAAACGATACGGTCAAACTGTTGGTCGAGCGCACGGTAATCTTTCAACATGAAGCGGGCTTTTGAGGCCAGACCCATCTCTGCGGCGCGTTTGTTGCTGAGTTCATGTTGCTCATGGGACAACGTAACACCCGTTACATCTGCGCCACAGAATTGCGCGAGGTAAAGCCCCATGCCGCCCCAACCCGAACCTATGTCCAGAACCTTCATACCAGGCTTTATACCGAGCTTGGCGGCGAGGTGGCGTTTTTTTGCAAGTTGAGCTTCTTCAAGTGTTGAATCTTCAGTTTCATAAAAGGCACAGGAATATTGACGATCCTTATCGAGAAACAAGTCATAAATCTCGCCGTTGATATCATAGTGATGAGTTATATTTTTCTCGGCCTTACCAACGGGATTGTGTTGATAGAGACGGCGCAGCAGCAAACGTGCACGGTATGCAACGCGGTGCAAAGGATGGTTATTTTGTCCGGTTCCAACATTTTGCATCAGCAACAATATGAAATCTCGGATGCTGCCCTGCTCCACAGTCAGTTCACCGTCAGTGATGACTTCGCCCAAATGCAAGTCCGGATCCAGAGCAACTTTGAGCGCCGCTGCACGCGAATGAAATTTAACGTGGGCCTGTGGCATTGTGCCGTCGCCGTAACGCTTAGTCTTGCCACTCCAATCTGTAACGGTCAAATCACCCTTTAGTATCAGTGTTTTAATGACGCGATCTAAGATCATGGATGAACCTCAAGTTTAAGAACAATGTGCATTGATGCGCCATTTTTTATCGACATAAGTTGGCTGAGTAAGAAGTCTGCCGCTTTGCTTTTCCTTGCAGGCAAAATGGCGGAGGGAGGAGGTGGAAACAGTTACCGCATCTTTTTGTTGAGTAACCTGCATCCCAGACACCGACATGGCGTAACCGCCAGCTGGATCGGGTGCGAAGGCTACTTGATAGATTTTTCCATTGTAAAAGACAGGTTCCGATTTTGGTTGCGTTTGAACAACGGCTGGAGCGGCTTGAAGTTCCGTCTTTGCAATACGCACTCCCGAAGTGGGAGTGGAGCATGCTGCCAGAGCTAGGATTATGGGAGTCAGCAAGAGAACGCGATTCATCAAACCTCACTAAAAAATTCTGTTTTAGTCTGGATGACCTCGACGCCGCAAGTATTTGCTGGCATAGCCTGAGGTTATTATGACAGAATTCTTTAATGCATATACGATGCTCTCTTCGCGAGCCAATGCCACTGATGAAGGCGCTATTATTCGTATGTCGCAGCGTACACGCGAGCTCCGCGCACTCGGCCAAGATGTTGTAGCTTTAACAATTGGTGAGCCTGATTTTGATACACCGCAAAACATACGCGATGCCGCCAAAGCTGCGATGGACGATGGATTTACGCATTACTCTCCGGTGCCTGGCATTCCTGAACTTCGGGATGCTATTGCCCAAAAGCTTAAATCCGAAAACGGTTTGAATTATACGGCGGCAGAGATTGTGCTGGCCAACGGCGCCAAGCAGGCTCTCAACAATGCAATATTTTCGCTCATTGATCCGGGCGATGAAGTGATATGTTTGGCACCTTATTGGGTTTCTTATGAAGGCTCCGTAAAATTTGCTGGCGGCAAGGCCGTCGTGCTGGCAGCTGATGTTTCAGAAAACTACAAGGTGCCAGCCAGCCGTATTGCGGCAGCAATTACGCCCAGTACCAAACTCATTATGTTGAACTCGCCTTGCAATCCTACGGGTGCAATTTGGACGAGGCAGGAGCTTGAAGAAATTGCAAGTTTGGTTCGCGCTCATCCAAAATTGATGGTGCTTTCAGATGAAATTTACGAATACATCTTGTTCGATGGCGAGATGGTTTCATTTGGATCGCTGCCCGGGATGTTAGAACGCACTATTACGTTGAATGGCTTTTCCAAAGGCTTTGCGATGACTGGCTGGCGTCTTGGTTATGCAGCAGCGCCATTACCGGTGGCGAAAGCCATGGCGCGGATGCAAAGCATTATTTCGGCGGGTGCAAATCAGTTTGTGCAGCGTGCTGCCATTGCCGCTCTTCAAGGGCCCCGAGATGAGGTGGAAAAAATGCGTGTGCAGTATCAGGCACGCCGCGATTTAGTATTGAGTGGATTGCGCGCCATTAATGGCATTCAGATTGCTGATATTCCAGGTACGTTTTATGCGTTTCCTGATGTTTCATCGTTTTTGGGAAAGCGTGCTGGCAACAATGTTATAGAAACGAGTGATCAACTCTGTGATTGGCTGTTGGAGAAACATGGGGTTTCAATTGTGCCTGGGTCGGCGTTTGGGGCTGCGGGTTCAGTGCGACTTTCGTTTGCCGCGAGTGAGGCTGATTTAGAAAAGGCGCTTACACGAATTGCAAAAGGGTTGGCAGAGATCACCTAAATGATTCCTCCCCAGTAGTTGGAGAGGAATCATTTGCGGGTTATTCTGCGGCCAATGTCAATTTTGGTTTCTTCAGAGCTGGCATTTTTGTTGCCACTTCAGCTTCAACCTGGTCAATGCGTTCATCGAGACTTTCAATCGCAGCGGTTGTTTTTGCCATTTCGGATTTGACAACTTCCAACGCGTGGTCGACCACAGGTGCCTCATCTTTAGCTCCCACGAACCTTCCAAAAAGCCATGCAAAGAATCTCGCTACGTCATCCATCACAATATAAAATGATGGGACGAATACGAGGCTCAGAATGGTTGACGCAATCAAACCACCGATCACCGCCGTTGCCATCGGCGCGCGGAATTCACCGCCTTCACCGATTCCAATTGCTGACGGTATCATGCCTGCACCCATGGCAAGCGTGGTCATGATAATGGGTCGTGCACGCTTATGACCAGCATCAACGATGGCATCCACGCGTTCCATGCCATGTTTTACGCGTTCAACAGCAAAGTCGACAAGCATAATGCCGTTCTTGGCCACGATACCCATCAACATCAACATACCAATGATGACTGGCATGGAGAGAGATTGATTGGTCAGCAAGAGCGCTCCTACAACACCGCCAATTGACAGTGGCAAAGCCAAGACAATTGCAAATGGCTGGAAGAAATTACCGAGTAACAAAATCAAGATGCCAAGCATGATGACGACGCCAAGCATTGCAGCTTTACCGAAGCTTGCAAAGATTTCGCCTTGCACTTCTGAATCACCCCCTGCTGAAAATACGACAGACTTTGGCAAATTCATTGCTTTTGCGACTTCTTCAAATCTTTTCTGGCCATCACCAAGCTCAACACCGGGTTGAAGATCCGCACCAATTTTTGCCCAACGTTGGCGGTCATGGCGGGTTACAGAAGCCGGGCCTTGGCTGAACTGAATGTCGGCCACAGTTGAAATTGGAACTGACTCACCTTTAGCGTTCATGATCTTCAAGCCCGTCAGTTCCTGAAAACTGCCACGCGCTGAAATAGGGATTTGAACACGAATCGGAATTAATCGGTCGCCAGCATTATATTTTGCCAGCAGCGGGCCGAAATCGCCGATTGTAGCAACGCGCAAGGCTTGACTGATTTGTTGCGAGGTAATGCCAAGTTTTGCAGCCTCATCGAGTTTTGGCACTACTTTGATTTCAGGACGATTGAGCGCACCTTCCGCCGCGATTGAGCGCAGCATTGGCTCCTTGCGCAGTGCGCCTTCCAGTTTTGCAACCGCATTGGTCAGGGCAACTGGATCGTTAGAAAGCATGTCATATTGAATATCACGTGCGCCGCGGTCATTTACTTTCCAAAACCGTGCATCCGCAACGTTGCCGACAGATTTGTAAATTTCGTCTTCGACCAGAACTTGTGGTTTTGTGCGACCCGTCGTTGCTAAAGTCGGTATGTTTGCAGATGAAATCTTGTTAAAGCCGCGGATAACTGGATTAAAAACACCAGGGATCAAACCATCAGCTTTCTTTTTTAATGAGATGAACATAGACGCCTGCCGCGGTTCTACGTTACCAGTGGGATTGGATCCTCCGAGAACAAACACGTTTGCCACTTCTGGATTTTTGCCAACTATAGCCGCAAGTTCTTCGGTCTTGACCAACGTTTGTTCCAAAGTTGAACCAGGAGGCAATTCGACTGAAAGTACAAACCTGGACTCATCGCCTGGAGGTATGAAACCTGTTGGCAAAAGCTTGATAAGCGAAACCGAACCGAACAATACCAAGCCTGCTACGACTACAGTCACATAACTCATGATACGTGGCCGAGATGTTTTTACATATTCCTCACCAGTAGCAGAATTGATACGTGAGCGTTTTATAGTTGGCCCCCAATTGGTGAAATAGAGGAAGTGACTATAAGCCCGCGAGAACAAACCTGGTTGTTCTTCAGGATGGCCGTGGTTGCGCAAGAAGTATGCCGCCAACATAGGTGTGATAAGCCGTGCCACGAGCAGCGAGAACAAAACTGCCACAGCAACAGTCAAACCGAACTGACGGAAATACTGGCCAGGAATGCCGTCCATAAACGATACGGGTACAAACACCGCTACGATCGTGAAGGTGATCGCAATAACCGCGAGGCCGATTTCGTCTGCTGCTTCAAGAGCGGCGCGATATGGTGACTTGCCCATGCGCATATGGCGCGCGATGTTTTCTATTTCCACAATGGCATCGTCGACAAGAATACCTGTTGCCAGTGTGATACCAAGAAATGAAACGAGATTTAGCGAGAAGCCCATCAATTCCATCGCCCAGAATGCTGGGATGGCTGAAAGGGGTAAAGAGATTGCTGAAATCAGCGTTGCGCGCCAATCGCGCAAAAACAGCAACACGACTAAAACGGCTAGTACAGCACCTTCAATCAAGGTTTCCATTGCAGCAGTATAGTTGCCGTAAATATAGTGTACGGTATCATCAACCAGAGTGTATTTAACGCCCTTGCCCGATTGACTTAACCTGTCAATTGCAGCGGTAACTTTGTCACCGACGGCAGTTGCACTAGAGCCTTTTGCTCGGAACACCGAGAACGTTACAACTTGATTGCCATTATAACGCGCGAATGTGCGAGGCTCTTCATAAGCATCAGTAATTTTCGCGAGATTATCAAGTCGAACGACTGTCCCATTTGGTAATGCAATCTTTGTCGCGCCCAATTGCTCGATTGACCGCGCTCCTCCGATGGTACGAATTGCTTGTTCGCTGCCACCAATATCACTGCGGCCACCACCTTGGTCAGTGTTTACGGCTGCAAGCTGGGCATTCACCGATGCGGCTGTAACGCCGAGCGACTGGAGTTTAGAAGGATCAAGATCAACGTTGATTTGGCGTTGCACGCCGCCATACCGTTCAACTCGGCCAACACCTGATAGCCCGCGCAATTCGCGCAATACTGTATCATCAATATACCAAGACAGCTGCTCAAGCGTCATGCCTGGCGCGGTTGCTGCAAAGGTTTGGATGGACTGGCCTTCAACATCAATCTTTTGAATTACGGGTTCGTCAATCGAACTTGGCAACGTGCCGCGTATCTTGGCAATTGCGTCTTTTGTTTCTTGCAAAGCGTCAGCAGTATTTTTTTCCATACGGAATTCAACCGCTGTGGTTGAGACGCCATCCGTCAAAGTGGAATTAATATGCTTTACACCCGTTACAGCAGCAACAGCATCTTCAATCGGCTTAGTAACCTGCGCTTCGAGTTCAATTGGTGTGGCACCGCCCTGTGTTACTGAAATAGCAATGACCGGAACGTCAATATTAGGAAAACGGGTGATCGGCAAAGCGCGGAAGCTCTGTACGCCCAACATGATCAACACAATGAACAGAACAACGGATGGAATAGGATTCCTGATCGACCAGGCCGAGAAATTAAAATTCATAATATGCGCTCCTTATTGCGCTACGTCGGTAAGCTTTACGGCCGTCACTACGTCACCATCGCGCACAAATGTGCCCGCGCGTGCGACAACAGATTCGCCTTCGTTCAAACCATCAGTGATTTCTATTTCAGATGTGCTGACCAATCCTGTGATCACTTTGCGAACACTAACCTTGCCGTTCTCAACGATCTGAATTGTTGGACCGTCTTCACCAAATGTAACAGCAGTAAGGGGCAGCACTACACCGTCAGAAGCAGCGAGTGCTATTGTTGCACGACCAAAACTTCCAATTGAAATTTTTGCGTCGTCTAACACTTTGATATGAGCGATGCCGATGCGCGTTGTTTCATTTACTTCGCGACCGATTAATTTCACTTCGCCATTGATAGCCTTTGACATGCCATTCACAACAATCGTTGCTTTTTGGCCAATTTGAACTTTAGGCAAATCAGATTCAGCCACTTCAGCGAGAAGCTTGATAGTGCTGTTAGCAACAATGTTAAACATTGCATCTTTGCTGGCTGAAGCAATGCCGCCAACCTGAGCTGTCCGGCGGCTAATAAAGCCATCTACAGGCGCTTTAATTTCAGTGCGGCTCTTTTGTAACTGCAAATCCTGCATCTGCGCGTCTAGGCCCAATCTGTCAGCCTTAGCACTTTCCAATGCCAGTTCTGAAGCCTGCAACTGAGCGAAGGTCAGATCCGCTGCTGCCTGGCGTGCATCAAACTGTTCGACTGTGGCCACTCCAGTTGAACGCAATTTTTTGGTTCGATTCAAATCAGCTTGAGCACGATCATTATTGATTTTTGCCTGATTAATCTGATTTTGTGCCTGTTTAACGGCAGTCTCATTTTTTGCAATATTT
>CAXTKH010000073.1:0-16477 GCA_964244815.1 uncultured Aestuariivirga sp. | reverse complement strand
GATAAATCTGCCAATATTGCAATGTATAATTGATATGAGGATCAACCGTGCCAGCTGCAGCATGGGCCAAAATGCGCATGGTGCCGCCACGATGTTCTTTCATGTATTCAGCAGAGGCTGGTGCTGCCGAACTGAATGCAAATGCAGTAAGGGCCGCGCCCGTTAGTAATAGTTTTTTCATTTTTTTCTCCCTCGTTTTTTAAATTAATCATTGGCGTTGAGAAATTCCCCAACGCGTTTCATGCAATCATGTTGCTCTTCCACATGCGGCATATGGCTGGAATTTTCAAAAATATGCCAAATTGAGCCATTGATGTGATCTGCAAATGGTTTCACGCAAGCTGGTGTTGCCTCGTCATGGCGACCGGAAATTATGTAGGTTGGCACTGTGATGTTATGAAGGCGGTCAATAACGCTCCAATCTTTCAACGTGCCAACAACGTGAAATTCATTAGGGCCGTTCATCACATGGTAAACAGTTGGGTTCCGGGTAACTTGTTCGAATGTCTCTGTAACCTCCGGCGGAAACGGAACCACGCGGCAGACATGATGTTCGTAAACCCACATCGTTGCGCTTTGATATTCAGGATCGTTCAGCGTGTTTGAAGCTTCATGTTTGTTGAGCGCATCTTGAATATGTTGCGGCATCAGCTTGCGCATGCGTGCCGCTTCGCTCATCCACAACGCCATTGAAGCTGGGGAATTTGCAATCGTCAAGGATTTCAAACCAGCTGGCTTGGTTACACCATATTCAGAGCCCAACATGCCGCCCCAGCTTTGGCCGAGCACATGAAATTTTCCGCGTTGGCCCAGATGGTCCACAAGATTATTCAGTTCGTCAATGAAGAGTTGGACAGTCCAGAAGTCAGCGCCCTTATCCGGCAGTAAAGTGGAATTGCCGCAACCCAATTGATCGTAATGAATAACCGCACGGCCCTCCACGGCCAACAATTTATAGGCGTCAACATAGTTGTGAGCAGCACCGGGACCACCATGCAAAATGAAGAGGGGTGGTTTTTTGGCGTCGATATCACCGGTGACACGGTACCAAGTTTCATACTCACCAAACTTGGCGCGGCCTTCCATCGAAGTCAATTTTGTCATTCTTACATCCCTTGCTTCAGCAGCAAGCAACGAAAGCTATCCGGACTATTCACTTCTGGCAATGGCCCTGTGACAATTGACACAAACAATTATTCGCGTGATCATCACACCCATGAAATGCACGCACACCATACACAGTCACACCTGCCATCACGGATGGAACAATGCCAATGATCCAGCGCTCAAAATCGCTACGGGTGATACAATCAGCTTTAATCCCCCAGATTCATCGGGTGGACAGATTACCGCGCAATCTAAGCTTGCTGATTTAAACAAACTTGATTTCAGCAAAGTGAACCCTGTGGCGGGGCCAGTTTACATTGATGGTGCTGAACCTGGTGACGCTATTAAAGTAACGTTGCTTGAATTTGGCCCATCGGGTTGGGGCTGGACCGCAAATATTCCGGGATTTGGCTTGCTAGCTGACCAATTCAAAGACCCTGCTTTGCATATTTGGAAATATGATGCGGTGGCAATGACTCCAGCACTATATGGCCCAGGTGGAAAGGTTCCACTCAAGCCCTTCTGCGGAACAATTGGTTTAGCTCCTGCTGAAGTTGGTCAACACTCTGTAGTTCCGCCGCGCCGTGTGGGTGGCAATCTTGATATTCGTGATTTATCCGCGGGCACAGAACTCTATCTTCCTGTGGAAGTGAAAGGCGGGCTTTTCAGTGTCGGCGATACGCATGCAGCTCAGGGCGATGGTGAAGTGTGTGGTACAGCCATTGAGAGCCCATGCACCATTGCTGCCAAGTTTGAATTGGTAAAAGGTGCAAACTTAGCCTTCCCGCGCTTTACAACACCGGGCCCGGTCTCGCGGCACCTTGATGCTAAAGGCTATGAAGTTACCACTGGCATCGGCCCTGATTTGATGGAAGGTGCACGCGGCGCTGTTTCTGGAATGATTGATTTGCTGACCAAGCGATACAACATGAATGCTGTTGACGCTTATATGCTGTGTTCCGTTTGCGGTGATCTACGGATCAGCGAAATTGTCGATATGCCGAACTGGGTCGTGAGCTTCTATTTTCCGCGCGTCGTTTTAGAATAGTCTACATTGCATGTGCAATTTAAAGCATGAGTTTAGTGGGTGTAAGTTCGCTCAGGTTGCAGCGTGAATTCAGAACATTAAAAATAGCCAAGCTGATTGACACTGACAATTATAAGTTCTTAACTCCTCTGAACAAATGTAATAAAAAAAACATAAGCTCATGGGAGCCGTTTCATCGCAAATCTCATTGCAATATTTGTAGCTTGTAGAATCGCTGTGCTATGACAGCAATTGACACGCCTGAACAAGAACGCAGATTAACATGGCTGGCTTCTGAGCACCCGCTTCCATGGTTGCTGCCAGCCTCTGCTTTAATGATCGTCTTTGGTGTATATCCTCTCATTTCGGCGCTGCTGAAAACTTTTTACAGAAAAAACGCCGCTACCCGCAAAGAAATATTCGATCCACTCTATAACTGGACCAAGATTCTTGGAGACTCGCGGCTGTGGGATGCGCTTTGGCATACACTTGTCTACACGGTGATAGCCATAATCTTCCAACTCGTTTTAGGAATGTTGATCGCGCTGCTTCTTGATTCAGATCGCAAGGGTTACAGCATTCTGCGTGCACTCATGACCTTGCCTTTGGTCATTCCACCTGCCGTGACAGGTATGATGTTTTTGCTGATGTTGAATGGCTCGTTCGGGGTAATTTCACGCTCGATCATTGCAACGGGCCTTCTCCCCGTGGGCTATTCGATATTGGGTAATTCCTCGACCGCCATGGCTGGCGTGCTGCTTGCAGAGATCTGGCAATGGACGCCTTTCATGGTTCTGATCATGCTGGCCGGATTGCGTTCGCTGCCAAAAGAGCCATTTGAAGCGGCAGCCATTGATGGCGCAACACCATTGCAGGCGTTTTTCAAACTTACCCTGCCAATGATGTCGAAAGTAATTGCTATCGCCGTGTTGATCCGCGGCGTCGATCTCTTGCGTGCTTTTGACTACATAAAAGTGATGACAGATTCCGGCCCCGGAACTGCTACGGAAACATTGACGAGTTATGCAGGCCGCATTTATTTTGGCAATTCTGATTATCCATTGGCATCATCAGTTGCTATTCTAACGCTTCTGATCGTGATCCTGACTTCAACCGTGTTCATGCGCGTGTTTAAGGTGAAACTGTAATGGAACTATCCCGCCCATGGCAATTTGTCCGAGATCTAGCAGCCTATTTGGTAACCGGGTTATTCATGTTCCCAATATTTTGGTGGGCACTGACATCGATCAAGCCCATCTCCGCAGTGTTCGACAAAGACCGTATTGTATGGTTTGATTTTATTCCAACTGCTATCAACTATGGCGTAACACTTTTCGGCAGGTCGCGTTCACAAATTGCAATTGATGCAGGCCTCGGCATGGGTGTTGCCGGCACTGAGTCATACGATTCAAGATTTTCCATAATCGATAGCGGCGTCGTTTCGATAGGAGCAACAGTCGTTACAATGCTTGTCGCCGTTCCTGCCGCCTATGCACTTTCGCGTATGGCGTTTCGTGGTCGCAATGCATATTTGAACTGGGTATTGGGCCAACGCTTCATGCCACCCATCGCCATAATTTTTCCGCTGGTCACCACATATAAATGGCTGGGCATGCGTGATACCGACAATTATTATTTGGGTTGGCTTGGCCTCATGCTCATTTATGCGCTGATGAATTTGCCAATTGCTGTGCTGCTTCTCAAATCGTTTTTCGACGACGTTCCAAAAGATGTCGATGAAGCTGCAATGATAGACGGAGCAACGCGCAGACAAACTTTTTCAAAAATTGTGATGCCGATGGCAAAAGGCGGAATCGCGGCTGCCGCAGTACTATGTTTCATATTCTCGTGGACCGAGTTTTTGTTGTCTTTGTTCCTCACCACAGGCATTCGAACAGTGCCGGTCAAAATTCAAACTTTCGTCACCTCTACTGGCAATGAATGGGGTTTCATCACGGCGCTGGGAACAGCAGCAATTATCCCCGGTTTCATTTTCATCTTGCTGGTGCAACGCCATCTGGTTCGCGGCCTTACTCTGGGCTCCCTTAAAGAGTGAGAATAGCGAACGAGAAATCTAAAACAAACGATCAACATAAAATAATCGGAGGAAATAATGAGTTTTAAAGAACACGATAAAAAGTCGCACATTGTTGATACTGCAAACGATTTTACATCAGGCCGCATTTCCAAGCGCTCGTTTTTGAAGAAAGCCGGTTTGGCTGGCGTTGGATTCTCTGCTTTCAATCTGGCACTTCTGGGCAATACCCGTCGTAACCGCGGCTATAACATGATTGGCGATGCAGCGTATGCAGCTGATGATGATATGGCAAAATGGTTGAAGGATGTTTCAGCACCATTCAAGGGCGCAAAGATCCGTTACACCTCAGAAGCCACACCACCAACGGTGGTTCTTGATAAGCTGAAGGGTGAGTTCACTGCTGCTACTGGCATTGAAGTTGAAATCGAAATCGTTCCGCTGGAACAGGTTTTGGCGAAGGCTACACAAGACGTTCAGGGCCAACTGGGTTCTTATGACCTTTACTATCTTGATCAGTCATGGGTTGCCACATTTGCCCAAGACACGATTGACCCTATTGCTTACTACAAAGATAAGCCAAATCTGGCGATGCCTGGCATGGATTGGGAAGATTTCTCCAAGCCATTGGTTGAAGGTCTTGCAGTCTATGATGGTCATTGGGTGGGTATCCCGTTTGATATTCCAATCATGACAACCATGTACCGCAAGGACATTTTGGATAAGCACAAAATTGCTCCACCAAACACACCAGACGAATTCTTGTCCGCTGTGAAGATGATCACTGAAGCTGAAAAAGCCAATGGTATGTATGGCACAGGCCTTCAAGCCAAGTCCGGCCACTATTCTTTGGAATGCGATTGGACCCAAGTAGTATGGAACTCCGGCGGTTCAATTTTCGGCAAAGACAAGAAGTTTTCTGGCAATGATGAAGCCGGTATCAAGGGTCTTCAGTTTTACCAGGAATTGCTCAAGAACTCGCCTCCAGAATCAACCAACTCAACATGGGATGGTCAGTTCCAGATGCTGGCTTCTGGCCAAGTGGCACTTGTTAATAGCTGGGATGAGTTCATGCCAGGTATGGATGCCGCCGATTCCAAGGTTAAGGGTCTCATTGAAGCAAAGCGTCCAATCCGTGGTGCAGCTTACCGTGCTGCTGCCGATGCTGGCTTTGGAGAAATTCCAAACGCTGGTCACCAAGGCGGTTCAGTCTTGGCGCTGTCGAAATATTCCAAGAACATCGATGCGGCATGGATATTCATGCAATGGGCATGTTCAAAGGATGTGATGACGCGTTGCACATTGGGCGGTGGTTTTGCTCCGATGCGTCTATCTTCGTTCGCTGATCCTCGCGTCAAGGCAAAGGAAGTTGTTGGCCCAGGCACAACGCGTCATTTGCCAGTTGTCAAAGAGATCATCGACAACGACATCGCATCAGAACCAGATATGCCGTTGTGGGCTGGTTTCTCCAACAACGAAATTCCAGTCAATTTGGGCAAATTGCTCACAGGCCAGGATTACGGCGGCGATGCCAAGAAATGCATGGATGCAATTGCCTCGCAAATCGACAAAGCTGTTGCAGACGCAGGTTTGTAATTAAAAAGTGGAGGCAGCGCTTGAGCTGCCTCCATATTTTTGTTTAGCAATCATGAAACCAGATCTCGTCATCGGACTAGACTCGTCCACAACGGCCACAAAGGCTATTGCTTGGAATAGGCAAGGCCATGCTATAGCCGAGGGACGCGCAATGATTGCAATCGGCAATCCAAAGCCGGGTTGGTACGAACAAGAAGCAACTGATTGGACAGGTGCTGCTGCCAAGGCACTTAAACAACTTACAAATAAAATTTCTGCTGATCGCATTGCAGCCATCGCAATTTCGAGTCAGCGCGAATCCTTCGCGCAATTCGGTCATAACGGAAAAGCACTGAGGCCTGGCACATTGTGGCTGGATGAAAGAGCAACTTCCATTTTGCCTGATATGGAAAGGAAGCTCGGAGCCGAAGCCATTCACCGTATTTCGGGAAAACCCTTGGATGTAATTGCCTGTTTAATGCGTTGTGCTTGGTTTCAAAAGAACATGCCAGCCATGTGGAAACGCGTTCATAAAACCGCTGAGGTTCACGGCGTCGTCGCCCATTTTTTAACAGGTGAGTGGAACAGCTCGACAGGTTCAGCCGATCCGATGGGCATGTTGGATATGGCCCAGATGCGCTGGTCGGAAAAGCTTTTATCCTCAGTTGGTTTAACCGAAGAGCAACTTCCCAAACTTTCCAGGCCCGGTGAAGTCATCGGCGAAGTAACATCTTCTGCAGCGAAAATCACTGGGCTCAGCGCCGGAACACTGGTCGTCGCAGGTGGTGGAGACGGGCAATGCGCAGGAACGGGCACCAATGTTTTCGTTAAAGGCAGGGCTTACGTAAATTTGGGCACCGCAGTCGTGTCTGGCAATTATGGCAAGAAATATGCCCACAACTTGGCTTTTCGCACCATGAGCGCCATCGCCGAAGAGGGCTATATTTATGAGACCTGCTTAAGGTCAGGCACGTTCCTGTTGAATTGGGCGGTCGAAAGCCTGTTCCGCGTCGATGCAAACAAGCACTCAAAAATTTTTGATGAACTCGAACAAGCAGCAGAACAATCACCCATTGGCGCTAAAGGTCTTATGTTGGTTCCTTATTGGTCTGGCGTGATGACGCCGTACTGGGATACAGCAGCGCGCGGTGTTATTGCAGGTATTGGTCCATCCCATAATCGTGGCGATATTTACCGTGCGATCATTGAAGGGCTGACATTAGAACAAGTTCTGGCCACTCAAAAAGTGGAAGCCGTGACCGAAAAGATTGAACATTATGTTGCCATCGGCGGTGGCGCCAAATCCAATCTGTGGTGCCAAATTTTGGCGGATTCTTCTGGCCGCGATGTAAAGCGATTAGAAACTGTGGAAGCATCTTCGCTGGGCGCCGCATGTGCTGCAGCAAAAGGCGCAGGTTGGTTTCAATCAATTCCGATGGCCGCCGCCGCAATGACAGGTAAGCCATCGAAAACTTTTCGTCCCCGCACTAAGCAAAACAAACGTTACGGCCAAGTCCTGGAAGTATACCGCGACCTTTGGCCCACCGTTTCGCAATGGAACAAAAAATTGCAAGCACTGCATAAACATTAATTTGAGATAGGCGTATCATATGGCATCCGTAACACTTAAAAAAATAGTCAAGAAATATGGCGATGTTCAAGTCGTCCATGGCGTTGATTTGCAAATTGATGATGGCAGCTTCGTTGTTTTGCTCGGGCCCTCGGGTTGCGGAAAATCAACCTTGTTGCGAATGATTGCAGGCCTTGAATCTGTCACCGGTGGCGACGTTGAAATTGCTGGCAAGCGCGTAAATCAGAAACACCCCAAAGACCGGAATATCGCCATGGTGTTCCAGAACTACGCGCTCTACGCCCATATGACAGTAAAGGACAACATGGCCTTTTCAATGACCCTGGCAAAACGTCCGCAGAGTGAAATTGATGAGAAGACCGCATGGGCCGCAAAAATTCTGAACCTCGAGCCTTACCTCAAAAGATATCCGCGCGAATTATCGGGTGGCCAAAGGCAGCGCGTGGCTATGGGTCGTGCAATTGTTCGCGATCCAGCAGTATTCTTGTTCGACGAGCCTCTTTCCAATTTGGATGCAAAACTGCGCGTGCAAATGCGTACCGAAATAAAAGACCTTCACGAACGACTCAAAACCACAACCGTATACGTCACGCACGATCAAATCGAAGCCATGACTATGGCAGATAAAATTGTTATTTTACGAGATGGCGTGATTGAACAGCAGGGAACCCCGCTGGAAGTTTATGACACGCCCGCCAATCTCTTCGTCGCTCAGTTTATCGGTTCGCCATCAATGAATCTTATAAGGGGGGTAGTTGAAAAAACCCATGTTTTGACTGCCGAAGGGGTAAAGCTGCCTCTGCCGAAAATTCATAAAGCAAACCTGGGCCAAGAGGTTATTTACGGAATTCGCCCCGAAGATTTAGAATTGGGAGAAGGCTTCAAAGCAAAAATTACTGTGACTGAACCCACAGGCCCCGAAATCCATGTCTATTCCGAGCTCAACGATGTTGAAATCTGCGCCATTATCCGTGACCGTGAAGTGTTCACAAGAGATAGCTATGTCGAATTTGCACCGCGTTTGGACAAAGTGCACCTTTTTGACGAAAAAACATCAATGGCAATAAAGTGAAGACAGTTGCGATAATTGGCGCTGGCGTAATGGGATCAGCCATGGCGTTGCCTTTTTCTGATCGTGGCTATGTTGTGAAACTTGTTGGCACACATCTTGACGATGACATCATAAGTAGCATCAAATCAAGAAACTTCCACCCAAATCTAAACATCACTTTGCCACCAAAGGTTCAGGGATATGCGCACAATGAAATATCAACTGCGCTAGGTGAGAACCCCGATTTGATATTGCTAGGCGTTTCATCTGCAGGGGTGTCATGGGCCATCGAGCAATTGCTCCAAACCATGAAGAAGCCAACGACAATATTAATGATTACAAAAGGCATGCGCGCAGAACCGAATTCACTCATTGCGTTGCCCGATGTGGTCCTTAAATGCTTGGCTGAAAAATTTGGTGTGAATTTGCCCATTGCCGCCATAGCAGGGCCGTGTATCGCGGGTGAATTGGCTGTTCGGCGTTCAACAGGAACCATGATTGTTTCCCGCAATCAAGGCCTCGCTGATCAACTGTGCGCCGAATTAGAGACTGATTACTACCACCCCCGTGCCTCAACAGATATGACTGGTGTCGAAATATGCGCGGCATACAAGAATTTTTATGCAATCGCAGTGGGTTGGGCTCAAGGCAACTTGGAAAAAATGTCTGAAGCTGAAAACAAGGCTAAAAACAACAACGCTGCCTCCATAATCTTTGATCAAGCGGTTCGAGAGTTGATGCACTTGACAATGGCGCTAGGTGGCGAAAGTGAAAGTGTATGGGGAATGCCAGGTGTCGGCGATCTTTATGTCACCTGCCAGGCCGGACGTAATTCAAGATTGGGAAATCATCTTGGTCGCGGCCTAACTTATGACCAAGTCAGAAATGGTCCAATGCAAGGCGACACAATTGAAGGTGCTGATCTGGGTAGGGCAACGGGTAAATGTCTGAAATCAATGATGTCGCAAGGCATTTTAAATGAAGCATCAATGCCGTTGACCAACTCACTAATAACTGCATTGATGGATGAAAAACCACTCGATATTCAATGGCAGAAATTTCATCGAACAGCCTGAACAACAGACAGAAGAGTTGCGAAGATGGATATCTCAGTCAATGACAAGCTCACAAGCTTCGATCCCGAAGAGCAGTTGGCCACACGTGCGGCATGGCTATATTTTGTTGGAGGTAGCACGCAAGCGGAAATCGGAAAAAAGCTTGGCCTCAACCGTATCAGAGTAAACCGCTTGCTCGGCGTAGCGCTTGAATAAGGAATAGTTCAATTTAAAATAACAGGCAGACTAGCAGCGTGTATTAGTTTGGACGAGAAATTGAAAGAAAATTCAAATTGAGGCACGCGATCATTGTTCCGTCTTCTATGGAAGAAGATCAATTACCTCGGATCATTGGAAACGCTACTGGTCAATATCTTGGCTTTAAGTTGACAGATAACATGTCAGTAGGCGTGGGCTGGGGCAAAACACTCTGCTATTCTTTGAGTTCAGTTCCGCGCAAGAGCTATAACTCACTATCAGCGTTTCATTAATGGGTGGGTTAACTCAGGCATCGCTTGTCAACCCACACCAAACCGCCTCACATTTGGCCGATATCGTTGGCGCAAGATGCTATTACATTGCGGCACCTGCGCTGACAGATTCAGAAGAAACACGCGACGTATCTTTGAAGCAATAAATGGTGCGCGATGTATTTGACCGCGGGGGAAAAGTTAGCTTGGCTCTCCTTTCTGTTGGAGAGCTGCAAGGTTCATATACAATGTCTGAGGTTGGGCTTATTACCAAGTCAGAAGCAAGCAGCTTGCGCTAATCTGGCGCAGTTGGTGACAGTTGCGGGCACTGGATTGACCGAAATGGCAATGTCATCGATCATCCCAACAATCGACGTGTGATAGCGTTGCCACCAGAAAAACTGAAAAACATCCAGTGTGTTGTTCTGGCCTCTGGTGGAAAAAACAAAATACCTGTCCTGTGTGGCGCGCTAAGGGGTGGTTTTGTGGATGTGTTAGTGACCGATGAAAATTCTGCCCAGCAAATATTAAACTGCCGGTAGTCTATTCCTTTTTGCAAGCGCTTCAAGTTCGTCAAATTGAGCTGACGGATTAACTTCACGAATCCAGCTTATGAAATCAACAACACGTCTTTCAATCTTGAGACTATGATTTTGAAAAATGTCACTAATGCGGTGATCAAGAAACGGATTTTGGAAACGCTCGACTGTCTTCTCGATGTATCGCTCAGACTCGTCACACATCCCGCGGACTGTAAATCCTGCAACAACTTCATTGCGGTACAAATTTAACAACCGCATTTTAACACCGGGATCGTCCAGCATTTGTCGGACCGTTTCACTGGAAGCGCGTTGCTCATATTTCCAAATATCTGCAAGAAAACTATGGCCCAAATTTAAAATGTGGAGCTTGAGACGAAGAAAAGGCATCAAATCATCAGTTAAAATGACGGAGGGATGCGAAAATGGAAGCTCGTATCGTGCATCCCGCTTGATTGCCCATAACCCATAAGGCTCGCCAATTGCACCGATAGGTTCTATGGCCTCAGAAACAATGCGATCCACTAATGTGTCACAAATAACTACTTTCTCGTCTAGCCACCTGATAAATGGTTCGGATAAATTCCAGCTTTTCGCAATCTTGTTTAGAATTTGCCGTAACACTCGGCCATTTTCTGAAACCAGTTCACATGGCAATATCAAAATTGTTCGACCTGTCGCTTCGAACCTTGATTTCAGCAAACTCAGAAGTTTGGCTGGAAAACTGATGGGAACTTGACCGGCAACTGGCTCCGATGCCGTGTCTTCGGCAGGCACGTCATATCCACTCTCACTCACATTTGAAATTATAACTTCAGCTTCATAGGCGAATAACTCTTGAAGTGCAGGCCAGTCATGGTCAGCTACAATCGCACTATCAATGCTCTTAACAGTATACGTCTCATTGACAATTTGGTTTTCTACCATGCCGCGTATAATGACAGGAAACCCCTCTGGCTTTGCAAATTCAGCGATGCGACTTAACCGTTCAATGCCTGTTGTCGATTTAACAACCGTAATCGGACCAATATTTTGGCCAGCTTGCCGCGCTTGATGAATGAACAGATCAGCATGAGCTTGCAAAAATCTACTGGTTCCAAATTGGATGATGCGCTTTTTCACTTACTTCGCTTTGATGGTTTTAAACGATGGCTTTGACACTATGGATGGAAATTTATCACGTCAAATTCATTTGAAGACTGATGCGGAGCACCAAATCTATTGGAATGCAGTAAGTGATTATCTGGCATCGTTAACACTCAGTGAATCATCAAACTCAATTCGACCTTGTTTAAAATTTGCAAAGTCTTGATTTGATTCCTTATTGTTCGAATTTTACGATCAAAAAATACGCATTGATTCAAATCGGAACAATTTTGGAGTTTTGAGTTAACCAGCCTTCTGAACTCGTATTTAAGACCCGGAACCCTATCAATGCGACAGGGAAAAACCCGGGGGCATTCTGTAAGTTCTACAATTCTTGCGGGCGGCAACGGTTTCGATCCCAGGTGCAACTAAACAAATCTATTAAAGGTAATGTCATGCGTAAATATCTTCTTCCACTCGTAGCTGTAGCCACTTTGGCCAGCGCTGCTTCTTCTTTCGCTGCAACTTCGTCAGGCACATTCAACGTTCAAGTGACCATCGTTAAGGCATGTGCTGTTTCAGCTACTGCTGTTAACTTCGGTAACCTTTCAACAATTCTGGGTACAGAAGCTGGTACTTCAACAGTATCCGTAACTTGCAACGCCGGCACGCCTTACAGTTTGTCGTTCGTTTCTGGTTCAGCAAGCTTGTCTGCAGCAGGCAGCTTGGTAAACGGCGCAAACAGCATTCCAGTGGCTTACTCCTTTGCCAACGCAGCAGCTGCTGCTGGCACAGGCACAGCAACAAACACCATGGATGTTAAGTTGCCAACAGCCACTGCTTATCCAGCAGTTGGTCTCTATCAACAAACACAAACGGTTTACGTGAACTACTAGGATTTGCGGCTGGTTTGTCCAGCTTCATAAACCGAAAACTAAATTGCCTCGGGATGAATAATCCCGGGGCGATACCGCTCAAACTCAATCAATTTTAGGGGATTTATGATGAAAACGAAGGGTGGGACCTTGGTTCGAAGTCTGGCACTGGCAACAAGTTTGCTCGCAGTGCCTTTTTCTGTTTCTGCAGCCACGCTGCAAGTCAGTCCGATCAACATTGAAGTCATAGCGCCGACAACGACGGCGACTGAAACTTTGACCAACATCGATGGCAAAGGTGTTTTGAATTGCCAAGTGCGCGTGTTCAAATGGACCCAAGTCAACGGTGTCGATAAATTGGAACCGACCAAAGATGTGGTCGCCAGTCCTCCGGCATTGACAATCAAGGAAGGTGCCAATGCTACAGTTCGCATCGTTCGTTTGTCAAAGGCACCAATCACGAAGGAAGAAACCTACCGTTTGTTGGTAGATGAAATTCCGTCGGCGCCAACCAAGGGAACTGCGGCAGTTGCCTTTGCAGTGCGCCACAATATCCCCGTTTTCTTTTCACCTGCTGGTCTGGCAAGCAAGATTGAGTGGAAAGCCAAGGCCACCAAGGGTGGTGTCCAGGTTTTTGCGCAAAATGTCGGTCAACGCCATGTTCGCCTTGCTTCTCTGCAAATTATTGGCAGTGGCGAAACCGATGCTTTCAATGATGGTCTCGCTGGCTACGCATTAGCGGGCAGTGGCAATTCCTGGAAAATCAAATCAAAGGCTATCAGAGCAGGTAGCACAATCAAAATAACCGCCAAGGGCAATGATGGACCGATCGAAGCGACTGTCCAGGTCCAATAAAGGCTTCTCAGCCTTCATTGCGATACTGATCGCTTCCGTCTTCTTTGCGCCAATCACGTTGGCCAAAGCCAAAAAACCAATAGCGGGGGCGCAGGAAACAGAAGTCGTTGCAGATAATGCAGCGACCGATCCTGCAGCTGCGCCTTCCGCTGACGATCTTCCAGGTGCGGGCCATTTAAATGATGAACCAGTCGCAGCCTCTGAAACATCGAATGATCCCCTTCCTGGTGCCGGCCACCTCAATGATGAACCCGGGCAAGCGCCTGTAGCTAAAACTCCCGGACTGCAACTCGATGTTCTTATCAATGGCTACAAGATCGATCTTGTGGCCGCATTTGTTTTATTGCCAGATGGCGCGATGACTTCGCAGCGCTCAGAGTTGCGTGAGCTTGGCTTGAAAGTGCCGGGAGCCGGTGCTGATGATGAACAGATAAATTTAGCCACGATTGAATCTCTTAAATTTGTTTATGATGAAGCTGAGCAGACAATTGATTTGCAAGTGGCCGATGCCAACCGCGAACCAAAAGCACTGAGTGTCATTCCAAAACGCGAAATGTTGGCGGCAGAAAGCGATACTGGCTTTGTGCTCAATTATTCAGGCTATGGTGCTGCAAACCTTGATCTGGCAGGCGAGCCTGCTAAATTTAGCGGCGCTTCAATTAATCTGGATGCGCGTGCATTTTCAAGATTTGGTGTAATCCAGCAAACAGGTGTTGTCGGAACCACGACGTTCTCGGAGTTTAGCCCCGTTCGTCTCGACACCAACTGGACCTATGCCAATCAGGATCGTGCTGAAAATTATACAATAGGTGATGTGATCAGCGGTGGCTTGAGCTGGACCAGACCAGTACGCATGGGTGGAGCCCAAGTTCGGCGCAATTTTGGCATCAGGCCAGATCTCATTACAAAGCCTTTGCCGAGCTTGGCAGGTTCAGCAGCAGTTCCATCAACCTTGGATATCTATATCAATAACGCCAAGACATTCTCGCAACCCATAGCACCTGGCCCGTTTACGATCGACCGTCTTCCAGTCATCACATCAAATGGCACGGCGCGGGTTGTGATTACAGATACGTCTGGTCGCCAAACCCAGAGTGAAACGCAGATTTTCACGTCTCCCGATTTATTAGCGCCGCATCTCTTCGACTATTCGCTTGATATTGGTTTGGCCAGACGCGGGTTTGGCACGGAAAATTTTGCATATGATAGCGAGGTCATGGGCATCGCCAGCGCACGCTATGGCATCAACGATGCTATCACTGCCGAAGCCCATGCTGAAGGCAGGCTGGATATGATCGAAGGTGGTTTTGGCGCATTGTTTGTGGCTGGCCCAATAGGAACTTTCAATACGGCAACTTCGGCAAGCATGTACCAAGGTGATCTTGGCTTTATGGGTTACGCATCTTGGGATTTTGAATTGGGCAGCCTTTTGGTGCGAGCTTCAACACAGCGTACATTCGGAAAATTTGTTGATCTTGCAGCGGTCACGGAATTGCCAACCAACAACATTTACCGAAACGGTGTCCCTCAAGCATTGGATCAAGTTTCACTATCTTACGGCTTTTCTGATTTGAACGCCGGTGCAGGCCTCAGCCTTATTCATCAGCTTGCCCATGATGGCACGGAAACGATGCTGGTGGGTGCAAATGTTACAAAATCATTTGGCGACAAACTTTCAGTTTATGGCAATGCCTACATCGACTTGAACAACAGTGCAGATTATGGAGCCTTTATAGGCCTTTCCATGCCCTTCGGAAAAGACACCAATGCGTCTGCTGGCGGCAGCTATTCAAAAGGATCTTACGCCGCAACGGCCGAGGTTTCAAAACCATTGGACACAAATTTTGGTTCTTATGGCTACCGTGTATCAGCCAGTGATAATCAAGGTGATGCACGACTTTCAGCTGAAGGTTCTTATCGCAGCCCAATTGCCATTGGCACTGCAAGATTAGCCAACACGCAAGGTAAAATCAGTGGAAGCGCAAATGTGGACGGATCAATCGTTGCCACTAAAGGCGGACTGTTTCTGGGCAACCCCATCAATGATTCATTTGCAGTAGTCGATGCGGGCTTCGAAGGCATCGATGTGAGTTATGAAAATCGTTTTGTTGGTAAAACAGGCAAAAATGGAAAGCTGTTGATCAGCCAGTTGCACTCATATCAGAATAGTAAAATTACCATCAATCCTGAAAATCTGCCGCTGAATTCAAGCGTTTCCGACACGGAAAAACATGTTGCAACACGTGCCAGGAGTGGCGTGCTGATTGACTTTGGCGTCAAGAAAGACGGCAACGGCGTGATTGTTATCCTGAAAGACGCAAACGATAAATTTCTTTCACCAGGCACATCAATCAAGGTTGAAGGTAAGGATGAGCCGTTCGTGATGGGCTATGATGGCGAAGTATATTTATCTGACATTGGCGAACATATTTCTTTAACCGCTGAAGGCGCAAACACAACATGCGCTGTGTCATTTGAATTCAAGGCAGACGCTACAACACAAACTTCTATTGGGCCTCTGCAATGTCTCTGAGATTGGTTTTTGTGATCATCACTGTCTGGCTGGTTTCAATTGGATCAGCATTTGCCCAATCATGCGGCTTTACAATGACAGACATCAATTTTGGGAGCGTCAATCTCGGCGTAGGCGGAATTGCATCAACGTCGGGCACATTCACGGCCAACTGCACAGGCACGCCGGGCAGTGTCATTACAATTTGCCCGAATATCGGCGATGGCACGGGCGGATCGAACTCCGGCAATCCAAGAACAATGACCAAGGGCGCGCGCGTGCTGCCGTATAATCTGTATCAACCTTCCGGCCAGATTTGGGGTTCTTATGTTTGGCCCTACGCTCCAGTTCCACCAGCTTTTTCGCTGACTTTGAATGGTTCAGGAAATGGTTCTCTGACGCAAAATATGACTGCGCAGATCACTGGAACTTTGGCGCTTGCACCTGCGGGTGTTTATCAATCGGTCTATAATGGCCCGCATACCTTGATTGATTATGGCTATGCCCCTGCGCAAAATTGCAAGGCAGTTTCCACCCGTGCCGCGCGGGCACCATTCACTGTAAGTTTGATCAATAATAACAGCTGCAATATCTCAGCAACGCCCATGAGCTTTGGCACACGCACGGATTTGAATTCAGCGCAAATTGCCAGCAATCAGATTTCGATCACCTGCACCAATGGTGTGAAATACAGCGTTG
>CAXTKH010000072.1:0-17040 GCA_964244815.1 uncultured Aestuariivirga sp. | reverse complement strand
GAGGTATCGAGACCACCCGAATAAGCGAGGACGACTTTTTTGATTTTGGATTTGGCGGTCATGTGCGGGCTCTCATTTTTTGTTGCGCTCACCCTTCAACCCGTCATTCCCGCGAAGCCGGGATTCTGCGTTTCAAACGCTAAACAGAGATCCCCGCCTTCGCGGGGATGACGGTTAAAAAGGGAGCTCTATCTATAGCAGCGAACTATCACGGCGAGGGGAGATGCTGCAACCCCGTCAATCTCTCGCCCAGATGTTAAATCAATAAGACTCCACAGGCGGCAAATTCAGATGTTGCTCCACACGGCGCAGGCGATCTTCAAACTCGCTGATCAGAATGCCGTGACCAACAGCGGAGGAATGATATTCCACGACCGCGCGGTTCAAATGGCTGATGCGGTCACCTAACCGTTTTTCAAGACTGATCATATCTGAGGCTACATCGGCCCGCAGTGACTTAACCTCGGAGCGCACATCGGCAACATCATTTTTCGTCGCCATCTGATCCATCTGTTTGTGGATGTCAGTCACCTCACCGCGGATGTCGCGCAGCAGCGTCAACACAAGATTTTCGGGTTCGCTCATTACAACCTCACCAAGTCTATAAAACTTTGATCTAAAAAGAACAAAAAGTCAACAAACCTGATTTCAGCTCAAGGAGGTCCTCTCACTCGCCCGCACCTTCATGCTCTCACTCTTCAACTGCCCACATGCCGCCATAATATCGCGCCCGCGTGGTGTGCGCACTGGCGAGGCATAGCCCGCATTGTTCAAAATCTCGGCGAACACCTCAATCACATCCCACTCGCTGCATTCATAAGCCGTGCCAGGCCATGGGTTGAACGGGATCAGATTAACCTTGGCCGGAATGCCTGCCAGCAACTTCACCAAGCGCCTGGCATCGGCCACGCTGTCATTGACACCCTTCAACATCACATATTCAAAGGTGATGCGCCGCGCATTCGATGAGCCTGGATATTTGGTGCAGGCGTCCATCAATTCGGCGATTGGATATTTTTTATTGAGCGGCACCAGCTTGTCACGAATTTCGTCGGTCGTGCCATGCAGTGAAATCGCCAGCGACGACCCAATCTCATGCCCCGCCCGCACAATCTCCGGCACTACACCAGACGTCGATAAAGTAATGCGACGTTTCGAAAGCGAAAGCCCTTCACCGTCAGAGGCTATGTTAATCGCCGTCTTCACATTATCAAAATTATACAGTGGCTCGCCCATACCCATGAGAACCACATTGGTAATGTAACGGCCAGAAGATGGTGGCTTGGGGTTGGTTTCCAGATCATCTGGCCAATCTTTAATCCGGTCACGCGCCAGCATGATCTGCCCGGCAATTTCCCCCGCCGTTAAATTGCGCACTAGCTTTTGCGTGCCCGTGTGACAGAAACTGCACGTGAGTGTGCAACCCACCTGTGATGAAATACAAAGAGTCCCACGGTCTTCTTCTGGAATATAAACCGTCTCAATTTCATGCCGCGCCCCCGTTGCATCTGGCGCCAGACGCAGCAGCCATTTGCGCGTGCCGTCAGTTGAAACTTGTTCAGTCACAATTTCAGGCCGTGTTAAAACAAACGCCTCTTCCAATTGGCCACGAACCTCTTTGGAAATATCGGTCATCAAAGCAAAATCTGTTTTGCCGCGCTGATAAATCCAATGCCACAGCTGGCGCATGCGCATCTTGCGCTGCTTTTCAGGAACGCCAATGCGTTCAAGAATTGCGGCCAAATCCTCGCGGTTCAGCCCCACCAAAGTGGGGCGCAAATCATTGGGAATATAGCTGGCAGCCAGCGGAATGGCGGTCTGTAAAAGTGTTGTCATGGGCGGGGCATAGCGCATATGCTGCAAAAGTTGAAGACTTTTGCGATCAGCATCTGCGCCACTTTTTAAGGCGATGTGTAAACGCCAACCATTGGCCCCAAAGGCACATAGCCCCCAATACCGTTCACCTCCGAGCTGTAAAGGCTTGAAATTGATCCATCCAAGAACAACGCATTCTTGCAGCCCAACTGATCCTTAAAGATGCTAGCAAATTCATAAAACTGAACCGGATCATTTGAAATCACAAACATCGCCGTATGATCATCCATAACGCCAACACCGTTGCGGATTTTGAAGGATGTGCCCGTTGGCGAAAGCCGTGGATGGATCTTATTATTGACCACCAGCATCGGTCCTGATTGCGTAGCAAATTCAGCTTTAATGCTAGACTTGGCATAAGCCTCAGTTTCCATCACGCCTGCTTTGCCCGCCGCAATGTAAAACACACCATTCGGCTTCAACTGAAAATTCCCGCTGCCATTTCTGCGGTTCAGCCTCTTAGCTTCAACACCGTTTTCAACATAGAGCCCAATGGGCCGCAAATTCTGATCATACATGCCCGCATTCATTGCGAAAGTCAGCGTCTTGCCATCAGCCCGTAATTTTTGCAAAAGTCGTTCGAAACTACCAAGCGGAATATCGTTCTGATCAAGATTGAAAAGTTCAACATGCTCAGTATGCACATCAAAACTGCAAACGGTGTATGAGTGATTATTGAAGCTTTGACCCTGGCAACCAGCATAGGCCGCAGCATTCATTGCAATGAACGCCAACCCGCAAGAAACCAGCAATAGCCATTTATTTACAAGCTGTATCAATCTTGTCCATAGCCTTCGAAATGCCCGCCAACGAATAGAAATCCGTGGTCGCTGTACCCTTCCATGACGTGCCGGTCACAGAAAGCGATTTGCCATTCTTCATGGCCTTCACGATTGCAGCCTCAACATCCGTGGCCGCTGCCCAAGCCGCATCACCATTGGTGTAAAGCTCAAAAGCAGCATCATCCACTTTCACAGTCACGGTAGACGATTCTTTGAACGGATAACCGATGATCGTCGAAACCTGCCCTTTCACTTTGCGCCCAGTATAATTCGTCACCAAAAAATAAACCGGATCACGTTTCACTTTCTTAGCTGATTCAGTTTTCTTCGGTGTCGAGTAAACATAACAAACGGGTTTGCCCTGGTCTTGATAAGTAAAGCTTTCCCAAGCCTCAAATGTACCCATCGACACGGGGTCTTCAGCGCGCGCCGCACCGCCAAGCGCCAATAGCGCCAACCCAGCTAAAATCATTCGGTGTTTATTAATCATGTCGCCAACCCTAATCGCTTAAACCTTAACAACTTGCGAAAACCAATAACTGCTCTACACCGTAAAAATCAGGCCCAAATACGGCAACTCAGGATTACATAATGAAAGCGATACTCATCACAGGCTGCTCATCAGGTATCGGTTACACCTGCGCGTTGGGTATGAAAGCGCGTGGTTACCGCGTTTTTGCTACAGTGCGAAACGAGGCAGACGCAAAGCGTTTGCAAGCTGAAGGCCTCGAAACCATCATCATGGATTATGTCGACCGGGCCTCTGTGAAAGCCTGTGCCGACGAAGTTTCCAAGCGCACGGGCGGCAAGCTCTATGCCCTCTTCAACAACGGTGCCGCTGGCCAACCGGGCGCCGTAGAAGATTTAAGCCGCGAACTGCTTGAGGTTTCTTTTGCCGCCAATTTCTTTGGCTGGCATCAACTCACTACCTTATGCCTGCCCATGTTGCGGGCCAATGGTGAAGGCCGCATCATCAATTGCTCGTCAGTGTTGGGCATTGTGGCAATGAAATGGCGTGGCGCTTATAACGCCACCAAATTCGCCCTTGAAGGTTTAACCGACACCATGCGCCTCGAACTTCGAGGCACTGGCATTCACGTCTCCACAATAGAACCGGGCCCCATTGCCACCAAATTTGTTGAAACGGCCCTGAAAAATTTCGAAAAGCACATCAATGTTGAAAACTCAAATTATAGAGCTGCTTACGAGGATCAACGCGCGCGTCTTGGCAAGGGCGGTTCTAACCGCTTCAAATTGCCGCCGGAGTCGGTGCTTGAAAAATTGATCCACGCCATTGAAAGCCCGCGCCCCAAAGCGCATTATTACGTCACAACCCCCACACATCTCATGGGTCTCGCGCGCAGGTTTCTGCCCCAGGGCATCATGGACCGTTTCGTCAATAAGGTATCCGATCAATGAATTTATTTAATTATGCAGGCCCAATCATGATGGGCGCAGTTTTCGTCGTGCTGTGCCTTGGCCTTTTTAATATGATGCGAGCCGGTTCATCTAACACGTCACAAAAATTCATGCGCTGGCGCGTTGGCCTGCAATTCATAGCCATTATTTTTCTAATGATCGGCCTGTGGTGGTCGCGCGGTTAACAATCAATACCGCTGCTGCACATACCGCCATGCCCAGAATTTGAACCTCATTCAGCGTCTCGTCGAACAACACATAAGTCATCAGAGCTGCTACTGCTGGTACAAGAAAAATCAAGCTCGAAACTTTTGAAACCGCGCCCTCGCGGATCAAGATCATCATCAGCGTGATGGCGATAATCGACAGCACAATCACGGCCCAGCCTAGCGCCAGCCACGCTTGGTGCGAATTATCAAAAAAGAAATCCTCCACAAAATAGGCGCTGATCAACACCACCAAACTTCCGCCCACATATTGCCACGTGCCACCTGTTGCCAAAGCAATGCCCGTTGCAAAACGCTTTTGATAAACTGTGCCAAAAGAAATGCACACCGCACCAAATAGCGCCAATCCCACAGTAAGTGGCGTAATTCCTTCAATACCCTGCAGATGCAACTTGGGCGAAATGACTAGCCCAATACCAATCAACCCCACAAAAAGCCCAAACCAGTGCCGCCGGTGAATCTGCTCACCCAAAATCCAAGCGGCCAAAAAAGCCGTAAGCAGTGGTTGTAACCCAACAATTAAAGCCGATATACCAGCAGGCAACCCATGCGCCACGGCCCAATAAATAGGAGCCAGATACCCGCCATGCATAAAAGCACCTGCCACAGCTGCATGAAAGGCATGCGCAGCGTCCGGCCACAAAGCCCGTTGATAAACAGCAACACCTAGCATGAACAAACACGCAATCGGAAAACGCAAACCTAAAAACCATACGGGTGCCACATGGCCAGCCGAAAGTCGTGCCACCACAAAACCTGTCGCCCATAAAACCACAAACAGCGCCGGAGCAGCCGCCACGAGACGGTCATTGTTAGCTTTCAAATCCATAGGAACTTTCAATATATCTCGCTACAAATCACCAATGAGTGATTCAATCCTCGCCGTCTTGGCACTGTTCCGTGATGCCCTCAAGCGCCTGTTTGCAGATGAAGCCATACCGCTGGCGGGCAACATCGCCTTCCGCACAATCTTTTCAATTTTTCCATTTCTGATTTTTCTCACCACGCTGGCAGGCTTTTTCGGCAGCGCCAAGCTCGCAGAGCAAGTCATCACCTTCCTCCTCAGCGTTGCTCCGGTGCAAATCGTTGAACCACTGACCAACGAAATCCAGTCAATCCTCACAATCCCACGTAGTGGCCTTTTAAGCATCTCAGCCCTACTCACAATCTGGAGCGCCATGGCAGGCGTTGACTCAGTTCGGGTTGGTTTAAACAGAGCCTACAATCTGAAAGACTCCAGATCACTCTGGTACGTCTATGCCGTCAATGTAGTTTTTGTTATTGGCGCAGCAGCCTTACTCTTAGCCGTTGCTATTCTGCTCGTGGCATTCCCTGTCTTCAAAACCGTTCTCACCAACATCGCCCCGACACAAGTTGCAGATTACGCCACAATCGATCAACTGAGATATCCCATTGCAATCGTCCTGTTATTGTTTGGCTTGCAAATCTCACACTACTTTCTCCCAGCCCAAAGAATGCCGATGCGCTTCATTTTTCCAGGCGTAGTCCTCACAGTCATCGTCTGGGTCATCTTGTCTGAAGCCTTCTCCCTCTATCTTGTCAACTTCAACTCCTTCGCCTCAACCTACTCATCCCTGTCAGGTCTTTTTGCAGCGATGTTCTTCATCTATCTATCTGCTCTGGCCTTGATCTTCGGCGGCGAAGTAAACCGCGTCATCAGCTTAGAGGTAGGCCGCACAAGGCGTTGAAGGCGCAATAACGCTCTGTCATTATTGATTTTCGTCACCAAAACCTTGACTCTTGGGCTCGCCTTGCCTAGAAGCCCTCAATCCAAAGGGCCTAAAGCCCCTTGGTTAATCATGCGCTGCCCCCGGCAACCCCTAAGATTTCTTGAAATCTTTTGCAAAAGTGCTTTTCCTTCAATGGGTTAGGAAAGGCCGCCAAAGGGCGCGAATTAGAATGAAAAAAACATGTACGCAGTCATTAAGACAGGCGGCAAGCAATATCGCGTTGCCGCAAACGATAAAATTCTCATCGAAAAGCTCGAAGGTGTTTCGGGCGATCAGATTCATTTCGACCAGGTTTTGATGGTCGGTGCTGGCTCGGATGTGCAAGTTGGCGCACCATTGGTTGCTGGTGCCACCGTTGTTGGCGAAATTGAAAAGCAGGCCCGTGGGCCGCATTTGATCATTTTCAAGAAGCGTCGCCGTAAGCATTATCGCCGCCGCAATGGTCACCGTCAGGATTTGACCTCGGTGACAATCACTGAAATCCTTGTTGGTGGTGCCAAGCCATCAGGCAAGAAAGCCGAAAAGAAAGTAGCAGCTCCCGTAGCCGTTGCTGCCGCCCCTTCTGGCGGAGACGACATCTCACTGATCGGTGGCATTGGTCCAAAGATCCTCAAGGCGCTGACTGAAATGGGAATTACAACTTTCGCCCAGATCGCTGCATGGACACCGGCAGATGTTGAGCGTATTGAAGCCGACATCAAGCAAAAGGGTCGTGTTGCCCGTGAAGATTGGATTGAACAAGCCAAAGAATTAATGGCTGGCAAACCACCACGTGCTAAAACCGATCAAGCGCGTTCATAAGATTAGAGAGATAGGAGCATACCATGGCACATAAAAAAGCAGGCGGCTCGTCCCGCAACGGTCGTGACTCAGCTGGTAAGCGTCTGGGCGTTAAATGCTTCGGCGGTGAATCCGTTATTGCAGGCAACATCATTCTGCGCCAACGCGGCACACAATGGCATCCAGGCACCGGCGTTGGCATTGGCCGCGACCACACAATTTTTGCAAAAATCCCAGGTACTGTGTTTTTCCGCGGCACCAAGGACAACAAGCAACTTGTATCGGTTCTTCCAATGAAGGCCGCTGAATAACAGCACCATCAAAGATCTTGAGATCAAAGGGAGATGGGCAACTATCTCCCTTTTTCTTTTGGAAAAACCAGATGACGATCATCGAAACCGAACGATTGAAGTTAAGGCCACTAACTGAAATTGATGCTCCCGCTATGTCGCAGGGTGCAGGCAACTTCAATGTCAGCCGCAACTTGGCCCGTGTGCCTCACCCTTACGGCGTAGAAGACGCATTACTGTTTCTCAAACACATCGCCGCACGACATCCACAATCTTTAAATTGCGCGATTGAATTGAAATCACACCCAGGCGAATTGATTGGCATGATCGGCTATGAATATCATGAAGACAAAGCCCACGCCGAATTTGGCTATTGGCTGGCCGAACCTTTCTGGGGAAACGGCATTGGCAAGGAAGCAGCACAAGCTGTGGTGCATCATGCGTTTATGTTTGCGAAACTGGACAAGCTTGTTTCCGCATTTCACGACGACAACCCAGCTTCCGAGCGAATACTGATAGGTCTAGGCTTTGAACGCACAGGGCACATTATGCAATTTTCCAAGGCGCGAGGCGCAGAGATTGCCGCAACGACGCTCAAACTAACGCGTGAACGTTGGTTAGGATCTACCGCTTTATCGTAACACAGTTTGCTGCCGCTGTTTTACCCAAACAAATCTCAGGTCGCGCATATATTTCAGGACTCAGCTGAGACGTTATAATTTTAGTTTGCATTCGCTCAGCCGGCGTCATCTTGTAAATATTGCTGGGTGTCGCTTTAGCATAAAACTCTAAAAAGTCACTTCCAACACCCATGGATTTTACATAACGTTTCAGCTCAGCTTCAAAATCCGGAGCAAGCTTTGTCGTGGCTTTCCCAATAATGGTTTCACGCTTGGTAATGGTTTTGCTGATCACCTTCTTTTTTCCGTGAATTATCAAATATTTTTCGCGGTAAAAAACCCGTTGAAAGATTGGCTTGTTCAGAATTTGATGGGTTCCGACAATGCTGCCAGCTACAGCAATTCTTTCCACGCCCGCAGCTAATACAAGTGTGCAGGCCGACGCGCAATATCCAGGTTTGCTTGTCAAAAATCCATTTGAAATCGTTCTGGCTTTCAAAACCCTTGCACAATAATCATCACCAGATTTGCAGTTCAAAGCAACAGCATTACCAATAGCCACGTTCATTTTATTGGCACGAATTGCCCGCCCCATGCTCAGCGCCGCTCGCACATCTCCTCCACCTGATTGAATAAGCAATAGCAACGGCTTGCGTTCTGCCTTGCGTAAAACCTGATTAAATTTCTCAGCAGTAGACCCAACAATTCGCCCTTCAGCAAATATCCATTGGGGACAATTAGGTTCACACGAGGCGGTGCTGGCCCGCATGATTTGGAAGGTCATTTCAGGATCCGGCCGCAACGCGGGCAAAGCTGCCTTTTTTTCCGTCGCATAAGCACCAATCGTTAAGTCAAAACTGAAAATCAAAGCCAATAAAAAAGCCAAACAAACTCTAACCGGCATCTAACCCCCGTGCTTAAGTATTTGAGAAAATTGCTGAATTTTTGCCATCTTGCAAAGCCGTAAACAATGAAATCAGTTAATTGTAGACAGATTAATATCACTCTTATGCAAGACACAATTCATTGCTGGCGTTTTGCCAACACAAAGCTCCGCTCGCACAAGAGTTTCAGGTGCAATTGTTTGCGTCGTAATATGCGTTGCCGCCTTATCTTTTAAAGTCATGCGGTAAATATCGTCTGGCGGTGCTTTGTCAAAGTAATTCAGAAAGCTCGGCTCAATGCCCATCGACGTCAAATATTGACGCAACTTAATTTCGAACTCCGCCGATGTTTTACTGTTTTCATCTGCGAAAACTGTTTCGCGGCGCTTTTCAGTTTTACTGATCAACACTTTAACACCGTTCTCAATCGTAAATTTTTCATCATAATAGATTTTTTGTGTAATCTGTCTGTTCACACATTGGTGCGTGCCAACCACGCTGTTCTTTGCCGCAATCCGTTCCACGCCTGACGCAAGCACCATTGTGCATGCCGATGCGCAGTAGCTTGCTTGAGTCGACACAAACCCGCGCGCAACGTGATGCTCACTCAAATCCTTGGCGCAAGATATATCGCCTTCTTTGCAGGGAATTTCGTATGCAAATCCAACTGCTACATCCATCTTATGCGCGCGAATATAACGGCCCATCTCCATGGCCTCTTTCATATCGCCTCCGCCAGACTCGATAATCAATGGAACAGTGGTAGATCCAACCAACCTTGCAATGTCTATAAATTTTTGCGCCGTGCCTGGCACAATCTGCCCAACGGCAAATATCCATTCTGGGCAATTCGGCTCGCATGAAGCTTGGCTTTCACGCATAATGCGGAAAGTCATATCACTCGATTTTTTGACCGGAACGGCTTCCGGTAAACTGCTTGTCTCTGCTTTAGCAGTAGTTATTCCAGTACAACAAAGAGATGCTACGCATAACACGTGATACCATAGCTTCATTTGTTGCCCTCGGTTGCTAGATGCATTTCAACATGAATGAAGTTCCAGCAATCCACAAGTTAACAAATGAGGCGGCCTTCACCGCACTCATTTTTTGCGTGGGTAATTAGAACACCATGGCGACATATGCGCGAACAATACTTTTGCGTCCCAAGCCACCATTATGCTTCGAAGCTGCCAACCGCATATTTCCGTGTGAGGATTTAACCGCCAATGATAAATGCTTAAGACCATACTTTATGTTGGTAGCCGCATTGTAAAGTCCAGAACACGAACCTGTAAATCCAATGCCACGTGCTGTTTGGCATTTCATTTGAAAAACGCCTATCTCGCCTGCTCCGCCGGTCACCATTGGATTGTAACCAGATTCGACTTTTGCAATTTTCAACGCAAACCAAGCCGGCACACCATAACGCGGCGCTTGAGCTTTGATCATTGCTTGAACATTTTGACGCGTTGCATCTGACACTTTTGGAAAGTGAGCTCTGTTGAAACGAATTTTAACGTGATGAATTTTATAATGAGCTTTGTGATGAATTTTAGGATGATGCCGATGCAAGGCATTAGCGGAAGTTGACAACAAGCCAGCGGATAGAACCGCAGCCGCGGTGAGGAAAAACAACTTTGAACGCATTTTACATGTCCTTTTGATTAAACGGTATAACTAACAATCCAGCTAGCTGGACAAGTGAAACCCTTGAAGCCTCCCGCGCAGGCTTAAGGGGAAGTCGCTTTCAAAGCTCAAATGAGGCGAGAATAAGGTTGCAAAAACGACTCTGTGACGGATTGTCGCAATTTCTGATTGTCAGTCTTTTGCAGCGCACTTGGCGATTTCGCACAAACGATCTAAGAGCAGGCCATGAAATTTCTTGATGAATGTAAAATCTATGTCCGCGCCGGAGACGGTGGTGCCGGAGCTGTATCGTTTCGCCGTGAAAAATTTATAGAATTCGGTGGACCAGATGGTGGCGATGGCGGCACCGGCGGAGACGTTTGGGTTGAAGCACACAACGATCTCAACACACTGATTGATTATCGCTACCAGCAACATTTCAAAGTGCGCACCGCGGGCCACGGCATGGGCCGTCTTCGTGCTGGCAATTCTACGGAAGATATTATTCTGAAGGTTCCCACCGGAACCGAGATCTATGAAGAAGATCACGAAACGCTGATTGCCGACCTGCAAAAAGCAGGAGACCGTGTTCGCATTGCCAAAGGCGGCAATGGCGGCTTCGGAAATCATTATTTCAAATCCGCAACCAACCGCAGCCCCTATAATGCCAATCCAGGCCAAATGGGTGAAGAGCGTTGGATCTGGTTGCGCTTGAAACTCATTGCCGACGCTGGCATTGTGGGCTTGCCCAATGCTGGTAAATCGACACTGCTCTCAGTCGTTTCCGCCGCCCGTCCAAAAATCGCCGATTATCCTTTCACGACTCTGCATCCTCAATTAGGTGTCGTAAAAGTTGGTGCCAACTCATTCGTACTGGCTGATATTCCAGGCCTCATCGAAGGTGCATCCGAAGGCGCAGGTCTCGGCACACGCTTTCTGGGACACGTGGAACGCTGCGCGGTGTTGATCCATATGATCGATGCAACAGCTGATGATCTGGTCGACGCCTACAAAGTCATTCGTGCGGAGCTAAAGGCCTACTCACCCATCCTCGCCAAGAAGCCTGAAATCATCGCCTTCAATAAAATCGATGCAATCGAACCTGGAGAGCTTGAGAAGAAGGTGAAGACTTTCGAAACCAAAATCAAGAAGACGCCTCTACTTCTCTCTGCCGCCACCCAGAAAAATACAGAGCAAGCCATGTTCGATCTCTGGGCTGTCATCAGTGGAAACCGCAAGCCAAAGCACGTGCCTGATCCAGTCGGGGTTACAACCGAGGGCTGGAAACCGTGATCTCGCGGTTAGCTAAAGCCAAACGCATAATAGTCAAAGTGGGTTCGGCATTATTGGTCGATCAAAAAACCGGAACCATCAAAGCCTCTTGGCTGTCCTCACTGGTTGATGATGTTGCCGATCTAAAAATCGCCGGTGCAGATGTGATCCTCGTTTCATCAGGTGCAATAGCCCTTGGCCGCCGCACGCTCGGTCTGCCCAAAGGCAAACTCAAACTCGACCAAAGCCAAGCCGCAGCTGCCGTAGGCCAGATCGCCCTCGCCCAAGCCTGGTCAGAAGCACTGCGCACCAAAAACATCGTCGCGGCACAAATTCTCGTCACACTCACCGACACTGAAGAACGCCGCCGCTATCTCAACGCCAGAGCAACGCTTTCAACCTTGCTCGCCCAAGGTGCTGTGCCTGTCATCAATGAGAACGACACCGTCGCCACATCAGAAATTCGCTACGGCGATAATGACCGCCTCGCTGCTAGGGTCGCCTCCATGATGTCGGGCGATGTATTAGTGCTGCTGTCTGATATTGACGGCCTTTATTCCGCACCTCCCAATCAAAAGGGCGCAACCTTCATCCCCGAACTGAGCGAGATCACGCCAGAAGTTGAAGCCATGGCGGGCAAACCCGTTTCAGGTGTGGGTTCGGGCGGAATGATCACCAAAATTGAAGCCGCTAAGATCGCTCTTTCCGCAGGGTGCAATATGGTCATTGCGTCGGGCCATGAAATGCATCCCCTCAAACGCATTTCCGAAAATGCCCGCTGCACATGGTTCGTGGCGCAAAGCAACGCCATGCAATCGCGCAAACGTTGGATCGCCGGAACCTTGCAGCCCACAGGCAAACTCTTTGTCGATGAAGGTGCCAAAACCGCATTGCTCAAAGGCAAAAGCTTGCTTCCTGCTGGTGTTAAAAAAGTTGAGGGAACATTTGCCCGTGGAGATACAGTCAGCATCATGTTGATCGACGGCCCCGAATTGGCGCGCGGCCTTGTTGGCTTTGATGCGGTGGACGCCAAACAAATCATTGGTCTTAAATCTGCCGATGTGCAAAAACTTTTAGGCGCAGGCGACCGCGATGAAATGATCCACCGCGATGACCTTGTGATGATGGATAGAGCATGAACGACGTCACTTTAAACATCGGCAAACAAGCCCGCACTGCCGCACGCGCCCTAGCCCTTGCGTCAACACTCCAAAAAAACGCCGCTCTGAAAGCAATGGCCAAACACATCCGTGCTCAAGCAGCCGCGATCCAATCTGCAAATGATCAAGATATCACGGCCGCCAAAACTAAAGATCTCAAATCCTCGTTCATAGACCGCCTCACATTAAATGCAGAGCGCATTGAATCTATGGCCCAAGGCCTGGAAGACATTGCAGCCCTTGATGATCCTGTTGGCCGCGTCCTGGAAAAATGGGTGCGGCCCAATGGCATGGAAATCTCAAGGGTCTCGGTTCCCATCGGCGTCATTGGCATTATCTATGAAAGCCGCCCGAATGTTACGGCCGACGCAGGCGGGCTTTGCCTGAAGTCAGGCAACGCCGCAATCTTGCGCGGTGGCTCTGATGGCTTTGCCACATCGCAAGTCATCGTCAGAGCGCTCCAAGAAGGCCTTGCCGATTCAGGCCTCGATCCAAACGCGATCCAAATGGTGCAAACCACCAGCCGTGATGCTGTAGGCGAAATGCTGAGCGGTCTTAATGGCACTATCGATCTCATAATTCCCCGTGGCGGCAAAAGCCTTGTGGCGCGCGTGCAGGAAAATGCCCGTGTTCCGGTGTTCAGCCACTTGGAAGGCATCTGCCATGTCTATGTCGATAAGGCCGCTGATCTGGAAATGGCAAAGGCAATCGTCCTCAATTCCAAAATGCGCCGCACGGGTGTGTGTGGCTCTGCCGAAACCATTCTGATCGACCGCGCAAAAATCTCCAACCTGGCACCCATCATCAACACGCTGATGGATGCGGGCTGCGAAATCCGGGGCGACACAGAAACCCAACAGGCCAACCCCAACGTCAAACCCGCCACGCAAGAAGACTGGTCAACCGAATATCTCGATAGCATCGTCTCGATCCGCGTGGTGGATGGTGTGGATGCAGCAATCGAGCACATCACAAAATACGGCTCGCAACACACTGACTCAATTGTAACCGACGACAAAGCCACCGCTGAACATTTCCTGAAAAACCTCGACAGCGCCATTGTCCTCCACAATGCCTCCACTCAATTTGCCGATGGCGGCCAATTTGGCTTTGGTGCGGAGATCGGCATTGCGACGGGAAAAATGCACGCCCGCGGGCCTGTCGGCGTCAACCAGCTTACCACATTCAAATATCAGATCAGAGGGAACGGCCAGATCAGGCCTTAGCCCTCAATGTTGAAACTCCCACCCTTCGGCCAAGGACAGCGCATCGGCCTTTTCGGCGGGTCCTTCAACCCCGCCCACGCTGGCCACCGCATGGTTGCTTTATATGCCATCAAACGGCTCAAGCTTGATTGGGTATGGTGGCTGGTCTCACCGCAAAATCCATTGAAAGACACCAAGGAAACCGGCGAGTATTCGGCCCGCTTTGCCCACACAAAACGTGTGGCCAGCCACCCGCGCTTTAAAGTGACTAATCTCGAAAAACAAATCCACAGCCGCAACACGGCGCAAACTCTAAGCGCACTCAAGCAAGCCATGACCAAAGCGAACTTCGTATGGATCATGGGTGCCGATAGCTTTGCAGGCCTCGACCGCTGGCATGATTGGAACCACATCGTTGAAACCCTGCCCATAGCAGTCCTCGCAAGGCCGGGCTATTCGGTGCGCGCGCTGGGCGGCCAAGCTGCTATTCGCTACCGAAATCACCGCATCAGCAACGAACAATCACGCCTCCTCGCCAGCCGCAAATCTCCCGCCTGGGTATTCATCTCCATGCCGCTGCGCAGCGAAAGTTCGACAGCGATTAGGGAAGCTGTCAAAGCAGTTTCATAACTGGCAAAAATTTGATATAAGCCTTTCATCAAAATAAGGATTAAGACACTGAGCAAGAAACCTGTGAAGAACACCGCAAAGAAAGCTGTCAAAAAAGTAATTGCAAAAAAGCCAGCCACCAAGGCTGTTGCGAAGAAAGCTATCAAGAAAATTACACTTAAAAAAGCAGCACCAAAGAAGGTGACGAAGAAGCTTGCAGCAAAAGCTGCGCCGAAGAAGGCTGCGAAGAAAATTGTCAAGAAGGCAGCGCCGAAGAAAGCTTTGAAAAAAGCTGTCAAGGCTGCTCCGAAAAAAGCCATCAAGAAATTAGCGCCCAAAAAGGCGATCAAGAAAGCTGTGAAGGTTGCCGTTAAAAAAACTGTAGCCAAGAAAACTGCGGCCAAGAAGATCGTTAAAAAAGTGACCCCAAAGAAAGTTGCCGCTAAGAAAGCGACAATTAAGAAAGCTCCATTGAAGAAAACTGTTGTTAAAAAAGCAGCTACTAAAAAAGTACCAGCCAAAAAAGCCGCGGCTCCGAAAAAACTTTCAGTCGTCAAAGTGGCAGCTCCCACAGGCCCACGCTATGCTGGCCCGGATTGGCCTTTGATGAATGTGATTTTGGATTCGATGGACGATTCCAAAGCTGAACAAGTGATTGCCATTAATCTCGAAGGCCGCTCATCCATGGCTGACGGCATGGTGATTGCTTCAGGCCGCGCCAACCGTCACGTGGCCGCGATTGCAGATCAACTCGTCACCAAGCTTAAAGCAACTGGCCAGAAAGACATTCGTGTTGAAGGTCTTGATCAAAGCGATTGGGTGCTGGTGGATGCGGGCAATGTGATCGTTCACATTTTCCGCCCCGAAGTGCGCAGCTTCTATAATCTTGAAAAGCTCTGGTCGGAACATTCACCCGTTGAACAAGGCACAATGGAAAGCCGCGACGCGGAATAATTTTGCGCTTTCACATCTCAGCGATCGGCAAACTCAAAACCGGGCCAGAAAAAATGCTCTCCAATGATTATGCCGGTCGCATTGAAGTGTTTGGCCGTAAAGCGGGTGTGACATCACTCAAGATCAGCGAATGGTCTGAATCGCAAAATCAGAACGTCAATTCGCGCATGGAAGAAGAGGCCAAGACACTGTGGTCTAGCGTGCCACAGGGTGCCATTACATTTGTGTTAGACGAGCGCGGCAAATCACATTCGAGTGAAGAATTTGCAAGTTTGATTCGAAAACACGCCGATCAAGGTGCTGGTGACATTGTTTTTCTGATTGGCGGCCCTGACGGCCATGACGCAACAACCCGCACAAAAGCCAATCATCTCATTGCGTTAGGAGCTATGACGTGGCCACATCGTTTGGCCCGCATCATGCTGCTGGAACAAATTTACCGATCCCTCACAATTATGATGAATCATCCCTACCACAGGGCCTGAACGCCCCATTTTTGACATTTGAACAAGGCAGTTACGCATTTGATATGAGATTTTCTGATTTGCGCAACGGCCTGATGATCGCCACTCCTTTGCTTGTTCTTTTGCAAGGGATTTCGCACGCGCAAACCGCTGACCCTGCAACAGAACTCGGCCAAGTTGAACAGAGCATCAAGGATTCTGGCGACAAACAATCAGCATTGGCCACAGACATTGAGACCGCTACCCAGGCCCAAGTCGAAATCTCCGACAAGCTTATCGTTCTGGCCAAAACCTTGGAGAGCCAGCAGAGCGCTGTTCAAACCGCAGACGCAAAATTGGAAAAACTCAGCGGTGAAGCCATCGTCATTCGCAGCACATTGGCAGAAAAGCAGGATCAGCTCTCGGAACTTTTGGCTGGCCTGCAACGCCTTGAGCAAAACCCTCCTCCTGCTTTGGTCGTTGAACCACAAAATATTTTAGAAGCGCTTCGCGGTGCCATGATGTTTGGCGCTGTTGTTCCGGAAATGCGCGATCAGGCGCTGGAACTGCAAAATAACCTTCACAGACTCGAAGCCATTAAAACCGAAACCGAAGATGCCAAGAAAAACCAAGAGCAAGCTCTGGCTGCGCTGGCCATATCACAATCCGAACTCATCACACTCCAAGCTGAGAAAAAAGCTTTGGCCATAAACTCGGCCAAAGATCTAGAAGCCGAAAAGCTCCGCGCTGCTGATTTGGCCAAGCAGGCCAAAAATCTGAAGCAGCTCTTGGCCGCACTTGAAGAAGAAAAGATAAAAGCCGAAGCGATCAAGACCGCTGAAGCCAAAGCGCTGGAGCTTGAAGAGCGCAAAAAGCGCGAAGCCTTGATACGCCCCATGATGGTGTTCACCCAGAACCAGGGCAAAATCGAATTTCCCGTCCAGGGCGATAAATTAAAACACTTTGGTGAAGATAATGGTTTGGGCGGAACTTTAGACGGCTTGGCTATTGCATCAGCGCCTGATGCGCGTGTGATCTCCCCCGTTGATGGCCGCGTAGAATTTGCAGGACCATTCAGATCCTACGGACAGCTCTTGATCTTGAACGTCGGAGAGGGCTATCTCGTACTCTTGGCAGGCATGA
>CAXTKH010000071.1:0-18381 GCA_964244815.1 uncultured Aestuariivirga sp. | reverse complement strand
CAAAGCTGGGAGGAGGGCGATTTAACCTTGATTCTGAGCTAAATTATACATCGCGCTCCACCAACTTGTTGGGGGAGCTGTCCGAAGGACTGAGGGGGCCTGCCAAATGCGATTGCTCTACCGATTTTGGGGAGGGATGAGTGCTTACTCAACCAAACGCACTCATCATCACCTTGGAATTCCTGTGGAATTCCGGTGACACCTCACTTAACTTCCCAACCACTGAGCTTGTGCTAAGGCCCCTCACCCTCCCATCCGTCTTCGCTGCGCTACGCCGGACGGGCCCCACCCTCTCCCCTACGGGGCGAGGGAAGAGTTGGATATCAACCAAAAGCGCTGATCATCACCTTGGCCAAGCGTTTGGCGAAATCATTGGGTTCGGACACCACTTCGCCTTCGAGCATGAACGCTTGATCAAGCAGCAGATGCGCTGCGTCATCAACCGACGAGGTGCCTTTTTTCTCAGCCAGTTTGGCGAGGGATTTGATTAAATCATGGCCCGCATTGATTTCCAGAACCGGCGCACTGACCGCCACGCCGGAATCGCTTTGGCGCGATAGAAGCTTTTCTAAAGTGCGGTCCATCTGGCCGTCATTGACCAAGCATACGGCGCTATCCGTCAAACGCTTTGAAATTCGCACGTCAGAAACGCGAGCACCCAAGACTTGCTTGAATGCCGACACCAGATTGGCGGCTGCTGGTTCATCAGCCTTGTTCTCTGGCTCATCCTTTGTCTTGATCAAGTCGAGATCAGCGGTTCCCTGTGCCACTGATTTAAATGGCTTGCCGTCAAAGCCCAAAGCCGTGCGCACCCAGAAGCTATCAACCGGATCGGTGAGCAATAGCACTTCAACATCACGCGCCTTGTAACCCTCCAGCTGCGGGCTGGATTTGGCTTTGTTGGCGTCTTCAGCGGTCAGATAATAAATCGCCGTCTGATTTTCTTTTAGCCCTGCGATGTAATCTTTCAGCGTGATGCTCTCGCGCTGCGTGGTGTTGAAACGCGCCACTTCAAACAATTGATCACGGCGTTCGTAATCTTCGTAGAGGCCTTCCTTGATGACCGGGCCAAACACGCTCCAGATTTTTTTGAAATTATCGGCGTCCGTCTCAGCGCATTTTTTGAGTTCGGTTAACACCCGGTTGGTCACAGCCTTGCGAATGACGGCCACATCAGGATTGTTCTGCAACATCTCGCGCGAAAGATTAAGCGGCATATCGGCACTATCAATCACACCGCGCACGAAGCGCAGATAAGGTGGAAGCAACGCCGCATCATCAGCAATGAAGACGCGCTTCACATAAAGCTTCTGTTTGCCTTTGCGCTCAGGATCATAAAGATCAAATGGCTTTTCACCTGGCACATAAAGCAGCACATTATATTCTTGGCGGCCTTCAGCGCGGTAATGAATGGTAAGTGCTGGCGCATCTACGCCGTGGCTTAGAATGCCGAAAAATTCTTTATGCTGTTCCGGTGTTACTTCGCTTTTGCTGCGCATCCAGATGGCATTTGCCGAATTGATCTGGCGCGGCTCGCCGTCAGTTTCAAGCATGATCGGATGAGCGATATGATCAGAATATGAGCGCACGATGTCTTCTAATTTCCAGTCTTCAAGATAATCCGCAGCATCATCGCGCAGATGCAAAACAATCTTCGTACCCCGCGCAAGATCAGCAGCAGCGGCTACGGTGAATGTTCCTTCACCATCCGATGCCCAGACATGGCCTTCAGCGGCACCCGCTTTGCGAGAGAACACTTCGACTTTGGAAGCAACCATAAAGGCTGAATAAAACCCAACACCAAACTGCCCAATCAAACTTGGCGCATCCTTGATTTTTTCAACGAATGCTTGGGTGCCTGATTTGGCAATGGTGCCCAGATTATCAGTCAGCTCAGCAGCCGACATGCCTACGCCGCTGTCCACAATCGTCAGCGTCTTGGCCTGTTTGTCAGGCTTCAGGCTGATCTCAAGCTTGGCGTCTTTTTCCAGCAGATCAGGATTGGCAATGGCGGCGTAGCGCAGCTTGTCCAGAGCATCAGACGCATTTGAAATGAGTTCGCGCAAAAACACATCGCGGTCAGAGTAAACCGAATGCACCATCATGTGCAGAAGCTTTCCAACTTCAGCCTGAAAGGCTTGCGGCTTTGATGATTGATCAGATTTTTTGGTTGTTGATTTAGCCATAGGGGACCCCAGATTATTGGCTCGCGATATTGGAAATCGCTGCCGTTTCGTCAAGTCCGTATCGGACAAAAAAAGGGCGACTGCAACAGCAGCCGCCTTAAAACTAAACAAACACACAGACTGACGCTAATTCTATAAGAAACAGGGGGCCCGGCCGATTGTTTAAAGCTTCGGGGGGCTGGGGGGCTTGAACCAAAGCAAACCAGCCGGGCTGTCGAGGCAACAATCAAACTATCTCCCTGCATCATGTCGAAGACTTGGTGCAATTGCGGCAAAACTGGGGAATTTTGTCCGCTTGCAAATTTAAAGCTGCGGCTGCATTGTTACATCGAGATGACAGTCATTCAGATGGTTGCCCATGCCAGGCATTAATCAGATTGGTGAAACAGGCGTTTTACTTCGGTTTTCGGGTGTTTTACCGAAAGAAGTGCGTTTTGACCGATCAGAACTCAGCACGATTCTGGGCCTTTATGGACGCAATGTTGCCAGCGGCGAATGGCGCGATTATGCGATGGACTTCGGACGCGAAACAGCAAGTTTCAGTGTTTTCCGCCGCAGCAGCGAGCAACCCTTATACCGAATCATCAAGAACCCGGCATTGAACCGCAAAAACGGACTGTATTCCGTGGTCGCCCAAGGGGGCTTGATCATGAAACGCGGCAATGATTTGATTCAAGTTTTAAAGGTGCTCGAGAAGACTCCAAAACTGGCCGACGCGTAAAGAGATTTCGCATTGAGATTAGGCGATTTTTCCCCCATATAGCCCCTTATGACTGTGGCAACCCAAATCCCCTTCCGTAAAATGAACGGACTAGGCAATGATTTCGTCGTGCTTGATGCGCGGGCCTATCCATTGGTGATTTCAGAAATCGCAGCCAAAGCCATTGCCGACCGGAAGACTGGAATTGGCTGCGACCAATTGATCGTTCTGGAAAAATCATCGGGCTTTGATGTGCGCATGCGGATCTGGAATGCGGAAGGCGACGAAGTGCAATCCTGCGGCAACGCCTCGCGCTGCATTGCCGATCTGCTGTTTGATGAAAATGAAACCAACACTGCTACCATCAGTACCAAGGGCGGCATTTTGATTGCGTCCAAAGCTGGCGACAAGATGGTGACGATTGATCAAGGCGTTCCAAAGTTTGGCTGGAAAGATATTCCGTTGTCCGAACCCTTTGCCGATACGCGCCACATTGAAATGCAATATGGGCCGATTGATCAGCCACTCATCCATTCGCCGTCCGTCGTCAATGTTGGAAACCCACATTGTATCTTCTGGGTCGATGATTTGGATGTAGTGGATTTAGGCCGCGCTGGCCCGATGCTCGAAAATCATCCACTGTTTCCTGAACGCGCCAATATCTCTTTTGCCAAGGTGGTGGCACGCGATCACATCATCCTACGCGTGTGGGAGCGCGGTGCCGGATTGACCAAGGCCTGCGGCACAGCTGCGTGCGCAACAATGGCCGCTGGGCACCGCATTAAAATCATCGATAACAAATGCCGTATCACATTGCCCGGTGGCGATTTGCACATGGAAGTGCGCGAAAATGATGGCCATGTGTTGATGACAGGACCTGTGGCTTATGAATATGATGGTGTGATGCCAGAGGGGCTTTTGTGACAGCAGTCGAACACATAAGCTTTGGTTGCAGGCTCAATACATTTGAGACCGAAGTGATGCGCAGCCATGCAGATAAGGCCGGTTTGCAGAATGCCATTGTGTTCAACACCTGTGCTGTAACCTCTGAAGCCACCAGGCAAGCAAGGCAAGCCATTCGGAAGGCCCACAAAGAAAATCCCGATCGTCAAATTATTGTAACGGGATGTGCGGCCCAAACTGATCCCGAAATGTTTGCGGCAATGCCCGAAGTCTCGCGCGTGCTGGGCAACGAAGAGAAGTTGCAGGCTTCAAGCTGGATCGTTGGCAGCAACCGTCCTCGTGTTGATGTGTCGGATATTATGACGGTCAAAGAAACCAGACCTCCAATGATTGAGCAACTGACAGGCCGCACGCGTGCTTTTGTACAGGTGCAAAATGGCTGTGATCATCGCTGTACGTTTTGTATTATTCCCTATGGTCGTGGCAACTCGCGCTCTGTGTCTGTTGTTGATGCGGTTGAACAAGTGCGCCGCCTTGTGGCATCTGGCCATGCCGAGGTGGTTTTATCGGGCGTTGATTTAACATCATGGGGCGCTGATCTGGAAGGCAGCCCAAAGCTTGGGGCGTTGCTGGCTTCAATTTTAAAACAAGTTCCCGACCTGAAACGCTTGCGCCTTTCTTCAATTGACTCAATCGAAGTGGATGATCAATTGGTAGACGTGCTGACGGGTGATACTCGCGTGATGCCGCATTTGCATCTCTCGCTGCAATCTGGCGATAACATGATTTTAAAACGCATGAAGCGCAGGCATAGCCGCGAACACACCATTGAGTTTTGCGATATGTTGCGTGCCAAAAGACCAGACATGGTTTTTGGTGCCGATATTATTGCAGGCTTCCCGACCGAGACCGATGAAATGTTCGAAAACTCGATGAAGATCATTGACGAATGCGGCCTGACTTATCTGCATGTATTCCCCTATTCGCAGCGCCCTGGAACGCCAGCGGCAAAGATGCCAGCGGTTGAACAAAGCATTGTCAAACGCCGCGCCGCATTACTGCGTGCAAAAGGCGAAGCACGGCAGAGTGCTTTCATGGCATCACAGTTGGGTGCCACCCGTGATGTGCTGATTGAAACACCAAGCCAAGGCCGCACCGAGCATTTTGCTTTGGCAAAGTTTGAAACGGTCATGGTTCCAGGTGCTTTGATTACAGCACAGGTGAAAAACGTTGCGGCTTCGCATCTCTTGATGGGGCTCTGAGGCATGGCCGGATTTTTCAAAAAACTGTTTAACCGGATCACAGGTAAACCTGCTGAAGAAGCAGCGCCAGCTGAAGTTGAGCAAGTTGCACTACCAGCGCCAGAGCCTGAACCTGGGATAAGTGTTGAAGTTGAAAAACCGCAGAAAGCTGAGAAGGCCAAGGCCAAGCCACTTGTAAAGGTTTCAACCAAAAAAGCCCCGCCTCCGCCGCCAGCTAAAAAGGCTGCATCAAAAAAAGAAGCGCCAAAGCCTGTTGCCAAGAAAGCCACAAAGGCCGCCCCACCTCCCCCTCCTGCGAAAGTGGCGAAGGCAAAGCCTGTTCCAGTCGTAAAGGCTGCTCCACCTCCACCTGTTGTAAAAGTAACAAAAACAAAACCTGCGCCGATCCTAAAGACAGCGCCACCGCCAAGGCCAGTCAAGCCAACACCGCCACCGCCTGAGCCTGAGCCAAAAATTGTAGAACCAGTTGTCGTGGCACCGCCGCCACCACCGCCGCCGCCGCCGCCTCCGCCTGTTCCAGTTGTTATTGAAGAACCAGCGCAGCAAAAAAGCGGTTGGTTTTCACGCCTCAAAGAAGGTCTGTCGAAATCATCAAAGACGATTTCAGGTTCCATCACTTCAATTTTTACCAAGCGCAAGCTTGACCAGGAAACCCTGCAGGAACTTGAGGATACTCTTATTCAAGCTGATCTCGGCATCACTGTTGCTGAACGCATCATCAAAGCGGTCTCGCAAGGGCGCTATGACAAGGAAGTAGACCCCGAAGAAGTAAAGCAAATTCTGGCTGATGAAGTGGCCAAGGTTTTGAAACCCGTCGAAGTGCCGTTTAATTTTGGTTCTGAAAAACCGTTTGTGATCCTGGTGGTGGGCGTGAACGGATCTGGCAAGACCACGACAATCGGCAAGCTCGGATCAATTGCGGCGTCTGAAGGTTTCAAGGTTATGTTTGCAGCTTGCGATACATTTCGTGCCGCAGCCATCGAACAATTGACTGTGTGGGGAAACCGCATTGGTGCCGTAACCAAAAGCGCTCCCCAAGGCGCTGACTCAGCAGGCCTCGCCTTTGATGCGCTCAAACAAGCACGTGAAGACGGAACAGATATTTTATTTATTGATACCGCTGGACGATTGCAGAACAAGGCCTATCTGATGGATGAGCTTGATAAGGTTGTGCGCGTGATCAAGAAGCAGGATGCCGCAGCACCACATGCAGTCTTGTTGGTGCTTGATGCGACAACTGGCCAGAATGCCTTGGCGCAAGCTGAAATATTCACAAAAGTTGCAGGCGTTACAGGCTTGATCATGACCAAGCTGGACGGCACAGCGCGCGGCGGCATTCTTGTGGCCATTGCCGAAAAATTTAAATTACCGATCCATGCCATTGGTGTTGGCGAAACAATTGATGATTTACAGCCCTTTGATGCGCAGGCATTCGCAAGGGCCATAGCAGGATTTGAAGACGCATGAGCCAGAATAAAAAAATGTTGCTAGACTTGGGGCCACTCTGTGTGTTCCTTGCCGTCTATCTCAAATTTGATTTGATTTATGCTTCCGGAGCCCTTGTGGTTGCAACTCTGATTGCCTTGGCGATAGGCTATTCACTCACCAAGAAAATTTCTTACATGCAATTGGTAACAGCCGTGTTGGTGGTAGTATTCGGTGGTCTTACATTCTATTTTAAAGACCCATTCTATCTGAAAGTAAAAGTTTCAATCATCAATGTTTTGTTTGGTTCAGCACTTCTGATCGGCCTGTGGTTTAAAAAACTATTTTTGAAAACAATGTTGGGCGAAGCTTTGAATTTGCCTGATAGCGCTTGGTACACACTAACACTGCGTTGGGCGTTGTTTTTTTTCGGCCTCGCGATCTTGAATATACTGATCTGGTTTTATTCCGAACCATTATGGGTAAATTTTAAGGTGTTTGGCATACTAGGATTGACGGCACTTTTTGCAGTTGCGAATGCGCCTTATATGGCCAAGCATATGATTGATGAACAGCCCGAAAAATAACCTCTGTTGACTGATTATCAGTGTACTGTCTAATCGTATTTTCTGCTTGTCAAGTCTTGTGTTCTGTTGAATTCTGATACTAGTTAGCTTCTCAAACATTTGCTGATGAATTTTTGCTTGCCGCAATTGCAATGACTCGCTAGGACTCACCAGCTTTTGAGCGTAAAATTTTTATTTCATGGTGAAACATGAAAATGAGTGCAAGTATTAGTGGGGTTAACTGATGCGGGCGGGGAACAGGGAATAAGTATGTCGGGCACTAAAGATTCAAAACAGTTTACGCGTTCCTTCTCCCATTTGTTGAAGCGTGCCGTTCAATTTTCCGTCCATCTTTATATGGATGAAGTTGGCAAGACGGGTTTGACGCACCGGCAATTTACGGTGCTGTCTGCCGTTGATAGCAATGAAGGCAAGAGCCAAACTGAACTTGTAAAAATTACCGGCATTGATCGCTCTACACTTGCTGATCTTGTAGCGCGCTTGATGGCCCAAGGTTATCTTCAACGCCGCCGCACCAAGGAAGATGCAAGAGCCAACGCAATTCGTTTGACGCCTGTTGGCAAAAAGATTTTAAAATCAACGCAAACAGGCGCTGAAGATATCGACAAGAAATTGCTTTCGCACTTTTCGGTTGCTGATCGCAGAACAGTTATGGAAAGCCTCGGCATCCTGGCTGCAGAGATGGACAAGGTTGATACCGGGACTGTTGACGAAGTAGAGCCTGTAAAATTAAAGCTCAAGAAGAAGCTGGCTATTGCTTGACCGGTAAGGCGGCTTTTTCAATTTCCGCAAGAAAGCTGCCATCGGCAACACTTGGAGCTAAACCGCCAATCACCTTGTATCTGACGATCCCATTGCCATCGACAATGAATGTCTCGGGCACGCCATAACTGCCCCAATCAATTGTAGCGCGGCCAGCAGTATCAGCGCCAATGGCGACAAATGGATTTCCGTAAGTGCCTAAAAAATTCCGTACGTCTGCTGGTGTATCTTTATTATTTATGCCGACCAGCTGAACGTCTTTACGTTGGCTAAGCGCCATCAACAGTGGTTGTTCTTCGCGGCATGGCACACACCAGGATGCAAAAATATTGACCACTGAAACCTTACCTTTTTTGAGGTCGGCTAGCGCAACACCAGGAATGTTGAGCTGCTCAACAGGCGGTAGTTCAAACGCAGGAGCTGACTTGCCGATCAACACAGAGGGAATGAGCTTGGGATCATGGGCAAGCCCATACCAGAGAGCGATAGCCATGGTCACAAACAATACCACTGGTAAAAGCCGCCAGATGCTGCGCTTGTCTTTCATTGTTCGTCTTTAGGTGTCTGGCTTTTCAACTTCGCAGCCAGCTGGCGATCACGCCGCAGCACATAAATTGTTAGCGCAATCAGACTTATCGCCGATACAAGATATGACGCGATAACCAAGCCTGTGTGCGGCGCTGAATAATCCATTACCGATTTCCAATTTCAATAAGACGCGCCTGGCGCAGTTTGCGCGATGCAATTTCGCTGCGAATGGCAGTAAGATGAAGCGCCAGAAAAAGAACCGTGTATGCCAAAGCCATGATCAGCAATACCCAAAGCATAGAGCGATCAATGGTTGAACCACCCATCTTAAGCACGCTGGCCCCTTGATGAAGTGTGTGCCACCACTCCACGGAGAATTTCACAATCACAACATTGATCACGCCGACGATGGCCACAACACGGGCAATGGCTGCAGCGCGTGTGGGCTCTTCAATGCTCTGCCATAGTGCAATGTATCCCAGATAAAACAACATCAGCACGAACATTGATGTGATGCGCGCGTCCCACACCCAATATGTACCCCAACCCGGCTTGCCCCAAAGGGAGCCGGTGACCAATGCCAAAAAGCAAAACACAGCGCCAATGGGCGCAGCAGTTTTAGCCGCCGCATCAGCCAACGGATGGCGATAGATGATGGCGATGGCACTGAAAAATGCCATGGCGCAATACACAAACATACCCATCCAGGCGGCTGGCACATGCACATACATCATGCGCACGGCTTCACCATGTTTTTGGTCCGCAGGCGAAGTGATCAACGCACCATAAAGGCCAAGCGCAAATAAAATGATGGTTATGCCCCAGATATAAGGCAACACCGCATTGGCGACTTTAAGAAAATTGGTGGGGTTGGCAAATTTTTGCATGATGGGCTTTCTTTATCTCAGATAGGCTTTGAGCGCCACAGCACAGGCCCAAGGAGCGACAATCAGGCTCATCAGCGTTATAGCACAAAGAACAATGAGGGCAGGCCCTGAGCTGCTTGGCGCCATATCAGAGGTGCTGGCTGCAACGCCGAAAATTAAAACCGGCACATATAGTGGCAATATGAGCAGCGACACCAACAATCCCCCACGTCTTAAACCTGCTGTCACCGCCCCGCCAATGCTGGCCAGCATCGACAACGCAAGTGAACCTGCCACCATAGACACAAACAAGATTGGCAATTGGCTGACATTGATACTGAGCAGCAAAGCCAAGGGTGGCGTTAGAATGGCCAAGGGCAAGCTGACTGTGATCCAATGCGCCAAAGCCTTTGCAAGTGTAATGAGTTCGAAGGGCAAGCTGGTCATCGCCATGATATCAAGCGAGCCATCCTCGAAATCCTGTTGAAACATCCGGTCAGCAGTGAGCAGCACAGAAAGCAGTAAGGCCAGCCACATCATGCCGGGCGCCAGGCGCGACAAGAGGTTTTGATCAGGCCCTAAAGCCAGTGGTATCAAAACCATCACGGATAAGATGAACCCCAAAGCTGCACCCAGCCCACCGCCTTGCTTTCGCGCAAGCGCAATATCCCGTTTGATCAAGGCAATCGCTGGTTTGAGCATCAATGCGTTTCGCCCAAAGTGATATGGCGTGTGACACTGATGCCAAGGTCAGTATGGGTGGCAGCAATCACGATGCCGCCTTTTGCGACATGATGCTTAATCTGATTTTGCAATAACATAAGTGATGCAGCGTCCAGTCCAACCGAAGGCTCATCCAACAGCCAAATTGGCCGATGCGCAATCAACAGTCTTGTAAGTGCCAATCGGCGTTTTTGCCCTGCTGATAACAGCAAAGCCTGATCATCGGCCAATCCGTCGAGATTAAAATACGAAGTCGCTTTTGGATTGAGATCAGCCCCTAAAAGCTCCGACCAGAAATCCAGATTTTCCTGAACCGTAAGCGCTGGTTTGTTGGCTTCCGCATGGCCGATGTAATGAGCTTGTTCAGCAATGGTTGCTTCGTCTTTGCCGCCTTCAAAAGTAAGGCTTCCACTTTCTGGAACATTGAGCCCTGCAAGCAACCTGAGCAGCGATGACTTGCCCGCTCCGTTTGGTCCGCGCAGTTCCGCAAATTCGCCAGAAGCAATTTCAAAATTGAGGTTTTGAAAAACTGTTCTGCCGCCACGTTCGCAACTCAAATTTTTGGCTTCAAGCCGCATAGGCAGAGGCATCACCTAAACCATATATTGTCCGCCATTGGCGGTAATCGTCGATCCGGTAATAAAACTCGCGTCGTCTGCTGCAAGAAAAGCAACACAGCGCGCAATTTCTTCGGGCTCACCCAAACGGCCAACTGGAATATGGGGCAAGATGCGGGTTTTGCGAACTTCTTCTGGCACAGCAAGAACCATGTCCGTTGCAATATAGCCAGGGCATATTGCATTCACAGTAATGCCTTTTGCAGCACCTTCCTGAGCCAGTGATTTGACGAACCCAATTTCACCCGCTTTCGCTGCTGCATAATTGGCTTGGCCCATTTGGCCCTTCTGGCCATTGATCGACGAGATACAAATGATCCGACCAAAACTCCTGTCGCGCATGCCGCCCCAAATGGGTTGCGTCATGTTGAACAGCGAATTGAGGTTTGTATTCATCACCTCTTGCCACTGTTGCGGAGTCATTTTGTGAAACATGGAATCGCGGGTGATGCCGGCATTGTTGACGAGAATATCAATGGCACCAATATCAGCTTCAATCTGTTTCAATGTTGTTGCACATGTATCGTAAGAAGATACATCGCACTTATAAACATGAATGCCAGTTTCCGTTTTGAACGCATTTGCCGCTGCTTCATTGCCAGCATAGATCGCTACAACGTTACAACCCTGGGCCTTCAAAGCTTTTGATATGGCCGCACCGATGCCACGTGTACCGCCAGTTACGACCGCTGTTCTCGCCATGTTTGTCTCCCATTTATTTTTTAAATTATCTTTCCAAACACATGGCCACGCCCATGCCGCCCCCGATGCAAAGTGTGGCTAGACCTTTCTTGGCATTTCTGCGGCCCATTTCAAATAGCAATGTGTTGAGCACACGTGCACCCGATGCACCAACCGGATGACCAATGGCAATGGCACCACCATTAACGTTCACTTTGGCGGTGTCCCAACCCATGTCTTTGTTCACGGCGCAAGCTTGAGCAGCAAAGGCTTCATTGGCTTCAATCAAATCCAGATCGCTGGCTTTCCAACCAGCTTTGGCCAGTGCGGCGCGAGAAGCCGGAATTGGGCCCGAACCCATGATGGCTGGATCAACACCAACGCTTGCCCATGATGCGATACGGGCAAGTGGCGTGAGGCCGCGCTTTGAGGCCTCAGCCGCACTCATCAAAATAACCACAGCGGCACCGTCATTAATGCCAGATGCGTTGGCCGCCGTGACCGTGCCGTCTTTCATGAAAGCTGATTTGAGTTTGGCGATGCCTTCAAGGGTCACACCTTTCTTGATGTATTCATCATCAGAAACAACTACGTCGCCTTTTCTTGTGGTGATTGTAACGGGTGCAATTTCATCTTTAAACTTGCCAGCAGCTTGCGCTGCTTCAGCTTTGTTTTGTGAAGCCACTGCAAAATTGTCCTGCATATCGCGAGTGATTTGCCATTGCGCCGCAACATTTTCAGCCGTGTTGCCCATGTGATAGCCATTAAACGCATCCCACAATCCGTCGCGGAGCATGGTATCGATCATCTGGTAGTCGCCCATTTTAACACCGTCTCGCAAATGTTGCGCATGAGGTGCCTTGCTCATCGATTCCTGGCCACCAGCAGCAACAATCTTTGCATCACCTGACGCAATTTGTTGCATGCCTAAAGCCACAGCGCGAAGGCCTGAACCACAAAGTTGGTTCATGCCCCAGGCTGGTGTTGTAACCGGAATACCTGCATGAACAGCCGCCTGACGGGCCGGGTTTTGGCCTTGGCCAGCGGTGAGAATTTGCCCCAGAATAACTTCGTCAATTTCTGTCGCTTCGATTTTGGCACGAGCAATCGCCGCCTTCAACGCAACTGTTCCCAACTGCGCTCCAGTCAGGCTCGAAAGTGCACCATTAAAAGCACCAACGGGTGTGCGGGCAGCTGAAACAATGACGATATCGTGAGCGGAATTGGACATTTATGGACTCCTGAATGGAACAATAAGGTTGGTTGAAAATAACAATAGCACTCCTCTAGGCATTGAACAGGGCTGAATCATGTGCAGATGCGAGATTTTTTTGCACTTGCAATTGTGCGGTGCACGGAGCAAGTTTTCAATGGGCCAAGCATCGGGAGAATGCTCTGGTTACAAGGAGAGTTGTTTTGAGTGAAGAACAGGGACAAAATAAGTCTGCGACAGTTATAAAAAAATATGCCAATCGGCGTTTGTATAACACTGCGACAAGCACCTATGTAACGCTTGATGATCTGGCCACAATGGTCAAAAGCGGATCAGACTTTTTGGTTTATGATGCCAAAACCGGTGAAGATATAACAAGGTCGGTATTAACCCAGATTATTTTTGAGGAAGAAAATAAAGGCGGGGCGCAAACCATGCTACCGGTCAATTTCTTGCGCCAATTGATCAAGGCTTACGGCGACACGATGCAGGGCCTGGTGCCGGGCTACTTAGAGTTTTCGCTCGATAATCTGATGAAAGATCAGGAAAAATATCGCAAGCAAATGCTGGACAGCGTTGGCGTCGGCGAAGCATTCAAGGGCATGGAAGATCAGGCCAAGCGCAACATGACGATGTTCAATGAAGCATTGAAAATGTTTAATCCATTTGCCGCAGTTTTAACACCAAGCTCAGCGCCATCGGCAGCACCAGCTAATGATACATCCAAACCCTCATCCCCGCCTGCAGCAAGCAAAGATGACTTGGAAGCACTTAAAACTCAACTTGCTTCAATGCAGAAAAAACTGGACGACATCAGCCGTTAAGTTTCGTTCTAGGCAGCAGTTTGGCTTTGAGTCTGCTCATGGTCAGGGAAGTAATTTTTAAGATCAGACAGCGCTTGACGCAAAGTTGAGATGCTTTCATCAATTTCGCCAAAATCTAATTCCGTAACTGTAGCCTTATGCACGTCATCAGAAAGGGCTTGCGGTATATGATTTTCAATTTGCGGCGCAAGCTCGATTGTCTCGACATTTTCGACATTATTGCCAGAAATTTCGATTCCAGATTCGATTGCAAAAATCATGGTTTCGTCTGATTGAGCAAAAAGGTCAAAATCCCCTGCATCAGCTATTGCAGAAACGGAGTTTGGAATTTCGGCCTCAGAAGTTTTGCTATCGAGTGCAAAATATGGCGTTTGGGCGGCTTCCCAAGGAATCTCCATGCTGGCCGGCCCAAACAGATTACCCTGTAGATAATCCACGCCCCAACTTCTCAGAGCTTCAGCGTCTTCTGGTTGTTGAACCCATTCCGCCACCGTCTTGATTTTAAGTTTGCCGGCAAGATCTATCAAGCTTCTGACAATATATTCGTTTTCGTTATTGTTGCGCAAATCCTGACAAAAACTGCCATCAAGCTTGATGATGTTGACTGGCAAATCGCGCAAGTTTCTGAACGATGTAAAACCTGATCCGAAATCATCAATTGCTACACTCGCCCCAAGTTTACGCAGGCTTTCCACAAATTGTCGCGTGGAAGGAATGTTACTTAAAGCCACTGTCTCAGTCACCTCGACAGTCAAACGCGGAGCAACATCATTATTTGCGGCTAAAATTTCCAACAACTGCGAATGCCACCTTGGGTCCATCGCGGTTGTGCCAGACACATTCATCGACAATTGTGCCTTGGGATGCGTGTTTAATGTTTTCACAATCATTTGCATCACGGCGCGGTCAATCAGCCTGACCAGCCCCAGGTTTTCGGAGATCGGAACCAAATGCCCCGCTGTGATCAATTCTCCAGTTGTGCTGTCAGTCATTCGCAACAGCGCTTCATACATCGCAACATCGCCTGTTGAGGCATTTACGATTGGTTGATAAGCAAGCTTGAAGCGCTCCTCTTTCAAACACTGCACAATCTCAGTTGCACATCGCGCGTTCAGCGCTCTTTCAGTACTGCGCTGTTCAGAAGGCTTGAATACAACATAGCCATCAGAGGGTTGGCGTATTGCTTCGCTGAGCGCTTCTTCGGCTCTGGCAGTAGCAATCTTTGCGTCTGTGGCGTGTAGCGGCAAACACACCGCACCAATTGATAGCATGGCCCACACAGGCCCGTGCTTTGTTTCGATGACACTGTCTCTGACAATCGACAAAAACCGGTCTAATGCGTTGCGCAACTCATCATGGTCACACTCATTAAGAATGATTCCAAATTTTCCGCCGGAAAACCGCGCAATTCCGTCACCTGCGCGCATAACCTTCCGAAGCCTTCGGCCAAGCGCTACAATCACTTCATCAGCGACCTCAAAACCATAAGCCTCGTTCATCACCGGCAAATTATTGACGGCTGCAATTGCAAATGAACAACTCCGTTTTTCCTTTGCGGCAACAGATATTGCTTCATTCAGGGCCTCGGTCATACGGCCGCGGTTCATCATTCCCGTCAAGGGGTCGCAGTTTCCCAGGAAATTCAATTGCTGATCGCGGCGATGGCGTTCATCAATGCGCCTAATAGTACCAAATGCTTCAAGTGGCTGACCGCTTGGCCCTGCAAACCAACGTCCTTGATCTTCAACCCAAACAGCTTTTGCACTACCCCGGCCTTCGCTGCGGAACATGTATTCAATGTGATAAGGAACACCCTGCCCCTCATCGCGCAGCTGAGAGTTCATGACTGTTTCGTAGCGAGATGTCAGATTATCGACATCCAGCAAATTAGCAAAAAGTTTGCCCGATTTTATGTTTTCAACAGGGCAACCAAGAATGTCAGGCGTGTTTTCGCTCCAGCCAATTTCGTCAGTTGCAATTGTCCAACTATAAGCGGCCTCACTCGCAGCCTTGATGGCGCGTTCTATATTTTCGGCAATCGGCCTGTTTGCAGCAGAAGCTGACGGTATGTTTTCAGCCTGTGCCAATTGTTCAAATGAAAAGAGCTCGCCTAAAGCAGTCGTCAAGAATCGCCTCCCCTTTAGCGCTCGGCAAGGCAGATGCACCTTTCCGATAAGTCACGCTGACCGAAAGAATAAACAGGAATGGTAAAGAATCGTCCAAAAATCGTGGTTAATAAATTTTTTGGTGTTTCGAACCGCATTACAGCCGCGATGAAGGAAAATTACGCAATTGCACAAAAATTGGCCTTTAAACCTCAGTCCATTATAGATTAAGTGAGGCTTTATGCCTAATTTAGGGGCAAGATGCAGCCTTGTTGATCATTGTTAAGATTGTGTAAACGATTGAATTTCAAAAGGTATTAGGAGCCATGCAAAATTTGCAATGGTAATTTTGCTGCAATGCACTATGTATGCTGCGTAAGCGAAGTAGATGATTTAGTAGAAAGGCAATATATCATGTTTGAAGTTCTCAAGACACGTATCACCACTTGGAAGCGTTACAGCCGTACCGTTTCTGAGCTGCAATCACTGTCCAACCGTGATTTGGCTGATTTGGGCATTGCCCGCGCCGATATCAACCGCGTTGCGAAAGACGCAGTGCGTTCATAATGAAAGTTATCGGTTTTTTTGAGCGCCAACGGGAAGTCAAGGCACAGCGTCAATCGCTCGCGCAATTGAAACGTTTAAGTGCCGCTGATTTAGCCGATATGGGGATCAAGCGTTATCAGCTTGATCAGATTTTGCAGGGTTAAACCCCTGTATTGACGGAAGTTGGGCCCGGACGGCACTTTGTCCGGGCTTTTTTATTGCCTAAATTTCATATTGCGGCAATCCGCCCCAACTGGCTGGTTGCGAGTCTCTTTCCACTGTGATAGCGAACGCCCGCGATCAATGTTTGGCTTTGCGCCGAACACTCTCAACTTGAAGGTATTTCAGTGGCGGCAAATCAAATTATTTCGGGTGTTGCGGGGCGATATGCAAATGCATTATTTGACCTTGCATCGGAAGAAAAAGCAGTGCCTGCAACAGCCAAGGGGCTAGAAGCGTTTCAAAAACTCATTGATAATTCAAGCGATTTGCAGCGTTTGATGAAATCGCCTGTGTTCAAGGCTGAAGATCAAATGAGCGCAGTGTCAGCACTTGCTGATAAGTCAGGCGTTGGTGGTTTGGCGCTGAATTTTGTAAAATTAATGAGTGCAAAGCGCCGCTTGGCAGCATTGCCTGACGCGATTCGCGGCTTTCAAGCTTTAGTGGCGGATGCCAAGGGCGAAACTGTTGCTGAAGTAACATCTGCTGAAAAATTAACAGCGACACAAATCACCGATTTGAAAGCAGCGCTTAAAGCCAAGCTCGGCAAAGATGTATTGCTGACAACCAATATCGATTCCTCAATTCTCGGCGGCCTGATTGTAAAAGTCGGCACCACGATGATTGATAACTCACTCAAAACAAAACTCTCCAATCTCAAGACTGCTATGAAGGGAACCGGCTGATTATGGATATCCGCGCCGCTGAAATTTCGACAATTCTAAAAAAGCAAATCAAGGACTTTGGCAAAGATGCTGAAGTTGCTGAAATTGGACAAGTGCTTTCCGTAGGCGACGGTATTGCCCGCGTTTATGGCTTGGATAATGTTCAGGCTGGTGAGATGGTCGAATTCCCAGGCGGCATTCGCGGCATGGCTTTGAACCTCGAAACCGACAATGTCGGCGTGGTTATTTTCGGTAATGACCGCGACATTAAAGAAGGCGACACCGTAAAACGTACGGGAGCCATCGTTGAAGTGCCAATCGGCCCAGAATTGCTCGGCCGTGTGGTTGATGCGCTAGGCAATCCAATTGACGGCAAAGGCCCGATCAAGGCCAAGAAATTCTCTCGCGTGGACGTTAAGGCCCCTGGCATTATTCCGCGTAAATCAGTTCATGAACCAATGTCGACAGGCCTCAAGGCCGTTGATGCTTTGATCCCGGTTGGTCGTGGCCAACGCGAATTGATCATCGGCGATCGTCAGACGGGTAAGACCGCGATTATTCTCGATACAATCCTCAATCAAAAAGCCATTCACGTGAATGGCCCTGATAAAGAAAAGCTCTATTGCGTTTACGTCGCTTGCGGTCAGAAGCGCTCGACTGTTGCGCAGTTTGTGAAAATTTTGGAAGATGCAGGCGCTATGGAATATTCCATCGTGGTTGCCGCAACCGCTTCTGAATCAGCACCAATGCAATATCTTGCACCATTTACTGGTTGCACAATGGGCGAATATTTCCGCGACAATGGCATGCATGCTTTGATTGCTTATGACGATTTGTCCAAGCAAGCTGTGGCTTACCGCCAAATGTCACTGCTGCTGCGCCGCCCACCGGGCCGCGAAGCTTATCCTGGCGACGTGTTCTATCTCCACTCTCGTTTGCTTGAGCGTTCAGCCAAGTTGAATGACTCGCTCGGCGCTGGTTCATTGACTGCGCTTCCGGTTATTGAAACTCAGGCCAACGACGTTTCTGCTTACATTCCAACCAACGTGATCTCGATCACCGATGGTCAGATCTTCTTGGAAACTGATTTGTTCTACCAGGGCATCCGCCCTGCTGTGAACGTGGGCCTCAGCGTATCGCGCGTAGGTTCAGCTGCTCAGGTGAAAGCCATGAAGCAAGTTGCTGGTAAGATTAAGGGTGAACTTGCTCAATACCGCGAAATGGCGGCGTTTGCGCAGTTCGGTTCTGATCTTGATGCCTCTACACAAAAGCTTTTGAACCGTGGCGCCCGTTTGACTGAGTTGCTGAAGCAACCCCAGTTTTCACCACTCAAAACTGAAGAGCAAGTTGTTGCTATCTACGCTGGCGTGAATGGCTATCTCGACGGTATCGCGGTCAACCGCATTCGTGATTATGAAGATGGTTTGCTGCGCAACTTCAAAGACAAGCACATGGATATTCTGGATTCGATCCGCACTGAAAAGCAAATCACGGATGCCATGGGTGTAAAGCTCAAAGCCGCAGTCGATGCATTCACCAAGGCATTTGCTTAAAGGTTAGAAGATGGCA
>CAXTKH010000070.1:0-18808 GCA_964244815.1 uncultured Aestuariivirga sp. | reverse complement strand
GCGATGAATGCCATGGCAAGCGCTATAACCGCGAAACGCTGGAGATTAAATTCAAGGATAAATCGATTTCGGACGTGCTGGATATGACAGTGGCCGAAGCCGCGGACTTCTTCCGCGCCGTGCCATCAGTGCGCGATAAAATGACCACGTTGGAACGCGTTGGCCTTGGCTATATCAAGGTGGGCCAACAGGCGACGACTCTTTCGGGCGGCGAAGCCCAACGCGTGAAACTGGCCAAAGAACTGGCCAAACGCGCCACAGGCCGCACATTATATTTGCTCGACGAACCCACCACCGGCCTCCACTTCCACGATGTGCGCAAGCTTCTCGAAGTGCTCCACGAACTGGTCGACCAAGGAAATTCCATGGTGGTGATCGAGCATAACCTAGAAGTCATCAAAACCGCCGACTGGGTAATCGACCTTGGCCCCGAAGGCGGCGACGGCGGCGGCGAGATTGTGGCGGTAGGCACACCCGAAGACGTGGCCAAGGTGGCCAAGAGTTACACCGGGCAGTATTTGAAGGATGTGCTCAAGAGGCCAAGGAAAGAGGCGGCGGAGTGAGCGAGACATTTCTGATCATCAGGGATTTAGTGAAGGCGGGCAAGTTCCGCATTTCACAACATGGTGATGAAGAAATGCGTGAAGACGGAATTTTCTTAACTGCTTTGCTGAACTCGATCGATTCTGCTGTTTTAGTAGAGGACTATCCCGAAGCTTGGAAAGGCCCAACTGTTCTACTTCTGCAAGAATTTGAAGGAAGAAAATTTCATGCTATATGGGGTCTCAGTAAAGCTATGCCAGATGTGGCGTCACTTGTAACGGCTTATGTCCCCGACCCCAATAAATGGAGCGTCGATTTTAAGGCGAGATTGAAACCATGAACCACCAAGTTACAAAAACCATTCGCGAAGGCAATCTTATGGCAGAGGTGAAGGTCGAGTTAATCCAGGACGACGGTGCCTGGGGGCCTTACATTTCTGCGACCGATGGATTGAAAATGGAGCGAGTGCGTTTGGCACTCAAAGCTGGTGACAAAGAATTGGCTGCAAAAGAAGCAGAAGTTTTTGAAGTTTCACGCTTTGCGGCAGAGTGACGGCGGCGGCGAGTTTGTGGCCGTGGGCACGCCCGAAGATGTGGCGAAGGAAAAGCGCAGTTATACCGTGCAGTATTTGAAGGACGTGCTGAAGCGGCCAAGGAAAGAGGCGGCGGAGTGAGGGAGATGAATTCGCGTATACTAAACGAACTTCAAATCAAATTCTTGAACCAACTTGTCCAACCCTGTCAGGATTTTTTCAATTTAGTTGTTGCCCATCCATTCTTGTTACACCCCAGCTCAAATTCAATTTTGCACAAATTTGAAAGTGTAACTCTGGCAATTTTTCATTATCAAGAATCCCTCGGTCTAAATAATAGATTTTCTGAAGAATTCGCGTTAATGGCAAATTCGATTAAACACGGCAAACATAATGAAAAGGTAATTGAACTTAGCGCTGCCACAGACTTTGAAGTGGACAACAATAGATTTCGTTTTATCAAAAATACTGTCTTAGGTGTTAATAGCAAAACAGGAATGCCAATCGACCCAGAAACCGAATTGTTTGGAGCTCTCAATGTTTGTGCGAAGCTTGTCTGCTTGGAAGGTAAACTACCGACGAAGAACGAATCCACCTACCCATTTTTCAGCAAGGCAACGACTTACCACTTTCCAGAACATTCAGCTCACACAGCCGCAGCCAACTTGCGCTTTTTCTGTCGAACAGCGACAGGCCTTGCACTCTTTGATCCACAAAAAATAGACTTTATAGCGCTCACAAAAGATTTCGCCGGGAAAGAAGGATAAAAATCCGTTGGATTACGGTGACACCTCACTTAACTATCAAACCTCCCACCCGTCACCCTAGCGAAGGCTGGAGTCCAGCTTCTGCGAAAGTTCAACAGCCCAAAGCAGGACGAAGCTAAGATGCCAAGGAAAACTCCGTTGGAATTAACGAAATTTTTTTGTGTTCATGTAACAACCATCATTCGGTGTTTTCTACGAGTCGAGGTTTGAAATGAAACTACATAAGTCTTTGGTCCAACTGGCGCTGTTGTCGGCAGTTCTTTTGCAAGGCGGTAGTTTGGTATTTGCGGAAGGAGAAGGCGGCGAAGCTACCTTGGAATCTTACCATTCTGATAAAACCGACTGGAATTATGTTGCCTTGACTGTTGTTCCTACGAAAATCGACGGGAATTACAGTAACGCAAATCACCGAAAGCCCGTGTTGGTTCCTTCTGGCCGTCACGTCGTTGGCTTGGAAATTAGCTTTGCAGTCCAGTCTGGACTTATATATCGCCAATACAAGGACACGATTGATTTCCGCGGGACATTCAAGTCGGGCCACCATTATGTCGCTACTGGTCGGCAAAATGGAGGTGCTGTGGAGGTTTGGGTTACAGATTCGGAAACACAAAAATTGGCTTCAAAAGTGTTGTCGGTCTATATTGGCAAATGCACAGGAATAACGATTTTCAGTTGTCCAGCGCCTGTATTGAATATTAAATCGTCACTATAGCGATTACGACGACACCCCATTTAACTACCCATCCCCCCACCCGTCACCCCAGCGAAGGCTGGGGTCCAGCTTCTGTTCAAGTTCAGCCGCCCAAAGCTGGATGCCAGCCTGCGCTGGCATGACGGATTTAGGTTGTTTCGCTGGCGCTAACTGCCTTAGTTTCAGTGACACTGCACTTTACTCGCCCTCCCCCCTCGGGCAGGGCAATCGCATATGGAAAAATCACCCTTCCCCCGTCGGGGGAAGGTGCCCGAAGGGCGGATGAGGGCTTGCGCAGCAAGCACCACAAGTTCAGACTAAAAAATATATAATTCGTATCAAGCTGTCCTTATTTAAAAGGAAAAGTCTCGGCTTGCATCGCTGCGGCCTAAGTGCCGCAGCCCTCATCCGGCGCAAGTGCGCCACCTTCCCCCGACGGGGGAAGGGTAAATTATTATATGCGATTGCCCTCCCCCGTCGGGAGAAGGGTGAGGTCTCCGCTTCGATGTCACCCCACTTGACATTGTTCCTCATTTGTTCTAGCGCAAAGCCAAGGAGAAATCTGCCTTATGGACTGGGCCAGAGCAATCGCGATAAACCAAACAGCACTCATGCGCATTGTGGCGGAGATTTTTGCTTTGCTTGGGTTGGCTGCGGGCGGCACGGTGGAGCGTTTACCCCAAGCCCTTTATCAGCGGGCCTGGCGCCTGTTGCGCCCGACAGAGTCAGCTTTACGCCGCTTGATTGTGATTGCCGCGCGCGGACTGGTTGTGAAGCCTTCACCCAAACGGGCCATGCCGAAGGGGATAAAGATTGAGCGCAAAGCTGCGGGCCGCATGTCTTTTCGCTTGTTTGACAAGCGCAAACAGTTTGATTTTATCCAACCGCAAGACCCGCTTTTCGTAACGGTTAAAACCTATTCCGACAATCCGTTTAATCTGTTTGAGCGCTATGCGCGGCAAGGGCTTTTACAACAAGAACAAAAGCCAGAACAAAATGACAGCGTCAATGCCATATCCTTAAGCCGCCGATTGGCCGCCGTCCAAAACGCGCTCAACAATCTTCCGCGCCAAGCCCAGCGCATGGCCCGCTGGCAAGCGCAGCGCAAATTGTTGGAGAAACCGAAATTCACCTCGCCATTGCGCCCCGGCCGCCCACCGGGCCATCGCCCGAAACCTCGGCTGGAGATTGATTTTGTTCTGCAAGAATGCCACGGGCTCGCGTGGGATGCCCTGCACGAGGACTCATCCTAACGGTGCGACAATATTTTCATATCGAAAGTCATTCTGGTGAAAGCCGGAACGAAAACGCATGTGCGGATAGCCTTAGAATCTTGCACAGATAGATCCAAGAAAGGAGACCTTGCACGATGCCCACCACAATTTTCACCGGCGGCTGCCAATGCGGAGCAATCAGGTTTCGCACAACAGAACTGATCGACAACGCGCATATCTGCCACTGCCGCATGTGCCAAAAAGCTGTCGGCAATTTTTTTGCAGCTTTGGTCAGCGCACCCAAATCAAAATTCGAATGGACACGCGGCAAGCCTGCAAGTTTTTCATCATCACAAGATGTTGAGCGTGGCTTTTGTGCACAATGTGGCACACCACTTTTTTATGATCATGTTGATGCCTCAAACATTGGTTTGATGATCGGGGCCTTTGATCAACCCGCAGCCATTATGCCCATCTCGCAAGACAGCAATGAAAGCCGCATGCCGTGGTTTAATGAAATCACAGCAGTGCCAAGTTCAGGAACCTCCTTGGAACTAGATGGCCCAGAACGCGTCGCCGCCGTGGCCGCCAGCAACCGCCAACACCCCGATCATGACACAGAAAAATGGCCACGCTAAAGATTGAGCAGCCCTCCCCCCAGCAAACAACACAAAGGAAAACCCACATGCCAACAATTTTCATCACAGGTGCTGGTCGCGGAATTGGGCTGGAATTGGCGCGGGTCTATGCGGCCTCGGGTTATCAGGTTATTGCCAGCGTCAGAAACATTGCTGAAGCAAAATCGGTTTTGGATTTTGCGGAACTCATTGAACTTGAGGTGACTGATCCTGCCTCCGTCGCAGCGCTGCAAAAGACGATGGAGAAAAAGACCATCGATGTGTTGATCAACAATGCCGGCATCATCGGCCCCGATGCTCAATCCGCCACCCACATGGATTTTGACGGCTTCATGAAAACTTTAGAGGTCAACACCATGGCACCGCTGCGCATTGTCCAAGCGCTTTTGCCAGCATTGAAACGCGGCACAACGCCAAAGCTCGCCACCATCAGCAGCTTAATGGGCTCACTCAGCTACGCCTCATCTGATCGCGTGGCCTACCGTGCCTCAAAAGCAGCGGCCAATAAAGTAGTCCAATGCTTGGCAACGGACTTGAAACCACTGGGCATCGCCGTGGCCTCGCTCCACCCCGGTTGGGTGAGAACCGATATGGGCGGCGCGGACGCTGATATTGATGTGAAGGAAAGTGCAGCGGGGATCAAAGTCGTGATGGACAAACTCTCGCTGGCCACAACGGGACGGTTCTGGAATTATGACGGTAGCAAGCTTGCGTGGTAGGCAAAAATAATATGTGCAAACACTTGTTACATTATTAATGCTATGCTAACCATACCCACCTAAACAACAAACAAGGACGAATTTCTATGCTCAATGGTGTTATCCCCGCTTCATATTCCGGCCACCTCCGCGCTGCCTTGCGCATTATGACTGGACTTCTGTTTCTTGAACACGGTTTGACGAAGCTGATCCATTGGCCAGCCACAGATTATTTTCCAGCCGGTCAGCCACTTCCAACTTTAATGTTGATTGCTGGCATTCTTGAATTGGTGGGTGGCGCATTGTTCGCAATTGGTGCTTTCACACGTCTCACCGCTTTCATCCTTGCAGGCATGATGGCAGTTGCATATTTCATGGCGCATATGCCATCCAGCTTCTTCCCAATCCAAAACGGTGGCGAAGCTGCTGTGCTTTTCTGCTTCATCTTCTTGTATTTTGCAGCCACAGGCGCTGGGCCTTACAGCGTTGACGCAAATCGCAACAAGTAATTTCTATAGAACAAGAAAAAGGCCAGAGTTTCTCTGGCCTTTTTATTGGCGCTCGCCTCGGAGCTTGTCCCAATAATCCAAACGCTTTTTCACCTCGCGCTCAAAGCCGCGCTCAACTGGTTTATAAAATTCCTGGCGTCCCAGCGAGTCCGGAAAATAGTTCTGGCCGGAGAACGCCTCTGGTTGGTCGTGATCATATTGATAGCCCGAACCATATTCTTGCTGTTTCATCAATTTGGTGGGCGCGTTAAGAATGATTTTAGGCGGCGCAACAGAGCCTGTTTCTTTGGCGGCATTCATAGCGGCCTTGAACGCCGTGTAAAGCGCGTTGGATTTGGGCGCTGTCGCCAAATAAACCGTGGCTTGGGCCAAAGCCAATTCCCCTTCGGGTGAGCCCAGAAAATCATAAACGTCCTTGGCGGCTAGCGCTTGTTTCACGGCTTCAGGATCAGCCAAACCAATATCCTCATTGGCCATGCGCACCAAGCGGCGCGCAATAAACAGCGGGTCTTCCCCTGCGGTCAACATCCGCGCCAAATAATACAATGCAGCATCAGGATCAGAGCCACGCACAGATTTATGCAATGCAGAAATCAGATTGTAATGACCATCGGCCGCCTTGTCATAAAGCGGCAAGCGCTTCGAAACCGCTTTGCCCAATGCTTCTGAATTCAAGGGCTCAGCGCCCTCAGGCACGGTGGCAAATATCTCTTCAATAAGATTTAAAAAATATCGCCCATCGCCATCCGCCATTGAAAGCAAAGACTTCCGCGCGTCTGCATCAAGTGGCAAAACCCGCTTCTCAAACATTTCCGAACGCTTGATCAAAGCATCCAGCGCTTGTTCATCCAAACGATTGAGCACCAACACTTGCGCACGCGAAAGCAAAGCGCCGTTTAACTCGAAGGAAGGATTTTCTGTTGTAGCACCCACAAGAGTGATCGTGCCGTCTTCCACATAGGGTAAAAACGAGTCTTGTTGCGATTTGTTGAAGCGATGAATTTCATCCACAAACAATAAAGTGGTGCGCCCCTGCTCTCTTCGCATGCGAGCTTGTTCGAATACCTTTTTGAGATCAGCAACGCCTGAAAATATTGCCGACATCTGCTCAAAAACGAGGCCTGTTTCGCCAGCGAGTAATCTTGCAATTGTAGTTTTGCCTGTGCCGGGTGGGCCCCATAAAATAATTGAAGGAATGCGCCCCGATGCCAGCATGCGCGTGAGCGTGCCATCTGCGCCCACAAGATGATTTTGGCCAACAACATCGGATAACTTTGACGGGCGTAATTTATCTGCCAAAGGCCGAGGCCCTTGCTTGCTCATTCCCGCTGCATCAAACAGTGAACTCATCAACCAAGCCGCAGAAACGCTTTTCGTCCGCCACGAATAAGCCCAATCGACCAACGCCCCGTGGCTTGGCTCAACACATTGCGCAAGCTTTCCACGTCACCGATTTTCTGACCGTTCACATCAGTAATCACATCGCCTTTGCGGAAGAATTGCTGGGCTGGGCCTGCGTTCACTTCAAGTGCAACAACACCAGTGGCATCAGCAGATAAACCCACTTCATCGGCAACTGCCGGTGAAAGATTAGCCACTACTAATCCGGCCATGGGGGTGCGCCCTGTGATGTTGGTTTCATTGCGGCCTACTGTTTCAGGGGCCGCAATCAAACGAATGCTGGTTTGCCGTGTAGCCGGGCCACGACGATATTCAATGATCTTTCGTTCACCAATTTTCGAAGTTGCGATGAGATACGAAAACTCCTGCGCGTTATCAATCAACTTTCCGTCTATTGCCATCACCACATCACCACGCTGAAGACCACCAATTGTGAGAGGGCTTTGCGGATGCAGATCAACAATGAGTGCACCTTCAGGACGCGCAAAGCCAAGCGATTCTGCAATGTCCTGGCTAACGTCCTGGAAGCCACCACCCATCCATGGGCGAACTATTTTATTGCCAGCTTCGGCACCTTGAATAACCGTCTTCACCATGTTGGACGGAATGGAGAAACCAATGCCAACCGACCCGCCGGAGCGCGAAACAATGGCTGTGTTGATGCCAATCAAATCACCACGCATATTCACCAGCGCCCCACCAGAGTTGCCGGGGTTAATAGCCGCATCGGTTTGAATAAAAAACTGATAGTTTGAAGCCCCAACACTGCTGCGCGCGAGAGCTGACACGATGCCGCTCGTAACGGTCTGTCCAACACCAAACGGATCGCCGATCGCCAAAACCAGATCACCCACTTCAAGATCATCTGAATTGCCAAGCGTGAGAGATGGCAAATCTTCCTCGCTCACTTCAATTTTCAAAATAGCCAAATCGGTGCGCTCGTCAGCAAGAATAATCTTCGCTGGAAACTCGCGCTTATCTGCTAGCGCAACACGAATATCTGTCGCGTTTTTGATCACGTGATTATTGGTAACGATGATACCCTTAGGATCAACGATAACGCCAGAGCCTAGCGAATTTGCAACACGCTCACGCGGCGGGCCGTAACCATTGTTGCCCAGACCAAACAATTGGCGAAAAATTGGATCATCAAACGGCCCACCTTGGGCCTGTTGCCGCTCAATCGTTTTCGCATAAACATTCACCACGGCAGGTGCAGTCCGCTTGACCAGCGGCGCAAATGACATCGTGATTTCTGAACGGTCGCGCGGAACTGTGCGTTGCTCGGCAACAGCCGCGCCAGCCATCAATAAAGTCAGTGCAGTCAAAACAATTTTAATCATTTTCATTCCCCCAATCGACGATCAACTTTGGTCGACAATATAACTGCTGTCTCAATTTCAGTGACACCTGAAATGACGCCGATTTGATCAATCACTTTATCCATATCCTCCGATGTGGCTGTACGCACCATTGCAATCATATCAATCTTGCCACTTACAGTATGAAGCGTCTCAATCTGCTTGAATTTAGCCAGAATTCTGGCAACTTCAATTTGCCGGCGTGGCTCGACTGATATTGTGACCAAGGCAGAAATCCCTGTAGAGCTTTGGCCTTTAACATGTTTCAACGTATAGCCAGCAATTACGCCCTGTTCTTCCAGGCGTTTTAACCTGTCTTGAATTGTCGTGCGCGAAACGCCCAATCGGCGGGCCAAGGCCGCCACGGGTTCGCGGGCATTAATTCGTAGCATATTGACCAGTTCTTCATCTTTTACCGTGAGCATAAGTTCCGTCGCTTTGAGTCTTGACCCGTCATTATGACGGCTTAATCATCAAATCGCAACATATCGCAGTCTTACGCCCGTCATTGCAAACATACATAAACACCTAGGAATCAAACGAGGATCGCGCATGTCCACCATCACCCCATTGAAGTCAGTTCGAAATGGCCGCCCAGAAAATGCAGCCGCAATCGCTCTGGATATGCAGCCTGACGAACCATTATTTTGTTTTTCTCCGACAGCTTTGGCCGAACGCGCCAATGTGTTTCTCAACAATTTCCCCGGCCTCGTCACGTTCGCTGTGAAATCCAACCCGTCGGTCGAAGTGATCCGCACTTTGGCAAAGGCAGGCTTGACGCATTGGGATGTTGCATCGGTGCATGAAATGAAATTGGTCCACGGCATCTCACCAACGGCGACGTTCCATTATCATAACCCCGTCAAATCGCGCCGCGAGATTAAGGACGCGTACAAAATCTATAATTGCCGCCGCTTCGTCGTTGATTGCCGTGAGGAACTGAAGAAGATTGCTGACATCATCGGCGCGGATGCCAGTGTTGAAATCGCCGTCCGCTTTGTTCTGCCGCGTGACCGCGGGTCTTCAGCCCATGATTTTTCGACGAAGTTTGGCGCGCCAGAACACATTTGTGTTGAGCTCTTGAAGCAAACATTGGCACTTGGTTATCAACCCATGCTCACTTTTCATCCAGGCTCGCAGTCGCGCGATCCACAAACATATGTTCGCCATATTGAGGCTGCCGCACGCATCGCAAAGTCCGCTGACGTGAAAGTGTTCGCTCTGAATGTTGGCGGCGGATTTCCGGCCAACTACATGCTTTCGACTGCACCGGAACCAAACGTGTTTTTCCGCATCATTGAAGAAGCGGTTGCCAAATATTTTAACGGCAATGCGCCCAAGCTTGAATGTGAACCGGGTCGCGGCCTGGTGGCCAACTGCATGTCGCTTCTTTCGCGCGTGAAATTGGTGTGTACCGACGGTGATGACATCTTCATCAACGACGGCGTTTACGGAGCACTAATGGAATATATGCAAGCGCCAGAATTGAAGCCACCCTTCCGTGTTATCCGTGATGGCAAAGTGATTCACGGTGCCGTTAAATCGTGGAAAGTCTTCGGACCAACATGTGACCCCCTCGACGTGCTCCCACACAACCTCGACATCTTGGAAAGTTTGCGCGAAGGCGATTATATCGAGTTCGGAACGCTTGGCGCATATGGCGTTTCAACTATGACAAAGTTTAATGGTTACGGCGGACACGAGATTGTTGAGGTTGAGAAGGTGTTGAGCGTTTAGGGGAAGTCGCTCAACACCCTTCAACCCCTTCCGTCATGCTTCCCAGGGTGCAAATCCAGCAAGTGGTAATTTAATTTGCTGCTTGGTAAGTGTGAACGATATCGCCCGAGTTCATTGCAACACCGATGGTTGTGAGCTTCCCAGAATTGACAGTGTTAAACCAATAGACCTCATCTACAATTGCAATGCGCTTTGGTTTCGCAAAACCTGCGTTCATCAATGAGACTTCTGCAGCGCCCCAGGTATAATGAGATAATCCAACATTACGTTGTGGTGCTGGTCGATCAGCACTGTCTGTAACAACCAGACTAACCCGAAACAAAGCAGCATTTGTGCCTGCAATTGTTGGTCCGGAAAAAAGCGAGCAACCTAACGATAAGAAAACAGCGCAAAGTTTTAAACTTGAGTTGCTGAATGACTTATTTTTGTTGTTTAAATTCGTGAACATCTGCGCGCTCCAGTGTTGATGACTGAAGGCTAGCCAAAAATTTGACTGTCGCAGAGTAGCTTACGGTTAGATGGCAAAAAGATACCGTTTGTAACGGTTACAATAGCTTAGCTTCCAGACGGTATTTAAAAAACAAATGATCCCTCAAAACAACTTTAACATTAGTGTTATGTAATGAACCGTTAGCATATCAGTTATAGCCTGAACTACAGCGTGCACTGGACCTGACTAATGCTTCAAATCCTTTAATACAAACAACCCCAAATTGAATTGGCTACGTCTGCATTAAATGCGATTCTGAGCTCTTCAAATTTCGTTGGGTCACCACAGCTGAGTGCATTTTTGCACTATGTTGTAACTGAAACAATGGAAGGACGAGCGTCTAAACTCAAAGCATATTCGATTGCAACACAAGCTTTGGGCAAGCCAGACTCGTTCGACCCTGTTTACGATGCAACCGTGAGAGTTGTGGCTGGAAGAGTTAGAGCCGCACTCGAGCTGTATTATTCAAGAAATCCAAACAGCATTGATCTTGTTATCGAATTATTGCCAGGATCATATATTCCACATTTTGGTACGCGCACTGCAACGAGCGAAAAGGAAGCGCATACTTCAAGCACAGAAACCAAGGTAGTCATTCGGCCGCCAAAATATAACAACGCCCATATTTCAACGGCAAATCCAAATTTTCAAGCCGCTCATAGACTTCTCGTTTTGGAAGATAGCAACGATATCAGACCAATCCTTGCACGGGTAGGACATGAAGCGGGCTTCACAGTTTTCGAAACGGCTGACGCCAATGAGTTCTGGCTAGCCTTTCGGTCGTTCAAGCCCACTCACATCTTTCTTGATATGGTACTTCCCAGCGCGGATGGATTAGAAATTATGCGGGAGCTGGGGCGATTGTCAGCAACTTGCAAGATCACACTGATCAGCGGAGTAGATCCTCGAGTATTAAAAACAGCTGAAGGTTTAGGCAGACAAATTGGGCTTGATATTACAGGAGCTATCAGCAAGCCATTCGATATTGAGAAGCTTTCAGCAGAATTGATTGCACTCAAATCCCATGGCGATCAATTCTCAAATGATGACCTCCTGAATGCACTCAATGCATCGGAATTGATACTGCACTACCAACCTAAATTAACATGGGATCAAAACGAAAAATCTTTTACGACAGGTGTTGAAGGACTGGTACGCTGGAACCATCCAAAACGAGGCACAGTTTTACCTGAATTGATTTTACCTGCTTTTGATCAAGCTGGATTGATGGTTCAACTCCACAACAAAATTATTCAAATTGCCATCAACGAGCTGACAAATTTGCGCAAAAATTTTCCAGAAATGCACATCAGCATCAATTTGTCTGCTCAAGCACTATTAGATCAAAGCTTTCCGGATCAACTTGCAGCGCAAATGGACGATGTTAATATTCCCAGACAGCAACTCATTTTGGAAATAAACGAATCCATTGCCTCAAATACAGAGCTTGGTGCGACTGATGCAATTATTCATTTGGCTCTGAAAGGCTTCTGCCTTTCAATGGATGATTTCGGAAGCGGTCATTTCTCATTGCTCAAACTTTTGCGAATGCCGTTCAGCGAACTCAAGCTTGATCGCTATATCGTTGGTGAATGCCAAACATCGAGCGATGCAAGAGTAATTGTTCAAACAATTATTGGCTTGGCTAAAAATCTCAAATTCCGCCCTTGCGCAGTCGGGATCGATGATCAAGAAACATTCAAATTGATACGGAGCTTAGGCTGCGATCTTGTTCAAGGAAACTTTTTCTCGCCGCCAGTGCATTCTGAAAAACTATATGATGTAATCAATTCGCTGAATAGCAGACAGTGGTGATTAAGTGAAGGTTCTTTAATCTAAGGGGAAATCACTGTGCGAAGAATGTTAACCGAGCGAGAAAGCCTAACGAGGCTAATTCAATATCAAGATGTCATTACCCAGCGTCCCCAGAACTTTGCAGAAATTTGTCAAATCGCTTGTGATACATTGCAAGGCAGCTGCGCAGCTATCGCGTTTCTCGACGAAAAAAAATCCTGGTTGCCGGTATGGTACGGAAACTACAGCGGTGAATTACCAAGAGAAGCATCGCTGTCGACTGAGGTAATGGAAAAGAAACGGACAATCATTGTCTCTAATGTGAATTCAATAACAGATTTGGAGAGAAAAAAAGCTCTCAAACTTTTCAAAATACATTCATATGTGGCCGTGCCGATAATACTCGAAACTCAATTGGTAGTTGGCACTTTTTTTATCGCATTTGATCATCCAAAAACGTTTGAACCAACAGATGTTTTCATGATGGAAGGTCTAAGCAAAATAGCTTCATCAATGCTGAATATTAGTTTCCTGAAATCCGAAAATGCAAAGGAACTTGCGGAAACCAAAAGGCTTTTTGAAAAGGTTGAAGCTCAACGAGCCAAGCTGGACAGAAATGATAAGATTCTGAAACACGTTTCTAGATTGGCTAAAATTGGTGGTTGGGAATATGACCTGATCAAGCAATCAATTCATTGGTCGGATCAAGTTTATGAAATCCACGAGGTGATGCTGGGCACCGCAATCGAACTCGCCAGTGCTCTCGATTTTTATGAACCTAAATCAAGGGCTATGGTTGCTCAAAGTTTACGAAGAACAATCGATACCGGCGAACCGTTTGAATTCGAATGCAACATTACTACAGCACTAGGCAATGTGCGCCATGTAAGGTCGATTGGAGAAGTTGAATATGAAAACAATCGCGCGGTACGTGTTTTTGGTACATTTCAAGATATAACCGAGCAACGTGAGACCGAAGCCCAAGCTCGGCAATTTCTAAAGATGGAAACCCTGGGGCAGCTGACTGGCGAAATTTCGCATGACTTTAACAATATTCTTTCAGCGATTATCGGGAACTTGCAATTCTATCTCAAAAGAAAACATCCACTGGATGATGAGTGCAAAGAAATTATAGAAGCTCTAAAATCAGCGCAGCGCGGGGTCAAGTTGACCAGTCGCCTACTTGATTTTACCCGTGGCAAGAACTTGATAATTGAAAAGTTTGACCCCTGCTCCGTCGTGCGCGGAATTTCGGATTTGATGCAAGAGGCTTGTGGATCCAAAATAAAATTACTGCTCGAGTTTGAAAGCGATGGCGGCGCCGTTGCAACCGACATTTCACTGTTTGAAACGTCACTGCTCAACTTGGTCATAAACGCAAGAGATGCCTCACCTATAAATAGTGAAATCACTGTTTGCGTTCAGAACGTGGGCGCAAAGATGGCGCAAAATAAATTCAAGGTTTCCAGCATCCCAACTGAGTATATTGGCATATCTGTTTCCGACAAAGGCACAGGAATGCCAGAGTCAGTTCTAAAACGAATAACTGAACCTTTTTTCACAACGAAAGAACCTGGCAAAGGTACGGGCCTAGGGCTGTGCGTTGTACATAATCTTATTTCACGATCTGACGGTCAACTAAATATAGATTCGGTCGAAGGTAGGGGTACTACAGTGACAATGCTGTTGCCACGGATGGATATCCGATTGCATTAGACTGATCATTCATGTGCAGCAGATCAGCATAAAAAAACAGGCCCGAAGACCTGCTTTTGAATTTCGAAATGAAACTGGCTTAAGCCGCAACAGCCTCAGTTTCTTCCTTCTTCTGTGATGGGCCTGAATCGAGGCCTTTGGCTGATACGTCGCGGTCAACGAACTCGATGACTGCAACCGGCGCGTTGTCGCCATAGCGGAAGCCAGCCTTCATGATGCGGATATAGCCGCCTTTGCGGTCCTTGTAACGAGCGGCCAGAACATCAAACAACTTCTTGGCTTGTGTTTCGTCGCGCATTTGGGCGATGGCTTGGCGGCGGGCGTGAAGGCCGCCTTTCTTTGCCAGAGTGATCAGCTTTTCAACGATCGGGCGCAAGTCCTTTGCTTTTGGCAAAGTAGTTACAATTTGCTCATGCTTAATCAGCGATGCCGACATGTTCGCAAACATCGCTTTGCGATGCTCGGAAGTGCGGTTGAGTTGGCGGCCTTTAAAACCATGACGCATAATATATTCTCCTAACCTATAACGGGGCCGCAGCCTCGGTGAACTTCTTAGTAATGGCTTTCCATTTTCTTGGCCAGCTCATCAATATTTTCTGGCGGCCAATTCGTGACCTCCATGCCGAGATGCAGGCCCATTTGTGCCAACACTTCTTTAATTTCGTTCAAGCTCTTGCGGCCAAAGTTTGGCGTGCGGAGCATTTCAGCTTCTGACTTCTGGATCAGATCGCCGATGTAAACAATATTGTCGTTCTTCAAGCAGTTTGCTGAACGCACTGAAAGTTCAAGCTCATCAACCTTCTTGAGGAGAGCGGCATTGAACGGCAATTCCGAACGTACTTCTTCAGCCACAGCTGCTGATGGTTCGCTGAAATTGATGAACACCGATATTTGGTCTTGCAGAATACGTGCAGCATAAGCCACTGCATCTTCTGGCGTGACCGCACCATTGGTTTCAACAGTCATGATCAACTTATCATAGTCAAGGATCTGACCTTCACGGGTATTCTCAACGCGGTATGAAACGCGGCGCACGGGCGAATAGATTGAGTCGACCGGGATCAAACCAATTGGTGCATCTTCAGCGCGGTTACGATCAGCGGCAACATAGCCCTTACCATTGTTGATCGTGAATTCCATGCGCAGTTCAGCGCCGTTATCAAGTGTGCAGATCACATGATCAGGATTGAGGATTTGCACATCAGCTGATTGCTGAATGTCGCTGGCACGGACTACGCCCGGTCCTTCCTTCTTGAGCGTCAGGCGCTTTGGGCCTTCGGCATGCATTACGAAAGCGATTTCCTTGATGTTCATGATCATCTCGGTCACGTCTTCACGCACACCGGCAATCGATGAGAACTCATGCAACACGCCGTCAATTTGAATGGCGGTTACAGCAGCGCCTTGAAGCGATGACAAAAGAATGCGGCGCAATGCGTTGCCCAGCGTTGTGCCAAAGCCACGTTCCAATGGTTCGGCAACCACAGTTGCCATACGCTTCTTATCCTTGCCCGATTGAATATCAATCTTGGTTGGGCGGATGAGTTCCTGCCAATTCTTTTGATTAACCTGCATGTTCATGTTCCCGTTAGCCTCCGGAAGATCGCTCTTCCAAAATTGGGTTTTTAGTTGGCGGCGCGAAACCGCGCCACAATGAGAATGTTATACGCGGCGCTTCTTAGGTGGGCGGCAGCCGTTATGTGGAATTGGTGTGATGTCGCGAATCGATGTCACTTGCAAACCAGCAGCTTGCAATGCGCGAAGTGCTGACTCACGACCCGAACCTGGACCAGTGACTTCAACTTCAACAGTGCGCATGCCGTTTTCGATTGCCGATTTGGCAACTTGTTCACCAGCCAGCTGAGCCGCATAAGGAGTCGATTTACGCGAACCCTTGAAACCCATTTTACCGGCCGACGCCCAGCAAATCGTATTGCCTTGCACATCAGTGATGGTGATCATCGTGTTGTTGAACGATGCATTAACATGCACCATGCCCGACGACACATTTTTACGTTCTTTACGGCGCGTGCGCGCTGCTTCTTTTGCCATGATCTTTAAGCCTTATTTCTTCTTGCCAGCGATGGCTTTTGCAGGGCCCTTGCGGGTGCGTGCGTTTGTGTGAGTACGTTGACCACGAACCGGAAGACCCTTGCGGTGACGAAGACCACGGTAGCAACCCAAATCGGTCAGACGCTTGATGTTCACAGAGATTTCACGGCGAAGGTCACCTTCAACTGTGTAATCGCGGTCGATAATTTCGCGGATCGCCAAGATTTCAGCATCTGACAGTTCATTCACACGCTTTGCAGCAGGAATCTTCACTTCAGCGCAGATGACCTTGGAATTAACAGGCCCAATGCCATTGATATAACGCAGCGCGATTTCAACGCGCTTTCCAGTTGGAATATTGACACCAGCAATACGGGCCACAGGTAATCTCCTAATAATTTCAGAAACTTGCGTTCCTGTCTAAACTTGTTTCGTCTTCACTTCGCCTTTTTAAAGGCATAAGGCCGCGTACAGAGAAGCACCCCTCCCCACACCAGCCTTCAAGTCCGACTTAGAATTGTCGTGTCCTTAGAGTGGAATCGCTTACACGTCAACCCGAAGAACCAGCAATTTTAAGCCCTAAAGCGTTTTGACTTTTCATCGAAAAGTCAAAAGCGCCTTAGTCTAATTTTTCGATCAACTTTGCTGACTTTTGACGTTTCCGTCAAAAGTCAGGTTGATCTACTTGGGCCAACACCGCCTCCATCGCATGCGTCACCGCTGCGATCTCCGCCATGCCGTCAATCACGTGCAAATTACCCATTTTGGAGTAGTATTTCACCAAAGGGGCCGTTTGCTTATTGTACACTTGAAGCCGGTCACGCACCGTCTTCTCGTTGTCATCTGCGCGGCGGGTAAATTCAGTCCCACCACATGTGTCGCATGTTCCAGCCTTCTTGGGCTTGGCAAACTCATCATGATACCCTGTCCCACATTTGGCGCAGGTGTAGCGGCCAGCAATGCGCTTAACCAGCGCTTCGTCGTCCACTTTCATTTCAATCACGGCGTTCAGCTTTTGACCGCGGCTCGACAATAATTTGTCTAAAGCTTCGGCCTGAGCTGTGGTGCGCGGGAAACCATCAAACACCACGCCTTTTAAAACATCTGGCATCTCAAGGCGTTCAGCAATTACTGGGATCATGACCTCGTCGGGAACCAAATCCCCACGGTCCATAATTGCACCAGCTTTGATTCCAATTTCAGTTCCAGCAGCGCGAGCCGCCCGGAGCATGTCACCTGTCGAAAGCTGCTTGAACCCGTGGGCATGTTCTAAAATTTTGGCCTGAGTGCCTTTTCCAGCACCTGGGGGTCCGAGCAGAATTAAGTTCATTTGCGCCCGCCGCGCAAATTCGCCTTCTTCATTAGCTTCTCATATTGTTGCGACAGCAAATGACCTTGGATTTGCGAAACGGTATCAAGCGTCACGCTAACCACGATCAGCAACGACGTGCCGCCGAAGTAGAACGGAATACCAGAATAAGCCACGAGCAATTCCGGTATCAAACAGATGATAACGATATAAATCGCACCGAGAACAGTAATGCGCGTGAGAATCCGGTCGAGATATTCTGCGGTTTGATCACCAGGGCGAATGCCGAGGATAAAGCCGCCGGATTTCTTCAAATTATCCGCAGTCTCTTTGGTGTTGAACATGATTGAGGTGTAGAAGAAACAGAAGAACACGATAAGTGCGGCATACATAATCAAGAATAATGGTTTGCCATGGCCCAGCAATGCAGTGGCTTGGTTCAACCAATCAGGGCCCTTGCCTGCCGAGAAATTTGCTACTGTCAAAGGCAATAACAATAAAGACGAAGCGAAGATCGGCGGAATAACGCCCGACGTGTTCAGCTTCAATGGAAGATGCGAGCTTTCAGCTTGCGTAACGCGCATGCCCACTTGACGTTTTGGATATTGAATAAGAAGACGCCTTTGAGCGCGTTCGAAATAGACAATGAACGCAACAACAGCAATCGCCATTATCAAGATTGCCATGATCAAGAATGGAGACATCAAGCCTTTACGGCCGAGCTCCAACATGCCTGCAACAGCGGCCGGAAGATTGGCGACGATGCCAGAGAAAATGATAAGTGATGTGCCATTACCAATACCGCGAGCGGTGATCTGCTCACCAAGCCACATCAAGAACACGGTTCCACCTGTCAGAGTAATTACAGTGGTTGCGATAAAGAACGGTCCAGGATTGAGAACCAGCCCCCCTCGCCCTTCGAGACCAACAGCAATGCCATAAGCTTGCAGCGCGGCCAGAAGCACAGTGCCGTAACGCGTGTACTGATTGATTTTCTTGCGTCCCGACTCGCCTTCTTTTTTCAAAGCTTCAAGATGCGGAGACACAGTGGTCATCAACTGCATAATGATCGAGGCCGAAATATAAGGCATGATATTGAGCGCAAAAATAGCCAAACGACCAAGCGCACCGCCAGCCAAACCATTCACCCAGCCCAAAATGCCCGACGCATTTTGCGCAGCAAATTTGGCCACTTCATTGGTATCAATACCAGGAATTGGAATGTAAGAACCGAGACGATAAACGATTAAAGCGCCAAGGGTAAACCACAGGCGCTTCTTCAAATCTTCTGATTTGGTCAACGAACTGAAATTAATATTTGCCGCGAGTTGTTCAGCTGCTGATGCCATGTTTCAC
>CAXTKH010000069.1:0-18842 GCA_964244815.1 uncultured Aestuariivirga sp. | reverse complement strand
AAAATCCTTCGGGGCCGTGCGCGTGCTTGAAGAGTTAAACCTGCAAGTCCAACCAGGCGAATTCTTGGTTTTGCTCGGTGCATCAGGTTCAGGCAAAACCACAGCACTTCGCATTCTCTCTGGGCTTGAAACAGCAACTGAAGGCCGCGTGCGCATTGGTGACCGTGACGTGACAGATGTGCTGCCCAAATACCGCGACATCTCCATGGTGTTCCAATCTTACGCGCTCTATCCGCATAAAACCGTAGGCGAAAACATCGGCTTTCCCCTGAAAGTTCGTAAGGTAAATCCAGCAGAGCGTGAAGTTGCTGTGCGCGAAGCCGCGGCGCAAGTTCAACTCGAAACATTATTGCATCGTTATCCGCGCGAACTTTCCGGTGGACAAAAACAACGCGTGGCATTGGCTCGCGCCATCATCCGCAGACCATCTGTTTTCTTGATGGACGAGCCACTGTCCAATCTTGATGCCAAACTGCGCGGTCACATGCGCGCTGAACTCAAATTCATGCAGCAATCATTGGGCATCACCACAATCTATGTGACCCACGACCAGGTTGAAGCGATGACGCTTGCTCATCGTGTTGCGATTTTGGAAAAAGGCGTTCTCCAACAACTCGCAACTCCGTCAGAAATCTATAACAATCCCGCCAATCTCTTCGTTGCGCAATTCATTGGCTCTCCTCCCATGAACATCATCAAGGGCGCTCTGGAAGGCGATACGTTTATGGCGCAAGACGCTAAAATCAAAACCCCCATGAAAGGCAAAGCGGCATCTGCCGTTTTAGGTGTGCGCCCCGAAGATTGCAGCGTCGTTGCCGCCGCGAAAGGCTCAATCAAAGGCACGGTTTACACCACTGAATTGATTGGTGATCACACATTGGTCACGCTGAAAATCGACAAGGATTTCGTCGCCGTCAAAGCCGACAAAAATTTTACAGCTAAGCCAGGTGCGATCGCGGGCGTGGCTTTTGCCAAGGAAAACCTGTTTGTATTTGATGCCGCGTCGGGTGTTAGGTTGAGGTAGCGAGTCATCGTTTTTGATTGCTCATTTTTATTAAGCCGTCATTCCCGCGAAAGCGGGAATCTGCGTTTTGCATCAAATAAAACAGAGATCCCCGCGTTCGCGAGGATGACGACTGTTGGAAAATTTTCAGATCATCAAACTTCCCAAGGGATTGACCTTCAACTTTTCAACAACGCCCTATTCTGCTTCAGCGCCTTCCTCATCCAGGGCACATCGGGCGCATCCCAATTAGGCTCATTGCCACAAACCAGATCAAAGAAGGCGATCGCTGATGCCGGGCTTTCCAAAGTATTTTCTTTAAAACTATCCCAAAATGCCGGATCATCTGATGGCCCGCCATGATCAGGTTCAGTCTCGCCCATTTCGCGCAAAATGGCACCTGCCACAGAAAGGCAAAAACTTGTGTAAGCATAACCTTCTGGCCAGCGTGCCAAACCTTCATCCGTTGGCAACGTTGAAACGGCTCCTTCGCCAATAGGTCGCGGCTGAGTTTTCAAAGGTGCCGCTGCCACCAACTCCTTCAACATCAACCCTGCAGCAAAAATCACAAAATCATGCCGGTTCGTATCGGCCAGATATTTCGTCTGGTCAAAGCGCTGGCGCCAGTTGGAAAATGCCGTGGCCAGAGCCGCATGATCAACCACAGGGGAAAGCGAAGAATTCTTGAACAACAAATCCAGATTGGTTTCGAACATCTGCAAAACCGTGCGAAACCGTCTGGCCGCGTGGGCAAGATCGTCAATTTTTGCAGCGTCGGTTGTTAACGGTGTTTTCATGCGTCAACATCATCGCTTGACGAAGCGTATCTGGCAAGGCTCAATTGGCCGCATGAGCATCGCCTTTAGAACCACTGAACGATTGTCTGATCATGCGTGGTGCATGGCCGCAGGCATTCGCGACAGTTTGCGAACTGCGCAATTTTATGTGCGGGATTTGCGCAATGCGGATGGGCAGGGCACAGCATTTCCAAGGCGCTCAACTCTGCTGTCGCGCCTGGTGGCAGGCATTGCACGGGTTGTTGATGATGTGATGACCAAAGGTGGAAATCTCTCGATCCGGCTTTTGCTGCCAAACTGGCGCAAACTGCCATCGCCTTTTACAGCTGGTTTTATGGAAGAAGTTCAGACAGCGATAACGCACCATAAACTGGTCGAAAACCCAATTTTCAACGCATATTTTTTCCGCAGTTGCCAGAATATCCTCTCGCATTGGGCAGAACCGCCTTATCTGGTTTTGGAACACCGCATCGATGCCGCACGGCGCGACATGGCTTCAAAGGCAAACTCACAAGATAAGTTGGAGTTTCTGAGCGAAACGCTTCTGGCCTTGGTCGAAGCTGCACCAATCGCGCGTCATGGCGCTCTCCGAAACAATGGCAAGCTGCTAGGCGATGGCGATCCCAATGTCGCAGTATGCGCAACAGCTTGCTTGGCGCTATTGCTGGCGGAGGAGGGCGGGGAAATTCACGGTATAGGCGATGACGAGTTTTTCGCCATCGTCGGAGCGCTGATGCTGCCACGCTTAAAATCTATGCAAGAAGCAGTGAGCGAGCGAAACTTAAAACAACTGACAGGTGAGCTTTCCGTAATACGAGACCAATACTAGTAAATATTTCGCTGGATAGCTTTTAAATCCATTTTTAGAGCTTTATAAAGGGTTTTAATCCTTTTAAGCTGGGGGTAGTAGCCTGAAACTAAAAAGACGCTCTACGTGGTCGTTACGTGGCTTAGAATTGATTTCAATCTATAAGTTTAAATTACTGTATATTCAATCAAAAGATGCAAGTTGTCACGTCCAAAACTCAAACTCTCATTCTGTTACATATTGACTTCTAAAACCGCAAAAGTATAATTAGATTTCTAAGAGCGTGGCCTTACTCCTCCCGGTTTCTCCCGCCGCGGCCACGCTCATTTTTATGTGTTGGAAACGATAAAAGCCCGATGAGCAGCGCCCCGAAAAAAACCGCCCCTGGAAAAAACCAGAGACCTTTTTACGCCAATACTTCTCCAGATCAGTTGAAAGAAGCGCTACGCAAAATGCATCTTGTGCGCATGTTTGAAGAGATGGCTGAGGAATCATATATTCGCGGTCTCACCCACGGCACAATGCATCTTTCCATCGGCCAGGAAGCCTCAGCCGTCGGCATAACCATGGGCTTGCGCAAAACCGATTATATCACCTCCACGCACCGTGGCCACGGCCACTGTATCGGCAAGGGCGCGGAAGCCAAATATATGTTCGCAGAATTCTTCGGCAAGGAAGAGGGCTACTGCCGTGGCCGCGGCGGCTCAATGCACATCGCTGATCCCGAAACCGGTAATCTTGGAGCCAACGGCATCGTCGGTGGCGGCTTGCCATTGGCCACAGGTGCTGCACTGGCAATCAAGCAACAAAAGCGTGATGACGTGGCCGTATGTTTCTTTGGCGACGGCGCATCCAACGAAGGCGCGTTCCACGAGTCGCTCAATCTGGCAGCAGTATGGAAATTACCAGTCGTTTATGTTTGCGAAAATAATGGCTACGGCATGTCGGTTTCAACCGAGCGTTCAATGTCGATTGCCAATGTCGCAGATCGTGCATCTGGCTATAACATGCCGGGCGTGATTGTGGACGGAAACAACATCGCAGACGTTGCCGAAGCCATGGCTGTGGCCACCGAACGGGCAAGGCGTGGTGATGGGCCAACACTGATCGAATGCAAAACCTACCGCACACGCGGCCACTCGCGCAGTGACCGCAACAAGTATCGCACCAAAGAAGAAATCGAAGAGTGGAAATTGCGTGACCCCATTCCGCATTTTGCAAATGAGCTAATCGAGATGGGTATTTTCACGGCTGCAGAACTTGAAGCTGTAGAAGCTAATGCCAAAGCTGAAATTGAAGACGGCTTTAATTTTGCGCGCGGCGGCACCGATCCAAAGCCCGAAGACGTGACCCGCCATGTCTACGCAAGGGAGATCGCATAATGCGCGAGCTCTCTTTTGCACAAGCTTTGAATGAAGCCTTATCAATCGCCATGGAAGCCGATGAGCGCGTATTTATCATGGGCGAAGACATTGGCGTTTATGGCGGTGCCTTCGGCGTGACCGGAGACCTAATCCATAAATTTGGCGAAGACCGCGTAATGGATACGCCGATTGCGGAATTGGGAACAGCTGGTGCCGCCGTTGGCGCTGCAGTTGCGGGATCACGCCCCATTCTTGAATTTCAGTTTTCTGATTTTGCTGGCTTAGCGATGGAACAGATCGTCAACCAAGCCGCCAAAATGCGCTATATGCTGGGCGGCAAAGTGAATGTGCCTGTCGTGTTCCGCATGCCATGTGGTTCAGGAACTGGGGCTGCAGCCCAACATTCGCAATCGCTTGAAGCTTGGTTTGCCCATGTGCCAGGATTGAAAGTGATCGAGCCCTCAACACCAGCTGATGCCAAGGGCATGTTGCTTGCTGCCATTGAAGACCCCGATCCGGTTTTGATTTTCGAACATAAATTACTTTATAAAATGAAAGGCGATGTGCCTGAGGGCCATTACCTCACACCCATCGGCAAAGCCCATGTGGCCCGCGAAGGCCGCGACGTAACGGTGGTTGCAGCAGCCATCATGGTTCACAAAGCACTGGAAGCCGCCGAGATTTTGAAAGCCGAAGGCATTGAGGTTGAAGTGGTGGACCTCCGTTCAATTCGCCCGATTGATACGGCCACGATTATTGAAAGCGTGAAAAAAACCACGCGCTTGGCTTGCATCTATGAAGGTGTGAAAACCCTTGGTATCGGCGCTGAAATCAGCGCGTTGATTGCCGAGAGTGAAGCATTTGATTATCTCGACGCACCAATCTTGCGTATGGGCGGCGCTGAAAGCCCCATTCCTTACAGCCCGATTTTAGAAAAGGCTGCGGTGCCGCAAGTGGAAGGCATTGTCGAAGCTTTGCGTAATCTGGTGAAGGGCCGCATCTAATGGCCACCGAAGTTATTCTGCCAAAAGTCGATATGGATATGACCACGGGGATAATATCCAAATGGCACGTGAAAAACGGCGACACCATTAAAAAGGGCCAAGTGCTGTTTGAAATGGAAACCGATAAATCCGCTATCGAGATTGATGCACCAGCCGACGGCGTGATCAATAATATTGAAGCCAGAACGGGCGCTGCCACACCCATCGGCGCTGTTGTTGCGATGATCTATGCTGCGGGTGAAGCGGTGCAAGCGACCAAAGCCGCTGCACCAGTTGCGCAAGCTGGGGAAGTTTCAAAACCAGTTGAGACGCAAGAACTTGCAGTAATCGAGCAGACGACATCTTCAGGCACACGCGCCACTCCTTTAGCGCGGCGCTTGGCGCGGCAAAAGAAATTGGATTTGAGCGCAGTTAAAGGAACAGGCCCGCGTGGACGAATAACCGCGCAGGATATTGAGGGCCATAAACCTGTTGCTACTTTAGCTGCGCCCATCTCTGCATCTCCAGCACCAGATGCTTCGGCAACCATGGCAATGTATGAGGCTGGCACATATGAGGTGAAGCCACTCGACGGCATGCGCCGCACCATTGCGCAGCGCCTGACTCTTTCCAAACAAACCGTTCCACACTTTTATCTGTCAGCAAAATGCGATCTCACCCAGCTCATTGCAATTCGTGAACGGATCAACATTCAAGCACCCCTTGATGCGGACAAAAAGCCGAAATGGAAATTGTCGGTCAATGACTATGTAATTAAAGCACTAGCGCTTGCGTTGCAGCGCGTGCCCGCCGCCAACGTAACGTATACAGAAGCAGGCATACTGCACCACCGCGCAAGTGATGTGGGCGTAGCTGTTTCTGTCGAAGGTGGACTGTTCACACCAATCGTGCGCAGCGCTGAAAACAAATCACTGTCACAGATTTCAATCGAAATGAAAGACCTGGCAACCCGCGCCCGCGCGCGCAAATTGCAACAGTCGGAATATACGGGTGGCACCACAGCGGTGTCCAATCTCGGCATGTTTGGCGTCGAACAATTCACCGCTATCATTAACCCACCCCAAGCTACCATATTGGCCGTGGGGGCAGGGGTTGAACAATTTGTGCCCGTAAACAAATTACCCGTTTTGAAAACTATGATGGAATGCACGCTGTCTTGCGACCACCGCGCTGTAGACGGAGCAGTTGGGGCTGAGTTGCTGCGGGCGTTTAAAGCTTATATTGAAGAGCCTGCTTTAATGTTGGCATAAGCCCTGACACCGCATATAGTTGCGGCATGTCAGATTCCAAAAATAAAAATAATCCCTGCATCATTTGCGTCGCCATAACGGGTTCTTTGCCAACCAAAGAGAACAACCCCGCTGTTCCAATCGCCGTCGCAGAACAGATTGAGAGCACCCACGAAGCGTTCGAAGCGGGTGCCACAATCGCCCATTGCCATGTGCGCGATGACGATGGCAAACCAACATCAGATCCCGAACGTTTTGCAAGACTGAAAGAAGGTTTGGAAAAACATTGTCCAGGTTTGATCGTGCAGCTTTCCACGGGTGGCAGATCAGGTGCAGGCCAGATACGCGGCGGCATGTTGCCATTGAAACCTGACATGGCTTCGCTTTCTGTTGGTTCCAACAATTTCCCCACACGCGTCTATGAAAACCCACCTGATCTGGTTGATTGGCTGGCTTCGGAAATGCTGAAGTATTATGTGAAGCCCGAGGTGGAAGCCTTTGATTTATCACATATTGTTCAGGCAACGCGAATGGCGGCAGATGGCAGGCTTAAAGGCCCGCTCTATGTTCAGTTTGTGATGGGCGTTAAGAACGCCATGCCTGCGGATGAAAAGATTTTTGATTTTTATATCGAAACTTTAAAGCGCTTGGCCCCGGATGCGCAATGGTGCGCGGCGGGCATTGGACCAGCTCAAATCACTATCAATGAATGGGCCATCGCTAAAGGCGGCCACACCAGAACCGGCATGGAAGATAATGTGCGGCTTGATAAGAATACGCTTGCCGCTTCTAACGCTGCCTTGGTAAAGCGAACTGTGGAAATTTGCGAACGGAACAAACGCCCCGTGGCAACATGGAAACAAGCTCGAGAAATTCTAGGCCTGCGCGCAGTGTGAAGGAATAATAATGAAGAAAATTTTTAAAGACGCTGATGCGGCCCTTGAGGGCGTCTTGTTTGATGGCATGTTGATTGCGGCAGGTGGCTTTGGCCTGTGCGGCATTCCAGAGCTTTTAATCTCAGCAATTAAAAAAGCAGGCACCAAAGGCCTGACCGTTGCATCTAACAATTGTGGTGTGGATGGATTTGGCCTTGGGCAATTGCTCGACACCAAACAAATCAAGAAAATGTTGTCTTCTTATGTTGGCGAAAATGCAGAATTCATGCGGCAGTTTTTGTCCAAGGAACTGGAAGTGGAATTCAACCCACAAGGCACATTGGCCGAACGCATGCGGGCAGGCGGCGCTGGCATTCCGGGTTTCTACACCAAGACAGGTGTGGGCACGATGATTGCCGAAGGCAAAGAGCACAAAGATTTCAACGGCGAAACTTACATTCTTGAGCGCGGCATCGTGGCCGATCTTGCAATTGTAAAAGCCTGGAAGGCCGATCCTTCAGGCAATCTTGTATTCCGCAAGACCGCGCGCAATTTTAATCCGCCTGCTGCAACCTGCGGCAAAATCTGCGTGGCTGAGGTGGAAGAGATCGTGCCATTGGGCTCGCTTGACCCCGACACCATCCACACACCCGGCATTTATGTTCACCGCATTATTCAAGGTGAACATGAAAAACGCATTGAGCAAAGAACCACCCGTAAGAAGGAGAGCGCGCTTGCCGTTTAGGCATTCGCGTCTTGAAAGGAAACAATAATGCCTTGGGATCGTAATCAAATGGCGGCACGCGCTGCGCAAGAACTGCAAGATGGCTGGTATGTAAACCTCGGCATTGGGATTCCAACGCTCGTAGCTAACTACATTCCAAAAGGTGTTGAAGTAACACTTCAATCCGAGAACGGCATGTTGGGCATGGGCCCATTTCCGTTTGAGGGTGAAGAGGATGCTGATCTTATCAATGCCGGAAAGCAGACAGTAACTGAACTGCCGCAAACTGCATTCTTTGACTCGTCACAAAGCTTCGCGATGATCCGTGGCGGTAAAATTGCCATGGCCATTCTGGGTGCCATGGAAGTCGCTGAAAACGGTGATTTGGCCAATTGGATGATCCCGGGCAAACTCGTCAAGGGCATGGGCGGTGCAATGGATTTGGTAGCAGGCGTGGGCCGCGTTGTGGTGGTAATGGATCACACCAACAAAGCGGGTGAAAGCAAGGTTTTGAAATCATGCTCATTGCCTTTGACAGGCAAAGCGGTGGTGGACCGCATCATTTCAAATCTGGGCGTTCTCGATGTGGTGCCGGGCGGTTTGAAGCTTGTTGAATTGGCTGACGGCGTAACCGACGCGGAGTTGCGCGCCGCAACCGAGGCGAAAATAGTTAATTAAACGCCTAGACCTATTGCTGCTATCTCTAGACCAAAATATCCGTATGTAGTGCGTATCGTTTAACAAATTTTTTGAGGCACAACATGAAACTTAACGGCACACAAGTTATTCCGGCATCGCGCGAGCGCGTATGGCAGGGGCTAAACGATCCTGTAATTTTGCAACAGTGCATCCCGGGCTGCAGCAAGATTGAAGTGTTATCTCCCACAGAATTCAAAGCTACGGTCACCATTGCTGTAGGTCCGGTAAAAGCTAATTTTGCTGGTGAAGTGACACTGAGTGATTTGAACCCACCAGAAAGCTACCGCATTTCCGGCAAAGGCAATGGTGGATTTGTAGGGTTTGCTACAGGCGGTGCCGACATCAGGTTAACAGCGCTCAGCGCCAATGAAACCCAGATGGACTATGATGTTGATGCCCAGATCGGCGGCAAATTGGCAATGCTGGGTTCAAGATTGATTGACTCAACGGCCACATCACTGTCGGAAAAATTCTTCACAAAATTTGGGAGCTTGATCAAGGCAGATGCCGCAAATGCACCTGCGGCTTCATCATCTGCTGCAAAGCCAAAAGCGCCAGCTAAAAAGCCAGCTCAGAAAAAAGCTGTGAAGGCTGTGAAAAAGCCAGTGGCCAAGAAAGCTGCTAAAGCTGTTAAAAAAGCAGTGGCCAAAAAAACTGTCAAAACCGCTAAAAAATCAGCCAAGCCAATTAAAAAACTGGCCGCCAAAAAAGCCGTTAAAAAGCCAGTCAAGAAAAAAGCCAAAAAATAAATGCAGACCAACCGCTATGCCACCAGACTGAATTCTTTTCGCGTCAATGCGAAAGAATATTGGCCGGGCAAAAACGGGAAGGTAACCACACTTGATGTATTGGAGCGCGCTGCCAAAGTTGAAAATTTGACCGCGGTTGATTTCAACTATCCTGATCATCTTGATGGTCATCAGGAAAATGAAGTTCAACACAAGCTGGAAGATCTTGGCATTGTGCTCAACGGATTTGCCATGCGTTATTATGGCAACCCTGCTTACAAGATTGGAGCTTTTTCAAACCCTGATGAAAAAGTGCGGCGCGAAGCAGTTGATCTGACAAAACGTGGCCTCGATAGTCTGGCGCGCATGGGCGGCAATCTGATGACCCTGTGGATGGGACAGGATGGTTTTGATTATTCGTTCCAGGCTGATTATCAACGCATCTGGGATCACACAATTGAAGCCATGCGCGAAGTCGCAGATCATAATCCGAATGTTGATATCAGCATTGAGTATAAACCAAATGAACCTCGCTCCTTCAGCTTGATGCCTGATGTAGCAACAACGCTACTTGCGATTAAAGATATCGACCGGAAAAACACTGGCGTTACGCTCGATTTTGCGCATGTGCTTTATGCCGATGAAATGCCAGCCTTTGCGGCAATGCTGATCAACAAACATTCGCGCCTGCTCGGCGTTCACATCAATGATGGCTACGGCAAACGCGACGATGGCTTGATGGTAGGTTCGGTTCATCCGCAACAGACCATTGAGTTGCTGTATGTACTGGATCAGATCGGCTATGGCGCAGCGCTTTATTTTGATACCTTCCCAGATATCACAGGGCTTGATCCCATTGCTGAATGTTCGACAAATATTTCAACAGTTGAAGCCATGAAAACCATTGTTCAAAAACTCCGAAAAAATCCTGCACTCGCGCAAGCGATCCTAAAACAAGATTCCGTAACCAGTCAGGCGATTGTTCAACAAACAATGTTCGGTGGCTGATGCCGACTCGTTTTGACATTATCGTGTGTGGAAGCTTGCATCTTGATATCGTTCTTGCTGCGCCACATCTGCCACGCGTTGACGAAACAGTTCCGGGAACAAGCTGGAAAAAAATCTGTGGCGGCAAGGGCGGTAATCAGGTGGTGATGGCTGCAAAAGCAGGCGCGGATTGCGCAATAATTGCGCGCGTCGGCAATGATGATTTCGGCCAAATGCTAACCAAAAATCTAGAAAATCACAGCATTAACACTGACCATGTTTCAGTCGATTCGACCCACGGCACAGGCATGAGCGCAGCCATTTTGCAGGATGATGGCGAATATGGCGCTGTTATTGTTTCGGGTTCGAATTTGACCTTAGACCCCATTGATGCTGCAACTGCCTGGCAAAGTCTAAGTGGTGCTAAGTATCTGATTTTACAAAATGAAATTCCAGAATCTGTAAACATCGCGGTGGCGCAAACTGCCCGAAATTCCGGTGCATGTGTGATACTAAATGCGGCTCCTGCGCGGCAAATGTCGCAGCAACTTTTGCAACTGGTGGACCTTTTGATCGTCAACCGCGTTGAAGCTGAGATGCTTTGCGGCTCCACTATCTCTGACGCAAAATCTGCTTTAGCGCTTCTGCGAAAACTGGCTCAGCCAAATCAAATGGCCGTGATCACCATGGGCGGGCAGGGGTTGGTTTTCCAAACTCGCAACGGGCAACAAGATTTCATACCGCCGCACAAAGTGGTCGTAAAATCCGCGCATGGAGCGGGGGATTGTTTTGTCGGCAGTCTAACGCAAAGCTTGGCCAGCGGACAGGATTTGCCAAGTGCATGTTCGCATGCAAATTTCGTGGCAGCACAATTTGTCAGCGGAAATGCAACTGAGCGCTGATTACAAAAGGAGTTATTATGTTTGAACTCGTATCGACAAAACCATTTGAAGGGCAAAAGCCTGGCACATCAGGACTCCGCAAAAAAGTTACGGTGTTTCAGCAACCGCATTACACCGAGAATTTTATCCAATCGATCTTCAACGCCCTTGAAGGATTTACAGGCGCAACTTTGATTATTGGCGGCGATGGTCGCTACTATAATTCTAACGTTGTGCAGATCGCCATTCGTATGGCTGCAGCCAATGGCTTTGGCCGGATTATTGTGGGTCAAAATGGGTTGCTTTCAACCCCCGCGGTTTCACATCTCATCCGTCATCACCGAGCTTTCGGTGGCATTATTCTTTCAGCAAGCCATAATCCGGGTGGGCCAGATGGCGACTTTGGCATAAAATACAATAGCAGCAATGGCGGGCCGGCTCCCGAAAAAATTACCGATGTTATATTTGCTCAGACCAAAACAATCTCAACCTACAAGACTTTGGATACCGATGAAATTGATCTCAACAAAATCGGCATCATGCAGTTGGCTAATACAATTGTAGAGATTGTTGATCCAGTTTCCGACTACGCAGCACTGATGCAAACGCTGTTTGACTTTGATGCGATCAAAGACTTGTTCAAATCCGGGTTCACGATGAAGTTCGATGGCATGGGCGCAATCACCGGCCCATATGCCAAAAAAATACTAATCGACGTGCTCGGTGCAAACCAGGACGCCATTATGAACGGCATACCTCTTCCTGATTTTGGTGGGCATCACCCTGATCCGAATTTAGTTCATGCTAAAGAACTTTGCGATTTGGTCTTGTCAAACAACGGACCATTGTTTGGCGCGGCTTCGGATGGTGATGGGGATCGCAATCTCATTATTGGACGAGGGCAATATGTAACGCCATCTGACTCGCTTGCCATCATTGCTGCCAACGCGAAATTGGCACCTGCATATGGATCTGGCATCACAGGCATCGCCCGTTCGATGCCCACATCATGTGCAGCCGATTTGGTGGCCAAGAAACTCGGCGTGCCAAGTTTTGAAACGCCAACCGGTTGGAAGTTTTTTGGCAATTTATTGGATGCGGGCAAAGCCACAGTTTGCGGCGAAGAAAGTTTTGGCACCGGTTCAAACCACGTGCGCGAAAAGGACGGTGTGTGGGCGGTTTTGATGTGGCTCAATATTATAGCCAAGCGCCGCGAAACTATTGAAGCAATCGTGAAATCGCACTGGCGCGAATATGGCCGCAACTATTATTCGCGTCACGATTATGAAGAGGTCGATTTGACCCGTGCCACTGGGTTGATGGATGATCTGCGCAAAAATCTTCAAAACTTCGTTGGCCGCAACGGCATAAAATTTGCGGATGATTTCTCGTATCGTGATCCAATCGATCACTCATTCACAGAAAACCAGGGTATCAGGTTTATTTTTGAAAATGGCTCTCGCGTCGTTTATCGTCTTTCTGGAACCGGTACCGTTGGAGCAACTTTGAGGGTCTATATTGAAAAATATGAAGCCGATAGCACCCAACATAATATCAACACTCAGGTTGCATTGAGTGATTTGATCACCTTGGCTGGCTCAATTGCCGATATAGAAACAAAAATTGGCCGTAAGGATCCTACGGTTATTACATAGCTGGATCAGCGTATAGTTAGTGCTTAACCAAAGGTTCGGCATAAAATTTCACATCGAATGGAACTTTGTCTCTCGACAGTAGTTTAACACTGAATGGGAAAATCTTTGACAATAATAAGCCAAGCCAGCAGAATAGAAGTTGTGTAGAACGCTTAATCAAGCGAGTGACAGGTGGGGGATTAGTCCAAATGGCGGAACTGTGGTGATAAAAAGCAAGAAATTTAACGAAGTTCCAACTGGTTTCTCAGCCGACAATAGTTTGCCTGATGCATTGGGGAAAAAGCTTCGCAGTCTTTACAATGAAGTCGCTGATCAACCCGTGCCTGACAGATTTCTGGATCTTTTAAGCCAGCTTGAAGCGGCGACATCGAACAAAAAAGACAATTCTGAAACCTGAACAAAGCTCACATCTTGGAAGTGCATGAATGACCATCTCGGTTGATTTTCGGCAAAAACTGATAGCCGCAATCCCCGGTCTTCGGGCCTTTGGTATGTCACTCACAGCACGCGCCGACCGTGCCGACGATCTCGTCCAGGAAACATTGATGAAAGCCTGGAAACATCACGATAGTTTCGACCCCGAAACGAACATGCGGGCCTGGTTGTACACAATACTGCGCAATGAATTCTATACCCAACTTCGCAAACGCAAACGCGAGGTCGAAGATGCTGACGGCGTCTATTCTGCCCAAGTTGCCGTCTCGGGTGAACAGGAGGGCCACTTGGATATGGAGGATTTGCGCGTTGCTTTGGCAAAACTTCCAGAAGATCAGCGTGAAGCCGTCATGCTGATCGGTGCGTCTGGGTTTTCATATGAAGAAGCTGCAGAAATTTGTGGCGTAGCTGTGGGTACAATCAAAAGCCGCGTAAACCGTGCCCGTAAGCGTTTGTCGTTTCTAATGGAAGGATCAGCTGATAAATCATTTGAACTACCAGACGAAAAATCGACAGCCTGATCTCACGCCTTGATAACTGAACAGTAAAGCTTCCTATCGATGGAACTGTTTGCCCCTTCAATTGTTATGTGTCTGCATAGTTGCATAATTCAAGCAAAAGAAAGGCAATAAAATGGAACCTCAAGGCATTATCATCTGGTTAATTATCGGCGCTGTGGCAGGTTGGCTCGCCGGCCAAATTGTAAAAGGAGGCGGCTTTGGATTGGTTGGGGATATTATTGTCGGCATTATTGGCTCCATAATTGGCGGCTGGATTTTCGGCACTTATGTTGTGGGTGTACCGGGAATTGGTGGTGCGATTATTGGCTCAACAATCGGTGCCGTGGTCCTTCTCTTTATTTTAAAATTAATCCGGCGAACTTGAGACAGTTAAAATAGAAATTAAGATGGCAGCTTTTCAGCTGTCATTTTTTTTAGCCTTTCGTTTCGGAACTGAGTTGTGGGGAAAACGTTATAACAACGTCAACTTCAAAAAGTTCTAAGGAGACTAAAAAATGAGTGCTACGTCTGACAAGATCGCCGGTGCGGGTAATAAAGCTGCTGGTACTGTAAAGCAAACTTTAGGCAAAGCCATGGGTAACAAGAAAATGGAAGCTGAAGGTGCGGGTCAAAAAGCCCGAGGCAATGTCCAAGAAAAAGTGGGCGATGCAAAGAGCCGCGTAAAAGATGCGGTTGATAAATTCTAAGTGATAAAAAAGGCCCGTTAAATTTAACGGGCCTTTTTCGTGTCAGAGTTGGCAGTTAGCGGCGGGTAAAATACGTTCCCAGAACCATTCCTGCTAATGCAGCTATACCCAATGTGCGCATTGGATGATTACGGGTCTCATCTTCAATGGCTGTTTGCAGGGCACTTGCCTGATCTTTGGCGCGGGCTGCTATCATATCAGTATCAACGCCAGCTGACTTCAAGGTGCTGTTTGCTTTCTGTGCATATGAAGCTGCAGTATCGCTTGCAGATTGTCTCATGCTGGAGGCGCTGTCTTGAATGTTTTGAGCGGTATCAGAAATCTTGTTCCTTGCATTATCTGCCATGCTGGAAGCCGTATCAGACATCGACTCGCCCATCTCACCTGCTGCCGATTTCAGGTTGTCATATGCGCTCTCGGTATTTTTAGATGATCTGGTTGTGCTGCTTGAAACTGCCATTTTACTCTCCTGTTAAATTAAAATTATTGTTGTGACTTGAATGCATAGGATCACGTTAGGTTCCTCGAAAAATCGCATTCGATTTCAACTAAGTGCGTCCACGTTCATCATCGGGGTAAATTCGAACCTTCAAAGATCTAGTGCCCCCAAAACAATGCAATCAAAACAATGATTGGAATTGGAACGCCGATTAACCACAACAAAGCACTGCGACCCATGAAAACGCTCCTCAATTTGATTTATTGAACTGTAAAATAAACGCTCGATATCTAATTTTGTTCCCAAAACGCTGGGTTAAAACGGATCATCATCCATGCTGCGGTTCTCATTACGTGTCGAATATTTCCGCGCACGCAAACGATTAGAAATCGTTGAAAGCAAAATTGATTCAACAGCAGCCACAGCAGTCTGGGTCAGATTGCGAACTACACCCATTGCTGCATTTTCCGCCGTGCTGGTGCGGTGATCAATATGATGCTTCACAACATTTGCGGCCTCTTGCACCAGGTTTGTTGAAGTATCTGATACTCTGTCCAAAACATTTGAAGACATGCGCCCAAGGTAATCTATAATTCCGCTGCGCTTGACACGAGGAGAAGGAACATATCCATTATTACTATATAGGTGCTGATTTGCTTTTCTGTAGCTTCGCGCTGTAGCTGTGAGGGCCATCACGCCTGCTGTTGTGGCCGATAGCGATATCAGCGGATTAGCCCGCACAAAATTCTTAGCACTTTCGATTGCGACATTAGTCTGATTGATGATGGGTCGCGCAGCTTCATTAGCAAGATGCGCAGGCTGAAGATTGTTTTTCAATTCACCAACCGTTTTGTTTAAAGCTTGGCGGCTTCGCTCAACTTCGTCCAACAGCATTTCGCGACGAGAATCTCTTTCAATCAACGATGATAACGACATTAAATCAGCCTTTTTTAAATTTCACAGGAGTTAGAATGCGTTCTTTCATTCTCTGTTGTGACATTTTGAGCAGCACCACAGCAATAACACCTGCCACGACTGCAACAATTGCATAAGAAAGTGGGTCAGGAACTCCTAACGCGGTCAATCCTTTTGCAATTGCAATGAATGCCATAAAGCCGGCAAGCAGGCATAAAATAACAGCGACACCAATAAATACTGCTATGGATTTAACAGCCTCAAGACGATCAGTAGTCTCAAATTTCAAAAGCGCATATTCACTCGAAACCATATTGATTACATCTTGCTTAAAACGGGTAAGCAAATCGACTGTCGCAAAACTGCTTGTTTGTTGGTCCATGTTGAACGTCCGATATTGCTGAAGGTATTGTAAGATTAAACGTTCGGTGAGCCTGTTTGTTCCACGAAAATCGATCTCTCGGCTGTTTCGAACATTTTTGAATGACCTTTATTGCCGTGCACCAGTGGGTTCAAAATTAATTTAACGAAAATTAAGGTCAGCAAAACCAACGGCCGAAATTTTATTTTGTAATTGCGGGAACTAAAGCCATAGTTTAGCGTTAAAAACTTGATGCAAGGGTGTGGGGAATTGGCCCCAGAGGAAATTAATTTAATGAGTCTTTCGCAAGATGTTGGGGTAACTCTTCCTTATTTACGTAGATTTTCGAGAGCATTAACGGGATCTCAAGTAAGCGGAGACAGCTATGTCGCCACTTTACTGGAAACAATCATTGCTGATTCGAAACCCTTTGAAGACACCAACAATTTGCGCATTGCCCTGTTTAGTGCATTTTGCAAGTTATGGTCATCAGTTGCCTTGAATGGGCGGGGCGATATCGCACAAGATGGATGGGAAAAAACTGTCCAGGCAAAACTTTCGCAGATGCAAGGTCCATCAAGACAAGTGTTCCTGCTGCGTAATGTGGAAGGCTTTTCTACAGATGAGGTGGCTAAAATTTTGAACATAGCTCCCGAGAAAGCGGAACAATTGTATCAGAACGCCAGTCGCGAAATTTCGGAAATTCTGAGTACCAGCGTAATGATTATTGAGGATGAACCGCTCATTGCGATGGACATTGAAGATATCGTTACATCGCTTGGTCATACTTGTTGCGGTATTGCGACTACCCGTGCTGAAGCTGTAGCAATGGCTGCAGAATTGAAACCGAAACTGATTTTATCTGACGTTCAGCTGGCAGACGGCAGCTCAGGAATAGACGCTGTTGGTGATATTTTGAAGACGATTGAAGTTCCGATAATCTTTATTACAGCCTTCCCCGAACGTTTGCTGACTGGCGAGAGAGAGGAACCTGCGTTTTTGATCACTAAACCATTTTCGCCTGATATGGTGAAAGCAATTATCGCGCAGGCATTGTTCTTTGATGTAAAATCTCCAGGTACAATTTGATTTTTTGAGTTGGAAGCGTCATATAGAGCCTGCTAATTCAGAATTATGTCTTGTCGTCTGGACGACTCTTTTCAGTGGTGCGTTTAAATTCCATTGATAGCCTTCGTCGTCTAATTTGGAACTTGTCTTGCCCTGAGTAACAGACTCTAACATTCTTCCTGTAACAATGCTTCCGAATCCGGTTTTTGACTCCGGTAGTATTTCATATCTGGGACCACCGCGCTCGAGCCAGCTCATGTACAGTTGAGGTTGCTCCGCATTTTTTTTAACATTCCACGCTATATCCACAGTTCCCGTCTCATTGGAAAGTGAGCCATATTTTGCTGCATTGGTGGAAAGCTCATGCAATGCCATACCAATACCTTGCGCTGCAGTTGCATTTAATATCAGCGGCAAACCTGTAATATGAATACGATTGCCAATCAGATCACGAAAGTGATCAAGTTGAGATTCGATCAATAATGTTAGCGAAACGCCGCGCCATTCTCCTTTCACTAAGAGATCGTGGCTGGCGGAAAGTGCATTAATACGTTCCGAGAATTTTGTCATGAATACAGATGGATCGGTTGTGCGCGAAGTATGCCGGCCTACTGCCAAAATAACGCTCAATAAATTTTTTGACCGATGATTTACCTCTCTCATCAAGAGGTGGATTTGTTGTTCTCTTTCCTTTTGCTCTGTAATTTCAAATAAAGTAACAAAAACACGCCCTTTTTTTGCGCCGATGTGAGGTTCGGCTTGCCATCTGCAATCAAATATACGCTCAATATCGTCTTCGCCACACAGGGCAAATTCAACTCGCCCATTGGCCCCGTCTGCTTGTAGACGCCGCATTGCATGCATGAACATTTCCCGATCTTGCGACACCACATTTGGAAGCAGCAATTGGGCAATATCCAAGTTACTATTTGTATTGCCACTTGTTCTAGCAATGCCAGTTCTCGTAACATCATAAAAATTGCTGGCTTCTGAAACTTCATCGCTGTCAAGATCAATAACGATGTATGTCAAAGCAGCGGCGTTGCTCGCCTGCCAAAGCCTTCGGCTTGTATCCTGTAACTGAGTTTCCACAAGCTTCTTGCCTGTAATGTCGCGTGATGATGCGATAATTTGATGGACAGTCTCATCCTCGTTTTTGATAGGGGTGACGCTGACATCCCACCACCGTGGGTTTCCTTTGAATGTCAGACTTGACGCCTCGAACCGACTATTCTTACCAAGCTGCGCCGCTTCAAGAGAATTTTGCACGAACGGTTTGGCTATGTCGGGCCAAAAGCTGAGCCAATCTTTCCCTCGTACCGTTTCCTGATCGTCTAATTCCAGAAGGTCACATCCATTTTGATTTACAAACTGAATTGAACCGGAGCCATCCAGGAGCTTGACGCAATCCACGCTTGATTGAAGCAAAGTCTGGGTAAGAACGATTTGATCACGAAATTGCTTTCTTGATTTTGCAAGTTCTGTAAGATCTCGGTAGATTGCTGCAATGCCAATAATTTCGCCTGTATCGCTCTTCAGGGGAGATGCACTGACTTCAACTGGCACAAGGTTTCCAGATCTATGTAAACGATATGTTTCTTTGAGAACTGTTTTGGAATCATGCCTGATAAGTTCAACTTTAGAATAATGTTCTGGGCGCAAC
>CAXTKH010000068.1:0-18963 GCA_964244815.1 uncultured Aestuariivirga sp. | reverse complement strand
AATTCTGGCGTGATCAAGCAAGCTTCCCCTTCAAAAGCCACGACACATGGTTCCTCACCGAAAACCAGCGCTGGGGCCGCGTGAAGGCTGATGCAGATATCGCAACGCTTGTCGGCAAAGTGAATGGTTCTGATTTGTGGCGCGCCGCTGCCAAATCTTTGAGTGTTGCTGATATTCCAGCCAGCGACTCCCGCGGCGTTGAAAAATTCTTTGACGGCAAGAGTTTCGATCCTGCCAATCCAAAAGCCTATCTTGATGGGCTGGCGATTAAAGCAGGAGCTTGAGCTTCATGACTTTGCCATTGCGGAAAATTGATATCAAGCAACTCCCATCAGCAAAGCATGGAGAGGCACTCGTAGTGCCGTTTCCTAAGATCAATTCTGTGAGAGGCAAAAGATTGAACTTAAACGTTGAAAAGCTGGCGGCGCAAATTGTGCCGCCAGTTCTGGTTATTTTGATTTTGGTGGTGGCTTGGCAGTTAGCGGCGGGGCACCCCGGTGCCCGCCTGCCGTCACCTCTCCAAATCTACGCTGATAGCCGCGATCTCGTCTTACATCCGTTCTTCGACAATGGTGGCACGGACAAAGGCCTGGGTTGGCATATCCTAGCTTCGCTCAGCCGTGTGGCTTTGGGCTATGCAATCGCTGCGGTTGTCGGCGTGGCACTTGGCACTTTGGTTGGCGCATCGAAATTTTTCTCGCGTGGCCTTGATCCGATTTTTCAAATCCTGCGCACAGTTCCGCCTCTGGCCTGGTTGCCGATTTCATTGGCCGCATTCAAAGACAGCCAGCCCTCAGCCATCTTTGTGATTTTCATTACGTCGGTGTGGCCTATCATCATCAATACGGCCGCTGGCATTCGCAATATTCCTGAAGATTATCGTAATGTGGCCCGCGTGATCAATTTGAACCCGCTCGAATATTTTGTGCGCATCATGGTGCCTGCTGCGGCACCTTATATTTTCACTGGCCTTCGAATTGGCATTGGCCTTTCGTGGCTGGCCATTGTGGCGGCTGAAATGTTGATTGGCGGTGTGGGCATCGGATTCTTCATTTGGGATGCTTGGAACTCATCCCACATCAGCGACATTATCGTTGCGCTTGTTTATGTGGGGCTGGTTGGTTTCATGCTGGATCGGTTGGTCACATTGGCTGGCCATTTCATTACCCGCGGCACGCAAGCGAATTGAGCAAATCATGACAAACAAACCCTATCTTTCCCTCAGCCTCGTCAACAAAAGCTTCTCACGCGGCAATCTTACATCTGAAGTTTTGCGCGGCATCAACTTGGATGTGAACAAGGGCGAATATGTTTCGCTGATTGGCCATTCGGGTTGCGGCAAGTCAACCTTGCTTAATATCATTGCAGGCCTAACACCTGCTTCATCGGGCGGTGTCTTACTTGAAGGGCAATATGTGACGAGCCCAGGGCCAGACCGTGCCGTAGTGTTTCAAAACCATTCCCTCCTGCCATGGCTCACCGTTTATGAAAATGTGAAGTTGGCGGTTGATAAGGTTTGGCGTGTTGAAAGCCGCAAGCAACGTGATGAACGCATTATGGTTGCGCTCAATATGGTTCATATGGGTGTGGCGAAAGATAAGCGACCCTCTGAAATTTCTGGCGGCATGAAGCAACGCGTGGGCATTGCGAGGGCTTTGGCGATGGAACCAAAAGTTCTGTTGCTTGATGAACCCTTCGGCGCACTCGACGCTTTAACCCGCGCGCATTTGCAAGACCAAGTGATGCAAATTCAGAATGATCAAAAGAATACTGTCATCATGATCACCCATGATGTGGATGAGGCCGTGCTTCTGTCTGATCGCATTGTGATGCTTACAAACGGCCCAGCCGCAACAATTGGCGAAATTCTCGATGTGAAATTGCCACGCCCACGCCGCCGTTTAGAGCTGGTGACAAACCCAATTTATATTCACGCGCGTGAGGCCGTTTTGAAATTCCTCTACGAGCGCAACAAATTTGTGGAAGCCGCATAATGAAACAAAAACTCGTCATCATCGGCAACGGCATGGCGCCGGGGCGCATGTTGGAACATTTGCTGGAACTGGCACCAGAGCAATTTGATGTGACCATTTTTAACGCTGAACCACGCGTGAACTATGATCGCATCATGCTGTCGCCTGTTCTTTCAGGCGAAAAGACGTTCGAAGAAATCGTGATCCATGGCGATGGCTGGTATGTAAAACATGGCATCACTTTGTATAAGGGTTATAAGATCAAAGCGATTGATCGAGTGGCCAAAACCGTCACGTCGGAATCAGGCCTCACAGTGCCTTACGATAAGCTGGTGATTGCCACAGGCTCTGTGCCTTTCATCATTCCGGTGCCGGGCAACAATCTCGCAGGCGTATTGTCTTACCGCGATCTTGATGATGTGATGGCGATGATGTTGGCTGCAAAATCGCACGGCAATGCGGTGGTGATTGGCGGCGGCTTGTTGGGCTTGGAAGCCGCAGCGGGCCTTTCTGATCAAGGCATGAATGTGACTGTCATACACATTATGCCGACACTGATGGAGCGCCAGCTTGACCCCGCTGCGGGGCATTTGTTGAAGACAGCTGTGGAAGCGCGCGGCATCAAAGTTCTAAATGGTGCCAACACCAAAGCAATTTTGGGTGACACGAAAGTCGAATGTGTTGAACTGGCAGACGGGACAGTGATCCCAGCAAGTCTGGTGGTCATGGCTGTGGGCATCAGGCCCAATGTGGCGCTGGCCAAAGAAGCGGGCCTCACCATCAATCGCGGTATTGTGGTGGGCGACCAAATGCAAACCAGCGACCCCGATATTTTTGCGCTGGGTGAATGCGCCGAACATAACAACATGGTTTATGGCTTGGTTGCCCCGCTTTATGAGATGGCTGGTGTTTTGGCCAAGACGCTAGCGGCAGATGCAGCTGCCTATAAAGGCTCTGTCACAGCAACCAAACTCAAAGTCACCGGTATCAAACTTTACTCGGCTGGTGATTTTGCTGAGGCTAAAGACCGTGAAGAGATTGTTCTGCGCGATGCATCACGCGGCATTTACAAGCGCCTCATCATCAAAGAAAACCGCATCATCGGTGTGGTCATGTATGGCGACACGGAAGATGGGCCTTGGTTCTTCGACAAGATCAAAAAAGCCGAAGATATTTCGGCGGATCGAGAGATGTTGATCTTCGGACAATCCTATGCCGGAGGAGTGCCGCTGGACCCTATGGCGGCCGTTGCAGCCTTAACCCCTGACGCAGAAATTTGCGGGTGCAACGGCGTTTGTAAGGGTAAAATTGTTGATGCCATCACGGCCAAAGGCCTCACATCAATTGACGATGTGCGCGCCCACACCAAGGCCTCAGCCTCTTGCGGTTCATGCACGGGCTTGGTTGAGAAGCTTCTCGTGCTTTCACTGGGCGATGGCTATAAACCCAATGCGGTGCAACCCATGTGTGGTTGCACAGATTTGGGCCATGCCGATGTGCGCAGATTGATCGCGGCCAAGCCACTCAAATCCATTCCGCAATTGATGCAAGAGTTGGAATGGAAAACCTCATGCGGCTGCGCCAAATGCCGGCCCGCTTTGAATTACTATATGATCGCTGAATGGCCAGGCGAATATGTTGATGACAACCTGTCACGCTTCATCAATGAGCGGGTGCATGCCAACATTCAGAAGGATGGAACTTACTCAGTAGTGCCGCGCATGTGGGGTGGCATGACATCAGCCAAGGAACTGCGCGCCATTGCCGATGTGGCAGATAAATTCAACATCCCTGCTGTCAAATGCACGGGCGGCCAACGCATTGATTTGCTGGGTGTGAAGAAAGAAGATTTGCCCGGCGTGTGGGCCGATCTTAATGCAGCGGGCATGGTGTCGGGTGCGGCCTATGCTAAGGGCCTGCGCACAGTCAAAACCTGCGTAGGCTCTGATTGGTGTCGTTTCGGCACGCAAGATTCAACCGGTCTTGGCATCAAGCTAGAAAAGTTCATGTGGGGCTCCTGGACACCTGCCAAAGTGAAACTCGCCGTCTCTGGCTGCCCGCGCAATTGCGCTGAAGCCACCTGTAAAGACATCGGCGTGATCTGTGTTGATTCAGGTTATGACATTCATTTTGCGGGTGCGGCTGGCTTAGATATCAAAGGCACAGAAGTTTTAGGCCATGTTGATACAGAACAAGAGGCCATTGAAGTGATTGCAGCCCTTACGCAGCTTTACCGCGAGCAAGGCCACTATCTTGAACGCATCTATAAATGGGCCAAACGCGTGGGCATTCCCTCCATCAAAGAAAAAATTATGGATGATCTAGAAAGACGCATGCATTATTTCGAGCGTTTCAAGTTCGCACAAAGCTTCTTGCAAGTTGATCCATGGGAAGAACGCGTGAATGGCAAAGACGCACATGAATTTGAAGCGATGAAATCATTTCCAAAATTAATGGCCGCAGAATGAGTGACTGGATTGAAATTGGTTCAATTGATGATGTGCCGTTTCGCGGCTCGCGCTTGGTTGCAACACAGCAAGGCAATATCGCGATTTTCAAATCAGCCGAAGGCCGCATCTTTGCCCTCTGGGATAAATGCCCGCACAAGGGCGGGCCGTTAAGCCAAGGCATTGTGCATGGCGAGCTAGTTACATGCCCGCTGCATAATTGGGTGATAGGTTTGGAAACGGGCGAAGTGAAAGGCCCTGACCAAGGCTGCGCGCGCAAAGTGAAATGTAAAGTTGAAGCGGGCGTGGTCTATATCGAATCCGCAGCGCTCCTCTCGCAAGCGGCATGACAACCACGCGCACCACGTGCCCCTATTGCGGCGTGGGCTGCGGCGTGCTGGCCACCCGCAAAGACGATGACAGCATTGCCATTGCTGGCGATCCTGATCATCCTGCCAATTTCGGCAAGCTCTGTTCTAAAGGCCTGGCTTTGAGCGAAACATTTGGCACGGAGCAACGCTTGCTTTATCCGCAGGTCAACGGCGCGCGTGTGGCGTGGAACGAAGCCACCAGCTTGGTCGCCCAGAAATTTAAGGATGCAATTGCCGAGCATGGCTCAGACTCTGTGGCCTTTTATGTCTCCGGCCAATTGCTCACTGAAGATTACTATGTCGCCAACAAACTGATGAAAGGTTTTATTGGCTCAGCCAATATCGATACCAATTCGCGCCTTTGCATGGCCTCGGCTGTGGCAGGCCATAAGCGAGCCTTCGGTGCGGATGTGGTGCCTTGCAACTATAGAGATTTGGAAGAAGCCGATCTTGTGGTTCTCACCGGATCAAATTTCGCCTGGTGCCATCCCGTATTGTTTCAACGCCTTCTCGCAGCGCGTGAAAAGCGGGGCACAAAAATTGTGGTGATTGATCCGCGCCGCACTGCGACCGCTGAAGCTGCTGATCTACATCTAGCTATAGTGCCCCAATCAGACATAGCCTTGTTTAACGGCTTGTTCAAAGATCTCTATGGCCGAGGCGAAACGGATTGCGCTTACATCAGCACCAATACGCAAGGCCTTGCAGAAACATTGCTTGCTGCCCACAGCTGGACAATTGCAAAAGTGGCACAAGCATGCGGTGTATCAGAAACAGAGGTAAAATCTTTTTACGATCTCTTTGCGCAACACGCGAAAACCATAACGGCTTTCTCGATGGGTGTGAACCAGTCTGAATCCGGCACTGATAAAGTGAATGCCATCATCAATTGCCATTTGCTCACAGGCCGAATTGGTAAACTGGGGGCAGGGCCATTCTCGATCACCGGTCAACCCAATGCCATGGGCGGGCGCGAAGTGGGCGGGCTTGCCAATATGCTGGCAGCCCATATGGAGATTGAAAATGCTGAGCATCGCGCTGCGGTGCAAGAGTTTTGGCAATCACCAAACATCGCTGCGAAGCCCGGATTGAAAGCAGTCGATCTGTTCCAAGCCGTGCATGATGGCCGCATCAAAGCCTTGTGGATCATGGCCACCAACCCCGCTGTGTCCATGCCCAATTCCAACTTCGTTGCCGATGCCTTGAAGATATGTCCTTTCGTGGTTGTGTCTGATGTCACCGCCAAAACTGAAACCGCGCAATATGCGCACGTTCTGCTTCCCGCCCAAGGATGGGGCGAGAAGGATGGCACGGTTACCAACACAGAGCGATGCATCTCACGTCAGCGTGGTTTCATGAAACCCGAAGGCGAGGCGCGTCCCGATTGGCGCATTATAGGTGATGTGGCCAAAGCGATGGGATTTTCTGGCTTTGGCTACGAGTCAGCGTCTGAGATTTTTACCGAACATGTGCACCTCACAACCGTTGCAAATGATGGAGCGCGAAAACTTGATCTGTCCCAATGGCGCGGCCAAGACTATGAGTCTCTATCAGCTCAACAGTGGGGCACCGAGCGGCCATTTGCCGATGGAAAATTTCAAACGGCAAATGGCCGGGCGCGTTTTGTACCGACCGCTTATGCCGCAATTGAACGCGATGGCCTAACCCTGAACACAGGCCGTATTCGCGACCAGTGGCACACCATGACGCGCACGGGGCTCGTGCCAAAACTTTTCGGACATCGGGCTGAACCACATGTTGAAATCTCGACCATCGATGCAACTCGTCTTGGCATCGCCGCAGCCAGCTTAGTTGAGATACACACTGCGAAAGGCAAAAGTCTGGCCCGCGCACTCATAGATAAGACAGCGCAGCCCGGTCAGATATTCCAACCCATGCATTGGAGCTCAAGCTTCGCCAACAACTCTCTTTCCAATTCAGTGATGCAGAGCACGCGCGATCCCAGCAGCGGCCAACCTGCCTTGAAATCAACGCAAGTCAATCTTCGTCCCTATCAAGCTGCTTGGTATGGCTTTGGCATTGCGCTTGATCCATGCACAAGCAAACTCGATTATTTTGCCATGCGCCCACTCGATAATGGCCAAGCCTTCGAATGCGCGCATAATGCTTTGCCCAAAGACTGGACCACATTCGTCTCAGAGCTTTTCCCACAAGACGAAATTGCAAGTTCCGTGCAAGGTTCAAACGCAGCACAGTTTCGGTGTATCGGCTTCAGGGATGGCAAGTTGTCTTTTGCTTTCATAGCCAGCAATAAGCCCGCTGCTGTCGCCCGAGATTGGTTGCAAAACCAATTGGGAAAACATGTAAACCCGCTTGAAATTCTCGCAGCTCGCCCGTTGCAAGCTGGAGAAGACAGAGGCCCCATTCTCTGCGCTTGCATGAATGTGGGCCGCAACCAAATCTCATCTTTCATCGAAAAAAACCGAAGTGCAACGTTGCAAACTATATGTGAAGCCACAACTGCTGGAACGGGCTGCGGGTCATGTCGCATTGAAGTGCAACGGATTATCCAATCCGCTCACGAACCTCATTCACAAGCCAACTCACCGAAGCATCGAGCAAGGGCTTGGCATCGGCTGAGTTGAAGTCGCGCGGGTCTGGGCCCACGACGCCCCAGATGGGGTGGTTTGGATCGTGCCTTCCGTGTTCCCAAACATCACCTTCGGCGAGAGGAGCATTCTTTTGTGACGGCAAACGATCCAGCTGCACAAGCTCAGGCCACAATGCGGCCAATAATGTTGTCTCAAAAATTCCTGCATGATCCGGCGCGAGCGATAGTTCTTCAATGCGATTGACGGCTGTGGCCAACAAACGCAGGGGCCGTGCTGCTTTGTTCCAATCATCAGCAATGCGATCAATCATCTCGAGCTGGGTGGTAGCGAAGTGACCTGAGAAGAGCACGGCGAGTTTTACGCTATTGGTTTCCAGCTTTTCCAATGTGAAGTTCAGCAGTTCCTCAATATGATTTGGCGCTGATGGGATCACTGTCCAAGGATAAGCACTGTGACCTCCGCCGCACCCGTAATACATGGGCGGCAAAACAAGACCACCATCGATATGGGCTGCTCGCAAACACAGACCATGGGCGGTCAATGCATCAAGCCCCACAGGCAAATGTTCGCCATGCCATTCATAGGTCCCCAGCGGAACATAAGCCACAGGGCGCTTTGTTATGATCGCGCGCATCATCCATGGCAGAAGCAGTTCAAAACGGACGGTGTTGAAGTTGGACATCAATTATAATAATTCCTGACCCAAATATGAGGAGGAAGTTCTTCTTTCAATTCCTCGGGAAATTCCGCGCCATCGCAATAAGCGATATTCATATCAACCTCTTCGCGATTTTTCATGCCTGGGATTAAAGTTGAAACGCGCGGCTCTGATAACACGTAACGCATAGCAGCCTCGGCAAGTGTCGCGTAGTAAGGGCCACAAATATCCTTCAGCGTTTGCACACGCTTCAACGTTTCCGTAAAACGTTCACCGCGAAACATATTAAATTGCTGGGTTCCAGTTTCAAACTGAGAATAAGAATTCGCATTCCAATTTCCCACAAGCGAACCTGAATCCAACGGCACGCGTGCGATGAAGGCGACGTTTGATTTTTCACCCGCAGGCAAAAGACTTTGTGCGGGGCGCTGTTCAAACATGTTGAAAATAACTTGAAAGGAATCGACGAGGCCGCAAGCAGCAGCGTCCACACCTTCTTCAGGTTCGTTGTCGCGAAGTGAAACACCTATGCGATCAATTTTTCCTTCGCGTTGCAATTTATGCAAGGTTTCCAACCAATCTAGTTCAAACATCGCGGATGGCATGAAGCTGTGCATTTGGTAAAGATCAATGCGTTCAACGCCCAGTCGTTTCAGCGAACGTTCTAGGTTCTCTCTGATGTACCATTCCGGAAAACGGCCCCGCATCTGGGGGTTTGCGTCGTCGGGGCGGGGCCATTGAATGGGCCGCACTTTGCTCGCGACATAAATTTTTGACCCCTTCCATGTTTTGAGTGCCTGCCCAATCACGTATTCTGAATGGCCATTGCCATAGAGTTCGGCCGTGTCGATGAAGTTGATGCCCTTGTCGAAAGCATAGTGCAGCGTATCGACAGAATGCGCATCATCGACTTTGCCCCAGTCACCACCGATTTGCCACGCGCCAAACCCAATTTCACTCACTTGCCAGCCAGTGCGGCCAAAACTGCGGTAACGCATGTTATAAATTCTCCGGCGTATAGAGTTCAAACGGCAATGTAATTGTTTGCGGTTGAAATTCTGCATCACCTTCGAATGCGCGGATCATGGCGGAAATGGCTTCACGCGCCAGAGTTTGCATCGGGTGCGTAATTAAAAAATTCAAAGTGCCGTCGATCAGGGCGGCGCGCGTAAATTCCGTCAACTCATAGCCAACTGCAACAATCTCGTTGCTACGCCCGCTTTCGCGCAAAGCTTTGATGGCGCCAGAAAGCCCGCCACCCGAAATGTAAAGCCCAGCGAGATCAGGATGCTGACGCAAGATTTCAGAAGTTACTTCATGGGAGATTGTGCTGGATTCAAATGTCAGCCGCGCTTCCAGAAGTTCAAACCCGCTTGAATGTTCGCGGAAATATGAGCGAAACCCGCTTTCGTTGGTTTCTTGGCAGCGATAGCGATGATTGCCCACGAGAATGGCAATCTTGCCGGGGCGTTTGCAGATGTTATCGAAAGCCCAGCCCGCCATGCGGCCAACCTTCCACATGTCAAGCCCAACATAACCTACAGCACAGCGTGCTGTGAGTTGCGTGATAATGGCAAAAGTTTTGATGCCGCGTTCGTTCAGCTGTTCGATAGCCGCTGAGACCATGGGATGTTCTGGCGCAACCACCCCAATCACATCAGACGTTTCGGCGAGACGCAAAATGCCATCTACAACATTTTGCGGGGCAAGATCGTCGAAATGTTCGACCCGCAGAATAACTTGATGTCCAGTTGCTGCTTTAGCGGCAATCTCAAATACGCGTGCGAGGTCTTTGTAAAACGTGCGCTTGAGAGGTAAGAGCAATAAGCCGATGCGAACCTTGGGGCGCGCTGAGGTGAGGCTGCCTTTGATGGAGGCCACGCCATAAAAGCCAACTGCTTCTGCCGCTTCAAGTACGGCTTTTATGGTGTCTTCGCGCACTTTTTGCGGCTCGTGCAAAACACGGTTGACAGTGGACACCGAAAGCCCGGCATGACGCGCCACATCATTGATCTTAGCCCTTGCCATTCATCCTCCGAGTCTCACTTTGTCTCATTATTCGAGTCATTCTTTGAAATGAAATGAGATGTAATGCTTGTTAACACCTCAAACAGGATTGCTCGAATGGAGTCAAGATGCAACACTTATTCCAAGAAGAGTGCGCAATGCACCATATGTTCTATTGGCTGGCATCAGCTCTTTGGGAGGGGAACGCGTGAAGATTGGGCACATTTTGTCCTCCACTTTATTTTTTGAAACCAAAATTTAACAAAACCCGTCATTCAGGCGGCATAACGGAGGAAACTAAAATGACGAAAATGAAAATGTTGATGGGCGTTATGCTCACTGGCGCTGCATTGGCCGCTTTTGTGCCAACAGCAATGGCTGCAAAGATTGCAGTCGTTGGCGGTAAGGCCGACGATCTATTCTGGAACAAAATTAAAAAAGGCATGGACGATGCTTGCCTCGCCGTTGTAGCAAATGGCGGCAGCTGCAACTATCTCCAACTCCAGACCTATGACAACCTTGGCGCAGATGCAGCCCAACTCGTGCGCACAGCAATCAGCCAAGGTGCCACTGGCATTGTTATTCCTGATTGGGTTCCAGAAGCTGAAGATCCAGCAATCAAGGAAGCCATGGACAAAGGCATCAAGATCATTTTGATCAATGCAGGCAATGGCGCCAAGGCCAAAGAGCTCGGCGCCATCAACTATGTTGGCAATGATGAATATGAAGCTGGCCTCGCTGCTGGTGCCAATTTTGCCAAACTCGGCAAGAAGAATGTGATCTGCATCAACACCGTTCCTGGCGCTGCTAACCTCGAAGCTCGCTGCAAGGGCGTTGCCGATGGCGCAGCCAAGACTGGTTCAAAATCAACGCAATTGCCACTTCCTGCTTCGAGCTTTGGTGATCCAACGGCTGTTGCTGAGGCCATCAAAGCAACTTTGACAAAGGATGACACAATCGACGGCGCCATCACAATCTCCGCAGGCGATGCCGACAGCGCAGCAACTGGTGTTGATCAAGCAGGAAAAACCGGCAAGGTGATTTTGGCTTCCTTCGACTTCAACCAAACAGGACTTGATCGCATCAAGGCTGGCACACAAGGCTTTGCAATCGATCAACAACCCTACTTGCAAGCAAATATTGGTGTGAACCTTCTCGCAAACTACATCGATTTTGGCAACTTGCTGCCAACATTCCCTGTTCTCACTGGACCAGGCATCATTGACTCTTCGAACATCGACGCAACATTGATGGGCGTTAAGGCTGGCGCACGCTAAACTATCACCGTTTCCCTCCCCCTTGTGGGGAGGGAGAATTGGTATATCCCGAGGAACCCGCTGATTATGAAAAACACTTTCTCTTTTGGCGGCTTGCTCCGTCGTCCTGAATCTGGGGCATTTCTCGGCCTCGCAGCCATGTTCGTTTTTTTTACGATTTTCGGTGGTCTGAGTTTCCTCACAGTGGGCAGCATCGGCGCTTGGATGAATATCGCTGCCAACCTTGGCATCATCGCCATACCTATCGGCTTACTGATGATTGCTGGCGAATTAGATATTTCCGTTGGCTCAATGGTGCCTGCAGGTTCCATGACGACGGCTATCATTGCAGGCCATTATCATCAGTCCATTTGGCTTGCGATCCCTGCAGTGTTCTTACTTGGAATTGTTGTTGGCCTAATCAACGGAAATTTAGTGGTGCGTACTGCTGTACCGTCATTCATTGTCACATTGGGCACTTTGTTCGCGATGGCAGGTTTCATTCTCGGACTTTCAGTCATCATCACAGGCACCACTAGTGTAGCTATAACTGCGCCGCCGCTCGCTAAAGCCATCTTTGGAGATTTGTATTTTGGCAAACAATTCCAAATCATCATTGCTTGGTGGCTGGCTGCTGCAGCGGTATATATATTCTTTGTTCACTATTCAAAATATGGCAATTGGATTTTTGCCATGGGTGGTGACAAAGTAGCAGCGCGCAATGCAGGCATTCCAACCAATCGCGTGACTATCACGCTGTTTGTTCTCTCGGCCACAAGTGCAGCGTTTGTCGGCATGTGCCAAGCTATCTTGTTCAACTCGGCGCAAGTCTCTGGCGGGCAATCCTATATTTTTAATTCAATCATATCGGTTGTGGTGGGCGGTGTTTTGCTAACAGGCGGCTTTGGTTCAATTGTCGGCATTATCTTCGGAACTATCACTTTTGCCATCGTCACCCAAGGCATCTACTACACCAATTTTGACCGCAATTGGTCTAGCTTGATCATCGGCATGTTGTTGCTTGTCGCAGTTCTGATGAACAATACATTCCGCAATATGGCGCTATCTTATGTTGCCCCCAAGAAAAAAGCGAGTTGATAATCATGGCCGCTCCTATTTTAGAACTGAAAAACGTCAATAAGTCCTTCGGCCCAATTGAAGTATTGAATGATATTTCCTTGCAGGTGAAAGCTGGCGAAGTGCTCTGTTTGCTAGGAGACAATGGTGCTGGAAAATCCACGCTGATCAAAATTTTGTCTGGTGTATATGTTACATCCAGCGGCCAAATCTTGATGGATGGTTTGCCCGTGGCTTTTGACAATCCACGCCAAGCCTCCGAACGTGGCATTGCTACTGTGCATCAATTTGGCGGCACGTTTCCGCTCATGAGCATTGGTCGCAGTTTCTTTGTCGGCGTGGAGCCAACCAAAGGCTGGGGCCCCTTCAAGATATTTGACCGCAGACGCGCCAACGAGATTGCCGTGAAGTCGGTGCAAGACTTTGGCATCACCCGCATTGATGATGGTGATCGTTTGGTGGGCGGCCTTTCTGGCGGCGAGCGCCAATCACTCGCCATTGCGCGCGCTGTATATTTTGGTGCGCGCGTTCTCATTCTTGATGAACCCACTGCGGCTCTCGGCGTGAAACAAGCAGCTCATGTGCTGCGCATCGTGAATGAAGCGAAGAAACGTGGCCTTGCAGTGATTTTCATCACCCACCAAGTGATGCATGCCATGGCCGTGGGCGATCATTTCGCCGTGCTCATTCGCGGTTCCATTGCCGCCGATTTCCGCAAAGGCGAGAAAACCCGCGAAGAAATTACCGATCTTATGGCAGGCGGTGAAACCATGGCGACTTTGGAAGCAGAGATTTCTGCCAATGCTGCGCTTTAATTTTTGAGAGTATAGAATGACATCACCCTTCACCCTTGCTGCCTGCGCCGAAATGTTATGGCGCAACAAACCAATCGAATGGCGCTGCGCCAAACTGAAAGAGATGGGCTTTCAAGTCGGCCTCTGGAATTGGCCCGAACATGATCTCGCCAAGCTCGAAAAATCGGGTGCCACCTTCTCCATTATGAATGGCTATTTGCGCGGCACACTGGCTGATGACGCAGGTGCTGATGAATTGTTGAAGACTGCTCGTGAAACTGCGCAAATCGGCAAGCGCCTCGGTGTTGCGCGTTTGAATCTGCACGGCACAGGCCTTGGTGAAGGCGGCATTCCCGTTGTGCAAACCCAATTGGTCACAGGCCAAATGTGGATGAAAGCGCGCGACACTCTGAACCGCATTTGCGATATGGCCGTAGAGGAAGGCGTGACTTACACGCTTGAAAATCTCAATCTGATGGAACACCCAGGTTGCCCGTTTAACACAACAGCTGATGTGCTGGCATTGGTGTCATCCATCAACCGTCCACATTTGCGCATCAATCTTGATCTCTATCACACACAAATTGGCGAAGGCGATCTGGTGCGCTGGAGCGAAAAATGCCTGCCATGGATTGGTGAGATCCAAGTGGCTGATAATCCCGGCCGCTGCGAACCAGGAACGGGCGAAATCAATTATAAGGGCATTGCCGCTGCTCTGAAAGCCATGGGCTACAAAGGCCCGATCGGCATGGAAGCCAATGCACAAGGCGATGAAGAAAAAGCGTTGGAAGCTTTCAGAGCTGCATTCGCATAAGGAAGATTAAAATGGACGATTTGCAATATGGCACGAAGAACAAACGCGGCGATTTTTCGCCCAAAGACCATTTGCAAATTGCGCCCTATTTTGAATTTCCGCCAAGCCCCATCAAGCTGCTGAAATTCCTCAAAGGCTATCTCTGGCCTTGGAACATTATGTATATGGTGCTGGCGGCGCTGTTCTATTTTTATCTGACCCCAAGTCCCGAAACCACCAAGACTCTGGCTCCCGGTTGGATCGCGTTCCTGTTCGTGCGCAATGCCGTTTTGGTTTTCATAATTTATGGCCTCTTGGAACTGCGCCTTTACATGCAAAAAGGCCAAGGAAATCGCTTTAAATACAACGGTCAATTTCCAGCTGATAAGCCAAGCGATGTGTTCATGTTTAAAAGCCAGAACATTGATAACATCATCCGCAGCTTTGCCTCAGGTGTGCCAATCTGGACAGCGTGGGAAGTGTTTGGTCTCTGGGCCTATGGTAATGGTTGGGGCCCATGGACGACATTTGCTGACCATCCCTATTGGCTGCTACTATTCGGCTTCATGTTTCCCTTCTGGCATGAATTCCATTTCTATTGCATCCACCGCCTGATCCATTTCCCGATCCTCTACAAGTATATCCACTCCGTCCATCATAATTCAGTGAACCCCAGCCCGTGGTCTTCACTCTCCATGCATCCCATCGAGCATCTGCTCTATTGGTCTGATTCACTCATCCACTTGGTCTTGCCATCGCACCCGCTGCTCTTCCTCTATGGCTTGCAAGTCACCGGCACGGGCGCTGTTGTGGGCCATATCGGGTTTGATAAAATTGAAGTGGGCAAAGAAACAGGAGTGCCAACTCATGCCTATGCGCATTATCTGCATCACAAATATTTTGAAGTGAATTATGCCGACGGCACAACCGCTTTAGATAAGTTGTTCGGCACTTGGCATGATGGTTCCAAAGAAGCGCAAGCACAAATGGAAGCGCGTTATGAAGCCAAAGTTGCAAAGATAAACGCCAAATGACAATTAGGTTGGGCATCATTGGTGCTGGCATAATGGGTGCCGATCATGCCCGCATATTTGCTGAGAAAATTCCGGGCACAAGCTTGCAATATATTTGCGATGCAGATGCAAATCGCGCCAGGTTAATTGCCGATGACACGGGCGCAGCTCATATTGCAGCAGACGCAATGGCCGTGATCCACGACAAATCGGTTGATGCAGTTTTGATCGCCGCTCCAGATCAATTCCACGCGCCACTCACCTTGGCCTGCATTGCTGCGGGCAAACCCGTGCTCTGCGAAAAGCCACTTTCGCCATCTTCTCAAGAATGTATCGGTGTGATGGACGCCGAGATGAAGCGCGGTAAGCATTTAGTGCAAGTGGGCTTCATGCGCCGTTTTGATCCTTCCTATGTTGAAGTGAAAAATATTTTGAAATCTGGCGCTTTGGGCCAAGCCCTCATGTTCCATTGCTTCCATCGCAATGTGTCATCCCCTTCAAATTTTGAGGGCTTTATGGCGATCACGAATTCAGCGCCACATGAGTTTGATGTGGCGCGCTGGATGCTTGATGCTGAATACAAATCAATCAGCGTGTTTCGGCCAGGTGGTGCAAGTGCTGCCGCCAATGCTCCAGTTTTTATGGTCGCCGAAACCACCAAGGGCCAATTGGTGAACATCGAAATCAATAACAATGCAGGTTACGGCTATGACGTGCGCGGTGAGTTGGTGGGCGAAAAAGGCACAGCCTTTTTGAACGCCCCAGTTAACGCCGTGGCTAATGTGGCGCTAAAGCAAGTGACAACCTATGCCGAAGATTGGCGTCTGCGCTTTGCCGAGGCTTATCGCTTACAAAACTATGCTTGGATCAAATCAATCCGTTCGGGATATCGAGAAGGCTCCAACACTTGGGATGGCTATTGCGCAACGTTGGTTGCCGAAGCAGGTGTCAGAGCTTTGCATACTGGAGCAACGGTGCAGATCGAACAGATTTCCCAACCAAAATTCTACGCTTGAGGACTTACGAAAATTGGAACGCTCGCAGATTTATACGTGAATTTTGAGGTGTCTCATGAAGCAAAATGACACTTAGAGATGGTAAAAGTGAAACTTTCTGCCACGAAGTTTGTTGCCGCCTGCACATGAATGGCAGTATTAGTTGGCTTTCGATTGTACATAAGGAAGCGGCACATTTGTCTATTCTGGCAACGCTTATGAAGATATCTAGGTCTTTAAGATTGGTGAATTGGCAAGAATATCCGTCAATCTATCGGGTCGCAATTATGACTATTGCCACCACATTTTCAAAGTAAATAATCTTCATTCACGAAGATTTTTTGGCACAGGTCAGTGCAGGAAATATCGTTCTCGGCTCTGCATTTCGGGTGCCGCTTTCATCCGCGCAGACCACGCATACAGGATTTGAATCGCGCAACACAGTGGATTCGATTGTGTTGGAAGTCGATTAATCCGGAGCTGGCCGACGCTCACCTATTTGTAAAAATAATTTCATTCTTCATTCAGTCAAAGAGACTCTTTCGAACAAAACTATCGAGCAAATTGTGCGTCAGAATTCATATTTTGTATGAAATTTCTGTTGAAAGGTTAGAACTCTAAACACGCATCTTGCTCTATGTTATTGACAATGGTGTCATAACATATTTCAGCTCTCATTCGCGTGGCTGTGAATATCCATGCATTACTCAGTACACAGATCGAATAGAAAGAGGAAAGCAGGATTAAAGCAATGTGGACAGAGTGGTACCAAGATTGCCGAAAACGATGTAATTTGAACGCTTTACGATACCAGTGCTTTTTGGGTCTTGAAGGTATTTTGACAGCATTTATGAACAGTATCACTGTAAGCCGTTGAAACACTTGAGATCAGCGGTCACCAACCAGACTCCATCTTGCAATTCAAACAATTCACCACATCTGACAAAACGGGACGCTCGAATTGGAGCTTATATCATCATGTCAAATGAGTTTGATTTCGAGCCGCGCTTTGGCAGGATTGGTCACGGTAAGTCAGCACGCCCAAAGCCCTTTGTTCGGCAGGTGCTGGATGTTGCCTACAAGAGCGGTTTCAAGACAAGGCGGAAATCCTCGTTCACGGGACAGCGCATTGGCCGTGGTGCAGCATGGGGTACGCTGGCATCAGCAGGCTTTATGAACAAAGGGGGCCGCCGTGCCGTGGTGAAGCTCCGCATTGCAAAGTTGGGAGCTGGTAATCTTGCGGCACCCCGCGCCCATCTGCGCTACCTTCAGCGCGACGGTGTTGATCGGTCCGGAATGCCGGGGAAACTGTACGGCCCAGAATTGGACGAAGTTGATGGCGGCGCATTCACCGAGAAGTGCGACGGGGACCGACATCAATTCCGGATCATCATATCGCCTGATGATGGTGATAGGCTTGCAGACCTCAAACCCTTTGTTCGTGACTTAATGCAGGACATGGAACGCGACCTTGAGTCAAAACTCGATTGGGTGGCTGTTGATCACTACAACACCGGCCATCCCCATTCTCATATTATCATCCGGGGCAAAGCTGAAGACGGCAAAGACCTGACTCGGACTACAATACCTTTAGCATGATGCAGAGGTCAGTACGGATTCCCATTTTGGTCAGCGCGTACTCTGAGGTAAAATAATAGCATGACCGATTCGACAAATGCTATCGTTCCGACTCCTCCTAATGAGAGTGAAGCCAACAGTAAGCGCAACAAGTGGATGCGCGGAGCAATCAATGCCGCAGGTGGCGCGATCCCATTTGCGGGCGGGCTTCTTTCTGCTGCCGCAGGCGTCTGGGGAGAGTCTGAAGCCGAAAAAACTATGGCTGCTATCCGGGCATGGATCAAGATGCTCGAAGATGAGTTACAAGAGAAACAGCGAACCATCGTTGATATTCTGTCTCGCCTCGATATGCATGAAGAAAAAATCAGTGAACGTGTGAAGTCTTCTGAGTATCAGTCATTGCTGAAGAAAGCGTTCCGCAATTGGGCAGGAACAGAGAGTGAGCGTAAACAGGTTTACGTTCGAAATATTCTTACAAATGCAGCGTCAACTGAGTTAGTGTCTGACGATGTGGTATCGCTTTTCCTGGAATGGCTTCATAACTATTCCGAATTTCACTTTGCCGTCATTGGTGAGTTGTATCGGAACCCTGGATCGACGCGTGGTGACATCTGGCGCAATCTTGGTAAAAAATATGTCCGAGAAGACTCAGCTGACGCTGACCTTTTCAAGCTTCTGGTCCGTGATCTCTCGACTGGTGGCATCATCCGCCAACATCGTGAGACTGATTATAACGGGAACTTTGTGGTGAAACGATCTCAACCGAAGCCAAAAAGTGACTGGCCAAAGCTCGAGACTAAGACTGCAAAATCAGCGTTTGATGAAAGCGAATCCTACGAACTTACGGCGTTAGGTGCACAATTCGTCCACTATGCCATGACAGAAATTACTGTGAAACTTGACTACCGTGGCGATGACGACGTCAAAGTTGACACTAATAACGCGGCTGGTACTGAAAAGAGCATTTGAGACAAAAGCTGGAATCATGAACAACACTCGCGGGGTGGGCGGTCGCTCCCTCCTACGCCCGCTGCGGCGAGCCGCAACTGCGCAAGTGTTCAAGCAGTCAACGCACGATAATGCTCTCATCCGCGCAGTCCTTCGCTTTGCTCCGGCCTGCGGTGCAGCCCGCCTCATCCAGCGGGCCGCTCCGTCGCTCTTGCCGCCCACCCCGCTCGCTGGGTTCAGTTGCGAAAGAGGGTAGGTGACATTCAAACGCAATAAAAGCGATGGAGTTTTTCAATGCCACAAACCAAATCACACACCTTCCCAGCTTTTCCCGCATTTCCCAATTGGCAAAATAGTGTGGTGGCCCCAGATTCCTTCTCAACCGAAATTTCTACTCTGCCCAACACGAAACTGGCCATGTCACCAAAAACTGAACTCATTCATCAACGAAAAGTCACTCGTGTTGTCAAAGGTGCAATC
>CAXTKH010000067.1:0-19096 GCA_964244815.1 uncultured Aestuariivirga sp. | reverse complement strand
TGTTTGTGCTTTGCCGGGCGATCGTGGCATGAACACAACCGCCATGCTCAAAGCCGCCGCAAACAAATCGCTTGATGTGTTGTTCCTCGCAGGCGCTGATGAAATCGACACCAAGAACTTGGGCAACACTTTTGTTGTATATATGGGCAGCCATGGTGACGCTGGCGCAGAACGCGCTGACGTTATTTTGCCAGGCGCTGCCTACACCGAAAAATCCGCAACTTACGTGAACACCGAAGGCCGCGCCCAAATGACAGCACGCGCTGCATTCCCGCCGGGCGATGCCAAAGAAGATTGGGCCATCATCCGCGCACTCTCGGATTCCTTGGGTGCCACCTTGCCTTGGAACAACATGGAAGAGTTGCGTGCAGCCATGTATGCCATTGCTCCACAACTGGCGAGCCTCGATCAAGTGCATATTGCTGATGCGGCAGCGCTTGCCGAGCTAAGCCAAGGTGCTGGCAAAACCACATCAGCGCCATTCCAATCACCCGTCAAAGATTTCTATTTCACCAACCCCATCGCCCGCGCGTCGCGCACCATGGCGGAATGTTCGGCGCTGAAGAAAGAACACAAAATGCAGGCGGCGGAGTAAACTCATGTATGAATTAGCTCTCTTCCTTGGTCTGATTTTGCTCGAATGTGTAGCGATGATTATCGCCGTTCTGATCTCAGTTGCCTTGCTGATTTATTTTGATCGCAAGGTCTGGGCCGCCGTACAGATGCGCCGAGGACCTAACGTTGTAGGCCCATGGGGCATTCTCCAGTCATTTGCTGATTTGATAAAGTTCGCATTGAAGGAAGTCATCATTCCCGATGGTGCCAACAAAGGCGTTTTCGTAATTGCGCCTATCGTTACGGCACTGCTTGGCTTGTCGGCCTGGGCGGTGATTCCCATCAATGAAGGCTGGCGCGTGGCCAATATCAATGTTGGCGTGCTTTATCTTTTCGCGATTTCGTCCTTGATGGTCTACGGCACCATCATGGGCGGCTGGGCTTCAAATTCGAAATACCCATTCTTGTCAGCCCTGCGCTCTGCCGCACAAATGGTTTCATATGAAGTGTCAATCGGCTTTGTTATCATCACCGTGCTGCTCTGTGCTGGTTCACTTAACTTGACGGATATCGTTCACGCCCAAAACCATGGCCTCGGCACCAAGCTTGGCGCACCATCATCCATTCTCGATTGGTATTTCATCCCGCTGTTCCCAATGTTCGTGATTTTCTTCATCTCGGCACTGGCCGAAACCAATCGCCCTCCGTTTGATTTGGTCGAATCCGAATCCGAACTCGTTGCGGGCTTCATGGTGGAATATTCGTCCACACCATATCTGCTGTTCATGCTGGGTGAATATGTGGCCATCACAGCCATGTGCGCCATGACATCAATCTTCTTCCTCGGCGGCTGGTTGCCTTTGATCGACGTTGCCCCTTTCAACTGGGTTCCTGGCATCATTTGGTTTCTGATCAAGCTGGTCTTCGTGTTCTTCATGTTCGCCATGGTTAAGGCCATTGTGCCACGCTATCGCTATGACCAACTAATGCGCCTCGGCTGGAAAGTGTTTCTGCCAATATCGCTATTCTGGGTGGTGCTCACCTCTGGCGTACTCGTTTACATGGGATGGTTGCCATCATGAGATTATCTCAAACCGCGCGCTCGCTTTTTCTGTCTGAATTCGCAACAGCTTTTTGGCTGGGCATGAAATATTTGGTCGCGCCCAAAGCCACCATCAATTATCCCCATGAAAAGGGCATGCTGTCTCCACGCTTCCGTGGCGAACATGCACTGCGCCGTTATCCCAATGGCGAAGAGCGCTGCATTGCTTGCAAACTCTGCGAAGCCATTTGCCCAGCCCAAGCCATCACGATTGAAGCTGGCCCACGCCGCAATGACGGCACACGCCGCACCACGCGCTATGATATTGATATGGTAAAATGCATCTATTGCGGCTTCTGCCAGGAAGCATGCCCAGTTGATGCTATCGTCGAAGGCCCAAATTTCGAATTCTCGACTGAAACCCGCGAAGAACTTTTGTTCAACAAGGAAAAACTGTTGGCCAATGGTGATCGTTGGGAGCGCGAGCTTGCCCAGAACATAGCACTTGATGCGCAGTATCGATAAGGGGCAGGACAATGGCAATCACATTCTTCTTCTACCTGTTTTCACTAGCGGCCATCGCTTCGTCGGTGCTTGTCATCACTGCGCGCAACCCGGTTCATTCAGTTCTCTTTTTAATTCTGTGCTTCTTCAATGCCGCAGGATTATTCGTTTTGCTCGGTGCTGAATTCCTCGCCATGATTTTGGTCGTGGTTTACGTCGGTGCGGTAGCAGTGCTGTTCCTCTTTGTCGTCATGATGCTAGATGTCGATTTTGTCGAAATGCGCGAAGGGATGGCCGAATATCTACCCATAGGCGCAGTCATCGGTTTGATATTGCTCGTTGAGATAATATTGCTGGTCGGAACCTGGACCATTGCTCCCGATTTAATAGGCAATGCCCCATCTCCTTCAGCAAATGGCATCACCAACACCCAAGCCATAGGCCAAATCCTCTACACCAAATATGTGTTCTTCTTCCAAATGTCCGGCCTTATACTTCTGGTCGCTATGATCGGCGCCATCGTGCTCACCATGCGCCATAAACCAAACGTCAAGCGCCAAGTAATCGCCGATCAAGTTGCGCGTGGGCCAGCAACTGCTGTTGAAGTCAAACAAGTTAAATCGGGGGAGGGCCTCCAATGATCGGTCTCACACACTATCTCATCGTAGCCGCCATCATTTTCACGATTGGTATTTTTGGCATATTCCTGAACCGTAAAAACGTCATTATCATTATGATGTCGATTGAGTTGATGTTGCTGGCCGTGAACATCAATCTCGTGGCCTTCTCATCGTACTTGCATGATCTAGTCGGCCAGATTTTTGCGCTACTTATCCTTACAGTCGCGGCGGGTGAAGCCGCTATCGGACTTGCCATTCTGGTCACTTATTTCCGCAACCGCAAAACCATCGCGGTTGACGATATCAACATGATGAAGGGCTGACGCAACATGGTTCAGGCAATTCTCTTCCTGCCATTGCTGGGCGCATTGATCGCCGGGCTGTTCGGCACCAAGGCATTTCAAAATCTCGGCCGTGATGCCGATGTTTATGCAGATCATCACGACACGCATGGCGCTGTCCACGCTCATCATGATCACCACGGCCACTATGACGGCCCAGCCTGGCCAATGTATTTAACCACTGGCTTGCTCTGCATTGGTGCAATTCTCTCGTGGATCATCTTCGCAGGGTTCCTTCAGGAAGGCCACGACAGCCGCGTTGAACTTTTAACGTGGATCACTTCTGGAACAATGAATGCCCCATGGGCCATCCGCCTTGACGCGCTCACTGCGGTGATGTTGGTTGTGGTGAATACTGTCTCCGCCCTCGTGCACGTCTATTCCCTCGGCTATATGAGCCACGACGAACACCAACCGCGCTTTTTCGCTTATCTCTCGCTCTTCACCTTTGCCATGTTGATGTTGGTCACCTCTGACAACCTCATTCAAATGTTCTTCGGTTGGGAAGGAGTGGGGCTTGCTTCATATCTCTTGATCGGATTTTGGTACACCCGCGAAAGCGCCAACGCCGCCGCCATCAAGGCCTTCGTGGTCAACCGCGTGGGCGACTTTGGCTTCGCTTTAGGCATCTTCGGCGTTTACATGGTGTTTGGTTCAGTTGAATTCGAAACCATTTTCATGCACGCCCCAGACGCTGTCGGAAAAACCATTCATTTCCTCGGCCAAGATTGGGACACGCTCACAACGCTTTGCCTCCTGCTATTTATGGGAGCCATGGGCAAATCTGCGCAGTTCCTTCTTCACACCTGGCTTCCAGATGCGATGGAAGGGCCGACACCGGTATCAGCCTTGATCCACGCAGCCACCATGGTCACCGCAGGCGTATTTCTTGTGGCCCGCATGTCGCCACTGTTCGAACTTTCACCGGATGCACGCTCAGTTGTCATCATCGTCGGTGGCATCACGGCATTCTTTGCGGCCACCGTGGGCCTCGTACAAAACGACATCAAGCGCGTGATCGCTTATTCCACCTGTTCACAGCTGGGCTATATGTTTGTGGCAATGGGAGTAGGGGCATATGGGGTCGGCATTTTCCATCTTTTCACTCACGCCTTCTTTAAAGCGCTTCTGTTCTTAGGCGCAGGCTCGGTCATCCATGCCATGTCTGGCGAACAAGACATGCGCAAAATGGGTGGCCTTGCGCCGCACATTCGCATCACCTGGGCCATGATGCTCATCGGCACATTCGCGCTCACTGGTGTGGGCATTCCCGGCATCGGCGGCTTTGCTGGTTTCCATTCGAAGGATGCCATCATTGAAGCAGCTTATGCTTACGGCTCATCACCAGCCGCCTTCGCATTTGGCTTGCTGGTTATTGCTGCCTTCTGTACATCATTCTATTCATGGCGTTTGGCATTCATGACGTTCAACGGCAACACTAATGCCGATGCTGAAACCGTATCTCATATCCACGAAAGCCCAATGGTGATGTTGATCCCGCTTTATGTTCTCGCAGCAGGAGCAATCGTTGCTGGCTTTACATTCGAACATTGGTTCATGGGTGAAGCCCAAGCCGAATTTTGGGGTGCCGCTCTGGCTCGCAACGAGATACTCGTGAAGATGGAAGAAGTACCCGTGTTGGTCAAATGGTCAGCGACGATTGCAATGCTCGCTGGCCTGGCATTGGCCTATGTCTTCTACATCCGAGACAAAACATTGCCGAAACGTCTCGCGCAAATGCATCAACCGATTTATCAATTCCTGCTCAATAAGTGGTATTTCGACGAGCTCTATAATTTCATTTTCGTCCGCCCGGCATTCTGGATCGGTCGCTTGTTCTGGAAGCAGGGCGATGGCGCTATCATTGATGGCCTCGGCCCAGACGGTGTCGCATTAAGTGTTGCAGGCATCACCACCCAAGTCGTCCGCCTGCAAACTGGCTACGTCTATCACTATGCCTTTGCCATGTTGATTGGCTTGGCTGCAATCATTTCTTGGTTCTCGTTCGGGGGCGCAAACTAATGTCGAATTGGCCCTTGCTCTCTGTTGTCACCTTTCTTCCAATCATAGGTGCAGCATTCATTCTGTTCGCCCGTGGTGAAGACGAAGCTGCTGCGCGTTATGCCCGGTGGACTGCTTTGTGGACAACAATCATTACGTTCCTGGTTTCTTTGCTAATCGTCAGAAATTTCAATTCCACTCAAGCCGGATTTCAACTCGTTGAAAACCATGCCTGGCTTGGCAACATCGCCGGATACCGCATGGGTGTGGACGGCATTTCCATGCCTTTCGTCATCCTCACCACGTTCTTGATGCCCATCTGCATCGGCGCATCATGGTTCGTGAAATCCCGCGTGCGCGAATATATGATCGCGTTCCTCGTGCTTGAAACCTTGATGATCGGCGTGTTCTGCGCGCTTGATCTGGTGCTGTTCTACCTGTTCTTTGAAGCAGGCTTGATCCCCATGTTCTTGATCATCGGCGTGTGGGGCGGCCCGCGCCGCGTATATGCAAGCTTCAAGTTCTTCCTTTACACTTTGCTGGGATCAGTGTTGATGATGCTGGCCATCATGGGCATGTATTGGCAATCTGGCACAACAGATATTGCCGAACTGCTAACCCGTAGCCCGGGCTTTCCGGTTCAAATGCAAATGTGGTTGTGGCTGGCTTTCTTTGCATCCTTCGCAGTAAAAATGCCAATGTGGCCTGTCCACACATGGTTGCCGGATGCGCACGTTGAAGCGCCAACCGCAGGCTCAGTCATCCTTGCAGCAATCCTGTTGAAAATGGGCGGCTACGGTTTCCTTCGCTTTTCGCTGCCCATGTTCCCAGACGCCAGCCATTATTTCCAACCGCTGGTCTTCACGCTCTCCGTCATCGCCATCATCTATACATCACTTGTGGCTCTGGTGCAGGAAGACATGAAAAAGCTGATCGCTTATTCATCAATAGCCCATATGGGCTTTGTGACCATGGGGATTTTCACCTTCACCCGCCAAGGTATGGATGGCGCGTTGTTCCAAATGATCAGCCACGGCCTTGTATCAGGCGCACTTTTCCTTTGCGTTGGTGTGGTTTATGACCGTATGCACACCAGAGACATTGCAGCTTACGGCGGCCTTGTTAACCGCATGCCGCTTTATGCTTTCATCTTCCTGCTGTTCACCATGGCCAATGTAGGCTTGCCTGGCACGTCGGGTTTCGTCGGCGAATTCTTGACGCTCTTGGGCAGCTTCCAAGCCAACACATGGGTCGCCTTCTTCGCCACAACAGGCGTGATCTTATCTGCTTGTTATGCATTGTGGCTTTACCGCCGCGTTGCATTTGGTGTGCTCGACAAACCATCATTGATGCATCTGCAAGATATCACACCGCGAGAGCTTGCTTTGCTAGGGCCGCTGGTCGTCTTGACGATATTCTTCGGCATCTATCCTTCACCGCTTTTGGATGTGTTCGGCACACCCGTTGAAGCAATCCTGAAAACTTTGCACGCGGTGATGAAATGATCCCCTTGTTCCAGCAAATCGGCGCAGCCGCTGCCCTTCCTGAAATCGTTCTCGCAGTTCTGGCGATGATCTTGCTGATGGAAGGGGTTTTCTCCAAATCCATTACTACAGGCGCTATCCGCGTAGCAGCCATCGCCGCTTTCATCGTTGTAGCTGGCATGGTTGTCTGGAAATCTGGCACAGGAACCGTTACTGCATTTGGTGGTGCATTCGTGGCTGATACGTTTGCCCGCTATATGAAAGTTTTGGCGCTTCTTGGTTCAGCCGTTTCGCTCGCTATGTCAGGCCGCTATCTGGCGCGCACAAAAATGGACTCGAATGAATTTCCAGTCCTTATCATGTTGGCAACAGTTGGCATGATGATCATGATTTCCGCCAATGATTTGATCACACTTTATATGGGCTTTGAATTGCAATCGCTGGCCTTGTATGTTGTGGCCGCCATAAACCGCGACAGTGCTAAATCATCGGAAGCTGGCCTTAAATATTTCGTACTTGGAGCGCTGTCGTCAGGCATGCTGCTCTACGGCGCATCACTTGTTTATGGTCTCACAGGCCAAACAGGCTTCACCGCCATCGGCAATGCGCTGGCCGTGTCAGGCTCTAACCTTGGCATAATCTTCGGAATTGTCTTTCTCATTGCCGGACTGGCATTTAAAGTATCCGCCGTACCGTTCCATATGTGGACACCCGATGTTTATGAAGGCGCGCCAACACCTGTCACAGCATTCTTTGCAGCGGCTCCAAAGATTGCTGCCATCTCGCTATTCTGCCGCGTCATGGTTGGCCCCTTCGCAGCCGTGATGCATGATTGGCAACAGATTGTGGCGTTCGTATCAATTGCCTCCATGGTACTCGGCGCATTTGCAGCCATCGGCCAAAACAATATCAAACGTCTACTGGCCTATTCATCCATCGCCAATATGGGCTTTGCCCTGGTAGGTCTTGCTGCCGGTTCCGTTGAAGGCATTCAAGGTGTCATCGTTTATATGTTGATATACATGGTCACCACATTGGGTGTGTTCGCTTGTGTCATCGCCATGCGCCGCAAGGGCGTTTATATTGAAAACATTTCAGACCTCGCGGGTTTGGGCCGCAACAATGCTGGCCACGCCTTCGTGCTCGCAATGTTGATGTTCTCGCTTACTGGTATCCCCCCGCTTGCAGGATTCTTTGCAAAATATTTTGTGTTCCTCGCGGCCATTCATTCAGGGCTTTTCGCGCTGGCTGTCATCGGTGTTGTCGCCAGTGTGGTGGGTGCGTACTACTATTTGCGCATCATCAAGATCATGTACTTCGATGAACCAGCACAAAAGTTTGATGAAACAGATGCAGAAGTTAATTGGGTAATCTATGCAGCAGGTGCCTTCTCGCTTTTGTTTGCGGTGTTCGCCCAACCATTAATTCAACTTGCAGCGAATGCCGCTGCATCCTTGTACTAACTTGATCCAAATCCTCCACTACGATACGATCGACAGCACCAACACCGAAGCACGCAGGCTCTATGATCAGGGCGAGCGCGGGCCGATTTGGATTGTGGCGGATGAACAAACAGCGGGTAAAGGCCGCTTGGGGCGGCGGTGGCAATCTGAACCAGGCAATCTTTATTCCACACTGCTGTTTCCCTGCGCCGCACCCACGGCCAAACTGGCCCAACTCAGTTTCGTTGCAGCCTTGGCAGTTCACGACGTCGCAACCACTTTCATTAAAAACGTATCTATCACATTGAAATGGCCTAATGATTGCCTGATTGAGGGGGCCAAGTTTTGTGGCATTCTCTCGGAAGTCATCTCGCCATCGCAAATAGCTTTAGGTATTGGCATGAACATTACCCATGCACCCAGCGACACTTCCTATGCAGCAACCTTTCTCAAAGGTGCGACAGTTAAGGCAGCACATGAAGTCCTGGCTACAAGTTTGCAGAAATGGCTCAAAATCTGGAACGAAGGCCAAGACTTTGAAACCATCAGATTCGCATGGGAGTCCAAAGCCCTTAACCTTGGCAAAGCCGTGTCAGTAGACACTGGTCGCGCAATACGCCAAGGCATCTTCAAAGGTCTGGACGATGATGGTGCAATGATCCTCATGCAATCAGACAACACCGAAATCACAATCTACGCAGGCGATGTCCGCGTACACCAATTTAAAGAGAACCACACGGCATGAACGCTAAGAAGAAACACGAACCCCTCAACGATCTCGTCATCCTGCCACTGGGTGGCACAGGCGAAATCGGCATGAACTGCTATTGTTATGGCGTAGGCCCAGCTAACACCCGCGAATGGCTCATGGTCGATCTTGGCGTAAAATTCGGCGATGAGAATGAACCGGGCGTGGATGTGATCCTGCCCGATGTTGGCTTCATTTCCAAAAACCGAAAGCGCCTCTCTGGCCTCGTCATCACCCACGCCCACGAAGATCATATTGGTGCCGTGGCGCGGCTTTGGCCACAGCTCAAATGCGAAGTGCATTGCACAGCCTTTGCCGCTGAATTGATGAAACTGAAATTCCGCGAGCACGGCATTGAAGAAGATGTGCCCGTCATCATCCACAAGCCATTAAAGCCATTTATGCTTGGTTCTTTCACGCTCGAATTTGTTAACGTTACACACTCAATCCCTGAATCCTGCGCTCTCTATATTGAAACCGAGTTTGGCAAAGTTCTGCATTCCGGCGATTGGAAGATCGACCGCACGCCACTGTTAGGCCCAACCATCAACGAAAAGCGCTTCCGCGAATTGGGCGACAAAGGCATTGACGTGCTGGTGTGTGATTCAACCAACGTTCTGCGCGAAGGCATGTCGCCCTCCGAACAAGACGTAGCCGCCACATTGACTGACATCATCACCAATGCCACAGGCCGCGTGGCCGTCACCACCTTTGCCTCGCATGTGGAGCGCATTTCATCTGCGGTTCAAGCCGCGCGTTCCGCGGGTCGCGAGATTGTGATTGCGGGCAGGGCCATGCGCAACACCATCGAAGCCGCGCGCATATGTGGTTATTTGAAAGACGCAGGCAAATTTCTCGATGAAGATGCATTTGGCTATCTGCCCCGCGAAAAGATCATGCTGCTCTGCACCGGCAGCCAAGGCGAACCCCGCGCCGCCATCGCCCGTATAGGTGAAGACTCGCACCCGAACATCGCGCTCGAAGAGGGCGATATGGTCATCTTTTCTGCTCGCACCATTCCGGGCAACGAAAAAGTCGTCTCAGCCGTCCATAACAATCTGGCCCAGCTGGATGTTGAAATCATCACAGCTGATGATGCTCTGGTTCATTCCTCTGGTCACCCCCGCCAAGGCGAACTCAAACTCATGTATGAATGGGTGCGCCCGCGCATCGTGGTGCCCATGCATGGCGAGCCGCGCCACCTTCGCGCCCACGCCGCCTTTGCTAAAGCCCAAGGCATCAAGGAAACCCTGATCCTTGAAGATCTTAAAATCGCAAGGTTGTGCCCTGGCCCCGCCGAAATCATCGACGAGGCCCCCGGTGGCCGTTTGCATGTGGATGGCAAGCTGATTGTTGATAGCGCCGACGGCCCCGCCAAACACCGCCGCAAACTGTCCTTCGCAGGCATTGTGTTTGCGACAGTGGTCATCACCGAAAAATTCGAACTCGCCGAAGACATGGTGGTCATCGCCGACGGAGTGCCCGAAGGCCTAGACGAAGACTTCGCCGAAGCCGCGGAGAAGGCTTTCGAGTCGATGCCTCGTGCCAAACGCAAAGACGATTCAACAGTCGAAGAAGTAGTGCGCACCGCGATCAGGCGCGAGGCCGACAATATCTGGGGTAAGAAGCCAGTGTGCAAGGTTGTAGTGGTGCGGGTTTAACTCTCGTCTTCTCCCGTGAAACGGGAGAAGAAAGGGGCCCGTCGAACGAAGTGAGATGGGATAGATGAGGGACCTCCGACTCAGCGCCTGAATTCCCTCACCTATCCCACTGCTACGCAGTGGGCCCCTTTCCTCTCCCGCCAAAGCGGTAGAGGACAAAAAGACGACGAGGGTGACGAATCCCTCCGCCTGCTATAATCCCTACCCACCATGTCCAAAAAACCAATCGAACCGCCCCAGCCGCCACGCGAAATTGAAGGTGTTGAACTTAAAGATGCGCTCGAACAGCGTTATCTCGCCTATGCATTATCCACCATTATGCACCGTGCGCTGCCCGATGTACGCGACGGCTTAAAGCCCGTCCATCGCCGCTTGCTGCATGTGATGCGCATCCTCAAGCTTGATCCCAACACCGCATTCAAAAAATGCGCAAAGATCGTGGGCGACGTGATGGGCTCGTTCCATCCCCATGGTGATCAATCGATTTACGACGCACTTGTGCGCCTCGCGCAGGATTTCAGCGCGCGCTATCCGCTGGTCGATGGCCAAGGCAATTTCGGCAACATCGACGGCGATAGTGCCGCTGCTTATCGTTACACCGAAGCGCGCATGACCGAAGTGGCACGGTTGCTTTTGCAAGATTTAGAAGATGACACGGTTGATTTCCGCCCGAACTATGATGGCACCGTGCAAGAGCCTGTCGTGCTTCCCGGCGCGTTCCCTAATCTCCTCGCCAATGGTTCAACCGGCATCGCAGTGGGCATGGCAACATCCATCCCGCCACATAACGCCGCAGAAATTTGTGATGCTGCAATTTACCTGATCAAGACGCCAAACGCAGGCGTGGAGAAGCTCACTCAATTTGTAGTCGGCCCAGATTTTCCAACTGGCGGTATCATCATCAACAAGCGCGAAGAAATCGTCCAGGCTTACACAACAGGCCGCGGCAGCTTCAGCGTGCGTGCGCGTTGGGAAAAAGAAGAGCTGCCCAAAGGTGCATGGCAAATCGTCATCACTGAAATTCCATACCTCGTTCAGAAAAGCCGCCTCATCGAAAAAATGGCCGAGCTTCTGAACGATAAGAAGCTCACATTGCTGGGCGATGTGCGCGACGAGTCTGCCGAAGATGTACGCGTGGTTCTGGAACCCAAGACCCGCAACATTGATCCTGAAGTATTGATGGAGCAGATGTTCCGCAACACTGAGCTTGAAGCCCGCATTCCGCTGAACATGAATGTGCTTAGTCATGGCAAGGTGCCGCGCGTTATGTCTCTGCGTGACGTCATCCGTGAATGGCTTGATCACCGGAAGGAAGTTCTGCAACGCAAATCTAATTTCCGTCTCGCTGAAATTGCGCGTCGCCTCGAAATCCTCGGCGGCTATCTGATTGCTTATCTCAATCTTGATGAAGTAATCCGCATCATCCGCGAAGAGGACGAACCAAAGCCTTCATTGATGAAACGCTTCAAGCTGAACGATAATCAAGCCGAAGCCATTCTCAACATGCGCTTGCGTGCCTTGCGCAAGCTCGAGGAAATGGAAATTCGCACTGAGCATGACAAGCTGACAAAAGAGCAGGGTGAACTGAACAAGCTCTTGAAGTCAGATGATGCGCAGTGGGAAACCGTTTCCACTGAAGTAAAATCCATCAAAGAAACCTTCTCCAAAAAAACCAAACTCGGTGCCCGTCGCACGGACTTTGCCGAAGCGCCAACCATTGATGTCGATCTTGATGAAGCCATGATCGATAAAGAACCTGTCACGATTGTCTATTCCGAGAAAGGTTGGATCCGCGCCATGAAAGGCCATGTTGAGGATGCATCCACACTTGCCTACAAAGATGGCGACAAAGAAAAATACGTCGTCAAAGCCTCAACCACCGATAAGGTAATGCTGTTCTCATCCTCCGGTAAATTCTTCACGCTTGATGCCAGCAAACTTCCCGGCGGCCGTGGCCATGGCGAACCTGTTCGCTTGCTCGCGGAAATCGACGCAGCAGATTCAATCGTCGCATTGTTCATCTATCAAGCCGGTGCCAAACGTTTGCTCGCGTCCACCGATGGTGATGGTTTCGTTGTGTCTGAAGATGAATGCCTCGCTAATACCCGCAAAGGCAAACAAGTGCTGAACGTAAAAGCGCCAGTAGAGGCGTTGGTCTGCGCACCATACCTTGAAAATGCCAACCACGTGGCAACAGTGGGCGATAACCGCAAACTTCTTATCTTCAAATCGTCCGAACTTCCAGAAATGTCACGGGGCAAGGGCGTTCGCCTGCAAAAGTTCAAAGATGGAGGGTTGTCTGATGCCGTTTCTTTCAACCTGAAAGAGGGCCTCACATGGCTCGACAGCTCTGGCCGCAACTGGACGGTGACTGATCTGGCCGAATGGATCGGAGAACGTGCACAAGCCGGCAGGCTTCCGCCCAAGGGATTCCCCAAAAATAATAAATTTTCATAAAAGCGTTTCGTTTTTGTAAACCAAATCTTTGCCATATGAAGAGCAAACTGTGGACGAAACGAAACCATCGTTCATGTACTTGCGTTCAATGATTGTTCAACTTCGTCCCTTTTTTCTCAGCTAACTTGAATCAGGCTGCATGACCAAAGCAATGACGGGGTTATGAGATTAGGCGGCAAAATGTTAGGTCGAAGATATTGGGTAGATGTTGGAAAAATTGGCGCTGTTGCTAATGACGATGCGACATACTCACAAATCGAAGAGCGTAAGCGATTTGATCTTGGGCAAGTCCGTTTGACAACTGGCGAACTCGGCACTGAAATCAAATGGCATGTTCAGTCACCTTGTCACGCTTCGCTGTATGCGGCCATAGATTGGTTGGCGACAGCAAAAAGCCCATTTGTACTTCGATTTTATGTTTCGGGTTGGTTCGAGGAATTCCACCGCACTTATCAAGATGTGATGCGTCGTCTGGAAGATATTGTTGCTCGTGGTGACAGACACTTCACAACACGCACGATGGTGCAGCAATTCGAGCTTGGTGAAAAACCACTACCAGATTTAATAACCGAATGCTTGAATTCGCCAGCTACAGCTTTGGACTATGCTGTTGAATGTGCTTATGAAGAAGGCTCCGATCAGTTTGCAGTTGAAAGAATCGGTCCTAAATCTGTCATCAACCAAGTCTGGGGCCCGTTCCCATCTTCATTTCCGTGCTTGCCTACCAGCCAATATGGGAAAGTTGTCAGCCAAGCCTACCATGAGGTTTCGCAAAGCGGTAGGCCGCGCTACGATCACGTTCTTGCTGCCATGCGCATGCCTGACAATGTCCTGTTCTGGGTTCCATATCATCGGCTCGTTTTGCCAAAGAAGGCAAGCGCTAGCAAACCATCTGTGCTGGTTATCTCCGAGCTCAGTCAGGTTGATATAAAGCTCATCTAACAACCCTGGCGTGAAATTAAATCCAGCTGAGCATTTACCACTTATTTGTGACTCGCCGCTATATATGATTTCTATCGCTTAACAATTGAGCGAACCGGGGCGCGTAAATATGGAAGTTCAAGAATTGTGGGTTCACGAGGGCCGCATTGTTACGCGACCACTCAGTGAACAGGGAATGGTCTGTTCTGACCGCGTTTTGCTGCAGCAGAAGAATTATGTGAAGATTGCCACCAGCAAAACGACGATAACAGTGCAGTGGTATATGTCTTCAGCCAACTGGGCCTCATTATTTTTTGCCATGAAATGGATCACAAACTTTAACGGTCCTTTCAAACTTGTTTTTTTCAATGCGGGCTGGTTTGAGGAAACCTACGAAAGTACCGAGCAAACCAAACGGCGCATCGACCAACTTATAGGAAAAAGTGATGTTCACCTTTCCTCGAAAGTTTTTACGAGAGATTTTCTCGGATCAATATCGCCAGTCGCTTGGGAACTGGTACAACTTCTAAAACAAGGTGGCCCTGATGAAAGCAAAGCCGTCATTTGCGAAGTAGATGTAGCGAGAGAAAAAGTTGAAGTGCAACATATCGGAAAGAATTCTGTACTCGCGGGCATTTGGGGCCAAGCGCCAATGTCCTATCCGTGTCAAACTGGCCACAGCTACGATAAAATTGTTTCTAAAGCTTATTATCGTGCTGTGAATGAAAACCGACCGATTTATGATCAAGTGCTGGCTTCAATGGTGACACCAAATGGCAATGTCCAATGGATAAGTTATCAGCGTGTCATATTTCCAATGCTGCGTAAATCCGCAGCTTCACGATTGGTAGCCGTCAACTGTGCACTTGCACCAGTGGATATTCAGGTGTTCTAGTCAGCATTTCATGCACAATGTTTTCCAACGCATTCTGGTCGACCAGCGCTAGATACTCTACACTGTCCACATCACGCGACGCCCATTGCCAGCGCAATATGCCGCGTTCGATTGTCGTATAACCAATGCGCCCCAAATGCCCGTGCCGCGCCATCTGCTCACTGGTCAGCGCCCAAATCGCATCAGGGTTCCATTTGATCACGGAAAGAAAAAGCCCAAGCCTGGTAAAGCTGTCGAACACATTGCGTGCCTTCACATGCTTGGCCAGCCACAGTTCTCCATGATAAACCAGATTGCCGCGTAAATTTTCCGCCACGCTTCCCATCGGCGCATTCGAATGGCTTGGCACCATGAGTTCCTGCCGCCTCATATAAACACCGATCATGTAATTGGGCAGCCAATCGGCGAGGCTAGTATCTATATGATCAAATCTGAATGCTTGTAGTCCAACTGGTGTGCCATCGGCATCTTCAAGCTGCATCCAAAAAGCCCGCTCACGATCGAAATTGCAAACCTCTGCGTCATGCATTGGCCCAACCCGGTAGCCACGCACAGCGAGCTTGGTCTGATCAAGCTTTTTCAGATCGTTACTGACAGAAACACAATATCCATTATTTCGTAAGTCGGTGACCATGTTGGTTACCAAACTTGTCAATCCCAACGGATCTTTTATACCAATTTTTCCCATCGACTCCCCACACCTTGTGGATTTTTCTGAGGGCGATTGATCGCAGTGTCAACGTTAAAAGGAAATCTTCAGAAACGTGTGTTAATGTCGAAAGAACAATCTAAAATAGCAAACTAAATTGTGCTCACTAGTTTCCATCCATCAACTGTCAATCTCTGCTGCGGGGCAAAACGCGCCTTGTATTCCATCTTTTTAGAACCGCGCACATAATAGCCCAAATAGAGATAGGGCAGCCCCATGCTCTGGGCCCTTGCAATGGCATCAAGGATCATCAACGTTCCAAGGCTCCGGTCTTCATAGCTCGGCTCATAGAAACTATAAATCATGGATATGCCGTCACCCAACACATCCATCAAAACCGCCGAAACAAGTTCGCCAGCACTCGCGCTCGTATCATCAAAACGATATTCAACAATCCGGCTGTCGGCCACCGTATCATCAACCATCGCTGCAAAATCGAGCACCGACATATCAGCCATACCGCCTTCAGAGTGCCGGGTGTCGATATAGCCGCGGAACAAAGAATAATGCTCACTTGTAGCACGTGCCTTAACCACTTGCGTCACCAGGTCAGCATTCTTTCTCAAAACACGTTTGAAACTTTTGGTCAGAACAAAATCTGCAACAGGCACACGCACTGAAGTGCAAGCTTGGCAATGATCGCAAGCTGGACGGTAAGCAATGTTTTGACTACGCCTGAAACCGCCTTGCGAAAGCATCGTATTGAGACCACGCGAATCCGAACCAATCAAATGCGTAAACACCTTCCGCTCAAACTTGCCAGGCAAGTACGGGCAGGGGGTTGGTGCAGTGATAAAGAACTGCGGAAAATTTCGGCGTTCAATACTCAATCTTAAAACTCCAAATCACATTATCGAACGCTTGTTGCCAACGCGCAAGGGCTTCTGGCATTTTTACATTTGATCGATTACACCAGCAGTTAATATAGGAGCTCGAAATGGTTTTAAAAACGGCATGGATTGGTTTGGGCGTTATGGGCTTTCCTATGGCAGGCCATTTGCAACGCAAAGCTGGCACATCCATGACGGTCTATAACCGTACCGCGCAAAAGGCCGATGCCTGGATTGCAAAAGACAAAGGCACAACTGCTGCCACACCTGCGGCCGCCGTTAAAGATGCTGATTTTGTGTTCGCCTGCGTCGGCAATGATGACGATTTGCGCCATGTGATACTTGGAGAAGATGGCGCATTCAACGCCATGAAAAGTGGAGCGGTGTTTGTAGACCACACCACAGCTTCCGCAAATGTAGCCCGTGAACTTTATGAAGAAGCCAAAAAACGCGGGCTTGGTTTTGTCGATGCGCCCGTTTCTGGCGGGCAGGCCGGTGCAGAAAACGGCCAACTCACAGTTATGTGCGGCGGGGATGAAGCTGACTATGCCAAGGCTGAACCACTAATCATGAACTACGCCAAAATGTGCAAACGCTTGGGCCCTGCAGGTTCGGGCCAGCTCGCCAAGATGTGCAACCAAATCGCCATAGCAGGCCTGGTGCAAGGCTTGGCCGAGTCCATCCAGTTCGGCATGAAAGCTGGCCTGGATATGGAACAGGTGGTCGAGGTAATCTCCAAAGGCGCTGCGGGCTCTTGGCAAATGGAAAACCGGCACAAAACCATGATCGCCGGAAAATTCGATTTCGGCTTCGCCGCCGATTGGATGCGAAAAGATTTAGGCATCTGCCTGGACGAAGCTCGCAAAAACAAATCGCACTTGCCTGTCACAGCACTGGTCGATCAGTTTTATTCCGAAGTGCAAAAGATGGGCGGGGGCAGGTGGGATACATCGAGTTTGATTGCTAGATTAACGCGTTAAGCTTTGAACCCCTTCGCCACTTCCACCGCGAAATAAGTCAGCACCCCATCAGCGCCCGCCCGCTTGAACGCCAGCAAGCTCTCTGAAATAACTTTCTTCGGATCAAGCCATCCGCGCTCCACAGCGGCCATAATCATCGCATATTCGCCAGACACTTGATAAGCAAAGGTCGGCACTCCAAATTCGCGCTTCACCCGAGACACAATATCCAAGTAAGGCATGCCAGGCTTCACCATCACCATGTCGGCACCCTCGGCCAAATCCATGGCCACTTCGTGCAAAGCCTCATCTGTATTTGCAGGGTCCATTTGATAGGTGCGCTTATCGCCCTTCAACAACCCGCCAGATCCCACAGCTTCGCGGAACGGCCCATAAAACCCAGAAGCATATTTGGCACTATAAGCCATGATCTGCACATCGAGGTAACCCGCTTTTTCAAGCGCTGAACGAATGGCCCCAATGCGCCCATCCATCATATCCGATGGCGCAATCACATCACAGCCCGCATCAGCTTGAACCAGAGCTTGCTTAACCAACATATCGATAGATGGATCATTGACGATATGGTCGCCATCCATCAACCCGTCTTGGCCGTGTGAAGTATAAGGATCAAGCGCCACATCGCACATCACACCAATCTCAGGCACAGCAGCTTTAATGGCGCGAACGGCACGACAAATGAGATTATTTGGATTTATAGCTTCAGAGCCTGTCTCATTTCGCAAAGCAGGATCAGTGTTCGGAAACAGAGCCACCAGCGGAATGCCTAATGCAGCAGCCTCACGAACTTTCTCGACCGCTACATCAACCGAATACCGAAATACGCCAGGCATCGAAGCAATCGCTTCACTCTTGTTTTGCCCCTCAATCACAAAAATCGGCCAAATCAAATCGGCGACCGTCAGCGTGTTTTCGGATACCAGCGCCCGCGCCCATCCGGATTTGCGGTTACGGCGAAGTCTCGTATTGGGAAATGAAGCTTGGGTCATAACCCTTCAATAACGCTGCAAGCAAAGCTTTGCAAACCCAACTGCAAACACGTGAACAGCAATTAACCCTAAGCCCTACAATTTTCAGCAAATTTTAGTGTGTGACTTATAAATAATAACTACAGGGCAGCGACAGGATTTTTAAGATAATGTTTTCGGCACTTCGAACAGCAGTTCTCGCTTCAATCATATTGGCAGGCTTTTCCGCCGCCTCACAAACTTTTGCCGCCACGGTGGCTGCCGCACAAGCAACCGAAATGCTGGCCCGCGCCCGTGCGGTCCAACAAAAATGCAGGTTCCTGAACGAGCGCCAAAACGAAATGCTTTCAAGTTTCGTTGCCAAAGCCGAAATTGCCATGGTTTCCCAGTCTTCCAGCAAGTTTACAAGATCGATAATCGCTAACGGCCGCAACCAAGGTAGAAAAGCGAACTGCTCGAGCGTTGAGCGCGCCGATATCATTGACATTATCAACGCCGCCCAACAAGCAACCGCAAGAACGGAACCTGTCAAAGTTAAGAAGTTAATAGGGATCATTCCAGCAGCAAAAAAATCTACGCCACAACCAACCCAAAAATATGTTGGAACCAACGGCCTTGCTCAATATGCCCAGCTCACCAAACGCTATTATTTGGCCAGACGTTGTAACTCGATGTCAGCAAACTCCATCAACACTCTATATAGAAGCGTTGTCACCACGCACCGAAACGTATTGTCCAACTTCGGCGTTCCAGCCGTGCGCAATATAATGCAGCAATCAGAACGCAGCGCCAATCAGTCAAGCTGCAGCTAAAATTCAACAGTTTTTGTTAACCCAATTAAGACTCACTTTATTTACATTGGAAAAAAACAAAACATAAACTCTGTTCAAACTCGGTTCAATTTTTCTAAAATATAACGACAAATTTACCGAGACTCT
>CAXTKH010000066.1:0-19215 GCA_964244815.1 uncultured Aestuariivirga sp. | reverse complement strand
TGCGATCACACAAGCCGCGATTGCAAAAGCTCAGATTGACATTGCTCATACAAACTTGACAGCTCTTTTGGCTGGTTCGGGCGATGGTGTTGCTGATCCGGCAGATATAACGCTTGCAACCGATGCTCTGGCCGCGGCTACCTCAAGTTCGGCTGCAGCCCAAGCTGCTGTTGCTGCATTATCCGCAAATCCAGGTGTAGCACCTGCTGATTTGGCAGCAGCTCAGGCCTATGCCACATCAGTGGCTAGTCTTGTGACAAGCGTTCAGAGTGCCCTTACTTCACTTGGCGACGGAGTTATTAGTGTTCCAGAATTCCTGGCAATCAGCAGCGCTGAAAGTAATTCGGTAACCATCGCGGCATCTGCAGCTGCATTAGTTGGCACAGTAACAGCAGGCGAAGCAGTGGCCCATGCAGCAACTGTCACAGCCCAGGCACCATCATTGGCCTATGCCACGATGATCGCCAACAGCGGCATTACATTCTCGCCTGATGGTTCGATTGATATTGTCAACAAATCGCCCGACATCGGGTTGTCGCCTTCGTTCAATGGTTTCATGACGTTCTTTGGTCAGTTCTTTGATCATGGTCTTGATCTGGTTCCAAAGGGTGGCAACGGCAATGTTTACATTCCGTTGTTGCCCGATGATCCATTGTATGTGGAAGGATCACCAACCAATTTCATGGTGATTTCGCGTTTGGTACCAAACGCAATCAACATCACCACACCATTCGTCGATCAAAACCAAACTTATACATCGCATGCCTCTCACCAAGTGTTCTTGCGTGAGTACACAATGGACGGCGGTATGCCAATTGCCACTGGTCATTTGTTGGGTGGCACGGACGGCGGGCTGCCAAAATGGGCTGACGTGAAAGAACAAGCGCACACCATGCTTGGCATTCAACTTGTGGACATGGATATTCACAAGGTGCCATTGTTGGCAACCGATGAATATGGCCGCTTCATTCGTGGTGCAAATGGATTTGTGCAAATTGTAACTGCAACTGGACTCGTGGAAGCAAATCCAGCAGACAATGGCGGACTTGGTACGCTGATTCCGGGAAATGCATTGCCTGCTGGTACTGCGTTTCTTGATGACATAGCCCACAATGCAGACATCAAAGCTGGATTTGTTGCTGACGCTGACAACACTGTTGGCACCTCTCTTGGGCCAATCGCGGCAGGCACCTACGACAACGAATTGCTGGATCAACATTTTATTACGGGTGATGGACGTGGCAACGAAAACATCGGCCTTACAACAGTTCATACTGTTTTCCACAATGAACATGATCGTCTCGTTGAGAACTATAAAGGCACGATTCTGGCAACCGGTGATTTGGCGCTGATTAATCAGTGGTTAGATCCTCATCATCAGCTGGCCGTACTTCCAGCCCCCGGCGACGCTTTGATATGGAATGGTGAACGCCTTTTCCAAGCTGGCCGTTTCGTTACTGAAATGCAGTATCAACATCTGGTTTTCGAAGAATTTGCACGCAAGATTCAACCAAATGTCGATCCATTTGTATTCACCAACAGCGCCACGTTAGATCCCTCAATCGTCGCTGAATTTGCCCATACTGTTTATCGGTTTGGACATTCAATGCTGGATGACACGGTTGATCGTTTAACAAATGACTTGACTACGGTTGACGGCTCACCATCGCAAATTGGCTTGATCGAAGCATTCCTTAACCCTGTTGCATTCAGCATGAACAACAATGGCGGGGGAGGTTTGACTGCAGCTCAGATCACCGCCGGTGGTGTTGATGCAGCGATCTCCGGTGGTGCGATCCTGCGTGGTATGACCCGTCAGGTTGGCGCTGAAATTGACGAATTTGTTGTTGACGCATTGCGCAACAATCTTGTGGGGCTTCCACTCGATCTGGCGGCAATCAACATGGCTCGCGGTCGTGATGCTGGCATTCCAACTCTCAATCATGCGCGTACTGAACTGTATGCTATGACCAGTGATGCGCAGCTTAAGCCATATACAAGCTGGTTTGATTTTGCTCAGAACATTAAACATCCTGAATCGATAATCAACTTCATTGCAGCTTACGGCACGCATCCGTTGGTGACTGCAGAGACTACAATTGACGGCAAGCGCGCAGCAGCAATGCATATTGTGTTTGGTGCACCTGGCGACACGCCTGCAATGTTGCAAGATTTCAAAGATTTCCTCAACGGAACTGGAATCTATGCAGCTGATGGTGCCGGGCCAAATGACGATAGTCTTGGCGGCCTTAACAAAGTTGATTTGTGGGTTGGTGGTCTTGCTGAAGAGAAAATGGAATTTGGCGGCATGCTGGGCTCCACCTTCAATGCGGTGTTCGAGTACCAGATGGAGCACCTGCAGAACGGAGACCGCTTCTACTATCTGAGCCGCACCCAAGGCATGAACTTGCTCAACCAGCTTGAGCCTTCAACCTTCAGTGATCTCGTTATGCGCAACACTGATCTCGGCGGTGTCCACTCCACCCATATTTCAGGTGTTGCATTTGATACCCCTGATCTGATCCTTGAGCTCGACACACTCGTTGCTCAAGAGGATTACAACGGTGCTGCAGCTGGAAAAGATGTTGCTTGGACAAGTTCGTTCCAGCAATTGCTCGATCCGAAAGTTGTCCGCATCAATGGCACAACCGATATCAATGGTGACGGTGAACTCGACGGCAACGTCTTGAAATTCTCAGGCGGTGAGCATGTCGTGCTCGGCGGCACGGAAGGCAATGACACGCTGATCGGTGATAAAGGCATTGATACGCTTTGGGGCGATGGTGGCGATGACTACCTGAACGCGGGCATGGAATCTGACCAAGTGTTCGGTGGTGAAGGCGATGACATTATCGAAGATCCCTTCGGAGATAACTTCCTGCGCGGCAACCAAGGTAACGACGTTATCACCAGCGGTCATGGTTTGAGCCTGCTGTTTGGTGATACCGGACAAGATGCCATTATAGCCACGACTGACCCCGTGGAAATTTTTGCGGGCGAGGGCAATGACTTCATTCTAGGTGGCAGCGCCGCTGATGGCTTGCTTGGCAATGAAGGAGATGATTGGATTGAAGGTGGTGAAGGATTTGACAGTCTTTCGGGCGAAAATTCCGAACTATTCTTCAACTCTCCAATCGTTGGCCATGACATTCTGAATGGTCAAGGCAACGACACCGACTATGATGGCGAAAACGGCGATGACATCATGGTCCAAGGCGCTGGCATTCAGCGCAACAACGGCATGCAAGGCTTCGACTGGGCCATACATAAGGGCGATAATGTAGCAGCAGATTCTGATTTATCGTTGCTCATCGGTCAGGCCGTCTTAACTCCAGCATTCACCTTGCGTGATCGGTTCGACTCGGTTGAAGGCTTGTCTGGATGGAAGTTTGATGATGTGCTATCAGGGTCGTCCAAGCTTCTTGTTGCTGGTGGTGGCTTTGACTCATCACTCAATCAAGCAGGTGTCGACCGCATTCATGGACTTGGGGACGTGATCGGCAATGTTGGAAATTCCAATCCAACACATGATCCCAACGCTATTATTCTAACCAGCGCACAAGCTTTTGCGGGAACTGAAATTCTTCTCGGTGGTGCTGGTAGTGATGTTATCAGAGGCAATCTGGGCGATGACATCATTGATGGTGACGCCTGGTTGAATGTCAAGATTGACGTGCACAGCACAAAGATCAATCCTGTGACTGGAAAATTTGACCTAAATGACTCGGATGGTCAACCAGACACAGTTCTGTTCTCTGTTGATAGCTTGACAGAAATTCAGGCACGCTTGTTATCGCGTGGTGCCGATCACATTAACCCCGGCCAACTTGAAGCTGTGCGTGAAATTATCAACGATAGCAAGCTTGCTGACGGCGTTACCGATGCGATTGATGTTGCCGTATTTGCCGACGTACGCGCAAATTACTCCATCACTAACAATATTGATGGCACAATAACAGTGTCTCATACTGGCTTTGTACGCTCAGCTACTTTGTTAGACTCAGATGGTGTCGACACACTTCGCAACATCGAAGTCTTGCGATTTGCGGATGGCGATCTTGTGGTTGGTGGTGCAGGCGTGGTCAATTCACCTGCAACAGGCTTTGCTTTGTTAAGCGACACTTCACCAACTGAAACTGTTGCCCTCACTGTTAATACTTCAGCAATTGCTGATGCCAACGGTTTGCCTGCTCCCCTTGCCCTCACATTCCAATGGCAAGCAGCACCTGATACGGGTGGCGGCGTTCCCGGCGCATGGGCACCAATTGCTGGCGCTACGACTGCAACCTTTACGCCAACACAAGCACAAGTGGGCCAGTTGTTGCGTGCTGTGGTCTCGTTCACTGACAGCTTGGGTAACCCTGAAACCATCATAACCGATGCGAGCACCCGCATCGTGGGTGACAGCATCCGAAATGGTGGTGGCGGTGCCACGCTCACAGGTACAACCGGCGATGACATTTTCGATGCACGCGGTGGTGCAGATACTGTCAATGCTGATGCAGGCGATGACATCATTGCAGGTGGCAGAGGCAACGACATTATCAATGCCGGTGCCGACAATGACACTGTAATCTGGAATGCAGGTGATGGTCGCGATGTGATCGACGGTGGCACCGAGTCTTTGCCAGGTATTGGCGATACTTTCACCATCAATGGTGATGCCACAGCTGAAAACTACCGCGTTTATGCAAGAGTAGATTGGTTGGCCGTTGCAGGGAACACCGCAGCACAACTCAATGCCGGAACTGAAATTGTAGTCACACGCAATGGAACCAACAACGCGTCAGTTGTTGCTGAACTCCGCGACATAGAAGAAATTGTAATTAACACAGGCGCTGGTGCAGATTCGGTAACAGCGATTGGCAACTTCCTTCCAACAGGCTTGGCGTTCAATACGATCACAGTCAACGCTGGTGAAGGGAATGACACTGTTGATGTTACCAAGCTCACTTCAGCGCATCATGTCGTTCTTAACACTGGTGGCGGCACAGACACATTCACCGGCAAGCGTTCACAAGACGTAATGAATGTAACATCGGTCAATACCAACGGCGGCGGAATGGTCGGAGGCAATTCTGGTACCGTATTCACTTTCTCACAATCTGATCTTGCTGGTCTGAAAAATCTTGTGAGCGGAACGCCAGATGGTGAAAATGAAATTCCAATTGGTGCTCGTGATCCATCGGGCCACAATAATAACCTTGCGCATCCTGAATATGGTGCAGCAGATGAAGCATTCATCCGTCTCACCACGGCTCACTATGGTGCGCCAGATGCAAACGGCAACCGCGCCATCAATCCGATTTTTGCGGAGCTTGATGCACGCCACATATCCAATATACTTGGCGCACAAGAAATTGATCTGCCGAAGAATGCTGCTGGTGCCAATATCTTCTTCATGGCATTCGGACAGTATTTTGATCACGGCCTTGATTTCCTTGACAAGGGTGGCAATGGAACGATTGCAATCGGAGGTCCAGGCACATCAGCCGTAACTGATAACCCCGCAGATTTGACACGCGGAAAAGTTGTTGGCTTTGATGCTGACGGCGTTCCAATCCTCATCAATAAAACATCACCATTCGTCGATCAAAACCAAGCCTACGGTTCAAACATTCTGGTTGAGCAGTTCCTTCGCGAAGGTGATGGTCATGGCGGTTTGACGGCACGTCTACTTGCAGGTGCGCCAGATCCTACAGCACCACAGTTCAACTTGTTGCCGACCTTCCGTGAGGCCATTTTGCATCATTGGGCTAACAATACTTTGTTCCATTTACCAAATGGATCAACTGTTGCTTTCCAAACCTATTTCCCCGGTTTGGTTGTGAACGGTGCAGTCACCGAAACTGCGGTGAGTGGTTTGACTTCAAACTTCATGGGTTCAGGTCAAAATCTATTGATTGATGCAAATCCATATATCAGTGCGCTTGATCACTATCTGGCTGGTGATGGGCGTGCCAACGAAAACGTATCGCTCACAGCGATGCACACAATCTGGGCCCGCAACCATAACTTCCAAGTTGATAATCTGAAAGACTCAGGTTTCGAAGGAACTGAGGAAGAAACATTCCAAGCCGCTCGAATGGTCAACGAAGCTGAATATCAACGTGTTGTGTTCACTGAGTTTGCAGACTCGCTCATTGGTGGCATCAAAGGCACTGGCGATCATGGGTTCAAAGAATACCACCCTGAAACCGACTCACGCATCAGCCACGAATTTGCTGCTGCAGTCTACCGCGTCGGTCATTCACTGGTCGCTGATACATTGACAGTCATGGGCGCTGATGGCCAACCCATGCAGGTAAAGTTGGTTGATGCTTTCCTCAATCCAACCAATTCAACACTTGTAGGCAATCCGCATTTGCCACCAGGTTACGTTCCGCAACCGGGCTATGCTCAGCTTGGTGTTGGCAACATCCTTGGCGGTATTGCAACGCAGCAAGCCGAAGAAGTTGATTTCAATATCGTTGATGCAGTGCGTAATGATCTTGTACGTATCCGCGCTGATCTCTTCGCCTTCAACGTGGCACGTAGCTGGGATGTGGGCCTCGGTACCATGAACCAAGTGCGCGCCGATCTCAAAGCTTCTACAGACTCTTATATTCACGAAGCTGTGGGATATGCTGGTGATCTCAGTCCTTATGCGTCATGGGCCGATTTCCAACAACGCAACGGCTTGAGCAATGCAGTTATTGCGCAGTTCAAAGAAGCCTATCCAGATTTGGTGTTGGATACCCCAGCAAAAATCGCTGAGTTCAAAGCAGCCAATCCAGACATTGTACTGGTCAACGGCAACACAGTTAAGGGTATTGACCGTGTTGATCTGTGGGTTGGTGGTCTTGCTGAAAAGCACATCAACGGCGGGCAAGTCGGTCAAACCTTCTGGGTTGTCTTGCAAGAACAATTCGACCGTCTGCAAGAAGGTGACAGATTCTACTATCTCAACCGGATGGATAACTTCGATATCTATAAGAATACTATCGAAGAACAAGGCCTTGCAGCCATCATTGGACGCAACACTGGTCTCACTAATTTGCCTGATGATATTTTCCATACAGCAACAGGACAGAACGCCGGCGATGGAGCGAATGGAGGCGGTGTCGACAATGGCGGCGGCACCGTCGACCATGGCGGCGGCACAGGTGGCGGAACTGATGATCACGGTGGTGGCACAGGTAGTGGTACCGGCGATCATAGTGGAGAAACAGGTGGAACCGGTCATACAGGTGGCACTGGCAACTCTGGTGGTGGAACAGGTACTGTAACCCCACCTGCGGCGCCAACACCTCTGACTCTCATCGGTGATGCAACTGACAATCTGTTGGTTGGTCAAGGTGGCGATGATGTTGCAGTTGGCAATGCTGGCAACGATATGCTGACAACAGCAGGCGGCAACGACACTGTGTTTGGTGGAGCTGGCGATGACACTGTGTTTGGTGGATCAGGCGACGATATAGTGTACGGCGAAGACGGCAATGACCGTATCTTTGCGGGTGATGGTAACGACATGATTAAAGGTGGTGCCGGAGAAGACATTGCCATGGGTGGCGCTGGCGATGATACATTCATTGCTTCACCTAATGACAGTAATGACAGCTATTATGGTGATGCGGGACTCGACACTCTTGATATGTCGTCAATCATAGACAGAATTGAAGTCAACCTCGGAACCGGCCTCAACCACAATGGCTTTGCCAACACTTCTACTAGCCATGATGTTCTGTGGAATGTTGAAAACATTGTGACAGGTGCCGGCAACGATACAATCACCGCATCAGGTTCGACAAATGTTATCGATACGGGCGCAGGCCACGACACAGTTGTGTTCCGCTCAGCCTCTGATGCCAACCACGACACTATCCTCAACTTCGAAGCTGGTGACAAAATTGATGTCAAAGGCTTCATGGGCGGACCAGTTCAGTTGGTTAACGGTACATCGGCAGCTGCAGGCCAGATTGCCGTGAGCTTCGAAAATATAGACGGTGAGAATTTCACAGTTCTGCACGGCCAAGATGCAAATCACAACAGCTTCGAAGTGGACATAAAAGGCCACCACCAGCTGACTGCTACAGATTTTGTATCTTAGATTGATGCGGAGAGCAAAACGGGAATAGTCCACCCGTTTAGCTAAAAATGAGTAGAGCGAAGCAGGAATAGTCCACTTGCTTCGCTCTAGCTTTTTATGATCTAGCGTTGAATGTTCCAGCTAACCTAAAGCAACCGAGAAAAAAATTACTGTATAACTCGAATGATTAAATCAGTTAGACAGTTAAGTGCTTTTTGACGTCATTACCTTGCAAATCCATCCGGTCGCTGCGCACCGCAAATTTTCTGCCAGCGCGATTCGCAATATTATGGCCGCCAATAAATTTCGATACTAACTCATCAGCTGGCGCACTGAAAACTTCACGAGGCGTTCCGGCTTGCGCAATTTTTCCGTCATGCATCAACACGATCATATCAGCCAATGCCATGGCTTCATCTTGGCCGTGAGTTACATGAATGAAGTTGATTCCCAGTTCGCGTTGCAGACGTTTTAACTCAGCTCGCATACGAATGCGCAAAAAGGGATCGAGAGCGGAGAGTGGCTCGTCCAATAGAAGAACTTGAGGTTCGGTGATCAGGGCTCGTGCTAAAGCTAAACGTTGTTGTTGGCCACCTGATAGTTGCGTCGGCAGACGCTCGGCATAATTGGCATATCGACCAGTTCTAGAAGTTTACGAGCTTTAGAGTGTCGTGCGGTTTTTTCAACGCCACGCATTTTTAGCGCGAAAGCTACATTATCCAACACATTCAAATGTGCAAACAGAGCATATGCCTGAAACATCATCGCGGTGCCTCGCAATGCTGGTGGCAAATCAGTCACGTTTTGAGAGCCAAGCAAAATATCGCCTGATGTGACCGCTTCATGTCCGGCGATCATTTGCAAAGTCGTGGTCTTGCCGCAGCCTGAGGGGCCCAACAGACAGCAATAAGTACCATCGGAAATTTTCAAATCGATCTGATTAACAGCCGTCGTCGATCCAAATTTCTTGGTCAAACCGACAAGTTCCGCTGTCACAACAGAGGCCATCCCCAACACTCTCCATACCGCAGAAACACATGTTTCAGCTGCAATGTAAAGTGTTTTTGCAATTCATGTGCCATTTTGCAATATGTATTGATGTCCTTTTAATTACAATGAATTCAATTTCTTACATAACTATTTCTAAAAAACATAATGTGCTCGATCAGAGTTTTGGTAATAATTTGCGCAAAATCTATATGCTGACTGATTATTGTGCACCTATTGCTATCAAGTTTTTTATCATATTCCAGTTGTAAGTGGTAATGTCGAAGTTCAATTGGCATCAAGCTTATTCATGGCCCGACTTGGCAACCAAATCGACAATAGCATTGAACGGCCAAGAAGCTTCTTATAGGTTAGCAGTCCAAAGATGAATTCGTACAACAGGATGCAGCAATTTAATAGAAGTTTGGACGATGAACCACGAACTGTTAGAGCGAGAAGGAACAATTGCAACGATTTCTGACTGCTTGACCAAAGCAAGCGCAGGTGATGGATCTGTTGTGCTTCTTTCTGGCGAAGCGGGTGTCGGAAAAACGACTGTCGTTATCGACTTGGCTAAACGTCATGCCACGGCTGCTCGTATTCTCATTGGGTATTGTGATGCATCAATTACGCCTCAGCCCCTTGGTGCACTTTCAGATTTTGCGGAAGAACTCGATCCTGAAATTGCCAATCTGATGCGATCAGGAGATGTACAGAACACTCTTTTTCCGGCGGTCATAAAAAAGATCCATAACTCAAAGTTACCTATCGTCTTAATCATTGAGGATGCGCATTGGGCAGATAGCGCTACCCTGGAGTTGGTCAGATATCTGGGACGACGTGTGGTCGCAGCAAGATTTGTTTTGGTTTTGAGTTTTCGGAATGATGAAGTGGGAGCCAATCATCCTCTCACGGCAGTGTTAGGAGATTTGCCGAGCTCAGCCGTTCGTAGAATTGAACTTAAGCCACTGACCGAAAAAGCCGTCGCTCAAATATCGGGTGCAGAAGGCAAAAGATTGGTGAGTTTGTGCGATCTCACTGGCGGAAATCCCTTGTTCCTAACAGAACTGCTTGCTCATGGTGGCCCCGGTGGGCTGTTGCCAACATCTATCAGAGATGCTGTTTGGTCCCGACTTTCAAGAATATCTGATAACTTAAAACAGTCTTTGTGCAATCTCAGTATTATTCCGGTGCCAATTGAAAACGAACTTGCCGAGGTTCTCGTCGAAGGCAAGATGGCTGACATTGCAAATCTTGTAGGTCTCGGTTTGCTGCGGAAACTCTCCAACGGCAATCTGATGTTTCGCCATGAGTTAGCAAGGCTGGCAACTCTGGAAGCAATACAACCTGCAAAACTTCAACAGCTCCACAGATTAGCTGAAACTGCGATAGTTAAAATGGATACGCACGACATTGCGGGGATTCTGTCACGCCGCGTTCATCACGCCGAAGGTGCTGGGGATGCGATAAAAGTTCTAAACTTGGCACCGCTTGCAGCGGCTGAAGCGCGGCGACTGGGTGCTCACGAGCAAGCTACTTCTCTGCTGGAGCTGGCATTGCAACATGTAAAATTAGCGAGTTTAGAACAAGCCGCGCAGCTTTATGAGGACTGGGCTTATGAAGTTGGGCTATCGAAAAATATTAGTGAAGATGTCATCTCTGCCTGCCACAGTGCAGTAGATCTCTGGCTTCAACTAGGACGCTTTGAAAAGGTCAGTAAGAACTATCGTTGGCTGTCGCGGTTTCATTGGTACAGGGGTGAGGCGCAAAAAGCAGATCAATATCTGAGAAAAGCGGAAGAAGCACTCGTTGACTGCGAACCGGGACCAGAGCTGGCGATGGTTTACAGTATGCGTTCTCAAAATTATATGCTTCGCGAAGAACTTGCAGCTGCAATTGATTGGGGTGAACGAGCAATCGCATTAGCCAAGCAATTCAACGATAAGGAGACCTTGACCCATGCCCTCAACAATGTCGGAACGTCCATGTTCTCGAATGGTAACTTGGAAGGCAAAGCTCTGCTCCAAGAAAGTTTAGAGCTGGCCTTGTCGAACGGTTTTCATGAACAGGCTGCCAGAGCTTACACAAACTTTTCGGAATCTGCTCTAAACAATCGAGAATTTGCACTCGCAGAACGCTTGTTTGCCGAAGGGATTGCTTTTGATACAAAGCATGATCTGGATTCCTGGACGCACTACCTTTCAGGTGGGTTTGCGCGACTTCGCGTTGAACAGGGGAGGTTTGAAGAAGCAGAAATTATTTGCACAGGCATCCTCAATCTTCAACGTTTGACCATGATTATGAAAATGCCTGCCAAAATTGCTTTGGGTCTGGCGCGAATCCGGCTCGGCCAGAGCAACGTTGAAACTTTTATCAAGCAGTGCCTGGAAGAAGGGCTCATAATCGGCGAACCTCAGTATCTTCTCCCATGTTACCTTGGACTCGTAGAGTTAGCTTGGCTGCGTGATGATGAGTCTGAGGCTCATCAGCAATTGGAAAAAGCACTCGCGCTTGGTGCCACGCTAAGTGACCCTTGGCTGTTGGGTGAAATGCGAGTTTGGGCAAAACGTTTAGGGATGTCCGTCCAAGTTCTTAAATTGCCAAATGTGATTGCCAAACCCTTCGCTGCTGAATTGAATTGTGAATATGTAACCGCCGCATGGCTTTGGGATGAAATTGGTTCGCCTTATCAAGCTGCAGTAAGCCTTGCTCAGTCCAACGAACCCGCGTTGCTCACTGATGCACTTACGCGATTCGAAAAACTTGGTGCGAAATCGGCTGTTGCGTGGTTACGTCGGAGCGCAGACGTTCTTGGGCTGGGACATGCTTTACCAAGGCCGCGTCGGGGACCATACCGTGCTGCCCGCACTCATCCCATGGGCCTTACAGAAAAGGAAGTAGATGTACTTGGTTTTCTCAGCAAAGGTCATGGCAATCTTCAAATTGCCCAACTACTCAATCGCTCACAACGAACAGTCGAGCATCACGTCGCTGCCGTACTTTCGAAATTGAACGCCAGCAATCGCGTTGAAGTCATTTTGCGGCTTCAGTCAGAACCTTGGTTGCTCCAACGCACAAATTAAACCTTAACTAGCCATTATTGCCAGGCTTCTGCCAAAGGAGTAATTTTGCACCCTGCTGCTATCGTTCTGAAACGAGAATTAAAATATGTCAGTGCGCAGGTTTGATAGCGCTTGGCTAATTTTGCAACGGCTGGATCAAAAGTGATTTGATCTTTCTTCATCCATATCGGCGAGTTTGCATTGTGCGGATTCTTTGAATCCTGTTTGCGAGCCGTTGCTTTTTCAGCAAAAAGCATGGCAGTACCGCCTCTCATACTGTGGTTGAATACTTGATACCTTGAGACAGCTAAACGGTGGCAGTCCGTACAATTCTTCGCCGGATTAGGAACAAGCTCAACCGACCAACTGCGGTGTTTCTTATAATCAAGACCAACATATTTTAGCGGTATATCCTTATTATTGAAGCCATCTGCTACGCTGGGCAAGGAGTGATCGTCGTCAAAATTTGGCGCTTTCATTTGTGCTAGATATTCAGAACGAATGAAACCACCATTGTCGTGACAGCCAGGACATCCAACAGCTTCGGTGGCAGCTGGGCTCAACCAATGCGACTTTAGGTCGGCCCAGGGCGCAGTATCACCGAGGCTTGGTGATGGAATATTGTCACCTGGCAAAGGGAATTTCAGATTTTTGTTCACCACGTCATGACCAAGGGCCTGATAAAAACAAATAGCACCATTCACTTTATTGTATTGGATGATAGCTATATCATTGTAATTTTCACCTTCAACTGCCTGGCCATCCTTTCGGCAATGGGCAACCGCAACTGCATTGCGATCGGCGCTTCTGCTTAAAACTTGAAACTTGCTTCCTGGGTCACAAAGACCGTTCAAAACATTTGGTGTATCACAGAATGTGGCATTGATTTCAGTGGCTGGAACAGTTCCTTGGCCCGGCACATCCTTCCCGTTTCTGCAACTGAATGTAGGTATTGTTATGCCAGTAGCTGCATCACATTTTTGGGAATAGCTCTGGAGAGTGTCGTGTTGTTCACTTCCTGTTTGCGCCCGTTGGATCGGCGTAAGAGCAAGCCAATTGCGATATGCAAGATTCAGATTTGGGCGCGACGATATACGCTGAGTATTTTCCTGCGACATTGCACTGGATAAGCACAGTGCATTTGCGGCAATAATGAAAATGAACAGTCTGAAAAAAATGTTTTCCAAAATAGGCCCTCCCAAACTTCAAGTCTTAATCCAGGTACATGCTTGCCTCATCATCCAAATGGATGAGATAAAAACTATTTGAGACCCCCAAGTTTTTTGAGAAGAGCTTTCCCGTTCGGTGAACCCCAGCCTGTAACAGCGTCATATCCCCTCTTGGCGCGATAACCAAAACCAGGCGGTTCAGTTCGGTTGTTCCCAACCGTAATATCATGACAGACCGCAGATCCCAGTGACTTGCCATTGGCAAGCTTTCGGTAAAGCAGTGGTGTCAAAAATCTCTGCCTTTTAGCCTTGGGCAATTTTTGATTTATGCGCGCAATCAAAGCGGCCCAAACAGGTGCCGAAGCGCTGGTTCCAGCGCCGCGTTCGGTCTTGCCAAAAAGCACGTAACTGTAGCGCGGGCCTTCCGCCAATGCTGCAACATCAGGCACGACACGGCCTTTTTTAGCGCCGCGGTTGCCCGACTGTATCCGCACATTTTGCCATCTAGGGCGATCAAAGATTGCGCTTACTCCGCCGCCTGTAGATGCGCCACCACCTGATCTGGTACCCGGTGTAAACCACCAAGTCACCTCCTCCAGCTGACCATTGTCCCCACCGATCTGCGTGCCCCCAACCCCCAGCACATATGGGCTGGACGCGGGGAAATCCACGCGCGCTTTTTTGCCCCGGCGTCCATCCCCAGCACCGTCGTCGCCAGATGACACGCAAACTGTAATGCCATGAGCGGCAGCGATGGCAAGTCTTTCGTTTATAGCAGTTCTTGCGACTTGAGACCAATCACTCGCATCCTCCGTCACTCCCCAACTGATGGAGAGAACCACAGGACGATCGGCAATAACCTTGTTGAGCAAATCGACAAAGCCTTTCTGATCGAAAGTTGCAAAATAGATTTTTATTTTTGCATGCGGACAGAGCCCTGCAATGATCTCGGTGTCGAGCATCACTTCATCAGTGCATAAAAGTTCTTGTTCACGTTCAAAACGCTTCAATTTTTTCATCTGACCCAGAGTGTAAGCCGGAGCATTGACGGAAATGGCCTGGACATCCGGCATATGAGTTTCAAATTTTTTGCAATATGCTTTCAAATCAGATGGGATGTAACCACCCCCAAATTCCGCAATCGCAATCTTTTGTCCCGCTGCCGTTCCTTTTGGAAAGTCATAGATTTTCTCAATATCAGCGGGGGTTGCCGCTGGCAAAATATCAGCCAGTCTGTTTAAATCTTTTGCGACGCGCTTGGGGCGCATTATTCGCCTCTCGCTCAGGCCAATGACTGCAGACACAGTTCCTTCAAGCTCCGGTGGCAAATGATAGCCACCTGTACGATCCCGAAACACGCCCTGATCTTTGTTTTTATACATCGCAAGATTAGGTTGAAAAGCTTTAACAGCCTGTGCCACGGTACCTTTAATTGCGACGCTTCGAGCTGCCAAATTTACATTCTGGATTTCAAATCCGAAGTCGCGCATCACTTTACAAACATGTGCGGCGTCAGGCTTTGATACACCAAATTTATCGTTGATCTGTTGTTTTGAAAGACCGGAAATTGAAGAGTCATTGAAATCAGGCAGTGGCGGACCCCGCAAGGCGAGAGTCAACTCAATGGGCATCGCACCTTGAACTTTTCCATGATAACTGGCCTCGGCATTTTCGTGCCGATCGCTGCCAGCTACAGCTCGGGATTTAGTTGGCAACTTTTGTTTCGATACAAAAACTTTCTGCATTTGTATTTTCCAAAATTTGAATTTGGGACAAAACAAAACTATTCCAATTTACGTACTTGGCAAGACAAAATCTGCACGTTCAGATCGTTTGAAAATTGCTTGAGTTTCTACTTTCAGTAATTTTCTGTCCAAAACTACAACTTTAATAATTGACCGAAATATAGGTAGTCCCACCGACGCAAGCCGAGTTGGTCGCCCCTATTCTCGAAAATAGGGAGCCTCACATGAAAAAATCACAGACAAATACAAATTCGCAGTCCACAGAACCGTCCGCCTCAGAATTGCGCAGCGAAAACCTAATTCTCCGAGTCAGCGTTCGCCCATTGAAAGAGAGTCATTCGGGAGGTGCTCGATGATCTGCTTACACAACCGTCCTCGCCAGATTGCCCGCCCTCCAGTGAGCATAGGTCACGCGCAGCTTGAGGCCCTGCTTAACCATATTTCATTACCCATGTTCTTGCTGAACCGACATAGAATGTTGGTTTATGCAAATGCTGTTGGACATGAGCAACTGGTTGATAAAAGCTATGTCTACATAAAATGCGGACGATTTCAGATACACGGCGACGAACGTTGCATCCTCGATTTTGAAGCCGCTGTTCTTGCGACCAGCCAAGGATTGAGCTCGACAAGGGATCACTTTTCCACATTGTCACATGGAGAAGATGGAAACACGAAAGCGTCAGTGACCATCGTGCCAATCCCAAATGATCAAGAAGATGACTATTTCGTCGCCATTATTCTTACCGCACAGGAATCAGAAGAAAGTGATGTTATTTTGCGTCTTCAGCAAACCTTGGGACTTACGCCAGCAGAAGCTCGCATCGCCTTTTTGATTTGCAAAGGCCGGCGACCTAGGACTATCGCTGATGATTTAAAAGTTTCAGTAAACACCGTGAAAAGTCACCTGGCCCGCGTCCTGTCGAAAACAGGTTGCTCAAATCAAGCGGCACTCTGTGTTCTCGCTGGTCAATTGCTGACACCAATCAGGGCAGCTTCGAAAACTGGATAAAAATGGTGCCCGAGACCGGAATCGAACCAGTGACACGCGGATTTTCAATCCGCTGCTCTACCAACTGAGCTACTCGGGCATCCAAACAATTTCCACTTGAGGAAATTGCGCTTTGGTGACGGGCTGTATAGGTGAACAGTTGGGCCGTTGCAACTGGGTTTCACACAAAAAGAAACCCCGCTGAAAAGCGGGGTTTCGAAGCTGTTAATCTCGTTAGTTCTTCGCGATATCCACATCTTTGGTTTCTTTCAGGAACAAGAAACCAACCACTGCGGTTATGGCCGCAAAGACCACCGGATACCAAAGCCCAGCAAAGATGTTACCTGTGTAGGCCACGTAAGCTGTGGCGAACAATGGCAGCATGCCGCCGAACCAGCCATTGCCGATATGATAGGGCAATGACATCGATGTATAGCGCACGTTGGATGGGAACATTTCCACCAGGAATGCAGCAATCGGGCCATAAACCATGGTGGTGAAGACCATCATCGCGAACACGATCAGGATTGACTGCACGTATTGTGCAAAGCTCAAGGCCTTGGCAGTGGTGGTTTTGATTTCACCAACATGCAGTGTTGCCGTGCCGTCAGCAGCCACAACAGGAGCAGCAATCATATTGACCGCACCAATTGGCTTTGCTGCAGCATCCGCCACTTTACGCAAGTCATTCACAGCAGTTTCGATTGCAGTAGAGGCTGTCTTGGTTGCTGCAGCATCCTTAGCGTCGGTTGCTGCTTTCTTATCAGCTTGCGCTTTCACCAAGGCATCGGCTTGTTCTTTGGTTAAGTTGAAGTCAGCTTCCACCACTTTGAAATGTGGATAGCCAGCGTCCGCCAACGCTTTCTGCCAGGCAAATGGCGAAGTGCCCTCAACCTTGGCATCGCCTGCTTGGAACGTTACTTTGGAACCTGGAGCCCCATCCACAGACGTGAATGAAATGCCGTTTGATGTCAAGATGGATTTGCCCTTGTCGCAATCGCCTTCAGCCGTCCAACCCTTAACCGGGAAAATGGTGAAGTGGCATTGCGCAGGATCTGCCGTTACGATCAACTTGGCTGGGCTGGTGTCGTTAAATGCCGCCAGTTCAGGGTTGATAGAACGGGCCAGCAAATGGAACAGTGACATTCCAGTAGTTGGCAAATAGCAAATTGCAGCCAGTGCACAGCCTGCCAGAATAATCTTCAAGCGGCCAATCTTGTCAGAAAGCTTGCCGAAGAAAACAAACAGTGGGGTTGCAAGAAGAACAGCAATGCCAACGACAGTATAACCGACCCACCAATCAGCTTTGAGTGGTCCGTTGATAAAGAACAGTGCATAAAATTGTGCAGTATACCACACAACGCCTTGGCCCATGGTTGCACCCAGTAAAGCCAGCAATGCGTATTTGTTATTTGGATATTTAAAGAATGAGTCGCGGATTGGTGTTGGTGAGCCGCGTCCCTCAGCCTTCATTTTCTGGAACACAGGTGACTCGTTCAGTTTCAGACGGATCCAAACCGAGAACGCCAAAAGAATAATCGAAGCCAAGAACGGAATGCGCCAGCCAGCGATAATGCCGCCCGTGCCGTCTTTGAACCAAGCTGGATCGGAGAACCAACGCAGCCCGCCAATCACTAAAAGTGACATGAAAAAGCCGATTGTTGCCGTGGTTTGAATCCAGCTCGTGGCATAACCACGCCGGCCATTTTGTGCATGCTCAGCTACATAAGTTGCCGCACCACCATATTCGCCGCCTAAAGCCAAACCTTGTGTCAAGCGGATGAGCAGCAACAAAATTGGAGCCAAAGCGCCAATGCTTGCATATGAAGGCAAGCAACCAACCAAGAAAGTGGAAATACCCATCACCACAATCGTGACAAGAAAGGTATATTTGCGGCCAACAAGATCTCCCAAGCGGCCAAAGAACAGTGCGCCGAATGGGCGCACCAGAAAGCCCGCAGCATAAGCACCAAGTGCGCCTAAAAGCGCCCACGTGTCATTGCCCGGTGGAAAAAAGAATGCCGCGAAAAACGGGGTTAAAGTTGCATAGAGATAAAAGTCATACCACTCGAAAACTGTTCCGGTGGATGATGCCAAGATCACGAATTTTTCGTTCTTGGTCATGCCTTTTGAAGGCATCGTAGATACATTAGACATTGTTGAAGCTTCCTCCCTGAAGCATATTGGATTGTGGGATGTGGTTTGGCTCTTGTGTGGGGCCACATTTGCATCCCGCTAATTCCACGTTCATAAAGCAGTGCCCCATCAGAGTCGATAAACTTCTCAATGTTGTGAAAAGCGACTTTAGGCTAAGCCGTCGTTACCGTCTTCGTCCTCATCTTCCACAACAGGAATTGAATATTTGCCGCCCAACCAAGAATTCAAATCTTCGTTAGCGCAACGGTTGGAACAGAAAGGATAGAATTTCTGTGAAGATGGCTTCCTGCAAATTGGGCAAGGCTTGCGCGGCCTCAAGGGAATAATTTCAGACATTACAAATCACTGATAGGCTGGGTCATCCATTTTTGCTGCACCGGAAAGCCAGCACCTTGTAAAAGCAACACAGTTTCATAAAGTGGAAGGCCAATCACCGCAGAATGAGAACCTGCCATGTAACGCACGAATGATTCAGCCCGGCCCTGAATGGCATAGCCACCCGCTTTGCCGCGCCATTCTTCGGATTTCAGATAGCTTTCAATATCTTCACGCGAAAAGCGCTTGAACCGGATTTTGGTTTCAACGCAGCGCGAAGATTTTTTCCCACCTGGCGCAATAACGCTGATCGAAGAATAAACCCAATGCGAACGGCCAGACAACAAATTCAAACAATCTTTGGCTTCCTGATAGGATTCGGCCTTGGGCAAAATGCGCCGACCAAGACCCACCACTGTATCAGCGGCCAGAATATAAACATTCTCGCCCAAGCCCCTTACCAGCGGCATGTCCTTGGCCTTGTCAGCCTTGGCATCTGCCAGTCGGATCGAAAGCCTCCGCGGAGTTTCGCGCTTTAATGGTGTTTCATCAACATCAGAAGGATTTAGTAAATCAGGCGTCAGACCAATGCGGTCGAGCAAGCTCAGTCGGCGCGGTGAGGCGCTGGCCAGAACGAGCTTTGCGCCATTATCCGCCATTTATTTGAACCGATAATTGATGCGGCCCTTGGTCAAATCATAGGGCGTCATTTCAACCATAA
>CAXTKH010000065.1:0-19849 GCA_964244815.1 uncultured Aestuariivirga sp. | reverse complement strand
GCCATGGGGATATTGATTGCGATTATAGCAATTCGAAAGAGGAGCAATTTAATGGGCAATAGAGTCTCGAAGTTTGGGTTGTATCGCCAGAATTTTTTGGTTTTGGCTACACTTCTTCTTGGACTTGTTGGCTTGAGCTTTGCTGCGTCTCAGGCGGAAACGCAGGCGTCTGATGGCATCAATCTTGATGACCCCATTAAAAAAGAATTTGCGATGAAGCTTGTGTCGAGCGCTGAAAACTCTTCAACCGACTGGCGTAAACAGTTTACTTACATTGAGGATATCGATGACGGTCGAGGTTATACGGCGGGTATTATTGGATTTACAACTGGCACGGGCGATCTTCTGGAAATTGTTGAGAGCTATTCAAAACAGGTTCCGACTAATGGGCTGCAAAAATATATTCCAGCTTTGCGAAAGGTCAATGGCGGTCATTCCCACCTTGGCCTTGATCCCGGTTTTATTACGACTTGGAAAAAAGAATCGGCGAAACCGGAATTTCAGGCTACGCAGGAACGTGAGCGTGATGAAGTTTATTTCAATCCATCTGTGAAACTGGGCAAAGAAGACGGTCTTCGAGCATTAGGTCAGTTCATTTATTATGATGCCGCGGTGGTGCATGGATTTGAAGGCATGAAAGGTGTTCGCGCACGTGCTACAAAAAAAACGAAATCGCCAGCCCAAGGTGGATCAGAGACCAAATATCTCAATGCGTTTTTGGATGAACGCGCGGTCGAAATGAAAAAAGAAAAAGCACATACCGACATGTCACGCATTGAAAATGCGCAGCGGGTATTTTTACGAAACGGGAACTTGGACCTTATTGCGCCCTTGTCTTGGAGCGTGTACGGCGATCATTTCCATATCAAGTAAATTGATATTGGTTCAATCGACATCCAACGGCGTTGTGCCTGTAGGCTTGCCATTTGCACCGAGCGTGATTTTTTCAATGCGAGCTTCGGCTTCAGCCAGTTTGGTTTCGCAATGTTTGCGCAAAGCTTCGCCGCGTTCGTAGATCTTGATTGATTCTTCCAAATCCACGCGACCAGATTCAAGCTTGGCCACGATTTCTTCGAGCATCGCCAAGGCCTTTTCGAAGGACAAGGATTTGATATCTGCTTCTTCAGCCATGCTTAGTCTTCCTCGTCTTGTTCATATTCGTCTTCATCGCCCATCACGGCTGAACCGTGCATGAGGGCTGCCAGATGTGCGCCCACGCCGCCTGCCAAGCCTTGCAAATCATAGCCGCCTTCGAGGATGGAAACAACGCGGCCTTCGCAATGGGTTTGCGCAATTTCCATGAGTTGCAAAGTGGCCCACGCAAAATCCTCCTCCACCAATTCCAAGCTGCCCAGCGGATCGCGAATGTGTGCATCAAAGCCTGCGCTGATGATAACGAGATCGGGCTCAAAGCTGTTGAGGTTGGTTAGAATTTTTGTATTCATGGCTTCGCGGAATTGAGCGCCACCATCACCAGCGCGCAAGGGCGCATTGAAGATGTTGCCCACGCCAGTTTCACTCACTGCTCCTGTGCCGGGGTAGAGCGGCATTTGGTGGGTGGAGCCATAGAACATATCTTTGTCTGACCAGAATATATCCTGCGTGCCGTTGCCGTGATGCACGTCAAAATCAATCACCGCCACACGCTCAGCTCCATATTTGGCGCGGGCGTAGAAGGCGGCGATGGCAGCGTGGTTGAAAAAGCAAAAGCCCATGGCGCGGTTGTGTTCGGCGTGGTGGCCGGGCGGGCGCATTGCGAGGAAGGCATTTGGCGCTTCGCCTTTGAATACGGCATCCACAGCAGCTGTGGCTCCGCCGACGGAGCGTAATACAGCGGGCAAGGTTCCGGGCGACATAACCGTGTCAGAGTCCAAATACTCAAAGCCTTCCTCCGGCGCAGCGCTGAGGATTTTTTGATAATGTTCTTCAGTGTGGCAGCGGATGATATCTTCCATGCGACCCAAGGGCGCTTCGCGGTTGACGACGGATTTGAAATGCGATGAGCGCAAAACATCGTGCACCGCGCGGATGCGGTCGATCCGTTCGGGGTGGCCGTCGGGGGTAACATGCGCCAGGCTTGCGGGGTGGGAGAAAACGATGGTGGACATATGTGCTGGGTAGCCGAAAATTTTATGTGATGCTATAGGGCACAGATGATCAGCGCCAAAGACATTTCAAAAGCCGCCGACCTGCTTTTGAGTGGGGCGTTGGTGGCCTTCCCGACCGAGACGGTTTACGGGCTGGGCGCATTGGCGACGGACGATAAGGCGGTGGTTCGGATTTACGAGGCAAAGGGGCGGCCCACATTTAATCCGCTGATTTCACATGTGCCTGATGTCGAAGCGGCTTTTGCGCTGGGTGAATTTCCAGCTGATGCTTTGAAATTGGCGGCGCGGTTCTGGCCGGGGCCTTTGACAATGGTGGTGCCACGCTGGAGCACTTGTAATGTTTCGCTGCTCGCATCGGCGGGTTTGCCGTCTCTGGCTATACGTGTGCCGCAACATCCAATTGCGCTGGAATTGTTGCGCGCTGTTGGAAAGCCCGTGGTCGCGCCTTCGGCCAATCCATCAGGCCGCATAAGCCCGACCACTGCGCAACATGTGCGGGATGGGTTGGGGAGCAAAGTTTCGATGGTGTTGGATGGTGGGCCTTGCGCTGTTGGCGTTGAGTCTACGGTTGTTAGTTTTCTGGATGGTAAAGCAACGTTGCTGCGGCCGGGTGGTCTGGCACGTGAAGTGATTGAAGGCGCATTAGGGTTTAAGCTGCTCGACGCAGAAATTGGCGTGATGCACTCGCCAGGACAAATGGAAAGCCATTACGCACCGCACGCCGCGATGCGGCTTAATGCCGAGGCTGTCATTGATGGCGAAGCTTATTTAGGGTTTGGGAAATTTGGCGGCGCGCATAATCTTTCGCACGCTGGTGATGTCGTTGAGGCGGCTGCTAATCTGTTTCGTATGCTGCATGAGTTAGATGCGCTTAAGCCGCAGCGCATTGCAGTGGCACCGATCCCAATGGATGGGTTGGGCGAGGCGATCAATGATCGTTTGAAACGCGCGGCGGCTCCGCGATGATGCCAACGCCTGAAACTCTTAAACGCTTTATCGCTATTGTGGGCGAGAAGAACGCCATCAGCAACGCCACAGAAATGGCACCCTATATGCGCGAGTGGCGTGACCTTTGGCCGGGCACATCACCCTTGGTGTTGCGGCCAGCCAACACCGATGAAGTTTCGCGCATTCTGAAAATCGCATACGAAACCAACACAGCCATTGTTCCGCAATCTGGAAACACTGGATTAGTGGGTGGCCAAATGCCGACGGGGCCTGAGGTTTTATTATCGCTTGACCGCATGACGAAGATTATTTCGGTTGATGCTGATGATTATTCGATGACGGTGGAAGCGGGATGCATTTTGAAAAATGTGCAGAATGCTGCGGATGCGGTTGACCGTCTGTTTCCGCTTAGCCTGGCGTCTGAAGGTTCGTGCCGCATCGGTGGCAATCTTTCGAGCAATGCCGGCGGGCTTAATGTTTTAGCTTATGGCAACACGCGCGATTTATGTCTGGGGCTTGAGGTTGTGCTGGCCAATGGGCAGATTTGGAATGGGCTGAAGAAGCTGCGCAAAGATAATACGGGCTATGATTTGAAAAACCTGTTCATTGGTGCTGAAGGCACCTTGGGGATTATCACCGCGGCGGTGTTGAAGTTGTACCCAAAACCGCGCCGCAATGACACGGCTTTCATCGCTGTACCCTCCCCCCAAGCTGCTGTTGATTTGTTGGCGCTCGTGAAAAGTGAGAGCGGCAACTGCGCTGTGGCGTTTGAGTTGATGGCGAAGATTGGGTTGGGGTTTGCAGTGAAGCATATGGGCGCTGTCAATCCGATCGCTACGCCTTCGCCTTGGTATGTGCTGACGGAGTTAGCTGATGCGGTGCCAGGCTCTATTGAAATAATTTTAGAAAGGGCATTGGAGTTGGGGATCGTGACGGATGCTTCCATTGCGCAATCAGAAGCTCAACGGCAATCACTTTGGACTATTCGCGAGTCCATGTCAGAGTCGCAGCGCTACGAGGGCGGGTCAATCAAGCATGATGTGTCGGTGCCGGTATCACATGTCCCTATGTTTATTGATGAGGCCATGAAGGCTGTACAGAAGTTTATGGCCGATGCTCGCGTGGTCTGCTTTGGCCATATGGGCGATGGCAATATGCATTTTAATGTGTCGCAACCCGTGGGCATGGATAAGCAGAAATATCTTGAACAATGGAACGCGATGAATTGGGTGGTGTTTGATGTGGTGCTGAAACATGGCGGCTCAATCAGCGCTGAGCATGGCATTGGGCAGTTGAAACGCGATGACATGTTGCGGATTAAATCTCCTGTGGAGTTGGACATGATGCGCGGGGTGAAGGCGATGCTTGATCCCAAGGGTATTATGAATCCGGGCAAGGTTTTGCCGTTGTGAGATTTCGCACGGCAATGTCTGCCGACCGCGATGCTGTGATTGCTTTGTGGCAGGCGTGTGGGTTAACTCGCGCGTGGAATAATCCGGTGCAGGATTTTGATTTTGCGCTGGCGGGTGCGACGTCCACAGTTTTGGTTCACGAAATTGGTGGCCAGATTGTTGCGTCGGTCATGGTCGGCCATGATGGGCATCGTGGTGCGATTTATTATTTGGCCGTTGCAGCGGAAAATCAGAAAACAGGATTGGGGCGGGCTGCGGTTCTTGCTGCCGAGAATTATTTGAAGAAACTCGGCGTGTGGAAAATCAACTTGATGATCCGCGATGAAAATGAGAGCGCGATTGGGTTTTATAGAGCGATTGGGTTTGAGACGAATGCGGTGATGAGTATGGGGAAGAGGATTGGTTGAATGTTCCTAAGCCGTCATTCCCGCGAAGGCGGGAATCTCAGTTTTATTTGAAACAAAACGCAGATCCCCGCCTTCGCGGGATGACGGTTTAAAGTGGAGTTGGCTCCAATCAAAATCAAATGGTTTTAATTCAACCCTGCCTTCAAAACCATTTCCACATTCGCTTTATGCACTGCCTCATAAGGCTCAAAATAATTCACCCAGCCCGCCTCTAATGGTCCGGCGATAATATGGCGCAGGTCTTGATCGCGAAGTTCCGGTTCAGCCACCATGCGTTTTAGCATGCGGATATATTGTTGGGTGGCGGGGATGAAGGTTTTGCCATAGCCGCCTCTGGCGATCAGATCGGCATGGCCGTGGTTAGGCAGGATGTGCGTGGGAGCTAGGGCCCAGATATGGTCGAGATCAGCGAGGTGGATGTTTAAATGTTCGGGTTCGGCGACATAGGTGACGGTGTCTTCCATGGTGTCGCCCGCGAGCAATACGCCCTGCTCTGCCATCCAAACGACTGTCGCATCATCGCTATGAATATTGAATTCAAGGAATTGCAAATCGAGTGCGCCGAGTTTGAAATTCATCGATTTTGAAAATGTTTGAGTTGGAAGGATGAGCGGATTGATGGCTGGAGGGCCGTGGTGAGTTCCATCTTCAATGGCTGATTTATGTTTTGCCAAGTGGTCGGCAGTTTTTTCGTTAGCGATGATCGTGCAATCTTTGAACACTTCAGTTCCGGCCACATGATCGAGATGCCAATGGCTGAGGAGCACGGTGATTTTGGTTACGCCAATGCTGGCGAGATGTTCGCGAATGGCGCGGGCGTAATCGTTCGAGCAATGCGTATCGTAAACCAGTGCTTCATGGCCATCGACAATGGCGTAACTGGCGATGCCTAATGAAAGTGCTCCATCATCAACCCAATTGTCTTGCTCCATAAAACGATAGCCTGGCACGCGGCCATCGTAATAGGCGTAGATGTTTTTGTGTGGCTGAAGGATGCGGAGGTGTTTGGTCATTCAATCAGAATAGACCCATTTGACTTGATGATGGTGGATTATCTTTTGGTTTTGGTGGCGGAGCGTTGCGTGCGATGACTGTGGGTTCCATGGCGAAATAATCATCCGGCGGAGGTTTCAATAGGTCGCGCACGTTTTCCTCTCCGCCATCAAGCCAGCGATCAAAATCCTTTGGATGGATCACCACAGGGCTGCGGTTGTGGATTGTAGAAATCAATAAATTGGGATCGGTGGTCAGCATCGCGGCGGTTTCGAGTTCAGAGCCATCAGCGCTCTGCCAATGCTCCCAAATGCCGCCGAATGCGAATAGGCCGTTATCGGGACGATGAATAAAATAAGGGCGTTTTTTGCCAGGTAAATCGCCTTCCCATTCATAAAAACCATCTGTCGGAAAAAGACAGCGGCGGCGGCGGATTGCGTTTTTAAAGCTGGGCTTTTCATAAACAGTTTCGGCTCTGGCATTGATCAGAGGCCGCGGCTGGATTTCCTTGGCCCAGCTTGGAACAAAGCCCCAGCGCACCAATTCGAAATGACGGAGGTGATCAAGACCAGTTCGCACTATCGCAATCGGGCTGCCCGGCGTTACATATTGGCGCGTTGGAAAATCTGCCTGCTCCAGATATTGAAACAAAGCTCTTGCTTCATCTGCCGATTTGCGAAAACTATAGAGACCACACATAGGATGATACTAGCGACATGACACAACCAATTCTAGGTGCATCAGCTTGCGTTTGGCGTAACGGCAAGGTTCTGCTGATCAAGCGCGGCAAACATCCTGGAAAGGGCTTGTGGAGTTTACCCGGTGGCAAGATCGAGATTGGCGAAACGGCGGAAAGGGCATCGGTGCGCGAGCTGTATGAAGAGACGCAGATTGTGGCAGAGTTAGCGCATCCCATTGGCCCTTTTGAGGTTTGGCATGACGGTATCTTGATCTACAAGGTCACTTGTTTTGCTGGTCATTATGTCTCGGGCCAGGCGGTTGCGGGCAGTGATGCGGCTGATTTGGCCTGGGTTTATCCACAGGCATTAGAGGCCTTTGAACTTGCCCCAAATATTGCGCAAGCCATTGCAGAATCTGTGAAAGTTCTTCAGCTTTAGTCTAATTTTAAGAGTAGCGTTAACCTTCTCTTAAGGTTCGACTCGCGGTTGCAATTTCACCTGTTAATGTGTGTTAACGCGATTGGGGTGGGCTCTCTTGCGCTATCAAGTTTGGGTGCCATGTATAAATTATCTGAAGAGCAAATTGCTGAGTTGCCGCCGCAAGAAGCTAAACAAATGGCGTTGCGCTATATTCTTGAGGCATGGGAAGAAGCTATTTACGATGGACTTGACCCTGATGCTATTGCAACTGCTGCGATTTTTGCTGCCTTGTCCGATATGATTGCCACTTATGGCGAAGAGCCTGTCGCCGTAATGTGCGAGCGCTTGCCGGAGCGTATTCGGTCTGGTGAATTTACAGTGGGCAAGACACACCAGTAGTTTTTAGATTTCGGCTGTCTTAGGAATTTAAACGCTCCTAACATTTCGTCATGCCCGCGTAGGCGGGCATCTGCGTTTTGTGACTAAGCAAACAGAGATTCCCGCCTTCACGGGAATGACGTATTGTAGGTGCTTAGACGATATCTGGTACTGCTAAGTCTACTTTCCTTCAACTAAAGTGTTTCCATGAATCACCTTCCCGATAGTCGATATTCCTGGATCCGCCTTGCGGCTTCCATTGTCCTTGCCACCACTGGCGGGATTGGGCTCTGGGCTGGGGTTGTGGTGTTGCCGTTTATTCAAGCGGAATTTCAGATAGACCGCGCGGGTGCGTCGTTCCCCTATACAATGACGATGCTTGGTTTTGCGGTTGGTGGCATTCTCTCAGGCAAGCTGGCCGATAAGTTTGGCATAATGATTCCGATGATGATCAGTGCTGTGATGTTGTGCATCGGGTTTTTCGCTACGGCATTGGCGCCTAATTATTGGAGCTATGTTGCTTCGTCTGCGATCATTATTGGCGCTCTTGGCAGCGGCACAACATTCGGGCCGCTGGTTGCTGACGTGTCTCTGTGGTTTCAAAAGCGGCGCGGCATTGCGGTTGGCATTGTGGCATCGGGCAATTATTTGGCAGGCACGATTTGGCCGCCGCTGCTTACTTACATGACTCAGCAATATGGCTGGCGCAATGCGTTTATGGTGATCGGTGTTGTATGCGTAACTATTATGTTGCCGTTGTCTTTAATGTTACGAACGCGGGCTTCCACACTTGACCGACCAAGCCCAACTTCAAATGGCCAAATTGAAAAAGGTTCAAACTCGCTTCAAGCGATTTTGATTGTGGCGGGCCTCGCCTGTTGTGTAGCCATGAGCATGCCGCAGGTGCATCTTCTGGCTTATTGTGGCGACTTGGGTTTTGACCGCGCCGTTGGTGCACAGATGCTTTCAGTGATGTTGGGCTGCGGTGTAGTGAGCCGTCTGGTTTCTGGTTACATGTCGGATAAAATTGGTGGTACCGGCACCTTGATGATCGGATCGTTTTTGCAATGTTTGGCACTGCTGTTTTATATTCCGTTTAATGGCCTGACGTCACTTTATTTGGTGACGGCGCTTTTCGGATTGGCGCAAGGCGGCATTGTGCCGAGTTATGCTTTAATCGTGCGGGATAATTTTCCGGCGCGCGAAGCTGGCACCCGGATTTCGCTGGTGCTCACATCAACTGTGTTAGGCATGGCTTTGGGTGGTTGGCTATCGGGTGTGATTTTTGATTATACTGGATCTTACAAACTGGCCTTCTTGCATGGAGTGGCTTGGAACTTACTAAACATGGCCATAGCATTTTGGCTGTTGATCGGGCGTTTGCGCCCCAAGACTCCAACCATGGCACCAGCGTGATTTCCTAACCTTAAGCCCATTTGATAGCTTGACCTTGGGTTGCGTTGCGGCTTTGCTGCAATGCAATAGGAACATGACAAAACCAACGACCATAGCTCTCGCGCAGTTCGGCAAATTTGGTGCCGAGGGAAAAAATCTGTCGGCTAGCATTTTGGGCCAGAAGGGCGAAGCTTTGTGCGAAATGGCAAAGCTGGGTTTGGCTGTTCCGCCTGGGTTTGTATTGACGGTTGAAACAGCCAAATTGATTGCCTCAGGACAAGCTACATCTGAGATTAAGCAACAGATCGTTTTAGCGCTTGCGCGGATGGCCGAGGAGACCGGATGTTCATTGGGTGATTACAAAAACCTGTTATTACTAGCCGTACGCCCTTCGATGCCATCAGCACTTTCCGGCACTCTTGAAGCGGTATTGAATTTAGGACTGAACGACGAGACTGTTGAAGGTCTGGCCAAACATGCAGGCGATCCGAGTTTCGCGCATGAATGCTATCGCCGCTTTATTCAAAATTACGCACATGTAGTGATGGGTGATGACCCTGCTGCGTTTGAAGATTTGCTGAGTTTGTTTATCGAAGAACGCGGCTATGTTTCGGCGACAGAGATCAAAAGTTCTGATGGGCGCGAATTAACGGCACGGTTTAAATCGCAACTCGAAGCACATGACAACCAAGTGTTTCCGCAGGATGTGCATGAGCAACTTTGGCATACCATCGTTGCATTGGTGCGTGGTTGGAATGGGCCGCGCGCAAAAACTCACCGCAAGCTTCATGGTGCTGATGCTGATGCGGGCCTCGCCATCATCGTGCAGGCCATGGTGTTTGGAAATCAGCCTGAGCTTTCAGGCGCTGGTCATGCGGCTTCGCGGCATCCGCAGACAGGTGAGCTTGTGATGCAGGGCGAGTATCTGCCAGATGCGCAAGGGCCAGATTTGGTGGCGCGGTTGCGGCAGAGCTTACCTTTGCGCAATGGCTCTACATCATTGGAAACAGTTGTGTCTGCGGCGTTTCAAGAACTGCGCACCGGATTATTCAAGCTTGAGCAATTGCGCAGAGATGCTGTTGAAATTGATTTTACCATTGCGCAAGGACAGTTGTGGTTTCTTGATGCAAAGCCTGCGCGGCGCACCACTGCTGCTGCAATTAAAATTGTTGCTGATATGGTGCGGCAGAATTTGATGAGCGAAGCTGAGGCTTTGCTGCGTATCGATCCACTGTCGCTTGATCAATTGCTGCACTCAACGCTGGCACCAGACACCAAGCGGGAGATTGTGGCAGCGGGTTTGCCAGCATCACCAGGGGCTGCTTCTGGCATGATTATTTTTGATGCAGACGAAGCTCGCGTTTTGGTGGGGCAAGGGTTGCATGTGATTTTGGTCAGGCCTGAAACTTCGCCTGAAGATATTAAAGGCGTTCACGTCGCTGATGGTGTTTTGACCACGCGCGGCGGCATGACTTCGCATGCGGCCGTGATTGCGCGCGGCATGGGCAAGCCTTGTGTGGCTGGTGCATCGTCTTTGAAGATTGATGCTGGCGAGGGTACTTTGAAGGGGCCGGGGCTGACGCTGAAGAAAGGCGACGTGATCACCATTGATGGCAGCACAGGGCAAGTTCTCAAAGGTGAAGTGGCGGTTGTGAAGCCTTCGCTTTCTGGTGATTTTGCAACATTCTTGGGTTGGGCTGATAAAGCGCGGCGCATGAAAGTGCGGACCAATGCTGAAACGCCGCATGATGCGCGGATTGCTCGCGATTTTGGCGCAGAGGGGATTGGCCTTTCACGCACTGAACACATGTTCTTTGAAGGCGACCGCATTATTGCTATGCGCGAGATGATTTTGGCCGATAGCGAGCGTGATCGCCGTGCTGCTTTGGCGAAAATTTTGCCAGTGCTGCGGGCAGATTTTGAAGCGCTGTTTTCAATCATGGCGGGTTTACCTGTTTGCATCCGTCTTCTCGATCCACCACTGCATGAGTTCTTGCCTTCAGCCTCAGACGACGTTGTGGGAATTGCCAAGGATTTGAAGATTGATCCTGCTGCACTGCGCCGCCGGGTGGCTGAGTTGCGCGAACAAAACCCAATGCTGGGGCACCGCGGCGTGCGTCTGTTGCTCAGCTATCCCGAAATAACTGACATGCAGGCGCGAGCGATTTTTGAGGCGGCGGCAAATGTTGAGCGCGAGACTGGAAAAGCGCCGATTGCTGAAATCATGGTACCCTTGGTTTCATCCCGAGCCGAGCTTGATGCCGTGCGTAAGCGGATTGATATAGTGGCTGCTGAAGTGCGCCAGGAAACCAGCCAAGCCATCACCTACTTGGTAGGTACAATGATCGAGTTGCCGCGTGCGGCTCTGAAGGCCCAAGATATTGCGGGTGCTGCAGAGTTCTTCTCATTTGGTACCAATGACCTGACGCAAACGACATACGGGATCAGTCGCGACGATTCTGCGCGGTTTATTGGCGAGTATACGGCGCGGGGCATTTTTCCGCATGATCCATTCATTTCGTTAGATGTGGACGGGGTGGGAGAACTGATCAATTTTGCTGTCGAAAGAGGCCGCGTGGGGCGCCCAGAATTGCATCTTGGCATATGCGGCGAGCATGGCGGCGACCCAGACTCAATTGCCTTTTGCGAGGCTTCGGGGCTTGATTATGTGTCATGTTCGCCCTTCCGTGTGCCCATTGCACGACTGGCTGCAGCTCAGGCTACGATAAAAACTTTAATTAAAACAACGCATTAACCTAAATGTTAATTTAGCGTTTATATGGCTTAAAAGTGGCATCTTTGGGTTGTCGGCATGGTTAACCTATGCTAAACGCGATTTTGGTACGGTTGGCAGTCTGGAGTCGAAAGGCTCATCCATAATAGGATTCGGTATATTGGAACGATATAAAGGTTTGCAACGTCGTCGGTTTGAAGAACTCAATTCACTTGAGATACCCGTTCAACCAAAATCCCAACTCCGCGATCTCGTGCCTATGGCATTTGCTGGCGTTATGTTAGTTACAGCTTTTGCATTTGCAGGCCATTACATTGGCCGAAATGCTGATGCGCATAATGCCACTGTCGAAGATAACGTACCGTTGGTTATGCCGACTTCAGCATTGGCTACCAAAGGTTCACTGCTGCCTGAGGGCGAAACCTTTGCGCTTTTGAATTTGAAGACACTGCGCAGCCAAACAGTTTTGATCGATGGTAAAGGCGATTTGGCCATCGAAAATCTGGTTGAGCCGGTTCCTGTACCAGTTCCCTTGCCCAAGCCCAAGGTCCTTAAACTGGCAAAGGTAGAAAAAGAAGTTAAAATTATTCCAGCGTCAATTGATTTGAAGCATCCTGATGAGCCTGCTCCTGCGGTTAAACGTATGGCTGTTGTGCCGGCTCAACCTGACGTCCAAAAAACATTCAAGCTTGAAAAAGCTGTAAAACAAAAAGTTGTTGCTCAACGCCGGGTTCGTTTGGCAGAAGAAAATTGCTTGGCTCGCGCTGTTTATTTTGAATCGCGCTCTGAATCAGATTTGGGCCAATTGGCTGTTGCCAAGGTTATTCTGAACCGGGTTAAATCTCCAGACTATCCGAAATCCATTTGCGGCGTTGTTTACCAAGGTTCAGGTACGCGCAATTCCTGTCAATTCTCGTTTGCATGTGATGGGTTACCCGATGATGTAAATCAACCTGGTGCATGGTCTCACGCAAAGGCCATTGCGCAACGGGCAATTTCGGGCGATCCGGCAATTGCCATGATGGGATCAGCAACCAATTATCATGCTGATTATGTGAAGCCACGCTGGGCTAAAGCCATGCGCCGCCTTGCGCGCATTGGTCATCATATTTTCTACGCTGGTGGCTAAGGCTTGACAAGAATCGTTCGATATTGATATAAACAATTTGTAATCTATTAAGAAATCAATAAACCTAATCGAATACTAACGATTGTGTCAGGTTTCATTTTTTAAGGATAGTTCAAAAATGTTCAAGAAATTCCTTTTAGCTTCGGCTTTCTTGGTTGGCGGCACAGTTGCTTCCCATGCAGTCGTTATTTTTGCAGATAATTTTGATGCTAATGGCACTGGGATTAATAAAACACCTGCCAATTGGGTTTTAGATTATGGTTCGGTTGACGTTATTGGAACCGGTTTTTTTCCATTTTATCCAGGTAATGGCAATTACATCGATATGAATGGTTCAACGCAGCAGTCCGGTGGTATTCACACGGCAAATGCGTTCAATTTTTTAGCTGGAAAAACTTATACCGTAACATTTAATTACGGGAACAATTCAAACTCGGCGAATAACGGAAGTACCGAGACATTGGTTGCAAGTGTTTTAGGCTTCCCCGGCATTACCATAAATCAGGTGGGTTCAATCGCCAATTTCATAACGACGTCGTTTAGTTTTACAGCTTTGGCCGACTTTTCCAGTGCTTTGTATTTTGCCGGTTCTGGAACAAACGATGGTGATAATGGCGGCATAATCCTCGACAATGTTTCGTTGTCTACAGTGCCTGTTCCTGCCGCACTGCCGCTTCTTGCTGCAGGTCTTGGGGTTTTGGGTTTTGCAGGCCGTCGTCGTAGGGCGAAGTCTGCTGCATAATTAGTTTGTGCATGGTTTAAGTTTCGAACGGCGGCAGAAATGTCGCCGTTTCTTATGGGTGAAGGATGAAAGCCGCGCCTTCATATGCATTTGTGCCTCGGCCGATGGATTCTACAGCCGCTATCATTCTGCCTTGCCTACCCAAAATCTGATCAACCTGCCTGGTGATGAGGCGATTTGGAGTGGCCGACGGCGAGGCCTTTCTCAGCTCTTGGGCAATCTCCATTTCATCCTGTTGAGGTCGCGATATGCACATTGCTGCAAATGCTGATGCGGTGGAGCGGCTGATGCCCGCCCAACAATGGATGAGTAAGGGGTCATTTTGATTCCACCTTTCGACAAATGATATAAGGCGTTTTGCATCTTGTTCACTTGGCGATACCAAGCCCGGGGTATCAGCGTTGATGTCGTTAAAAGTTAGCTTCAAATGATTGTCGATGTTGCTGTAAACGGGATGTGGCGTTTCTGGGCCAAGGATACCAATCACAGATTTTGCTTTGTGCAAATCAATTTGAAATTGGGCGGCATGTAGGCCGCAGACGATGATCATGATGTAAGCCTTTTGAATACTGAAAGATAAAGCGTTGCTGCAGCATTTGTCGGCAGCGTTTCAAGCGCGTAGAATTTTTGGTCGCCTGACAGGCCTTCAGGGCGACCGAAGAATTTTTCGGCTTCGGGGATGGAAAAGCCAGCGAGCTGAGTGGCTTCGAGGTAAGCCGCCATTTTATCAGCTTGTTTGATCAATGCTTCCGTTTCGCCTATGGCTTTGGGTGGCAGACCAAAGCGGATGTGGATTGCTGCCATCAGGCGGTGTTCGAAGGCTTTGTAGTCAACACCCAGTGCAGCTTTGAAGGGCGAGATCATGTCGCCGATTACATATTCAGGTGCATCATGCAGAAGTGCCACAAGGCGCGATTGTTTGGAGGGCTTGTCATTGCAATGGGCAAAAATTTGTTCGACCAGAACACAGTGCTGCGCCACGGAAAATGAGTGATCACCTTTGGTCTGGCCATTCCAACGCGCGACGCGGGCGAGGCCGTGGGCGATGTCTTCGATTTCAATATCAAGGGGCGATGGATCGAGCAGATCCAACCTGCGGCCTGATAGCATGCGTTGCCACGCGCGTGGGGATGCGTCGGCCATTAACGCGCCAGCTTCTTGACCGCCTCGTGGCGGTGGCAATCCACCATGTGGTCATTGAAAAAACCAGTGGCTTGCATAAAGGCATATACGATTGTGGGGCCGACGAATTTGAAGCCCTTTTGTTTTAAATCTTTCGAGATTTTCTCCGCGAGTGGAGTTTTACCCGGCACATCTTTCATTGATTGGAACTTGTTCACGACGGGCTTGCCATCCACAAAATCCCAAAGATATTTTGAGAAGTCATCTATTTTCAAATAGGCTTGCGCGTTCAGCACTGCGCCTTCAATCTTCAAGCGATTGCGTACAATGCCAGCATTTTGCATCAACGCATCTTTCTTGTGGCGATCATAAGTGATGATTTTTTCCGGCACGAAGCCATCAAAGGCTTCGCGGAAATTTTCGCGCTTGCGCAAAATCGTGATCCAGCTGAGGCCTGCTTGGAAGCCGTCTAAAATTAGCTTTTCAAAAAGTGCACGGGAGTCATATTCCGGCACGCCCCAATCGGTGTCGTGATAATGCACATAGAGAGAGTCTGCTCCGCACCAGCTGCAACGATGAATTCCGTCTTCGTGTTTTATGGCGGTCATTGTGCGGCCTCTGGGATGGTGACGTCGTATTTTATCCAGTCGGGCTTTTGCACTTTGACGGAGATGGCGTTTGACAGGAGTTGCGACGGGGCATCGGCGAGGCGGTCTAGGCGGATTAAAGCGAGCGCATTGGTAGAAGTGGTGGAGAGGATTTCGCCGATGGTTTTACCCTCGCTGGTGATAGCATCACCTTTGTTAAGTCCTTGACCTATAACGGGTAAAATGCGGCTGCGGGCAGTGCCGCGGTGCTGCATTCGGGAGACAACTTCCTGGCCGACATAGCAACCTTTGGTGAAGTTGACCCCGCCGAATTGATCAAAGTTTGCTTCGTGGGGAAAGAGATTATTGGTGCCGATGTCCTGGACACTATCAGCCAGACCCAAGGTCATACGAGCCTCGTCATAGCCATCACCAGCCTCAAACGCACCCTTGGCGATGAACAATCTATGGCCCATCACCGCCATGCGAGGGTCGCAATAACCATCGTCACCAACCGCTACTTCGAGATCATCACGCGCCGTCATCGTGAGTTTGGCACGAAGCTTGTACATCATCAATTTTTGCAAAAGAGCATCACGCTGTTCCAAGGCACAATCGAGCAGTACTTGATCGCCCGCGTTGAAGACAAAAACATCATGCAAAATTTTGCCTTGGGGGCTGAGCAGTGCGCCATAAGCTGCTTGGCCCTGCCCCAAATTGGCAACATCGCAGGTCAGCAGATTATGCAGAAATGACAGCGCACCGTCGCCGCTGATGGAGATCACGGCGCGGTCTGGCCGCAATTGATTTGGAAAGCTGAGTTTTGTCATTGCGCCTGTTCTATCATGGCTTTACGATTGCTGAAACAGGAAGCACCATGAACATTGATCTTATTCTCAAAGGCGGCACTGTCGTCAACCAAGATGGCATGGGGGTGCGCGATATTGCGGTGTCCGAAGGCAGTATTGTGGGGATTGGGGCGGGTTTTAAGGGCGCGGAGGAAGTCGATTGCCGGAACCTGCACATCATGCCCGGCGTGATCGACAGCCAGGTGCATTTCCGTGAGCCTGGTCCCACGCATAAAGAAGATTTGGAAACGGGAAGCCGCGCTGCCGTGATGGGCGGGGTGACGGCGGTTTTTGAAATGCCCAACACCAATCCGACCACGACGACAGCTGCGGCGTTGGCTGATAAAGTTTCACGGGCGCAGCACCGGATGTTTTGCGATTTTGCATTTTATGTGGGTGGCACGCGCGAGAATGTGGATGAGATTTCGGTGCTGGAAAAATTGCCTGGCTCTGCTGGTATCAAAGTTTTCATTGGCTCATCCACGGGCGATTTGCTGGTGGAAGATGATAGCGGTTTGGAATCGATTATTTCGAAACTTTCACGCCGCGCGGCGTTTCATAGCGAAGATGAATTTCGGCTGCGTGAGCGGGTGAAGTATCAAGTGGCGGGGGATGCTTCCAGCCATCCCGTGTGGCGCGATGTCGAGGCAGCAAGGCTTTGCACGGAGCGCCTGATTCGCATTGCGCGCAAATATAATAAGCGCATTCATGTTTTGCATATTTCAACGGCGGAGGAATTGCCGCTTCTGGCGGCGGCTCGCGATTTGGCGACTGTCGAAGTAACGCCGCATCACCTTACACTATCATCGGATGATTATGCGCGGCTTGGAACCAAGTTGCAGATGAACCCTCCGGTGCGTGAAAAGCTTCACCGCGAGGCGTTGTGGGCTGCAATTAATTCCGGCTTGGTTGATGTGCTGGGGTCAGACCATGCGCCGCATACGCTGGAGGAAAAAGCCAAGCCTTATCCATCCTCTCCTTCGGGCATGACGGGGGTGCAAACTTTGGTGCCAATGATGCTTACCCACGTCAATGCGGGCAAGCTTTCGCTGGAGCGTTTGGTTGACCTGACATCACATGGGCCGCAGCGGATTTTCAATATCAAGAATAAGGGCCGCATTGCGGAAGGTTATGATGCCGACTTCACGATTGTGGATTTGAAGCGCAGTGAGACCATTGAAAATAAATGGATTGAGAGCCGCTGTGCCTGGACGCCTTATGATGGCGTTAAAGTTCAAGGTTGGGTGGTGGGCACATATGTGCGTGGGCGGCCCGCCATGTGGCAAGGTGAAATTGTGAATAAAGCATTTGGAGAGGCTGTGAAATTCTGATGGAAAAATTCCGGGCGTTGTTGGTGAGCAAGACTGAGACGGGGCAGCATGTGGAGATCACGTCGCTGACTGAGGCTGATTTGATGGACGGTGATGTGACCATTGCGGTTTCGCATTCATCAGTAAATTACAAAGACGGTTTGGGGATTACCGGCAAATCGCCGATCTTCCGCAAATATCCGATGGTTCCGGGAATTGATCTGGCGGGCGTGGTGACCAAGTCGGCGCATCAGGATTACAAGGTTGGTGACAGCGTCGTGTTAGGCGGCTGGGACGTTGGTGAGGGCCATTATGGTGGCTATGCACAGGTGGCACGGGTGAACGGTGATTGGTTGGTGCCCTTGCCGAAGAAATTTAGCGCGGCTGAAGCCATGGCCATCGGGGTAGCGGGTTATACGGCCATGCTGTGTGTGATGGCGCTGGAAGAGCAAGGCGTGAAGTCCGAGCAAGGTGAGATTTTGGTGACGGGGGCTGCGGGTGGCGTGGGTTCGGTTTCTGTGGCGCTGCTCTCGACGCTTGGTTTTAAAGTTGTGGCTTCAACGGGGCGCATGGAAGAGGAAGCGTTTTTGAAATCGCTGGGGGCAACATCAGTGGTGAATCGAAGTGAATTTAATGGGCCGGTGAAGGCGCTGGCCAAAACACGCTGGGCCGGCGCAATTGATAGTGTCGGCTCGACGACGCTGGCCAATGTGATTTCACAGATTATTCCGGAAGGAACCGTGGCTGCCTGTGGCTTGGCCCAAGGCATGGATTTGCCAGCTTCCGTTGCGCCATTTATTTTGCGCGGTGTGCGGTTGATCGGCGTGAACTCCGTGACCACGCCTAAGCCAAGGCGGATGGCGGCTTGGGAAAGATTGGCACGCGATTTGGATATAGCGAAGTTGCATGCGCTGACGACGACTGTGAAGTTGGATGATGTGCCACGGGTGGCTGAGGAGATTGTGGCGGGAAAGGTGCGCGGGCGAGTTGTGGTGGCGTTGTAGCTTCGTCTTCTCCCGCTTAGCGGGAGAAGAAAGGGGCCCGTCGAATGAAATGAGATGGGATAGATGAGGGACCGCAGGCGACGGAGCTTGACTGCCCCTCACCTATCCCATTTTGCTGAAGCAAAATGGGCCCCTTTCCTCTCCCGCTAAGCGGTAGAGGACGTTACCCTTCGATCTTGCTGAAATCGGCAACTTCGGCCGTGGCTTCTCTGATGCGGTTCAGGAGGCGCAGGCGGTTTTCGCGGAAGGTGGCGTCTTTATCATTCACGATCACGCCTTCGAAGAATTCGTCCACGGGCACGCGCAGTTTGGCAATGGCTTTCATGGCGCCTTCGAAATCTTCAGCATCCACGGCTTTGCGCGCCAAGGCCGAGGCTTGGCTGATGGCCGAGTGCAAAGCTTTTTCTTCGCCTTTGATCAGCTGGGCTGGATTCACATCACCTGAATATTTTTTATCGTCTTTCTTTTCTTCAATGCGTAGAATATTGGCGGCGCGTTTCACACCAGCCAAAAGGTTTTTGCCGTCATCGGTTTCAAGGAACTTCGACAGCGCTTCCACACGGCGCACCACCATGAGCAAATCATCTTGGCCACCGAGTGCGAATACAGCGTCAATCAAATCATGCCGCGCGCCTTGGTCTTTGAGATAGACTTTGAGACGGTCAGCGAAGAAGGCGAGGAGATCAAAAACCGTTTCATTGATTACTTTGTGCTTATGTTTATCAAATTCCTCAATTCCAATATGGTCTGGTAAACTTAGCGCTTCATGAGAATTTATTTCAAATTCCTTTTGCGAAATTTCGATTTCAATATTTGAATGGGGCTTTCCACGAAAGTCCATTGTCAAGGAAAGTCTTTCCCAACTTCCTATTTTTGATGCTAGCTGCTTACTACCTAAAGTGAACTCACGTTCCAAACAGACTCGAATGGCAGGCTCTAACGGAAACCTTGTTGCGGTCTCAATAAGAGGCCTGGTTATACCCAATGCGGCACGGCGGAGAGCATAAGGATCTTTAGAACCAGTCGGCCTTTCATCAATGGGCCAGAAGCCCATCAGTGTATCAAGTTTATCGGCAAGAGCCACTGCTTGGCCAATTTTCGAAACTGGAATGGAGTCGTTTGGGCCTTGGGGTTTGTAATGATCGCGAATTGCATCGGCAACTTCAGTATCTATGCGTTGATCCAGTGCGATGTAGCGGCCCATGAGTCCTTGCAACTCTGGAAATTCGCCAACCATTCCGGTGACGAGATCAGCTTTGGCCAAACGGGCAGCATGTTTAGCCCTATCTATGTCCTGTTCATCGAGTCCAATGGTCTTAGCGATTTCGCCAGCCAGCGCTTCGATGCGTTTCACACGTTCGCCCTGTGAACCGAGTTTTGCATGGAACGTAATTGCACCAAGTTTCGGCAATAAATCTTCGAGCTTCACCTTGCGGTCTTGATCCCAGAAGAATTTGGCATCGCTCAACCTTGCAGCGATGACTTTGTTATTGCCGTGAATGATGGTTTTGCCGCCGTCGCTGGCGATGGTGTTGGCCACCAGCAGATAGTGGTTGGAGAGCTTGCCGTCCTTGCTGCGCAGGCAGAAACATTTTTGGTTGTTCTTGATCGTGGTGATGATCACTTCTTCGG